>JAXFGC010000048.1:0-50459 GCA_034171505.1 Candidatus Alloenteromonas sp. | reverse complement strand
GGGTTTCCGTGGCGTCCGTCTCTGCGTCGCCTATCCGGAAATCTACGCGGTTCTCGCCAAGGCCATCATCCAAGCCGCCATCAAGGCGTCCAAGGAACTCGGCCACGACGTTGAACCCGAAATCATGATTCCTCTCGCTGGCGACTCCAAGGAATACCTCTGGGCGAAGAAAGTCGTCGTCGACGCCGTTGAAAAAGAAATGGCCGCCGAAGGCAAGAAGCTCGTCTACCACGTCGGTACGATGATCGAAATCCCGCGCGGTGCCCTCCGTGCCGGGGACCTCGCCAAGGATGCCGAGTTCTTCAGCTTCGGCACCAACGACCTCACCCAGCTCACCATGGGCTTCTCCCGTGATGACTCCGGTCAATTCCTCCCCTTCTACTACGACCGCAAGATCTACGAATTCGATCCGTTCCAAACCATCGACGTCGATGGTGTCGGCGAACTCGTTAAGATCGCCGTCGAACGTGGCCGCGCCGCTCGCCCGGACCTCCTCATCGGTGTCTGTGGCGAAACCGGTGGTGACCCCGCCTCCATCATGTTCTATGACGAGGTTGGTCTCGACTACGTCTCCTGCTCGCCGTTCCGCGTGCCTCTTGCCCGCCTCGCCGCTGCTCAAGCCGCGATCGCCCACAAGAAGTAATCGTTCTTCCGAGCTATTGGCAGCCCTCTTCCAAAAGGGGGCTGCCTTTTTCATTGTCCAAATCGTAAAGAATCGTGCCTTACCTAAGGAATTCACCCAGCATAAACAGGGCAACGAAGAATAAATTGACAAATCAAAGAAGAATTCCAAAATAACGAAAGAAAGAGAAAACCGTGGAAAATCGATACTTTAACGGATTCAAACCCGTAAATATGACAATACGAAAATATCAACGAAGAATCCGTTTGTTTTTTTTGTTATAGGGGCGCGACAAACATTAAGGAATCTTATATGAAAAAAGTTAAATATTTCTTGCACCCGTTGACGTTTTTCCTTATGGTATCAGCGGGAAACGTGAACCAACCCCCTTACAGTCGCGTTTCCCCTTTTTTATTTCGCAAAAAAAAGGAACCTGAACCCAGATTCCTTCGTGCTTCTTGATCTTCCTTATTTCTTTGCCTTTTTCTTTTCGACGGCCTTCTCATGGAAGACATCCGCGTAGCCTTCTTTGTTAATTTGCCTAGTACGCGCGATCGCCATCGCGTGAGCGGGAACGTCCATATGGATGGTGCTTCCCGCGGCGGTGAATCCGTTTTCTTCGATTTTCACTGGAGAAATGAGAATCGTTCCCGATCCGATGAAGGCGTGGTCCCCAATTTCGCTATGGAACTTATTGACCCCATCGTAGTTCGCGATGATGGAACCGCATCCGATGTTGACCCCTTCTCCAATCGAGGCGTCGCCAAGGTACGAAAGGTGAGCGCATTTGCTGCCTTTCCCAAACGTGACGTTTTTGAGTTCGTTGAAGTTCCCGATATGGGCTTCATCTCCAATCTCCACCCCTTTTCGGGTACGGAGGTATGGGCCTAAGGTGGTACGGTTCCCGACCTTTGTTTCGGTGAAATGGCAATATTCGATGATGTTATCATCCCCGATTTCCACGTCTTCCAGATAGGTGTCCGGTCCAATGACGTTATTTTCCCCAACGACGGTTTTCCCGCGTAAGAAGGTATTCGGACGGATAATGGTGTCCGCCCCGATTTCCACGGAGGGGGAAATGTAGGTGGTCCGGGGGTCTTCGATCGTGACCCCATTCAACATCCATTTCTTGCAGATGCGTTCCTGGAGGATCGCGGAGGCTTCCGCAAGTTGGACGCGGTCGTTAACCCCCATCGCCTCTTCGGAGTCCGAGATGGCAAAGGTAGACACCTTCTTGCCATTATGAAGGAAATAACGGACCAAATCGGAAAGATGATATTCTCCTCTGGCCCCGGAAGGAAGTTCCTTCATAGCCGCGAAAAGCTCGATGTTATCCACCAAATAAACCCCGATGCTCACTTCTTTTTTGGCTTTTTCTTCCAAGGAGCATTCTCCGTCGGATTTCACGTCAACGAGACCGTTTCCATCCCGAATGATGCGTCCGTAACCTCTTGGGTCATCGACGACCGCGGTCAAAAGGGTCAATACGTTATGGTTCGCTTCGTGGGCGTTGCGCATCGCCTTTAAGGTTTTGGTGGTAAGCAAAGGGCGATCCGCGGGAAGCAAAAAGGTGACCCCTTCTTTCCCTTCCAAAATCGCGGAGGCGGCATTTACCGCGTGGGCAGTTCCTTTTTGTTCGCTTTGCCAAACCACGTCCGACTCGTTTTCCACGATCTTTTTCACCGATTCCCCGGCAAAACCAACGACCGTGACGAAAGAATCAACCCCCAGGGGTTTCACGGCTTGCATCACCCATTGCACCATCGGGACACCGAGAATCGGCGTGGCGGCTTTGCACAAATCGTTGCGTTTGCTTTTCATCCGCGTTCCTTTGCCCGCGGCGAGAATGATGGCGTAATGGTTCATAATTGGCTCCTTTATTTGTTGCGAAGGACGCGGCAGAGACGGACGATGTACCCTTCTTTGATGAACCGTCTTTCCGCGCGGATCGCGAGTCGATGATCCTTGGTTAACCCAAAGCAGGCGCTTCCCGATCCCGACATCGCGGCGACCGCGAAGCCTTCGTCTTTGATTTCGGTGACGATTCTTTCAATCACGGGCAACAAGGCTTTCGCGGCGGGATATAAGTCATTCCCGCGGTTCGCGGAAATTTTCTCGAAGTTCCCTTCCGCCAAACCTTCGACCACCGCTGCGGTATTGATGGTTTCTTTGGGGAATTCATCGCTATGACGGTAGATTTCAGAGGTGGATAACCCTTCTTCGGGTTTGACGATCAAGCAATAGCAATCGTCTTTCATCGGAACAGGGGTGATGCTCTCCCCGATTCCACGGACAATCGCGGGAACGGGATTCAAGAAATAAGGGACATCCGCCCCGAGGGAAAGGCCAATCTCCGCGAGTTCTTCTTTGCTCGCGCCAAGACGCAACATCTTGTTGATGGATTGAAGGACCACCGCAGCGTTGCTCGATCCTCCCCCGAGCCCCGCGGCAAAGGGGATGCATTTATGGATGCTGATCCGGAAATTGTCTTTGAACCCGTATTTGGAACGCAGAGCTTCCAAAGCCCGGGTGCAAAGGTTCCCCTTCATCGAGACGAGACGAAGGTCGTTGCAGGTGATATAGGTGTCCCCCGCAATCGGTAGGGGATCGATGGTAATGACATCATGGAGGTCGAGGGGCAAATTGACCATCTCGAGATCATGGTAACCGTTCTCTAGAATTCCGACGACTTTCAACGAAACATTGATTTTCGCGTAGGATTTGATGTTCATATGGATGACATTCCTATTTTACTCGCTTATAGGCGATTGCAAGACGGAGATATTGTTCGGGGGTGAGTTCTTCGGGACGAAGGGAGGGGGATAATCCCGTTTCCTGGAGTAACTCACGTCCTTTCGTTTCATCAGAAACCAAGGATTTTAGGCCGTTCCAGATGGTTTTTCTTCGGGTTAAGAAGAGTTTGCAGGCGAGGCGATAGGCTTCCGCGACATCATCCTTGTTCGCCTCTAAGTTCACCTCGACAAGGAAGACGCTTGATTCCACGTGAGGGACGGGAACAAAGCATTGACGGGAAACCTTGAAGAGGTGTTTGGCTTGCCCGCTTAAGGCAAGGAGGATGCATAAAGGACCATACTCCTTGGTTCCCGGTTTGGAGAGAATCCTCATTTCGGCCTCTTTTTGGACCATGAAAACCATTCGTTTGCACTTCTTCGCCCCGAGAAGGACGCGTTCGAGAATCAAGGAAGTAATGTAATACGGGAGATTTCCGACGATATATGAGTAAGCGGAATAGTCGTATTCCGCGGCATTCCCGTATTTTGGATGGACGTTCGGGAGTTCCTCGAAATCGGCAACAGCCTTCGCGAGCATCCCTTCATCGATGTCAATCGCGTCAATCTCATTCGGCAAACTCGACAGTGCGTACGTAAGGGATCCCGGGCCGCATCCAATTTCCAAAATAGACCCGTCTTCTGGGCATAACTCCTCCACGATGCGATGACACACCGAAGCGTCAATTAGGAAGTTTTGTCCGACTTCCTTTTTCGCGAGAAGCTTCATCGTCGCGATGTTTTCATAAAACTTATTTTCCGAGATCACGCCCAAGAGCCTCCGAGATTTGTTCTTTGGTGATATTACACGCATTCAGGCGTTTGAGTAACGTTTTTGCGTTCCCGTGTCCCAAATGGAAGAATTCTTCAAGACGATTCCGACGTTCTTCGCTGCCCGAGACCCCCATGAGTCCGAAATCCACGAGATCCCCCATCGTGAGGGCGCCTCTTTTCACTTCCGCGGGAACAATATGGGACAATGCTTCGAGGACATCTTCCTTGGAACTTTCCGCGATTCCCACTTTGTGGCGCTTGATGCATTTGGCTTTTGGCACGAACGCGTGGAATAGCCCAGGTATTTGTTCGTCCAAGACGGCGCGGATCCGTCTCCCGGGACTGTCGGGGTCGGTCAATACGACGATCTGCCGTGTCTTGGAGAGTTCTTTCAGGTATTCAATTGTTTCACGTGGAACATCAGAACCGTTCGTCGAAACGATGTCACAATCGAGAAAAGACGAGAGAAGAGCCTCGTCTGAGGTGCCTTCGACCACGATTACGGCAGAATACTTAATCTTGTCCATGTTTCACGTGGAACAAACGTTCGACGTTTGCGTCCAGCGCCTCCGCGAATTCCCTTTCCCCCATTTGACGCAACGCCGCGATTTGGGAGGCGATAAAACGGAGATAGGAAGGCTCGTTTGGTTTCCCGCGGTATGGGACGGGAGTCAAATACGGGGAATCGGTTTCAATAAGGATTCGGTCAATCGGACAAAGGGTGGCGCATTTCTTGGGTTCCACCGCGTTTTTATAGGTGACGGGCCCATCGAACCCGAAATACATTCCGAGTTTGGCGAAGCGTTCCATCATTTCATAACTTCCCGAGTAGCAATGGAGGACCCCTCCGTTTTGAATCGGGTGCTCGGTGAGGAGTTCCAACAAATCCCCATAGGCGTCTCGCGCGTGAATGCAGACGGGCAGTCCGAGTTTATTCGCGAGTTCAATTTGGGCGATGAACCATTTCTTTTGGTTCTCGTGGTCCTTAGGGTCCTTAAACCAATGGTAATCGAGGCCCACCTCCCCAATCGCGATGACCTTGGGAGAAGACGCCAACGCTTCAATTTTCTTTAACCCCTCTTCGTCGATTCCCTCGAGGTTTTCGGGGTGAAAGCCCACGAAAGCGTAAACTTCGTCGTGTTTTTCGGCATAGTTCACCGCTTGAATCGAGGATTCCAAATCAAACCCCGCGCAGAAAAGGAGGTCCGTTCCTTCTTGTTTTGCCCGGGCAATGATTTCCGATTCCTTTCCTTCATACGCGGAATCGTTTAGGTGCATGTGGGTATCGATCAGTCGCATGTTATTTCCCCACACAGAAACGGGAGAAGATTTCATCGGTCAAGTCATGGGTGATGTCTTCACCGAGCAGTTCCCGGGTTTTGTTATAGGCACTTTGGAGATAGACGGATAAGAGGTCAATCGCCTCTCCCTCGGCCGCGCTTCGTTCAACGAAGGCGATGTCTTCTTCGATTTGACGGAGGATCGCTAGTTCCCGCGCGTTGTTCAAAGATGGGATTTGGCAGGCGGACGGAGAGATTCCCAAAAGCTCAAACATCGCTTCCTTCAGGGCTTCGACGTCTTTTTCTTTCGCCGAAATGGTCACCCCATCAGAGGCGGGGGCGTCGTTTAAATCCGATTTGTTGTAAACGCGAAGGACGGGTTTCCCCGAAACACTTTGAAGGAGTTCTCGTTCTTTTTGGTTGCTTGGAGCCCCATTGACGGTCACGAAAAGCACCAAATCGGCCTCTTCAATGGATTTCTTGGTCCGTTCCACCCCAAGTTGTTCGAGTTCATCGTCACTCGAACGAATCCCCGCGGTGTCCCATAAGAACACGGGGACCCCATGGATGGAGATTTGTCCCTCAACAACGTCACGCGTCGTCCCAGGAATCGAGGAGACGATGGCTTTGTCTTGTTCGAGCAAGGCGTTCAAAATCGAGGATTTCCCCACGTTAGGTTCTCCCACGATCGCGACGCGAACGCCGTCTTGGTACACCTTCCCTTGTTCCCCTTCCGCGATCAAACGTTCCAGACGGGCGCGGATTTTTTTGCAGGATTCGACGATGACTTCACCCGTCGCGGTTTCCTCTTCGTCGTATTCGGGGAAATCGATTCCCACTTCCACAAGGGCCAAAAGGGAGGAGATTTCTTCCCTTAAGGGTCCAACGAGTTCGGAGGTTTTCCCACTCAAAGAAAGAAGGGCGACGTTTTTGGCTTCCTTCGTGGTCGCGTTGATTAGGTCGTTGACGGCCTCCGCTTCGATCAAATCCATTTTGCCATGGTAAAACGCCCGAGAGGAGAATTCCCCCGCGGTCGCATAACGGACGCCCTTGGAGAGGTAGGCTTCGATGATTTCGTTCACAATGACCATGGAACCGTGGCAGCAAATCTCCACCACGTCTTCCCCCGTCATGGAATTGGGCCCAGGATATACCAAAAGCACCACTTCATCGATCAGCCGGCCTTCAATACTTAAGTTCCCCACTAAAACGCTACGGGAATTAACCCCCGAGACCTTCTTTGAAAAGAGGGTATCGGTCAACTCAAAAACCCCTTCCCCGGTGAGACGAATCACCGCGAGGGCACTTTTTAGAGGCGGGGTGGCCAAGGCAATAATCGGTTCGTTAATCATCGCGCGGACATTATATATAGTAGATTAAGGAATTCCATCCATTTGAGATAAGAAAAAACCCGCCGAGGAAATCCTTGGCGGGGCAGTGATAGGCTTTAGTCGACGTATTTGATGACGACCGCGCGGGAAGAACCTTGCCCGACGGATTCGGTGCGGATGTGTTCCACTCCCGTGAGGGCGTTATGGACGATACGGCGTTCGTCCGGAGTCATCGGATCGAGTTTGGCATCCGTTTTGGTGCGGACGACGCGACGGGCTTCGCGACGAGCGATCGAAGCGACCTTTTCGTATTTCTCTTCCTTGTATCCCCCGACGTCAAGAAGGATGCGATAACGCTTCTTGAAGTGGTTGGAGACCGCGAGCTTGGTGAGTTCGTTGAGGGCTTGGAGGGTCTTTCCGCCGCGACCGATGAGGATGGAGTTGCGTTCGGAATCGAGGGAGACTTTGATGATCGAGTCTTCGATGGTGGAGGAGGTGGTCACCGGAACCCCAAGGGCGGCGAGGGCGGCGGCGAGATAAGATTCCGCGTATTTGGCGGCATCCTCATCTTCGTACACGGCGATGACCGCGCGTTTGGTGAAGAGGGTTTTCTTTTCTTCTTTGACTTCGTAGATTAAGCGGTTTTGGTCCACGCCGAATTCAGCAGCGGCGATGGCGACGGCTTCTTCGACCGTCTTCGCAGTATATTCTTTCATGAGCGTTTATTTCCTTTTCTTTTTGGCGAGAACGAGTTGAACGACAACGGTTTGGATGATTTGGATCAAACCACCGATGAGCCAGTAGACACCCATCGCGGAGGGGAGCATGAAGCCCATGAAGATGGTCATGCCCGTCATGATGATGGTCATCCACTTCATCGTCTTGTTCTGTTGTTCTTGGGCGGAGTTGCGACCCATCTTCGCCATATTCTTGGTTTGGATCTTTTGGATGATTCTCGGGGTGAGCATCGCCATGATCTGGACGCCCGACATCAAGATGAACAAGACGAGGGCGGTCCACCAGCCATGGGTGTTCAAGTACCAAGTTCCACTGACGTTAAACAAGGTCTGTTGGATGGTATCCGAGAGGGACACGTTCAAGAATTCACCGGTTGCAAGGGCAGAGGATCCTTGGAGACCGGACCAGACGCAGATGAAGACCGGGAATTGGATGATGAGCATCAGTATCTGGCGGAACGGTTTGATGCCGTAGCGTTTGTAGAGGTTCGCTTGTTCCTGGGCAACCCGTTGCTTTTGGGCTTGGTTGGTGTTGGAATTCGGGTATTTGGCCTGAATCTTGGCGAGTTCGGGTTGGAGGGCCTGCATCTTTTGGCTGTCGATGGTCGAGGGCAAACTGACGAGGGCGAGGAGCAAACGGACGATGAGGGTCACGAAGACGATCGCCCAGATTTGGCCAAAGCCGGAGAGGCTCGGGTCGAGTCCGATCGCGAAGGTGTCGGTGAGCCAGGAAACGGGGTAAACGAGCAAGCCTTCGAGGAAGCCTTTGCTCCAGGCATAGCCCCAACTCTTTTCCTGCATTGGGACGCGCCAGTCGGCGTTAGGCCCGTAATGTCCGTAGTAGCCCGGACGGGTGGCGATGCAAGAACGGATCGCGTTGATTTTGGAATTCACGCTCGATTGATAGACGGAGGTGAAGTCCTTAGTCGGAAGCGCGTAAGAATCCAACAACGAAAATCCGAGGTTGGAGTATTCGTCGCGGATGTAAGCGTTCCAGTTGTTGAGGTTCTCGAAAAGAGAACGAACTTCAACGCCTTTGTTATCGGTGGTCAAAACGCCCGAAAACTTGATGTGGCCGTTTTGGCGGAGGACCGAATAGGCGGCGTCGATTTGGTTGGCCCCATTCCCGGTAGTATCCGCTTGGTCATAGGGGTTGACGCAGGGAACGGTGGCGTCCACGGTCGAAGTGGCGACGAGGCTTTTCACGTACGCCTCTCCCGAAGCGGTGGCGATATATTCGTCCCAAGTTTCGACGGAGCGGTAGGAACCGTATCCGAATCCTTGAGTGCCAGTGTCGCTTTCGATGATCGCCGCTTTGAGAGTGAGGTCATCGATTAAACCGAAGTAATAGATGCTCGGGGTGTAATATCCGTTGCTGGCGGAAGAGGATAAAGCGGTCGAGAGGACCGAACCCGAGTATTTTTTGGCGGTGTAGGCATCCACGATAAGGGATCCGTCCGCCGCACGGGTATATTCGGTCGTGACGTTTCCTTCCGCGTCCGTGTTCGATGTGACTTTCGGAGCGAAGGGGATGTACTTATAGACTTGGTCGTCGGCGTTACCGAACGCGGGGCCGGCGATGGCGGGGAGCCCGAGCGCGGTGGCCTCCTGGGACCAGGCGAGCTCCTGGGCGATAACAATCGCCGATTCGGACTCGGGGTCTGCTTGCAGGGCTTCAAATTCGGTCTTCGAGAGATAAACCGTCACGCCTTGGTCGTAAGGATAAGCCATCGCGGCTTGGTCCATGGTCGAACAGAAGCTGGCGGTACAGCTCGAAAGCAAAATCGCGCCGAAACCAAAAAGAGCGCCGGCAAGTAGTAATTTGTGCGATTTCTTTTTCAATGTAGTAGTTCCTTTATTCGGGCGAGCGAAGCGATAAGCTCCTGCTCATTGGTCGCGAATTCGCCCAATTGGTAAGTTGGGCGAATCACGATGATGAGGTTAACGGGCGCCGTCCAATCCATTGCTTTCGCGATCATCGCTCGTACTTGTCGCTTGATCCGAACGCGGACGACTGCCTTTCCGTTGCTTTTCCCAACGGCAACTCCGACCCGGGCATAACCAGCATCGGATTTTTCACCAAAGAGGGAAAAGTGGGTCGACTTAACCTTGACCCCGCCATGAATGATTCGGTCAAACTCGCGATGGGGTTTGATGGTGTTGATTTTCTTCACGGCGAGCCTCCCCCGAATTAGGCGGCGAGGCGGGCGCGGCCTTTGGCGCGGCGGCGGGCGAGAACGTTACGTCCACCATGGGTTTTCATGCGGGCACGGAATCCGGCGCGGTGGGCGTGTTTGATTTTCGAAGGTTGGTAGGTCTTTTTGCTGGCCATTTTTAGTCTCCTTTGCTAAAGCAAATGCCATTATAGGGGCGGGAATGGGCGGTGACAACCTTTTTTCGCTTGCGCTCGCGAGTCTTTGGAAGCGTGTTCAAAATCTCCCGATTGTTGCGAGTTTCCATTTTCCCACACGGGTGTGAATAAGTTTTCCACATCGCGGTGGATAAATTCGCGAATTCTCGATTTGTTCGAAGTTTTTTCCTTGTTTTTGCCTGTGGATAACCCTTTCTTTTTCGGAGTTTTCCACAACTATAAATCGCCAAAAACTCGCCAAAAAAGTTTTCCACATTTTCCAAAAGTGGATAACTCAGGATTTTTCCGATGTTATCGAATCATTTTCGACCTTCCGTATGTGGAAAACTCAAAATTTCTAGACTTCGGTATTCCTTTATTGTGGAAAACTCCTATAATTTGCCTCGGGTAAGCACGTCATGATCACACAACTTCAATCGCTCTGGGCACAAATCCTGGATGAAATCAAAAGGGACCTCGGCAGCGACCAGGTTTTTGATTCGTTCTTCCGGGGAACCTCCATCCGTTCGGTGGATGGCAACGTTATGAACATCGTCGCGAGCAGTCAACTCGCCGCCTCGGTTTTCCAAAGCAACTTCTATTCGACCATCTCTCGCGCGGTGCATCGGATCACAGGGACGAACTATCAGCTAAGTTTCTCTTATCCAAACTCCGGAAATCCCGAGGAACCCGCGAAAAAAGCGTCGAACAAACCTCAACTTTTCAAGAACGCGAAGCTCAACGAACGTTTGACCTTCGACACGTTCATCGTCGGGGAGAGCGACATGGAAGCCCGGCAAGCGGCCACCCTCATCGCGGCGGCTCCGGGGCAAACCTTCAACCCCCTCTTAATTTATGGGGATTCGGGCCTAGGGAAGACCCACCTTCTCCAAGCGATCGGGAACGAAATCCATCGTCGAGAGCCGAGGACCAAAGTCCTTTACATCTCCGCGAGTGAGTTCGTCGAAGAATTCGTCTCCTATGTCACGGGGCACCAAACCGACCAATCCTTCAACGCTTATTTCCGCGATGAAGTCGACGTCTTGCTCCTCGACGACGTCCAGTACTTACGGACCAAGGAAAAGACGATGGAAAACTTCTTCAACGTCTTCCAAATCCTCGCCAACGCCAAGAAGCAAATCGTTCTGACAAGCGACCAAGACCCCCGCCTCCTCGACGGGCTCGACGAACGCCTAAAAACCCGCTTTTCCCAAGGTTTAGCGGTCAAAATCAAGAAACCGGACTTCGAGACAACCCGTCGGATTCTCCGTTCCAAAATCCAATTCACGGAACTCAAGAACTGCGACATCGAGGAAGAAGTCATCGACCTCATTTCCGAACAATTCGGGGATAACGTCCGAGAGCTCGAAGGGGCGTTGAACCGTTTGCTCTTCTGCACGATCCTCGCCGGACCCTGCAAACGCATCACGGTGGACATCGCGATGGAGGCCTTAACCGATTTGCGGAACGCTAAAAAGGAGGTCACCAAGCCTTCCGTCAACCGCATCGTCTCGGTGGTCGCCGATTACTACAATCTGACGCCGTCGCAGATCATGGGTAAGACCCGCGTGGCCCAAATCGCCCTCGCGCGCCATATCTCCATGCATTTGTGCCGAGTCTTGCTCGGAATGAACTTCTCCGAAATCGGAAAAGCCTTCGACAAGGACCACACCTCGGTGATGAACGCCTGCGAAAAAGTGGAAAACATGGGGAAAACCGACCCCTTGATGAAGAAGGCTTTAGAGGACCTCTTATCTCGGTTTGAAGGCTAAACTTTATTTATTTATAAATAAGGGTTCCGAACCTTCCCGTCTTATGGTAAAATTTCTACCGACGCGAGAAGGGGAGTTATCCACTTATCCACACAACTCGCAGCCTTAATAATAACTATTATTTCTTAAATTAATTTGTATGTATGTTCTTTAAGGAGGACCCAGCATGCGCTTCACGATTAAAAAAGACCAATTCCTAAAAGCACTCAGCACTGTTGCGAAAGCCGCCCCCGTCAAATCGGCGATCCCCGCTTTCTCCAACATCAAATTCGACTTAAACGAAAAGGGACTCGAGCTCACGGGCTCCAACGGCGACCTCGTTATTAACGTCACCGTTCCCTACATGATTGGAGAGCAAGAAATCATTCGAAATGTCGTCGTCGGCAAAACCCTCGTTTCCGCTCACTTCATCACCGAAACCATCCGCCGCATGGAAGGATCGGAAGTCTGCTTTGAGGTCGTGGATAATTCCCTGGCCAAAATCGATGACGGCAGAACCTCGTTTAAGCTCGTCTGCGCCAACGCCGAAGAATATCCCGATTTGGATTTGGAAGAATCCGGACACGTCTTCGAAGCCCGCACCAGCGACTTCACCGATCTCGTGGAACAAAGCGCCTTTGCCGCTTCGACCAAGGAACAAAAGCCGGTTCTCACCGCCGTCCACTTCGATTCCAACGGAGAAGGCTTGCTCGTGGCTACCGCGACCGATGCCGCACGTTTGGCCCGCAAGTCGATCCAAATCCAAAGCGATGCGATTTTCCGCGCCAACGTGCCTTCCAAGGCCCTCGGGGACGTCATTCACCTCTTTGAGAACGCCTCGACCGTGAAAATCGCCATCGACGATAAAAAGGCCCTCTTCCGCTTTGGCTCCACGATTGTCACCACTCGTTTGATCCCGGGAACCTACCCCGTCACCAAGGACATCATCCCCTCGAGTTTTAAGTATTTCCTGGAGGTCAACGCTCAGGAACTCTTGAACGCGATGAGCCGCGTCTCCATTCTTTCCACGGAAAAAGACAGCGCCGTCAAACTCTCGATGAGCGATGACGAGGTCGAGGTTTATACCAAGAACGAGATGTCAGGATCGGCGATGGAAAAGATTCAAACCTTCTCCTTTACCGAGGGGAGTTTGACCGTTTCCTTCAACCCCGCGTTCATCATCGACGCCGTCAAAGCCCTCAAGGCGGAAGACGTCACCCTCTGCTTCCAAAACGAAATGAAGCCCTTCGTCATCCGCAATCCGAAGGACGGAAGCGCCGTCGAACTCATCACTCCGATGCGCACTTACTAAACCCAAAAATCATTCAAATAGAAGGCAAAAAAAGCCTTCTATTTTTTACTACGTAGTAGTAAACTATGTTCGGACCAAAATCCGGACATTTTTTATGGGCGAAATCAAAATCATTCACATCACGACCGAATACATCACCCTCGGCCAATTCCTCAAGTTCGCAAACATCATCCGCGAAGGAGGGGAAGCGAAATCCTTCCTCGCGAGTCACCTCGTCTTGGTGGATGGGGTCGAAGAGAATCGGCGCGGTCGCAAACTCCGTCCTGGGAATCAGATCTCCGTGGCGGGAAAAAGGTTTGAGATCGCATGATCTTGACCCGCCTGCGATTGAAGGACTTCCGAAGTTATTCTCACCTTGATCTTCGCTTCGATGCGGGGGTCAACGCAATCCTCGGGCCCAACGCCTCGGGGAAGACGAATCTCGCGGAAGCCATTCAATTCTTGTCCCTCGCTCGCAGTTTCCGTGTCGGAACCGACATCCCTCTGATTAAGGAGGGGTGCGGGGAAGCTGTGATCGAGGCCGCCGTTCGAGAGGGGCCTCTCGTCCGGAACCTCCGCGTCGAACTTTCAAAGGGAGGGAAACGCGTGTTCTTGAATGAGAAGCCCTTGCGACGGCTCAGCGAACTCTCCAGTTTGGTCAATGTTCTCCTCTTCTCCCCGATGGACGTCTCCCTCTTCACCGGGAGTCCGGGAGAGAGGCGGAACTTCCTTGACGTAAGCCTCTCGAAGGTATCGGTGGACTACTTCCGCTTGATCTCGCGTTACTCCAACCTCCTCAAGGAACGGAACGCGTTGCTCAAAGGTCCGAAGGTCGAAATCGATCTCCTCGAGGTCCTGACGTCCCAAATCATCGAAACGGAAGAGCCCATCATCCGTTATCGAGAACTCTACGTCGCGAACCTCAATCGCGTGCTCCCCGGACTCCTCCAACGTCTCCGGGGCGACGCCATCGAGGTGGCCCTGGTCTACCGACCCTTCTTGCCTCCTGGGGAAGATTTCCCCGAAAGGGCGAGGAAGGCCTACCAAAACGCCCGGGAAAGCGACCTCCTCCACCATTCGACCGGTATCGGGGTCCATCGGGAGGATATCTCCCTCCGCCTCAGCGGGAAGGACGTTTCCCTCTATGGGTCGCAAGGGGAGAACCGCCTCGCGGTGCTCGCCTTGAAACTCTGCCCCTATTACCTCATCGAAAGCGACGCCAAGAAGCCCATCGTCGTCCTCGATGACGTCGCGAGCGAACTCGACGAGGCCAGGACTAAGAACCTCATCGCGCTGCTTGCCGACTTCCGCCAAAGCTTCTTAACCACCACCGACATTACCATCCCCGGCGCATCTTACTTCGATGTCGCCAACCATACAGCCATAAGGAGGAACAACAATGGCAGATGAAACCAAAACCACGGACCAAAATCCGTCCGAAGAGTTTCACGAAGAAGAACGCTTCCAATACATAAAGGGAGACGTTTCGAACGAAAAAGAACTCGAGCGCGCGAAAGCTGATTACAGCGCGAGCGACCTTCAAGTCTTGGAGGGCCTCGAAGCCGTCCGTAAGCGCCCCGGTATGTACATCGCGACCACCGCGGCCGCGGGTCTCCACCACCTTGTGTGGGAAATCGTCGACAACTCAATCGACGAAGCCTTGGCGGGCTATTGCCGCAACATCATCGTCACCATCCACAAAGGGGAATCCATCTCCGTCAAAGACGATGGCCGCGGCGTTCCCGTCGACATCGTTTCCAAAAGCGGTCTTTCCGGGGTTGAAACCGTCTTCACCGTCCTTCACGCCGGTGGTAAGTTCGGCGGAGAATCCGGTTACAAGGTTTCCGGTGGTTTGCACGGCGTCGGCGCTTCCGTTGTCAACGCCCTTTCGTCCTGGATGGAAGTCGTCGTCAACCGCGACGGCGGCAAATACTTCATCCGCTTTGAAAACGGCGGCCACCCCGTTTCCCGCCTCCAACGCATCGGGGACCAAGAAGGCATCGGCACCCTCGTCACCTTCCAACCCGACCCGACCATCTTCACCGAAACGACCGTTTATAACTACGAGACCATCCGCAATCACTTGCGTCAAATGGCCTTCTTAAACGGCGGCATCGCGATCACTTTGATCGATGAACGCGGCGAAGAAATCCGTCAAGAGACTTTCAAGTACGACGGCGGTATCCGCGAATATGTGAGCTATATCGACCAAAACAAAGTGGCCGTGAACCCGACTCCGATTTATTGCCAAGGGGCCGAGGAAGTCGTCCTCGCCGACGGAAATACCCGCATCCGCATCTACGGGGAAATCTCCCTTCAGTGGACCGATTCGTATTCAAGCGACGGCATCTACTCTTTCTGCAACAACATTTCGACCAAAGAGGGCGGCACCCACGTCGAAGGCTTGAACCTCGCGATTGGCCGTGTCATCAACGAATACGCCCGTTCCTTCAAACTCCTCAAGGAAGACGAAAAGAACTTCACTTCCGAAGACTGCCGCGAAGGCTTGACCGCGGTTGTTTCCATCAAACACCCAAATCCCCAATACGAAGGTCAGACCAAAACGAAACTCGGCAACAGCGAAGTCCGTAAGATCGTCTCCACCATCGTCGGGGAAGATTTGGCCCGTTGGCTCCATGAAAACCCCAACGAAGCCAAGGCCATCGTCGAGAAGATTCGCCTCGCTTCCAAAGCCCGCGACGCCGCGCGCATCGCCCGAGAAAAAGTCCGTAAGACCGCGCTAGACATCACCACGCTTCCCGGCAAGCTCGCCGACTGCTCTTGCCGCGATCCGGAACTCTGCGAACTCTACATCGTTGAGGGTAACTCCGCCGGCGGCTCTGCCAAAAACGGCCGCAGCCGCGAATTCCAGGCGATCCTCCCCCTCCGCGGTAAGATTTTGAATGTTGAGAAAGCCCGCGAAGAACGCATCTGGGCCAACGCCGAAATCGGCAACATGATCACCGCGATCGGCGGAGGCATCCGCGAGAATTTCGACGTGACCAAGATTCGTTATCACAAGATCGTCATCATGACCGACGCCGACGTCGACGGTGACCACATCCGCATTTTGCTCCTTACCTTCTTCTACCGCTTTATGCGTCCGCTTCTCGAAGGCGGATACGTGTATATCGCCCAACCGCCTTTGTACAAAATCGACTACAAAGGCTCCCCGTATTACGCCTACAACGACGCCCAACTCGAAGTGCTCAAGAAAGAGCTCGGCTTAAAGCCCGGCTACCCCTTCCAACGCTACAAAGGTTTGGGTGAAATGGATGCCCAACAACTTTGGGAAACCACCATGGATCCCGCCGCGCGGAAGATGATCCGCATCACCGTCGACGACGCCGCCCTCGCGGAGAAAGCCTTCTCCGATTTGATGGGGGACGAAGTCGAGCCGCGTCGCAAATACATCGAGGAACACGCGAAGTTCGTCAAGAACCTCGACATCTAATGAGGAATAGTTATGGACAATGACGAAAAGAAAATCGTAGACGGCGAAGAAACCGTCGAAGAAGAAGGCGAAAAGGCGGAATCCCCCGTCCTCGCCCCGTCTCATGAAGGGGCCCAAAGCGCCGAAGCCACCTTTGGCGCCGAGGCCGCCCGTTCGGGCATCATCCCGGGCCTTACCGACCGCGATGTCGCCGCGGAAGTCCAAACGGCCTTCCTCGACTACTCCATGTCGGTCATCGTTTCCCGTGCCATCCCCGATGTCCGTGACGGTCTCAAACCCGTTCAACGCCGCATCATCTTCGGCATGAACGAATCGGGCATGTACCCGAGCAAACCCTACAAGAAATGCGCTCGTATCGTCGGTGACGTCATGGGTAAATATCACCCCCACGGCGACGCCGCCCTTTACCTTACCTTGGTCCGCATGGCCCAACCCTTCTCCCTCCGCTATACGTTGGTGGATGGGCACGGTAACTTCGGCTCCATCGACGGGGACGAACCCGCCGCCATGCGTTACACCGAAGCCCGTATGAACCGCTTGGCCCTTGAGATGGTCCGCGACATCGATTGCGACACCGTCGATATGGTCGGCAACTACGACGGCACCGAACTCGAACCCGCCGTCCTCCCCTCCCGCTTCCCGAACCTCATCGTCAACGGTTCCCAGGGTATCGCGGTTGGTATGGCCACCAACATGGCCCCGCACAACCTCCGCGAAACCATCGACGCCGTTGTCGCGGTCGCCCACAACCCGGAAATCACCCCGACCGAGATCATGCAGAATTATCTCTTCGGTCCGGATTTCCCAAGCGGCGGCGTGATTTTGGGACGTCAAGGAATTTTGGATGCTTACACCAGCGGCACCGGCACCATCACGATCCGTTCCCGTTACCACATCGAAGAGATGGATAACGGCAAGGCCCGTATCATCGTCACTGAGATCCCCTATCAAGTGAACAAGGCCAACATGATCGCCTCCATCGCGGATTTGGTCCGCAACAAGGTGATCGATGGCATCACGGATGTGCGCGATGAATCCAACAAAGAAGGTATGCGCGTGGTGATCGAGGTCCGCAAGGACGTCATCCCCGAGGTCGTCGTGAACAACCTCTTGAAGCATACCTCCCTCCAAACCAACTTCGGTATCATCAACCTTTGCCTCGAAGATGGCGCCCCGAAGACGCTTGGCATCGTCCCCCTCATCAAGGACTACATCAATTTCCAAGTCGACGTTTTGACCCGTCGTACCCGCTTCTTCTTAAAGCGTGATAAGGATCGCCTCCACGTCGTCGAGGGTCTCATTTTGGCCCACGACAACATCGACGAGGTTATTCAAATCATCCGTTCTTCCCGCAACGACGAAGAATCCACCGCCCGTTTGTTTGAACGTTTCGGCCTCTCTGAAAAGCAATGCGCCGCCATCCTCGCGATGACCCTCCGCCGTTTGCAAGGCATCGAACAAGACAAACTCCAAGCCGAACGCGCCGAACTCGTCGCCGCGATTGCCGAATACGAACGCCTCCTTTCGAGCCGCGACAACATCATCGAACTCATGGTCGAAGAACTTCACGAAATCCAACGCAAGTTCGGCGATGACCGCCTCACCGAAATCACCGATGATGCGGCCGACATCGAAAACGAAGACCTCATCCCGCAAAAACACATCCTCGTCATGCTCACCAAGAACGGTTACATCAAACGCATGGACGACGACACCTTCTCCGCCCAACACCGCGGTGGGCGCGGCATCACGGGCATGAAGACCAACTCCGGGGACGTCGTGAGCCTCTTGAAGCACACCTTCACCCACACCGACATCCTCTTCTTCACCACCCTTGGCAAAGTCTACCGTCTCCGCGGCTATCAAATCCCCGATTCCGGACGTACCGGAAAAGGCATGCCCGCCCAGAACTTCTTGGCTTTGGACAAAGACGAAAAGGTCGTTTCCATCGTTCCCTGCGACGACTATCCCGAAGACAACTACCTCTTCTTCGTCTCTCGCCTTGGCAAGGTCAAGAGAACTTCCCTCAAGGAATTCGCTTCCATCCACACCAATGGCAAGAAAGCGACCGGCCTCGACGAAGGGGATGGCTTATTCGACGTGAAACGCACGGATGGCAAATCCATCGTGAGCCTCGCTTCGAGCAACGGTAAGATCTGCTCCTTCGATGAAAACGACGTCCGCGTCATGGGCCGCACCGCGGTCGGTGTCCGCGGCATGGATCTCTCCGACGGTTCGGAAATCGTCGGTGTCACCGGCTCCTTCGAAGGACTCCTCATCCTCGTCCTCACCACCAAAGGGTACGGCAAGATGAGTTACGCGAAAGATACCGACGTGACGCTCGAAGATGGAACCACCCGCCACTACGACGGATACCGTCTCACCACCCGCGGGGCGAAGGGCGTCAACACCATTGCCATGAACGACAAGATTGGCAACATCGTCTGCGCCAAAGGCGTCTCCGTTGAAGACGACTTGCTCGTCGTCACCAAGAAAGGCGTCATCATCCGCACCCCGCTTTCGGAAGTCAAGATCGCCGGACGTGCCACCCAAGGGGTCAAGATCATCAACCTCGATGACCGCGACACCGTCGCCTCCCTTGCCATTGTTCCGCACGCCGAACCCGAGGAACTCGAAGAGGAAGAAGGGGAAAGCGTGGACGAAACCCTCGTGGAAGAAAACCCCGCGACCCCCGACACCATTGAATAATGAAGGTTTTCATTCCCTACGAAAGAAAATCCTCGAAGGGGAGCTATGAAAGCGCCCGCCTCCGGAAGACCCTCAAAGGCGAATGCGAACTCGCGTCCGTCGAATGGGTGGATTCTTTCCTCACGTGCCCCGACATCGCTCACCTGACTTCCTTGGAAGAAGAACCGCTTTTGATCGACGCGAAATGGCGCAGGATTCCCTGCGTCGTTTCCGCGTTTTATAGCGAAAACGATAAGCGCGGAGCGTTTCTCGAAAAAGAAAGAAAAGGGACCCCCAAGGTCTCCGCGAAGGCCGTGAAGTTCCTAAACTCCGCGGACCTGGTCCTCGTTCCCAATGAAATGATGCGGAACGTCTGCCTCTCTTCCGGTGTGACCTCTCCCATCCGCGTCCATCCGGCCTCCATTCGCCTCGACCGTTTCGCCGCCTCCTCCCCCGAAGCGGGGATCTTCCCCCGTTATTACGGGGTGAGAAACGGCGATAAAATCGTTGTTTCCACGGGCGAATACGAAGATAAGGACACGATGAAGATTCTGGTGGCCGTGGCGAAAGCCTGCCCCGAAATCCAATTCTACTTCTTTGGGTCGACCCGTCGCCCCGGGCTAAAAATCCGTTTGGCCGTCGGGCAACGTCACGCCCCGAAAAACCTCCATTTCAAACCCTTGGTTCAGGATGACGTCTATCGGAGCGCCCTCATCTGCGCGGGAGCTTACCTCTCGCTCAACTCCCAGCGGTGCGAATCTGTCGCATTGCTCGAAGCGATGGCGGCGAAAGCCCAGATCATCGCCCTCTACAACCACTTCTATGAACCCCTCATCAAAGACGGGGAAACCGCCTGGGTCGCGATGCATTTCGAGGAAGTGATCACTTACCTCCGCTCCCTCTACTCCCCCAATAAAAAAAGCACTATAATCGCGGGGTGGCAGCTCGCCAAAAGCCGCGGCATCGATTCCGCGTCCAAGGACCTCTACGCCATCTATTCGGAATTGCTGCAAAAGAAACCAACCAATTAAGGAGTATCCATTATGGTGGACATTAAACTCATTCTCGAGAAACCCGATTACGTGGTTGCCGCTTTAAAGAAAAAGCTCTGGGACTTCGATCCCCAACCCATCATCGACCTTTCCGCCCGTCGTCTCGAACTCCTCCAAAAAGTCGAGTCGATTAAAGCCGAACACAACCGTTTGACCAAATCCATTCCCCAAATCAAGAAGTCGGGTGGAGACATCGCCCCCGTCATGGCGGAAATCAAGGCCTTAACTTCCGCCTCGAAAGAAGACGAAGAGGAATTAAAGGAAGTCGAAGCCAAAATCAAAGCCCTCGTTGAAGTCCTTCCGAACCTACCCGACGATGACCTCGAAGCCGGCGGCAAAGAAGACAACGTCCCCTTCTACCATTTCGGGGAAGAACGCGTCTTTGACTTCCCGATGAAGAACCACGTCGAACTCGCCGAATCCCTTGGATTAATCGATTACAAACGCGCCGCGAAGATTTCCGGTTCGGGAACCTGGATCTACACGAATCTCGGTGCGCGCCTAGAATGGGCGTTATTGAATTATTTCATTGAGACCCATTTGGCGGACGGCTATGAGATGATCCTCCCGCCGCATATCCTCAACTACGAATCCGGTTATACCGCGGGACAATTCCCGAAATTCGAGGACGATGTCTTTTGGCTCGAGGGAAGCGAACCCCGTAAGTTCATCCTCCCGACCGCGGAAACCGCTTTGGTGAACCTCCACCGCAACGAAATCCTTTCCCTGAATGACTTGCCGCGGAAATACTTCGCCTATACTCCTTGCTACCGCAAAGAAGCCGGATCCTACCGCACTGAAGAACGCGGTATGATCCGCGGGTATCAATTCGATAAGGTCGAAATGGTCCAATACACCACCCAAGAAGGAAGCGACGCCGCGTTTGATGAGATGGTTAAGAAAGCCAAAGCCCTTGTGGAAGGACTCGGCCTCACCTATCAAATCGATAAGCTCGCCGCCGGGGATTGCTCCCATTCGATGGCCCGCACCTACGACATCGAAGTCTGGATTCCGTCGATGGGCATCTACAAGGAGGTCTCCTCGGTCTCCAACGCCCGCGACTACCAAGCCCGCCGCGGCATGATCCGTTATCGCGATGAGTCCGGAAAGACCAAATATTGCCATACCCTCAACGGATCTGGTCTTGCGACTTCCCGCGTCTTCCCCGCGATCCTCGAACAATTCCAACAAGCGGATGGTTCGGTCATCGTTCCGCTTCCCCTCCGCAAGTACATGGGCGGAATCGAAGTCCTTCGTCCGATTAAGAAGTGAATTCCCAAAAACGGAATGGCTCCAAACCATTCCGTTTTTTCTTGGAATTCGACCACCGTTCTCGCTTCTTTTTCTTTTTGCTACAAAAGACAAGGGAATTGGACTATCATAACTACGCCATCGCGAAGGGACGCCGGCGAACCAGGTCAGGTGGGGAACCAAGCAGCCTTAAACCGGATTCCCTTGCGCGGTGGTATTTTTGATAAATGGATCCCTTCATGCAGATGGCCCTTGCAGAGGCAAGGCTCGCGGAAAGTGAAAACGAAATCCCCGTCGGGGCGGTCGTCGTGGAAAACGGTCGGGTAATCGGTCGGGGGCGCAACCACCGCGAAGCGACTTTCCGTATCTCTTCCCACGCCGAAATCGAGGCGATGGAGGAAGCCGCGAAAGTTAAAAAATCCTGGAATTTGAAGGGGTGTACCCTCTATGTGACGCTTGAACCCTGCCTCATGTGCTTTGAGGCGGCCAAGCAAAGCAAGATTTCCTGCATCTGCTTTGGGGCGGACGATTTCCAAGAAGGGGCGTTCTCCGCTTATCACATGAATCCGCCTTCTTTCCAACTCGTCTATCGGGGTGAAGCAAAAGGGGAAGCGGAGGCCCTTCTTTCTTCTTTCTTTGCTAAATTACGGGATTCCAAAGAATAAACTCAACCCCCGTTCTCGTCTATTTTGGTCTTCCTCCACCTTACGTAAATTTCTTTATTATCGGGCTAGGAAACGAAATGGAGCGAGGGTATAATCAAAAAAGCGAAAAACAACGAATCAATGTGGTTTAGACAATGTATAAAAAAGTTGTCGAAAAACCACATATTTTCTTTTCTTTGTGTTAGAATGTAGGGGATGGAAATCTTGGAAACCGAACCTACGACGAATCTAGACGGCAACACCCCACTTTTCGTTGTGGACGGGGTCAGCAAGGACTACACGAAAAAGAACCATTCTTTTTTCGCTCTTTCCGAGGTTAGTCTTTCGTTGCCCAAAGCCGGGTTCGTCGCCATCCTGGGGGAATCGGGGTCGGGAAAAACCACCTTGCTCAATTTGCTCGGTGGGCTTGATCGCCCAAGCGCCGGACACCTTTATTTTGACGGAGAAGACTTAACCAAAGCCTCCTCCCGAACCTTGGATCGGTATCGGAACCAATCCGTCGGTTTTGTTTTCCAGTCTTATCATCTTATTCCCCACGAAACCGTTTTGGGGAACGTCATGCTTCGCCTTCGCCTTTCGGGGATTGGTAGAAAAGAGGCCAAACAAAAGTCCATTGAGGTTTTGGAATCCTTGGGCCTTGGAGAAGTCATTTCCAAAAAGCCTTCCGAATTATCGGGAGGTCAAGCCCAGAGGGTCGCGATCGCTCGGGCCATTGTCTCTTCTCCTTCCGTCATTCTCGCCGACGAACCGACGGGTGCCCTCGATTCGGAAACCTCCGTGCAAATCATGGACCTTTTGAAAGGGTTCTCAAAAAACACGTTGATCGTAATGGTCACGCATAACCGCGGTTTGGCGGAGAAATACGCGGATCGTTCGATTGAACTGCGCGATGGACGCGTTGTTTCGGATACGAACCCACTGCCCGTGGACATTCCCGAAAAACGCGCAAATGAGGGGAAGAAGGCGTCTCGCTTTCTCTCTTTTGGCGCGGGAATTGCGTCCTCTTTCCGTAACATTTTGAATAAAAAAGGCAGAACCGCCATAACTTCCATCGCTTGTTCGATTGGGGTTTTGGGCGTTGGCCTTGTCCTTGGGGTGACGGATGGATTTTCTACCTACGTCCATCAAGTGGAGACCGCAATCGCGAGTTCGGTCCCCCTTTCGATCGCCCCGTGGATCTATTCCGTCCGAAGCGAGGCCATCAATCCTTCCGGAGATGATATTTATCCCGACGACAACCAACTTCGGGTATACGACACGAATACGAATTTGTACGTGAACCACCAAAACAAATTCACCCCGGAATACATCGAGTACTTACGCCGAATCGAAAACGATCCGGAATGCCCCGCCTATGGGGCCGCGATGTCCGTGATGTTCAACCGCGCGAACCTCGATTTCCATTTCTTGACGAGCGACGGACTTGACGGGGAACACATCAAAAAGGTTTCCCAATACACCTGGGCTTCCGCTTCCGCGTATTCGGTTAACAGTTACACCCAACTTCCGACTTATGTCATGCATGAGCTCTATGGCAAGGAAGCGGAGCTATCTTCTTTGTATGATGTGATTTATGGTCGTTTCCCGAGCAACGCAAACGAGATGGTTTTGATCGTCGACCAATATAACCGCGTGGAGTTCTCGACTTTGCGCGCCGTGGGCATTATCCCCCAAAGCACTCAATACGCGGACATTTCTTCCAGCGGAGACACTACCTTTGACTTCTCCGACATCGTGGAAGATTTCGAGGGGGACACGAAATGCAAAACGTACCGTTGCTATCGAAACTCGGATTATTTCCAAGTGGGCAAAGTTAACCCCACTCGTTTCACCAAACCCTCCTATTCCAACGTCCGTTATAGCATCCCCCTTGGGAAGTTTGTCGGGGATGAAGACAACAAAGAACTAACAAGCTACATCAACGCGGAATATGCGAACGAAAGTAACGCCTATGACCGCGTCTACGAAGATAAGGACTATAACCCCATCGAATGCAAAATCGTTGGGGTCATCCGCCCAACGAAAGAGAGTTATCTCCAACTCATGCCCTCTTCTATTGGTTACACCCCCGAGTTAACCGAACTCATGTATACGGATTACGAAGAAGGTGGAGCGGGAAACGTTTTAGCGACCACCGAGGCAAATAACTGGTACGTCCCCCGTCTTTATGAAAGCGATGGGGTCACCAAAAGCGCGAGCGATGGACTAGAAATCCTCAATCAACGCGTCTTACCCGTCATACAGGATTTGACGAATAAAGACATGGAGGAATTGACCTCTATCCTTTCTTCGACCTATTTGACGAACGCCCTTAATGGGGTGGTCACTTATGTTGGGGCATCTGCCCGGCAAGACTCCGTGGGGAACCGTTATTACCCGAGTTTTACCTCTTCGATTTCGACTTACCTTGGATGGTGCCGAGTCTTCGGAACCGAGTTTGACACGGATCAAGTCCCCGCGATGTCCTTGACCGAGGAATCCATCGATGAATGGGTGGACGTCCTCCTTTCCCGGAACCTATTTGACCAAGATGGGTCTCCGAATATCGTGGAATGCCTCGCGTATATGAATGCCTACTCGGTGATTTCCAATATCCTGGTGTTCCCTTCCTCCTTAACGACGAAAGATGCTTTGAAGGCATATCTGGACGCCTGGAACATCGATAAAACGGATGCCGATCAAATCACGTATTCGGATATCATGGGGGACGTCACCGGGGGACTTGGCACCCTGATTGTCGTCTTGTCCGCGGTTTTGATTTTGTTTGCCTCGGTCTCGTTGGTCGTGGGTGCCGCCTTAACGGGGATCGTCACGTATATCAGCGTCATGGAACGGAAAGAGGAGATTGGTATTCTTCGTTCTTGCGGGGGTAGAAAACTCGACGTCGCGCTCTTGTTTGAAAGTGAGACGTTCTTTATCGGTTTGACCTCCGGGTTGATTGGGGTGGTTTTGACCTACCTTCTTTGCGCCCCGATCAATTCGTTTTTGCGGAATGCCTTCCCCACCTACGTTTTGACCAACATCGCCCACTTGACCCCGTTATTTGCCTTGTTATTGATTGCCGGTTCCATCCTTTTAGGCCTCATCAGCGGACTCATCCCCGCCTTGGTGGCCGCGAGAAAAGACCCGGTTGTATGTTTGAGGGACGAAGGATGAAAAGTGAGAAGATGGAAACGAGGATCCATCGCGCCACTCCCCTGGCGGTGGATCCGGAGATGGGATTATCCGAAGAACAGGTGAAAATCCGTCAAGGGGAAGGGTTGGAAAACAAAGTCGCCAAACACCCCACGAAAACGTATGCCCAGATCATCCTGGATAACATTTTCAACTACATTAACTTCGTTCTTTTCTTCGTCTTCGTCATCATGCTGATTGCGCAGCTTGAGATTTCCCACTTTTTCTTCATGGCCATCCTCGCCGCGAACACCGCGATTGGTTTGTTCCAGGATATTCGCGCCAGACGCTTGATCGATCGCCTGAAAGTCGTTTCCGACCCCAAGGGACGGGTCATCCGCGGTGGGGTGGAGGTTGAAATCGAGGCCTCCTCCATCGTTTTATCCGACATTATCGTTTTCGACGCGGGGGATCAGATCGTCTGTGACGCGGTGATTCGGGAAGGGACTTGTTCTGTGGACGAATCCCTTTTAACCGGGGAATCTCGTCCCGTGAAGAAAGGACCGGGAGACCATTTGTTATCGGGGACTTTCCTCGTGAAAGGCTCTGTAAAAGCGGAAGTCTCGAAAGTCGGGGCGGCCAACTACGCGGAAACCCTGCAAGGGAACGCCTCCGTCTTTGTTCAGCCGAAGAGCGAAATCCGTCGTTCCGTTGGGGCCTTTATCGCCGTGACGGGAACCTTCGCCTTAATGACGGGCGTTGCTATGTATCTCTCCTATGGGTTCCACAGCGGAGATTGGATTGGGTTCTTTACCAACAAAGACATGATTCGATCCGTATCCGGTTCGATGGTCGCGATGCTTCCGACGGGAATGTTCTTGTTAACCTCCACCTCTTTGGCGGTTGGGGTTATCGCCTTATCGAAAAAGAACATGTTGGTTCAGCAACTTTATTGCATTGAAATGCTCGCCCGCGTGAACGCGATTTGCTTTGATAAAACGGGCACCTTAACCGATGGGCGCATGGTCGTCGTTGGGATTCTCCCCGTGGGGCATTATTCCGACGACGAAATTCATCTCGCGGTTAAGAATGTTCTCGGCGCGACGATGGATGAAAACGCGACCGCGAACGCTTTAAGCGAGACTTTTGGCCGAGATGTGAGCGGAGAAATCCAAGGGGTGTTCCCCTTCGATTCGACCGCGAAATACTCCATGGCAAGCGTCGGGGGAGTCACGTATGGTTTTGGGGCGTATGGGTTCTTGCCCGTCCCCAAAAACGAAGAACTCGATGAGCTCATCACCCATTACACTTCGGAAGGAAACCGTGTTTTGGTGGTCGGGAAAAGCGACAAGATCATGGAAAATAACGTACCCGTGGATGGGTTTGCGGCGATTGGCATCCTGGTTTTGAGCGACCATATCAAGGAAGACGCGGCCGAAAACATCGCCTGGTTCCAAGGCAATGACGTCAAGGTTCGCATCATCTCGGGAGATGACCCCGCGACCGTGGCCTCCATCGCCCGTCGGGTTGGGGTGAACGGAGCGGATAAATTCATATCCCTGGAAGGGAAGAGTTTAGAGGAATGTGCCGCCTTGGTGGATGAATACGCGGTTTTCGGGCGGGTTACCCCCGAACAAAAAGCCGCCTTGGTGAGTGCCCTTCAAGAAAAAGGCGATAAAGTCGCGATGACGGGGGATGGGGTAAACGACATCCTCGCTTTGAAGGTCGCGGATTGCTCCATCGCGATGGCTTCGGGATCCGATGCCGCGAAATCGGTCGCGCATCTAGTGGCTTTGAACAACGATTTCTCCCAACTCCCCGAAGTCGTAAAACAGGGAAGACGTGTCATCAATAACCTTCAACGTACCTGCTCCTTGTTCTTGAATAAAACCTTCTTCGCGGTGACTTTATCCATCCTTTTCTTTATCCTCCAAAGCGCGATCGGTCCGGAATACTCCTATCCATTCGTGGTTCAAAACCTCTTTGCTTGGGAGACCTTCTTAATCGCCTTTCCCGCGTTCTTCTTGGCACTTCAACCATCCAACGAACGTTTGCAGGGATCCTTCTTAAAAAATATCGTGGTTCGGGCCATCCCCGCGGGAATCGCCGAAAGCGTATCGGCCTTAATCCCTCTCTTCGTCTGCGTCACGATGCCCTGGACGTTTACCTACTTAACCGATCCGGGGTCGATATACGAACTTGCGATAACGATGGCGGTTATCTCGTTTACTTGCCTTAGTGCGGTTATTCTCTTCCGCGTTTGCTTGCCCTTTAACAAATATCGCGCGGTCGTATTCACCATCTCGGTGGTGGGGGCTGCCCTTGTATTCTTAGGTGACTTCTTCGGGCTATGGGAATTCTTCTTCTTCAATCTGGGGGTGAATTACCATGGCATGACCTGGGGATTCCCCATCGTGGTCTTCATATCTACCGCCTTATCCATGGGGCTTTATATCTTGCTTGACTATCTCGCGGTGAAGTGGGAGCGGAAAAATGCGCAAAAGGAGAAATGAACATGAATTTACGAATCGGTGAACGCGTCCAAAAGGCGCTTGCGAATCACGAAGCGGTGGTTGCCCTAGAATCCACGATCATTTCTCATGGAATGCCCTATCCCAAGAATGTCGAAACCGCTTTGCTTGTGGAAAAAACCGTCGAGGAAAACGGGGCGCTTCCCGCGACCATCGGCATCATCGATGGGGAAATCGTGGTGGGGATGAGCCCCGAGGAAATTGAACGTTTCGGCAAAGAAAAAGGAATCGCGAAGGTTTCCAAAAGAGACTTACCCGTGGTCGTGGCAAGAAAACAATGGGGCGCGACGACCGTCTCGGCGACGATGCTAATCGCCGCGATGGCGGGAATCCCAATCTTCGTGACCGGGGGAATCGGAGGCGTCCATCGGGGCGCGGAATCTACCTGGGACGTATCCCGTGATTTGCGGGAACTGGGTGAAGTCGGGGTCGCGGTTGTCTGCTCGGGGGCGAAAGCCATCCTCGACATTCCAAAGACCCTGGAATACCTCGAAACCGAAGGGGTGACGATTCTATCTTACAAAGCCGCTTCGTTTGCAAACTTCTACAGCGTCTCGACAAACGGAAGCGTCGATGCGGTGTTCGAGGATCCGAAGGACGCCGCGAAAATCATTCACGCGAAGAAAGAACTCGGTTTGACGGGCGGAATCCTCATTTCCAACCCGATTCCCGAGGAATACGCCTTACCGCATTCCTATATCGACGCGATCGTGGACCAAGCCGTTAAGGAATGCGAAGAACAAGGCATAAGAGGGAAGGATTCCACCCCGTTCCTCCTAAAACGAATCGTCGAACTCACGGGTGGAAAATCCTTGGATTCGAACATCCACTTAATCCAAAACAACGCGGCGGTGGGGGCCCGTATCGCGGTTGAACTAGCGCATCTGGGGTAGAGATATGGTTACCGAAGCGAAACTAAAGACCACATTGAAGGAAATGATGAAGACCAAGAAGCTCGAGGACATTAACGTCACGAGCCTCTGCAAAAAATGCAACGTCCATCGCCAAACCTTCTATTACCATTACACGGACATCTACGATTTAATCGCCGCGATCTTTTTAAACGAAGACCTGAACCTTGGAAAAAAGCCGAAGGACACCCATGCGGTTTTGACGAGATTCACGACCTACGTCTATCGGAATTTCACCTTTTTGCGTTCTACCTATAACAGCGCCGCCCGCGACTTGACCGACGATTTTATCTTCGGGAAATTGACCGCGGTTTTACTCGACGTTTGGAACAATGACCCTAAGATTACCCTTTCCCTCCCCATGATTCGAAACGCCTCGAGAAGATTCGCCCATTTGGTCGCGGATGAATTTGGGTTTTGCTTTAAAGATCCAAAGCTCACTCCTTCCACTTTCCGCGCCTCGATGTCCTCCTTTATTGAACTGGCCGAAAACATCCTCCTGCCGGCGGTGTTTGAGATTTCGCGAAAGGAGGTAAGTGTCCGTGAAAAAGGAATTTGAGTATTTCAACCCTACGAGGATTGTCTTTGGGGATGGCAAAGAAAACGAAGTCGGGGCCATCCTCCAAGGATACGGTTTTCGTTCTGTCCTCGTTTTGTATGGAGGGGGAAGTGCCGTGCGTTCGGGGTTGCTTTCTCGCATGGAGGCCTCCCTTCAGAAAGCGGGTATCGCTTACTCGTTGATGGGCGGGGTTCGCCCCAATCCCGAAGTGTCTTTCGTTCGGGACGCGGTGAAGGAGTTACGAAAGAATCCAAAAGACGCGATTTTGGCCGTGGGGGGCGGCTCGGTTATCGACACCGCGAAATCCATTGGGATTTCCTATTATTACGATGGGGATCCTTTTGATTTCAACCTCTATAAAGCGGAAGCCAAGAAGACTTTGCCCGTTGGGGTTATCCTGACGATCGCATCCGCGGGGAGCGAATCCTCCAATTCCTGCGTCCTCCAAGACGACGGACTTCAAATTAAACAGGGGTTTAACAACGACGTGATTCGTCCCTTGTTCGCGATTGAAAGCCCCTCTTTAATGAGTGGAGTCCCCTGGTATCAAATGGCCGCGGGGATTTCGGATACCATTTTGCATAGCTTGGAACGTTATTTCGCCCCAAGCGAAGACAACGATATCGCGGATGATTTCGCCTTATCCGTGATCAAACGCGTCATGAAGGTTGGTGAAATCCTTCGGAAGAACCCCAAAGATGAGGCGGCGAAAGGACAGCTTATGCTCCTTTCTTCTTTGTCCCACGATGGGCTCACCAATATCGGGAAACAGCAATCTTTCGTGGTTCATCCCCTAGAACACGTCTTGTCCGCCTATCGTCCGGGAATTGTCCACGGGGCCGGCGTCGCCATGCTCTTCCCTGCCTGGGCAAACCACGTTTTCGCCCTGGATTTGCCCAAATTCGCGCGAATGGGTAAAGAACTCTTTTCCTTATCGGGGACAAGTGAGGAAGAAGTGGCTATAATGGGTATCCGGCGGATGAAGGAATTCTTCGTTTCGCTTGGAATGCCCTCTTCGTTATCGGAAGTGGGTATCGCTTCGGAAGACATTCCGGCTTTGGTCGATTTAGCCACGGGGAACGGTACACGTGTGGTTGGTCGTTTCCCCAAACCACTGACAAAGCAAGATATCGAGGATATCTATTCGAGTTTGTTGCCGAAGGAGGAATTATGAAACGAAACGATTTCGCGGTTTTTATGGCGTACGTCTGCATGTTTGCGGTCGCCTTGCTCGTTGGGCTTTTCGTCATTCGACCCATCATGAGCGATTACGGGGCTTCTTTCCCCATTAACTTTGTGGTCTTGGTGGTGCTTTCCCTTGTGGCGGGCATCTTGCTCAACGGACTATTGCTCGAAGGGGCCCATCTTTTGGGCGCCAAAATCGGGGGATACGAAGTCCTTTCCTGCGTCGTCTTCATGATCGGGGTCAAAAAGAAAGACGGAAAATTCGTCTTCGGATTCCATTCTTACGACGGCTTAACCGGAGAAACCAAGGTCGCTCCGAAGGATGTGGAGAAATCCTCTTTGGGGGCGTATGCGTTCCTTCCGATTTTCTTATTCATCGTCGAAGCCATCGTCCTTATGGTCGTCAACGCGGTCGCGGGCAGTCAACTCAAAAGCGACCCCTCCCTTGCCTGGGTTCAAGTCTTCTGCATCACTGTCTTAAGCGTCGGGGGCATGATCTTCCTTTACGACATCTTCCCCTTCCGAATGGATAGCAACAACGACGGCTACCTCTTTACGATTCTTTCCCATAACGACAACCGTATCGCCTATAACTATTATTTAGAGAAAGAAAAAGCGAAGTACTTGGGTACCGAAATGCCTCCGATCCGCACTTTCGATAACATCACCGAATTTACCGCCTACCTCAATTACTTCGCGATTTACGACCACGTCTCCAAGGGCGAATTCGATCAAGCGGTCGCCCTCTTAGACCGCATCATTAATGTCGAGCATGGCATCGGCCATGCCGCGAAAGACGATGCCGCCTGCTTCAAACTGACCTTGCTCCTCGCCTCCTCGAAAACTTCTCTTGGGGTTGCTTACTATAACGAATTCAGCGACGAGCAAAAGAAATACATCGCCAATCTCCCGACGATGCCCGCGCTACGGAGCTACCTCCTCGTCTCTTCCTGCGTCGAAGATTCGGAGGCGGAAGCGAACTTCGCGTTAGATAAAGTCGAAAAGGTCTTGGGAACCCTCGGCAAAGAAGAACCCTTGTTCCTCGATTCGGAAAAAGCCCTCGTTCAATACGACAAACAATTCGTCGCGAAGATGCACCCCTCTTGGGAACTCTTCCCCCTCCCCTGGGAAGAGAAGCATCCTTCCGAAGAGGACGAGGAAGGATCGGACAACGAATAAACCGGTGAAAGCCGGTTTTTTTGATGCTTGATGCTAGGAAGAAATATGCATTCTTTGCATTTTTTCAAAGAAGAATTCCGTAAAAAATCCCTTTATCTAAATATAGATTAAGCAAAAATTGCACTTTTCATTGGAATATAAAGGAGTAAACTAGAAGGGAATTAGGAGGGGTTATCCTTATGACCTTGTTGAGCATTCGTAAATCCGTTGGTCTCACCCAAAAGAAAGCGTCCGAAATCGTGGATGTGCCGTTACGCACCTACGTCGATTATGAAAAACACGAAGAGAACGCGAATCCCTTGAAATTAGAAAGAATGAAGGAAATCTTGATGGAATACGCCGCGAAAGACACCTCAATCCTCAAGGACAAAGTCCTGCTCATCACGGGTGGAACGGGTTCTTTCGGCCACGCGGTCGTCGATCGTTTCCTCCATACCGACATCAAGGAAATCCGCATACTCTCGCGAGACGAAAAGAAGCAAGACGACATGCGGAAGGCCTACAACAACGAGAAACTAAAGTTCTATATCGGCGATGTCCGGAACCTCGAATCCATCATCGATGCCTTCAAAGGGGTCGATTACGTCTTCTCCGCGGCAGCTTTAAAACAAGTCCCTTCCTGCGAGTTCTATCCCATGGAAGCGGTCCGTACCAACGTCATCGGAAGCGATAACGTCATCACTGCCTGCGTCCGGAACCACGTCAAGAAAGCCATCTTCCTTTCCACCGATAAAGCGGCCTATCCCATCAACGCGATGGGCATCTCCAAAGCCTTGATGGAAAAGAACGTCATCGCCAGAAGCCGTCAGCTCTTGCCCGGAGACACCGTTCTTTGTTTAACCCGTTATGGCAACGTCATGGCAAGTCGCGGTTCGGTCATCCCCCTTTTCTTGAACCAAATCCATGAAGGGAAGCCCATCACCATCACCAATCCCGAGATGACCCGTTTTATGATGACTTTGGATGATGCGGTGGACCTTGTCCTTTACGCCTTTGAACACGGTGAACAAGGGGACTTGTTCGTCCAAAAAGCCCCGGCGGCGACCATCGAAACCTTGGCCAAGGCCGTTATCCAACTCACGGGTTCCACCACCGGAGTCGCTTACATCGGCACCCGTCACGGGGAGAAACTCTATGAAACTTTGGTCACCCAGGAAGAAATGCTCAAATCCGTGGATATGGGCAACTTCTTCTGCATCAAAGCGGATAACCGTGATTTGAATTACGACAAATACTTCACCGAAGGCAACGCGCGCCTAGACATCGGAGAATCCTATACCTCCCACAATACGGGTCGTTTGGATGTCGACGGCATGGTCGAGCTTCTCAAGAAACTCGAACTCTTCGGCGGGCCCGTCAAACAACACGAATAAGGAACTTCGGGAGGGAACATATGCCTTTTGCGAATAACGGTAAAATCAAACTCATGATCATCGTCGGCACCCGCCCCGAGATCATCCGCCTCGCCGCGGTCATCAACAAATGCCGCCGCTACTTCGACACCCTTTTGGTTCATACGGGCCAAAATTACGATTACAACCTCAATGGGGTGTTTTTTAAGGATTTGGGAATCAAAGACCCCGATATTTATTTGAACGCGGTGGGGGATAACCTTGGTCAAACCATGGGCAATATCATCGCCCGTTCTTATGAGGTGATGGTCGAAGAAAAGCCCGATGCCGTATTGGTTTTGGGCGATACCAATAGTTGCTTATCCGTGATTGGGGCCAAGCGTCTCCACCTTCCCATCTTCCACATGGAAGCCGGAAACCGGTGCAAAGACGAATGCCTCCCCGAAGAAACGAATCGTCGCATCGTCGACATCATTTCGGACGTGAATCTCGCCTATAGCGAGCATGCACGCCGGTATCTCGCCGATTGCGGGTTGCCAAAAGAGAGAACCTACGTCACCGGTTCCCCGATGGCGGAAGTCCTCACGAACAACCTGGAATCCATCCGGAAAAGCGATATTCTCTCTCGCCTTGGATTAACCAAGGGCAAATACATCTTGCTAAGCGCCCATCGCGAAGAAAACATCGATACGGACGAGAATTTCTTTAGCCTCTTTGGCGCGATCAACGCTTTGGCGGAGAAATACGATATGCCGATTCTCTATTCCTGCCATCCACGGAGCAAAAAGAAACTTGAAGCGACGGGATTCGTCCTCGATCCCCGCGTCCATATGCACGAACCTTTGGGGTTCCACGACTACAACAACCTCCAGATGAACGCCTATTGCGTGGTCTCGGATTCGGGAACCCTGCCAGAAGAGAGCAGTTTCTACGCCTCTTTGGGCACCCCGATCGCCGCGGTCTGCATCCGCACCTCCACCGAACGCCCCGAAGCTTTGGATGCCGCTTGCTTTGTCCTTGCGGGCATCTCCAAAGATAGCCTCCTCCAAGCGGTGGAAGTGGCGGTGGAAAACAAGGATGGATGCCGTCCCGTCGACGATTACACGGACACCAACGTCTCGGATAAGGTTGTGAAATTGATCCAATCTTATGTCGGGGTGGTCAACAAAATGGTCTGGAGGAAGAGGCAATGAACATCCTCGTCACGGGGGCAAACGGTTTCATTGGGAAACATCTTTGCCTCGCTTTGACGCGGAAGGGCATGAACGTCTTTCGTTACGATATCGATTCCACCGAAGACGAACTTCATCAATATATAGATCAAGCCGATTTCATCGTTCATCTTGCGGGGGTAAATCGTCCCCTTAGCGTCCAAGAGTTTTACGACGGAAACGCGAATTTCACCAAGAAACTCGTGGACCTCGTCCTCGAAAGTGGCAAAAAGACCCCGATGATTCTTTCGAGTTCCATTCAAGCGGAACTCGAGAATGATTACGGTAAGTCCAAAAAGATGGGGGAGGACTACTTCTTCGCCTCTGGGCTTCCCGTATACGTCTACCGTATCGCGAACGCCTTTGGGAAGTGGTGTCGCCCCAATTACAACTCCGCCGCGGCGACATTTTGCTATAACATCGCCCACGACTTACCCATTACGATTCGCGATCGGAATTACGTTGTCCATTACAATTACGTCGGCGATATCGTGGAGGAATTTATCCGCGTCATTGCCCAAAACGAACACACGGGGTGCCTATCTCCTTTGTCGATTCCTGTGGTACACGATTGTTCCCTCGGCCATTTGGCGGACCTTCTCTATTACTTCAAACAAGAGATTGAATCCCCGCGTCACCTTCCGCTCATTCACGATGAATTCGAACGGAAACTCTTTATCACCTTCTGCGACTATTTAAGCGAAGAAGGATATACGTTTAATTTTGCGGCCGATCAACGCGGTTCCTTTGAGGAACTTTATAAATCCAAAGTGCATGGTCAAATCAGCGAGAACGTATCCTTTCCCGGCATCACCAAAGGCGGGCATTACCACACCTACAAGAAAGAAATCTTCTATACGGTTAAGGGGAAATGCCGAATCCGTCAACGGAATATCCAGACGAACGAAATCATCGAGGACATCGTGGATGGGGAGCATCCTCATCCCGTGAACATCATTCCAGGATATACCCACGAAATAACCAACATTGGGGAAGAGGATAGCCGAACCATCATGTGGATCAGTGAAATCTTCAATCCCTCCACCTCCGATACGTATCGCGAAGATGTATAAAGAATTTGCTCAAAGATAATAACTTCTTTGGGCTTTTTCTTTTTATACGAAAGAGGCTTATGGAATTTACCCCGTATCCTTCTTCTTTCATCTTAGGGTACTATTTTGGTTCCGATTTTTTGCTTGTCTTAAAAAAGACGGGGGACGTATATGTTTCTTTGGCGTATTTTGCCAAACGAATTGGGGAAGATTCTCTTGCGGAAATGAAGATACTCGCCGGTCAAGGAAAGGGTTTGGAAGAATACTTGGAGACCCATAAAGATATCGCGGAATCGTATTCTGCTTTCTTTAAATGGAAGGACGTTGAATTTGCTGGTTCATTAAGAGAAGCCAAAGAATAAATGATGAAAACAAAGATTGGCTTTCGAAAGAACTACTTTTGTTGTACATTATATGTTATAAAAATGTAGATTCTACGTTTTTAGTAGATAGAAAGATAATTTATGAAATTTTCTCGCTCGTTGTATCTGGATAAACTTGTCTCTTCCATAGGGAACGGAATGATAAAGGTTATCACCGGGCCAAGGCGATCCGGCAAAAGCTACCTTCTTATTCATATTTTCAGAGAATGGCTTCGAGAACACGGAGTTCCTGATGACCGCATTTTCATGATGGATTTGTCCGATGATCGAAACGACTCTTTTCGAAATCCTTTGAATCTGGGGCAATATTTGCGAAGCGTTCTCCCTACGGAAGGCCAAGCTTTTCTATTTATCGACGAGATTCAGTTATGCGAAAGCATTGATAGCCCCGCTTTTGAAGGATACAAAACTTCGGATGGGCACGTGCCTCAAGTTACCTTTTATAGTGTTCTAAACGGAATTCTTTCTTCCTATAGCAACGTTGAAGTTTTCGTAACGGGTAGTAATTCCCATATGCTTTCGAGCGATATTGCGACAGAATTCCGAGGAAGAGGTTGGCAAATTCATATGCACCCCCTCTCTTTTCGAGAAATTCGCGAACAAACCCCTGCTTCCGTTAACGATTTTGAACTATGGGATACCTATTGGAAGTGGGGAGGGTTGCCCGGATGTGCCGTTTTATCTTCGGAAGAGGAGAAACGGCAATATTTAAGTGAGGTCTATCAAACAACGTATTTGAAGGACATTGTCGACCGTTATTCCCTTCGAAACGAAAGCTCTTTTTCGGAAATTACGTCTTTTTTGGCTTCTGCGGTAGGGTCGTTGATTAACCCAAACAAGCTTTCCAATACTTTTCAAAGCAAAGAAAAAACCTCCGTTTGCCCCGATACAATCCGTCGGTATTTTGGCTATATGGAGGATGCCTTTCTTGTTTCAAAAACCCAAAGATACGACTTGAAGCGAAAAGCCATTATCGGTGGTCAGGCGAAATACTATTTCCAAGATTTGGGGCTTCGAAACGCTGCTTCCGGGTTTAAGGGGATGGATCAAGAGCCTCATTGTATGGAGAACGTAATTTATAACGAACTTCGTTTGAGGGGATATCAAGTGAACGTCGGCGTGGTTACTTCCAACGAATTCATCAATGGGAAGCAAGTTCGAGTAAGTCGAGAGGTGGATTTTGTGGTGGAAACCTCAAAGCGTCGTTTTTACATTCAAACCGCGCTTTATTTGCAAAGTGAAGAGAAGGTTGCCCAAGAGAAAGCTTCGTTGCTTCGAATTGGAGACGGGTTCACCAAAATTATTATTACGAAATTTACATCCGGGATTTCCAGCGATGAGGACGGGACCATCCGTTTGGGTTTGTTTGATTTCCTAAAATCTCCCACCATCCTGGACGGCCCTATCTTTTAAAAATGTAGATTCTACGTTTTTAGTAGATACTTGAAGCCAAAAGAAAAAGGCCGTTGTGGAAACGGCCGGATTGAAACGGATTAAGCGGCAGGGCGCATGTTCTTCATGGACATCCACATCAAGCGCATGCCGAAGAACATAATGAATCCCATCATACCGAAGCTCGGCATGATGAATCCCATGATGAGGGCGAGGAGGGCCGGAGCAAGACCCGCCCAATAGGACATCTTTTGGGTTTCCCAGAAGGTGTAGATGCGGAACGGATTCCGTTTGCCGCGGGTCAACAAGAACAAGACCAAGCCGAAGAGGAATTCCAGTCCGACGTAGACCCCGGAAAGGATTCCGATGTTTTGCCAGACCGCGATCACTTTGGAGTGGTGGGTCGCACGGACGACGATGTCGTAATAGGCATCCGTGGATTTGGTTAAGAGATCCTCTCCTTCTAGTGGGGTAACGCCGTCTCCGGATAAGGCGATTTGATGGAATTTGGTTCCCTCAATCTCTTGATAACGACCGCTGATCTGTCCCCCGGTTCCGCTCGCGTTATACCGGGCGATGCGGAAGGAGTCCTTCCCGAATGCGATGTAGTTCACCGCGTAGGCAGCTTCGGAATATCCCGGACGAGTCGAACCCGTGACGATATCCAACCCTTTGGAGATGCGTTCGAAGAAAACGCTGTCTTCGATATCCGCGCCGAGATAGGCGGTGGAGTTGATAAACGCCTCGAACATCGTCTTGTTTTGGGAAGTGGAGACATCCGAGTACCACGGGGATTTGAGCCCGGTGGAGGGAACGGTGTATTCCACGTTTTCCCAGTTTTCGACGTGGGGTTTGTTATCTACGATTTCCAAGATGACGCCCTTCGCGGCGAGTTCTTTGGAGAAGTTTGCAAGTCCTTGGTCGAGGGAATAGTTCGGGGTCCCCAAGAGGTTTTCCCCGTAATTGGTGTTCGCGTTGGTGACGATGGAAGGGACTTCTGCGACGATGACGGAGACTAACGCAAGGCCAATTGCCAAGGCGGCCCAGCCAAAACCATGATATTCCCGCGACATTTTGATGCAGGCATCGTTGTTCACGAGGGTCAGGAACGAGGTTTTGACCGCTTCTTTGGTCTGCGGATTCATTTTCTTTTTGGGTTTCGCCTTTTTCACGGGAGCGGCTTTGATCGGTTTTTTCTTTTTCGACATTTTGGTTCTCTTTTGCTTAAAGCAAAATAAACAATACACGAGAACAGCCGAAATGGGAAACAAAATTGGTATTCTCTCCTCCCGTGTTCCATAATTATTCCGTTATGAACGCGAAAGAACGTCGAATCCGCTTCCTTGGATGGCCCGCGATTGTGGTGGGCTTCCTTTTGCTTGGCGCGGTGGGTTGTTTGTTTTTGCCGTTAATCGGAACCTATTCTTCCGCGGGAACCTTGGTGAATTTCTCTTCCGTTCCCCTTCTTTTCGGCGGGTTATTCGATACCGTCGTGGACGGTTATCCTTTATCGGTGGGTTTCTCCTTGAACATCGGGATGCTGATTACCGGGCAACTCATGATTTTGGCCGCCCTTTCCTCTTTCTTCGGAAAGAACAACCCGAGGAATTTGATGATTGGGATCGTTTTGGTGATTTTAAGTGTGGCTGGTGTCTTGTTGTTTCCCTATTTCACGGCTTGGGCCAATAAGGGGTTGGTTGTTCAGGAACTTGTCTATGGATATGGATCCTACATCGTCGTCGGCATCCTCTTTTTGTGTTTGATTCTTCTTTGCGTTTTGTACCGTTCCTCTTGGTCTTTTTGGAAAAAAAGACGGATTCGTTGAAGTTCGTCTACCCCCTCGAAATTAGTTGCTATATACTTGCCCCATGGAAAAATTTATGGAGCAGAAAACACCGTTTCTCGACGCGTTAGAAACTTATGTTTCTGAGGACGTTTCTCCCTTTGATGTCCCCGGGCATCACATGGGGAATGTTTCCACCCGTGGAAGTGAGGTATTCGGGGAACACGTTTACCGTTGTGACGTGAACGCCCCCATCGGTCTGGATAACCTCGCCCATCCTAGCGGCGTGATCCAAGCCTCCGAAGAAATGTGCGCCCAAGTTTGCGGGGCAGACCATGCTTTTTATCTCATCAACGGCACTTCAAGCGGTATCATCGCGATGTTTCTCACCGCGGTGAAAGCCGGAGAAAAAGTCCTTCTTCCCCGAAACGTTCATAAATCGGTGATTAACGCCCTTATCCTTTGCGGTGCGGTTCCGGTCTATGTCGCCCCCGAAATTGACGATGACCTCGAAATCGCGAATCAACCGAAGCTGGAAACCTGGAAGAAAGCGATTGCCCGAAATAGTTCCGCGAAAGCCTTGTTCGTGATTAACCCCACTTATTTTGGGTCGGTGGGAGACCTCAAATCCCTCGTGGAATACGCGCATGAGCGCAACGTCGCCGTCTTGGTGGACGAAGCCCATGGGGCCCATTATTACTTCGGGGTGCCTGGCGCCCCTGTTTCCGCGATGGCCGCGGGAGCGGATATGAGCGCCGCCTCCTTTCACAAAACCACGGGAAGCTTGACTCAAAGTTCGGTGCTTTTCCTTAAAGGACATCGCTTCAGCAAAGACGATGTTCAAGCAAGCCTCAATATCGTAAATACCACCTCTCCCTCCTCTTTGCTCATCGGTTCGCTAGAAGCCTCCGCGGCGTACATTGGCTCGCAAGAAGGTAAGCGGGCGATGAAGGAAGTCTATGACCTCGCCGATTATGCGAAAGAACAAATTGACCAGATCCCAGGATTCTCCGTGATGGATGAAGCCCATTTCAAAGCCCATGGGTCTTACGCGTTTGATAAAACCAAACTCGTAATCGCGTTAGACAAAATGACCATCGATGGGTTCCGCGCTTATCGGGAAATCAAGCAGATTTCTAACGTTCAGATGGAGCTCGCCGAACCTTACGCGATCATGGGGGTCTTAACCGTCGGGACGAAAAAAGAACACATCGACCATTTGGTGGAAGGCTTAAAGATTCTTTCGGATCGATATTTCGACGGGTCCATTACCTATCAAGAACGTCCGATTTCCACGGGGTTCCCCTTCCCGTTGACTCGTCCCCGCGTCGCATTCAACGCCCCGGGAAAAGTGGTGTCCATCGACCAACTCGATGGGGAAGTCAGTCGGGAACAAGTCATGATGTATCCTCCGGGCATTCCTTTGGTTGTCCCAGGAGAAATTTGGACCAAGCCGATCATCCGAGAAGTCAAACGCATCCAAACCTCGGGAGGACGCCTCATCTGTTCCCATTCCGATGGGTTTGAAATCATCGACCGAGAGAACTGGAAACGGTATCACGTCTATGAGAAAAAACTCATGGATTACCTCAAAAAGAGGAAGACGTACCCCTTAAACGACGGATACACCCTCCCCTTTGAAGGAAACGCGCATCGTTGCACGTTCATCCTGATGCCGTATCGGAAAGATACCTGGAGGAAGAAGGCCGTTCCCGCGACCGAGAACTTCCTAGAGGTAATCGCGGCGATTGCCAAACACGAACCCGTATATGTGGGAATCCACCCGAATATGTACGCGAGGGTCAGCGCTTTGGTCCGACAAATTCCCGACGCCCACCCGATGTCGATTCGATATAACGATGCTTGGGCGAGAGATACGTTGCCTTTGTTCTTAACCAATGGGTCGGAAGTCCGGGCGATGGATTTCCGGTTCAACGCCTGGGGAGGAGAGGTGGATGGTCTATATTCCGATTATTCGGATGACGACAACATCTCTTCCTTGATCGCCCGTCGTTTACGCATGGCATCCTACCGTCATTCTTCCTTTGTGCTAGAAGGGGGGTCGGTGATTTCCGATGGGGAAGGCACCCTTATCACCACCGAGGCATGCCTTTTGTCCAAAGGCAGGAACCCCCATTGTTCCAAAGAAGAAATTGAGGATATCCTCAAGGAATACATCGGCATCGAGAAAGTGGTGTGGGTGCCTCATGGGATCTACGAAGATGAAACCAATGAGCACATCGATAACATGGTTGGGTTTGTTGCTCCTGGCGAAGTGATCCTTGCTTGGAGCGACGATCCGGATGACCCCCAATACGAATACTCTCGAGCAACCGAGAAGGCTCTTTTATCGGCGACTGACGCGAAGGGACGCCGCTTCAAGATCCATCGTTGTTTGGTCCCCTCCCCCGCGCTACGAATGAAACCCGAAGAAGCCTCTGGACTCGTGGTTACCGGCGACACCCTTGACGAACGAAGCGGAGGACGTCGGTTGGCGGCCTCTTACGTGAATTTCTACATTGGGAAGGATTTTGTGATTCTCCCCGCGTTTGGGGTGAAGGAAGATAAGCTTGCCTATGACCTCTTTTCAAGCCTCTTCCCCACGCGAGAAATCCATCAAATCAATACCCGTGAAATCTTGCTAGGCGGAGGCAATATCCATTGCATCACTATGAATGTCCCCAGCATCAAAGGAGGAGAACAATGAGAATCGTTAAGCTTGCAGCGACGCAATTTGCGATGGCCCCGAACATTCCCGAGAACGTGCAAAAAGCCAAGGAAATGGTTCGGAAAGCCGCAAAAGAAGGGGCGAATATCATTTTGCTTCCCGAACTTTTTGAAAATGTTTATTTCTGCCAAACCGAATCTTATGAGCGTTTCGCTTTTGCGGAGGAATTCGAAAATTCCCCCACGATTACCACCTTTTCTGCGTTAGCCAAAGAACTCGGAGTCGTTCTTCCGGTTTCCTATTTTGAAAAAGCCGGCAATTGTTATTTCAATTCCATCGCAATCATCGATGCGGATGGAACCGTTCTTGGGCAATACCGCAAATCCCACATTCCTACCGGAGAATGCTACGAAGAAAAGTTCTACTTCTCTCCGGGAGACACGGGGTTCCGTGTGTTCGCCACCAAATTCGGAAAAATCGGAGTCGGAATCTGTTGGGACCAATGGTTCCCCGAGACGGCACGTATCCTTGCCCTGAAAGGTGCGGAGATGCTTTTCTTTCCTACGGCAATTGGTAGCGAACCCGTCTTGGATAAAGATTCTAAGGATCACTGGCAGCACGTTATGCAAGGCCATGCCGCGGCGAACATCATGCCCGTGGTGGCCTCCAACCGAATTGGAACCGAAGAAATGGATGGTTCGTCCATGACCTTCTTTGGTTCGAGTTTCATCGCGAATGAATTTGGGGTCCGCGTCCAAGAACTCGGACGGACGGAAGAAGGAATCCTCGTCCATGAATTTGATTTGGATCTTATTGAAAAGGAACGTCGCGATTGGGGCGTGTTCCGGGACCGTCGAGTCGACCTGTATGCCCCTTTGCTCAAACTTGATGATTCAAAATAAGCGAGAACGTGGGTCGAATTGGGAGGAACAACGATGAAAGACAAACAAATAGAAGCCCTCTTTCGAAAAGAGGAAAAACGTCAAAATAACGGAATCGAGCTCATTGCCAGCGAGAACTATCCCTCGATGGACGTCATGGAGGCGAGTGGTTCCATTTTGATGGCCAAATACGCGGAAGGGTATCCCGCGCACCGTTATTACGGGGGATGTATTAACGTCGATGAGGTGGAAAACATCGCGATGGAAAGGGCCCAAGCTTTGTTTCATTGTTGCTACGCGAACGTCCAGCCCCACAGTGGATCGCAAGCGAACTTTGCCGCCTATCACGCTTTACTGAATCCCGGGGATAAGGTTCTTTCTTTAATCCTTAACGACGGGGGCCACCTAACTCATGGGTCACCGGTTTCTTTTTCCTCTCAGATGTACCAATTTGTCCATTATCCCCTCAATAGCGAAGGGCGATTGGATTACGACATCATTAAGGAGGCGATTGAGAAAGAGAATCCGAACCTCTTTTTGGCGGGATTCTCCGCGTATCCCTATGACATCGACTTCGCCAAGATGCGCGAAATCATCGATGAGCACAATAAACGCAGCGACGTCCATTGTTATTTTATGGTGGACATGGCGCATATCGCCGGCATTGTCGCCGCGGGCTTATGTCAGAACCCTTGCCTTTACGCGGATATCGTAACCTCCACCACCCATAAAACCTTACGGGGTCCTCGGGGAGGGTTGATTCTCACCAACAATCCCGATTTGGTGAAAAAGATCAAGAGCAGCGTTTTCCCTTATACTCAAGGAGGGCCTTTGGAACACATCATCGCCGCGAAGGCCGTTTGTTTTGGGGAAGCCCTTCAACCCGATTTTAAGGAGTACATGCAAAAGGTGTTGGAGAATACCAAAGCCTGCGACGAGGCCCTTCGGGAGCTCGGATGTTTCACTTCCGGTTCGGAAAACCACTTATTTTTGCTCAACGTCCTTTCTTCCTTTGGCATCACGGGAAAAGAGGCACAGGCGCGGCTCGAGGAAGCTGGCATCACGACCAACAAGAACATGATTCATGGGGACCAAACCAAACCCAGCGAATGTTCGGGGCTTCGGATTGGATTCGCGGCCGCCACAACCCGCGGGTGCACCAAGGAACAAGCAAAACAGATCGGCGAATTGATTTATCGCGTCCTCAGTGAGAACGTATCCACCAAAGAAGCGAGGAAAGAAGTCGCCAAGATCGTTTCGACCTGGAAAGACGTTACTCACCTTTCTCCGAAAGGAATGTAACCAATGGCAAAAAGAAAGAAAACCACCGCTTCGAGAAAAGCAAAACGACACACTGGGGTGCCTATTTTGTTTGTTATCCTCGCGATTATTTTCGTCGTCGCCGGTTATTTTGGTTACCGGTATTACATCGAAGAGAACCCCACTACTTCTTTCGTTTTGAACGGACCGAACGTCCAGAGCGTTCCCCTTCATGGCCGTTACGTTGAAAGCGGCGTCACCGCGACATATAACGGCCAAGACGTCTCGGGGGAAGTAAAAGTGTCTTATGCCTACGGAGAAGAACTCTCCCCCGTGGAAGGGGTAGATACGAATACTCCCGGGAACTACACGGTCTCTTATGACATTTCCTATAAAAAACTCAATGAACACCTGACCCGGTCGGTTGTCGTCTTAACTACCGAAACCGCTTCTTTTTCCGCTTCGTTTTTGGAACTCGGGAACAAGTTCACCGGTGACTCGGTTTACATTAAGGCGGGCGATACTGATATTTTGATTGATGCGGGAAGCCGTCAAAGCTCCGCTCAAGCCATCGGGGATTTCCTTCGGGAGCCGGGGCGTGTGGAAGATGGCAAACTCGAATACGTAATCGCGACTCACGCTCACCAAGATCATATCGCTGGGTTCGTTGGCACGAATTCCGTCCCGGGAATCTTTGCCCAATTCCAAATCGATACATTGATTGATTTCGCCAAAACTGATTCCACCAGTGCGCTTTATGCCTCTTACGTTTCAAAAAGAGATGACCTCGTGGCATCGGGAACAAAACATTACACCGCCCTCGAATGTGTAGAAGAATCCGTAGAAGGAGCTAAGAAAGCATTTGACATTGCCCCGGGTATTTCAATGGAAATCCTGGATCAACGGTTTTACCGCGATAGTTCCAGCGACGAGAACAACTATTCGGTCTGCACTTTGTTCACCCACGGCGAAAACCATTACCTCTTTACCGGCGATTTGGAGAAGCAAGGGGAGGAATCTCTTGTCGAACGAAACCAATTGCCGACGGTGGAATTGTTCAAAGGCGGACATCATGGTTCCTATACGGCGAATACGGATACCCTTTTGTCCGTGATTCAGCCGAAAACCGTATGCATTTGTTGCTGCGCAGGCTCAATGGAATACACCGCAAATCCCGATCGTACCTTCCCCGCCCAAGACGCCATTAATAACATTGGGAAATATACCGATAAGGTTTATGTGACTACTTTGGTTGATGAATCTTCTTCTTCGGGTTATCGGTCGTTCAACGGAACCATTACTTGTTCTTCCGTTTCTGGCCTTGGGTCTTCCGATTTTGCGGTGGAGTGTTCTGCCTCTTCCGTGATTCTTAAAGAATCGGAATGGTTCAAAGCAAATCGAACGTGGCCAAACGCGACATAATCAACCGTTCATGGATCTGATTTATCTCTGTAGCGGAGCATTTTTTGGCACTATTTTGTTGCTGCCGGAAAGAAGACGTTTAAGTGTCTGATATTTGCATTAGAACCAACGTGTCCGTGCTTACGACAAGGGCAGTTTGGAGGGCCTCACGGAAGGACACCTTCGCGTCGAGAAAATTGGACCCCACGCCGAAATCCGTCCGCGGGAGATCGTCCACTTCTGGAAAAGAAAAGGAAGGCGTTCTTTCCGAATCGTCTACTTTTGGAAAAGGAAAAAGCAAAGAATAAATTTCTGCGTCTACTTTTCTTGACAAGTACACTTGTAATAGCCGTTCCTGACGTCGAGGGTCTCATCCCTGAGCGCGTCGGTCAGGAAATCCTCGATCTCGCCGTCCATGAGGTCGTTTATCGCCTCCTCGATCTTCTCCTTGACGAAGTCGTCCAGAGTCGAGATGAGCATATTGCCCAAATCCTCGGGCCTCTTCTCCTTGATTAATGATAAAATAGACATGCCGCGTTTTCCTTTCGTTGTTTGTAGCAGAATGATTATAAGGGGACGCGGCTTTTTTGCGCCATAGGAGGCGCCGGCCCCTAGGGACCCATTGATGTCCTGCTGATTTTTCTCAAAAACACATACTTAATGTAACTCTCCATTGACAAGTACAACGAATGAAAAAGTCGCTCCGAGTTTTGTATAAATTGGTTGAAAAGTCGCTCCGAAATTTGTATAAATTGGTTGAAAAGTCGCTCCGAATTTTGGAATTTTGGAAGAAAAATTATGTATTTTCCTAGAAAAATTGATAAACAACTGGATGAATGGTTGGCTAAAGACAATCACTTTCCCGCATTAATCGTCGGAATTCGTCAATGTGGAAAAACCGAGAGCGTTCGTGAATTCGCCAAAAGGAACCATCTTATTTTGGTCGAGATGAATTTTTGGACGAACCCCGAACTCTCTTCCGATTTTGAAGGGAGTTTGGATGTGAACCGTCTTGTTTCGAACATCTCTTTGAGATTCCCCGGCGTGAAGATTAACGAAAAGAACACACTTTTCTTTTTTGATGAAATTCAAGAGTGCCCTCGGGCGAGGCTCGCGTTTAAATCATTTGCCCAGGATGGGCGTTACGCCGTAATTGGAAGCGGATCTTATCTTGGCATCAATGGGTATGTCCAAGGCGATGCTACCCCTGCACCGACGGGTTACGATGACGTTCTCCAAATGAAAACCATGGACTTTGAGGAATTCCTTTGGGCGCTTGGCTACGAAGAAAAACAAATCGGCGTCCTCGAAGACTGTTTTGTCCAAAGGAAAGCAATACCCGACAACGTTCATGCTCTCTTTCGCGATCTTTACCTGAAGTACGCTTGCATTGGCGGTTTCCCCAAAGTGGTAAAGGAATACGTTTCTACTGCCAATATCATGGCGGCATATCGCGTGTTGACCAGTACCGCGTTTGACATGAAAACGGATTTCGGCAGGCGAAAGGGAAGGGATGGCCTTCCAGTGTTTAAGCCGTCCGAAGTGGCGAGAATCCAAAACGTATTCGATTTGATTCCCGTGTTTTTGGCGAAAGAAAACAAACGCTTTGTTGTTTCCAAAATCGGTTCAGGGAACACTTATGAGAAAAAGGATGCGATTGAGTATTTGTCGCAAGCGCACATTGTTTCGAAAGTGCACAATCTTCATATGCCTTCTTTGCCGTTAATGACGGAGAAAATCGATTCCCAATATAAACTTTTCCCCGAGGATATCGGCATAGTAACCGCCTCTTTCGGGGTGGATGTCGTCGCGGGTATCAACCGGGGTGAACTCGGCCAAGGAAAAGGGGCGATTTATGAAGCCTTGGTTTTCGATTCGCTCTCCAAAGCCGGGTTTGAACCCTACTATTTCGCGAAAGAAAGTGGGTTAGAGATTGATTTTGTGATTTCCTACAAAGGTTTCGCTACCCTAGTTGAGGTGAAGGCGAAAAACGGAAACGCGAAGTCATCGAAGACCATCATGAAAAACAAAGAGCATTATGGTCACACGAAGTTGATAAAGGTAGGCGATTACAACATCGGGGAAGAAGGGGATATTTTGACGATCCCCCATTACATGGTTTTCGCCCTGGGGAAAGATCGGTTTTGCTCTTGAATCATCGGATGTCGTCTATTTTTGTTGACCATGTTTTTGGTATCGATATAATTTCTTCGCTCGGAAGTGTTGCCGAGCCATCAACCGTGGGGCCGTACTGGTTTTGACGGGGGAATGTCTGGCTTAGATTGCAGCAAGGTGGCGACTCACCGCCAAAAAACAATAACTGACAACACTGTCAAACCCTGGATGCTCGGTTCCAACAACCGCGTCCTCGCTCGCGCCTAATTAGAGCACCTTAAAGGTTCCGCGCATCGCGGACGAGCACGTTCACTCCCGGCTTCGCGCCTTACCGGGGGATGGGCGCAACACAAGGCGATAAGCGGATGCGTTGGCGGGCGTATCCGACGAAAACCTCACGCCAAGTCACTCGAAGTACTTGTTCCGGTCCATTCGGGTGATGATTTGATCGGAACTAAGCTGTAGACGTCTTCGTGGGATGTCCTTCGGACCGGGGTTCGATTCCCCGCGACTCCACCACATAAGAAGCATAGGTTTGATACGATAAGTGTCAGACCTTTTTTCTTTACATAAAGGGAATTTTGGCCTATCTGCCACGTTAGAAGTCAGCTTTGCAGGAGTGCCATTCGGTGTTTTACAGGCCTTACCACCTAAATTTTTTGCTCAGTTTTTTGCTCGGTTTTTTGCTCGGTTTTTGCAGAAATGGTGTTACAAACTGAGAGTGACAGTTCCGACGTTGTTTCCCTCCTCGTAATGAAAAAACCTCCCGATGTCAGGAGGGGTGAAAGAGGGCCATTCGGTGAACTCTTAAAGTTGTTTTGGGGTTTCTTGCTTTTTGCTTTTTCGCCCATCGGCGATCAGGATGCCAAGGACCACAAAGAACGTCGCTCCACAGAATCCGATGATCGCATAAGGGGATTGGAGAAAACCAACCACAACCCCAAGCTTCGGGATGACCTTAACTACTTTGCCCATGAAGGCTTGATCGTAATCGATGGATCCATCGATAGTGTCGTTGGCATCCCCTCGGGTAATCATGATTTTCTTGCCGTTCACGACGTCTTTTTCGATGAGTCGATGGACAACGACGGTGCTCCCGGTTTTATAAGTGACAACGTCATAGATTTGAAGGTCTTCAAAGGATACGTTGGTCACCGTGAAGACAATGTCGTTTCGGTTGAATTGGTCGTGGCAATCCTTGAGTTCATCTCTGTTGGATGCGTGGACCACCGACATAGAGTCGGACAAAACCACCAAAGAACGCGTTCCAAAGACAGGGGCGTTGTATCCCGAAACCCGATCGACGAGATTCCAACCCATGGTTAGGACGAGAAACCCGAGAACAGTAAAAAGAACGGTATCGCCAAGAACGGAATACCATTTCTTCTTCTTTTTGAGCGGGTTCTCTATCGGTTCAGGGGGATTTTCCTCCGGATGGGTGATCTCCGCTTCAACTGGCTCGTCTTTCATAAAGAGGAAAGGGGAGGGGCTAGCCCTCCCCGCCAAGAATGGTTGAGGAATTAGCTGGCTGAGCTGACGGAGGCGGGACTTTTGTCGCTGCCATTCCAATAGATGCCGGTGGTGTTTTCCGCGAACGTAAGGTTGCCGCCCGAGGACCAAGTGCCACCGGAACGGCACTTAAACTCGGTCTCGGTAGCGAGCTTGTTATTCGCGTTGATGGAATACATGTACTCGAGGTTGGTTGATTTTGGGTTCCAAGTCATCAAGTATTTGTCGACTTCGCCCCAGGCACAGTCGGACATCGCGCCAGTGACGTAGCACTTCTTGGCGGAGGCTCTGTCCTTAAGGCTGATATCTACGGTGTAACTCGCTTCGGAGATGCTTACGATGTTAGCGTCGGATAAGCCTTTTGCTTGAACGACAACCGCGCATTTAAGGGCGGAAGATTCAATCGTTTCGGCATAGGGAATTGGAAGGTCGGTCGCGAAAGTAATTTTCTTTTCTGCGGCGTTTGCCACGACACTGGCCGCAATTTCTTCTTTGGCCGTGGTGGTGGGGGTAAGGGTGCTGCTGGTCTTCCAGTACCACGAGGTGCCATCGTTGCCCTTGTAATAGGTTCCTTCAGTGTCTAATAGAAGTTTTGTTTCGGTGTTCTCAGCGACGAGGAGGTTATAAAGTTCCGAAGTGCTTGCCGAAAGGGTAACTTCGATTCGTCCGTCAAAGACGTTTTGGTTATAAGTGGATCCAGCTCCTTTACTGAAACCAACCGGGAAAGTATAGGTAACGGTATCCTTGCCCGGCTGCATTTTATGATTTTCCTCATCTCCTCCGGTGGTGCTGATGGTACCAACGGCGAGGGTGACGTCTTTTGCGGTGGCGGCACCGATGTTAATGGTTTTGTCGCCGGGTTCTGCGACGTAGACGGCGAAGGCTCCGCCGAGAGCGGCGATCGCGCCAAGGGATCCGACGAGGAGGCCGGCGATTTTGGAATTCATCTTTTTCATTTTCGTTCTCCTCATGCTACGTTGACCGCTTTATATGACAAGGTTAATACCGCGGAGAAAACAGCTGTTGGGCCATCGGCGGTGTAAACATTGTAGGCTTCTTGGGTCATTGTGAATTCAAGGTAATAGGTAACGGCTTCGTTGACATCGATTGTCACGCTCTCGGTTGTGCCAGCAATGAGTTTTTTGTCCTCCTTTTCGACGTGACCGGTTCCATAAGCGTTGTTGGAAATGGTAACAGTAAGACCGTCCATGGATCCTTTTTCAGCGCTTCCAACGCCGATGGCGGCAGTGAATTGAGCCTTTTTACCCGCGTTAGTGGTGATTTGGGGCGCCGCAAGACTTACCGAACGGTAAGCGGGGCTGGTCGGGGTGAGGCCAGTTACTTCGCCGAGGTTTTGGGTTTCGCCCCATTTAAGGACGATCGCGGAATCGACCGCACCGGATTGTTGATCTGCCGAAGCAGAAGTGATGAGGTAGGCGGAAGCACCACCGATACCCGCAAGGGAGAGGCCCATGAGAGTCAGCAGCAATGCCTTGTTCTTCTTTGTCATAAAGACTTCCTTTCTTGCTTTGAAAGAGAAATCGAACGATTTTCCCTGTGTAAGCGCTTACACGATAACTCATATATGTATATATATCAATCCCTGTCTTTTCGGGTTTTGGGGTGGTTTTGCTTTCGGATAGGTAAAAACGGGCTATCGTGGGTCTTGTTTTCCAAGAGTAACGCTTGCTTAATTCGCATACATTTCCGGGGCGCCTCCGTTTTCTTGTTTATGGAGTAATCAAGCAAAAAATGGTGCGATGTTTTTTGTCACAAGCGAATATTTGCTCGATTGACGAGTGAATTATGAATATCGCTCAACGGATTCTTCAAACGAGTCCGAATGGCTTCCTCTTTTGGTTTTTCTTTGTAGAATGAAGGCGCGAAACATTCGAAAAACTCTTTTTCTTGGGCGTCTCTTTTCTTGCGTTAAGCGCC
>JAXFGC010000035.1:0-5326 GCA_034171505.1 Candidatus Alloenteromonas sp. | reverse complement strand
AAGGGATAGGCAGAGGAGTGCGGAAAAGAAAAAAAGGCCGGCGCGTTTCATCGGCAACCATTCTATAGAACAAAAAGGAGGAATCAAAGACTTTTCGCCTCCTTTTTCTTGCCTTCACCTATGGTTTTCTATCTTTCCATTGTGCAAAAAAGATTCGATTACTTCAGTAAAAAGGAAGAAAACGGGCCACGAAAGCCAAAAATTCCTTTTCGTGGCCCGTTATCTAAACAAATCATCCAATACCAGAATATTAGAAAACGCATTCGAATATTTGTTTCGAACAATTCCAAAGGTTGTTACCAGGACATGCTTAACGATTTTTTTCTTGCTGAGTTTAGCGGAAAGGAGTGCTTCTCTTTTTCGTAAGATTTCGCTCGTTTCCTTCGTGGCTTCGAAAGGTCCGCCATAAAACTTCATCTCACACAAATTCACGATGTTGTCGTTGCGGTCGATCACCAAATCAATTTGGGTTCTGCCTTTTTCCATTTCTCCAATGAAAAGAGACTGAAAGGAGATGATTCCATGGATTCCAAGTGCTCTTTTGATTTGCTCTATGTGTTGGAAACATAGATTTTCAAACGCATGCCCTCGCCAAGATGAAATTCTTTGTCCGGATGCATTTTGACTCCAAAAAGAATCATCCAGATAGCTGTTCCCCTCCACAAATTTCAGATAGAAAAGGCAAAAGGGGTCGATGAGTTTGTACATTTCATCGCGCTTGGAATTCTCGATGGGGGCGAATTTCACGATGAAATCGCTGGCGACGAGCGATTCGAGCGCTTCCGTGATATGGCCTCCGCTGGATGTTCCAATTTTCTTTAGGATTTCCTCGCGGGACATTCCCGTTCCCTTTGAATTCAAGGCGCGAACGATGGCCTCCACCCTTTCCGCATTTTTAAACGCGGAGGAAAAAAGCCTTTTGAATTCTTCTTTCAGGGGCGCATTCTTTTTGAAAAAGCAGGCATCAATGTTTTGGGGGAGAGATAATTCGGGGTCCAAGAGATTCAAGTAAAACGGGGTCCCGCCGAAAACCATATGCGCTTGGGCGATGTCGTAACGAGAAAAGGAAACGCCATTTTCTTCCAAAAATAGTTCCGTTTCCCGAAGGGTAAAAGGAGAGAGCTTCATCTCCCTCGTCACGCGATCGTAAAGCCCACCGTGGCTATCGATGAGGTTTTCAAGCATCCACGAACTGGCGCTGCCGCAGACGATGAGAAGGAGGTCACTTTGTTTGCATCCCCAATGATTCCAGAAATGTTCAAACGCGCTGATGAAATTGGATTTCGGGGTATCCATCCAGGGAATCTCGTCGATAAATACCACCTTTTTGGTATCTGTTCTTTGGCTTTCGAGAAGTTTTTCCAATCGGTCAAAAGCCTCGAACCAATCTTTCAGAGAAACCCCTTCCTCCGACCCGCTATCCCGTAACGATTTCTGGAAGGCATCAAGTTGGAGTTGAAACAACGTGTTTTTGCCATCCGACGGAACGCCTTTGGGAGATATTCCCGTATGTGAAAAAGCGAAATCATTATTGAAGTAGTTGTTGATTAAAAAGGTTTTTCCCACGCGCCTGCGACCATAGACCGCTAAAAATTCCGGCTTTTTCGAGTCGATGAGCCTTCGTAAAATCCTTTTTTCTTCTTCTCTTCCAATAATCTTCATACTTTCTCCTTGGCAATATTCTATCGAATAAAACGGCAAAAAGGAAGAAAACGGGCCACGAAAGCCAAAAATTCCTGTTCGTGGCCCGTTTTCCCAAAGTCAACACATTTGTTTTTTGCCCATTATTCGAACCTTCAAACCCAAAAAGTCCGCATAAAACCGAAGGAATTTCATAACTTTCTATTTTTTTGACAAGAAAAGCCGCCCTTACGGACGGCCAAAATCTAGGAGATTCAAGAAAGAAATCTTATTTTTGGAAGAGGCCAATTCCATCGTAGGAAAGGTAATCGTCGGTGGGATCCCCATCATTCAGGGTCACGTAGATTCCCGAAGACCCAACTTCCACTTCAACGGTATTCTCCCCATCGGAGAAGGTGTATTTGTTCCCCGAAGAGGAGACGAAGGACAAAACGAGGTGGAAGTCATAATAATCATCAACGTCCAAATTCAAGGTTCCATTCGCCGAAATGGTGACGACGGTCGAAGCGCTCATAGCGGCGTCTTCCCCGTTCCATACACCCACAAGGGAAGAAGGAATCGTCGCGGTTTCCCCGGTGACGGTGATCTCAATGTTCGCGCTTAGTCCCGAGACCGCATCCACCGCGGTGATGGTGACGCTTCCGCTGCTGACCGCGGTCACGGTCGCCGAATTGCTGCCATAATCCTTGGTAACGGTCGCAACGCTTGAATCGCTCGAAGAATAGGTTAAGGAAACCGAATCCGGGTTGGATGGAACAAATACCGGAGTAAGGGAGGTCGAGGCCCCTTGGGCGAGGGAAGTCTCTCCCGCATTAAGGGTGAAGGAAGTTAATACCACAGGAGCGTTCACCGTGACGGGAATGGCAATGGTCGCCCCGTCTTTTGAGGTAAACACCAAGTTGGTGGAACCAACACCCACCGCGCTTACAGTGAAGTAGTTCGATCCTTCCGCCCGGGAAATCGTGGCGACCGCCTCGTTTTCGCTCGTGGCGGAAATCGCGGTATAGCTCGCGCTCGAAGGACGGACCGAGGCGACGAGGTTCTTGGTTTTGCCTTGGGTTAACGCGAGGGAAGTGACTTCACTCGAAGAAGAGCTGCTCTCCTTGACGGAGATTCCCGTAGCGGCGACGTATTTGCTTAAGGATGCTCCCGAATTGGTGTAGGTGTTCCCAAACGTGGTGGAACTTCCGGCGAAGAAGAATTCTAGACCCGAGGAAGTGAACTTGATGTCCAAGGTCACCCCATCCCCAACGAAGTGATAGGGGGCATAAGCATCCTCAACGATTCCTTCGTAGGCGAAGGTACGGGTCACCGGGGTAACACCATCGGTGTAGGTCAAGGAGGCGCTAGAGGAGGTGGGAAAGGTCAAAGTCACGTCGTAATAGCCGTCGTTTGCCTCAACCTCTAACCCAACATAGGTATCCATCACGCTTTCGGGCAAAGTCTCTTGGGCGTAAACCGTGATGGTGATTTGGTTCGATGTCACCCCATTATCCGCGGTCGCGGAGATGACGGTCGTTCCTTCACTCAACGCGTTGATGAGTCCCGAAGAAGAGACGCTTGCGACGCCTGGATTGCTCGAAACGTAAGTTAAGTGCTTGTTGGTGGCATCGCTCGGGGTGAAGGAAGGATTGATTTGGGTGGAGGATCCAACCTTTAAGGAAGTGGAGGATACGGCAAGGTCCACTCTGGTGACTTCAACGGCCTCTTCTTCATCGTAGTCCTTGCAGGATTCATCCGCGGTGAAGACGAAATCGTCCATGCACAAGGAGAGGTTCTTTCCGACGATATTGGCCTTGTAGTAGATGCGGACTTTGCTCGCGGGAGCAAAAGAGCGTTCCATGAGTTTGAGGTTCGCCGCGTAATCGACGTTCATCTTGCCGAACTCCTCTTTCATCTCCGTAAGCATGTCGATGGGCTCACTGTAAGTGACGCCATCACTCGATACCGAGATATAGGCTTCCGATAAGGCGGAGAGGGCATCTCCTTTTTGGGAGGCGCGGTGAAGCGCATAATGGAAGGATAAGCCATTCACCTCTTGGGAACCGAAGTCAAAGTCGATGGAACTGTAGAAACCGTTATTCATGAACGCGCTGCTAGAGGGCGTGCTCACGAGGACCAAGCCATCATCCCCAAAACTATCGGTGTTTTTCGCTTCCAAAGCGGAGACGTTGTGGCCCGTGACGGAGAAAGGGGCCGCGCCCGAAACGAGGTTCACAAAGGAGACGTCGCTATGATCGTAGGTCCCGTCTTCTTTGGCGACGGTGCTCACGTCGGTTAAGACAAAGTCATAGACCGCGCCGTCTTTATTTTGTTCGGGGATGTCGACGACGGTCACGGTGATTTCGTTGCTGCGGATGGTTTGGCCATCTTCCCCGGTGACGGAGGCGGTAATCGTGGCCTGACCCGCCCCAACGCCGGTGATGTACTTATGCCCCTTGGTCCAGTTGTCTTTGTAATCCACGACCGCGACATTGGGGTCGCTGCTGGCCCAGGAAATCGTGTAATAGTTCGCGTTCTCGGGGGCAATCGTGGAGATAAGCTCGATCGAGTTGTCAATGGTAATCGTGGTGCTCGCACCCTCCGCCAAAGCGAGGGAAATGCCCGTGGGATAGACATCGGGGACGTATTCGTCGCCCTTCATTTCGGCGTAGGTGTGGATGTTCGAGTTATTGGGGGCGGGAGGCAAATCGATCGGGGACACGGTGGATCCGTAATTGCCGAACTCCAAAACGACCCCATCATCGCTTGTCGCGGAAACCGAACCGATGATTTTGGAGAACCGCCCTTCCTCGTCGAGCACGAAAGCGAGGCTCTTGAGGGAACTGTTGCTTAAGAAAGGATCCCCATAGAACTCAAAGGCGGAGTTGATGATGTCCTCGGCCCGATCCTCCTTGACGTAATAGGCGCCCATGATGAGTTCGACGTCGTCTTCGTGGAGGACTTCGAGCAAGTGGGACAGGGTGAAATAGGCGTTATAGGGGGATAAATCCGCGTCGTGGTAGCCTTTGTTCAACCATCCATCGTATGCGTATCCCATGGAGGAGGGCCAATAGGTGTACCAATCCCCCTCGTATTGGTGGTAGGCGCTATAACGGTAATAACCGGTATATCCGCTTTCGGCGGCCGTATAGTCGTCCACGATCAAATAATCGTCCACATAATATTCGTAGGCGGTTTCCCCGATTCCCGAATACTCTTGGTAATAGGCGACCGTGACGTTGGAATAATCCGCGCGTAACGCCGTCCCGAAATCGATGGTTTCTTCGCTTGGGACGGTGGAAAGGCTCGAGAGGCTGCTCGTATCGCTGGAAGTTTCATCGATAACCGAGGATTCCATGGAGGGAATGGAGGAACTCTCTACGGGGGTTTCTCCGCATGCGGCGAGCAATAACGCCGAAGCAGTTAGGCAAAATAAGAGGTTGCTCTTTTTCATATTTGGACTCCTTTATCCCAAGATAGGGATGGCAATGGTTTGGCTGATGGGGTTATAGAGGACTTGGACCTGCTTGCCTTCGATTTCGTAGGTGGAAGTCAAGATGGTGGCCCCAAGGGTATCGCTATAATAGGAGGTGTTCTCGATTTCTTTGAATCCCGAACTTACCAAGAGGCGTTGGTATTCCAAATAATCCGTCTCAAGGGCCTTGTCGTAATAGAGGGTCAATATCTCGCTGTCCCCGACAAA
>JAXFGC010000029.1:0-15259 GCA_034171505.1 Candidatus Alloenteromonas sp. | reverse complement strand
GAAGGAGGCCGAAATGGTTGTCATCCGAGATATTCGAGAAAAGGATTACCCGGAAATGGCACGTATTTTGCGCGATGTCCTCGACACACCGGTAACGGAAGAGTGCCTGGGCGAAACGGCAAGGGCGATGATCCCCTGCTCGGTATAGACGTAGGGTAAGTATCGACGGCCACCCCGCGAACTCGAGGTGGCAAATTGTGACCTCGAGATTTCCTCTTTGGTAAGCTGGAAGCAGAAATCCTCAGGCAAACGCCGGGGTTGCGCTTCAATTGCTGATTCATCCGTTTTGCCCCTACCTAAAAAGGCTGGCGATGTCGCTGTCGAGCATCCCTTGGACACCGCGAATCGTGATTTTGGACGAAACGATATTTTTATGTCCATAGGCACAACGCGGCTCGCGAGACAGTTATCGTTGGCGAAGACAGGATATTGAAGTATCGTTCTCACCGCAGGATCGAATCGTAAGATGGGGTCATGGCGACAAATAAGTTTTGGAAAAGAAACGCGATGGCGCTCATGCCTCCATCTTTCTTTGAATTATTGTGTTCCCAGAAATAATGTCGAATTTTCGCAGGCTGACTGCAAGCCAAGCTTTTGCAAAATATCTCATTTCTTTCGATACCATCGAAATAATCAAAAAAGAACGAAGCGTGATGCGGGCGTTGCTCTGAGAGCTTAACGCATAATTGGTCCAAAACAAGAATATTTCACTTGTTTTAGACCAAAAATATCATCTGAGCAAGTCATCGAGGACAAGTGTTTTCGAAACGATGTTGCTATAAATGTTCCGCGATAGTCCGAAAGTCGTGATCAGGACAAGCTGCAAACTTTTCCTTCTCTTGGTGAAATCCATATAGCGTGTGATTCTATTTGTCCCATGACGAACCCGATTTCCCGAAAAAGAACAAACTCCGCTCTCTCCGACGAAGCCCATATTCGACCCGTGGGACTCAGAATCGACGACGGCCGGGATTTCGCTTACTTCATCACATATTGTGCGACGTGGGGCGACCGAGGCTAGCCAGAACGAGTTATATACAAGTATATAAAAGCTACGGCGTCGATGGTTTCCAATAGTTCCAGAACGAGGGGCGGACGACGACGAAAAAACCGTCCGCAAGGGACGGTCTAATTCGCTTTTTGCTTCGTGTTTCGGAGAGAACGATCTTCGTATGAACGAGGAGAATCGCCCTTGTCCTGACACAAGAAGATAGTGAATTACTTCACTTCCGGGAGAAGGCCCATGAAGCGGGCGTTCTTGATCGCGACAGCAAGTTGACGTTGATATTTGGCAGAGGTTCCGGTGACGGCACGCGGAGTGATTTTGCCATCGACGCCGATATAATGCGAGAGCAATTCGGCATCTTTGTAGTCAACGTATTTGATGTGGTTCTTTTTGAAGTAGCAGACCTTGCGGCGACCATGCGTTTTTCTAAAAGCCATGTTGTGTAGTCCCTTTCTAGAGCGGATTAGAACGGGCAATCGTCCTCAAGAAGAGGATCGGTGTTGTCCGAAACCGAAGCCGGCTCTTGACGAGCGGTATCCATTGCGGGGATATCCGCTACATAACCAGAATCGTTCGCCGAGCTTCCGGCACCTTTCGGTTCCATCAAATCAATCCGTTCGGCGACGATTTCGGTCGAGGTGATCTCGACGTTATCGGTCCGACGGGTGTATTTGCGTTGGGTGAGGCGTCCCGTAACGCCAAGAAGGCTGCCCTTGCGGGCAAATTTCATGACGACGTCCGCTTGTTTGCCAAAGACGGAAACCGGAATATAGATGACGGTTTTGGTTCCGCCACGACGATCGTCACTAGCGATGGTGAAGGAAGCCACGCTCATGCCACCGGTGGTCGTGCGGAGTTCGGGGTCGCGGGTCAGGCGACCAACGAGAACGATGTTGTTGATCATTGAGTTATCCTCCTAAGGATGTCTTAGTCTTTGTCGACAGTGATGAGGAAACGAATAACTTGATTGTCGAGACGAGCGAGACGTTGGAATTCCGCGAGGGCGGCGTTGTCAGCGGTGAGCTTGACAATGACGTAATACCCTTTGGTCATGTCGTGGATCGGGCTCTTGAACTCTTTCAATCCCCATTCCTTCACATCGCGGACGGTCGCTTTGTTGTCGGTGAGGATCTTGTGGAGTTTCTCAATTTCATCCTTGCGCGCCGCATCATCTAAGCCAGCGTTCAAGATGTACATGAGTTCATATTTTCCCATAATGTGCACCTCCTAATTTCGGTCTATGGGCCGCCTCGGATGGCTCCGTGCGACCATAGAAGTGTGTGCTATCCCTTCGAAATAGCCCGTGTATTATACACACCACGCACACGTATGGCAAACCTCAAATCACGCTATTCCTTCCCATCGCAAAACGTTTAGCCCACGATTTTCGTTTCGCTACTAATTATTATTTCCATTTCGCGTTTGATTTGGCTGTAAAAGATTTAAGCCGCAACAAATCAAAGACGAAAATAAGCGAGAACGGTGATCGAATTCGATCAAAAACTCCTTTCTTTTTGGCAAAGAAAAAACCTCGAGATTTTGAGGTCCCGAGGTAGCTGAGATATCCGATTCTTTACTTGCCAACGGTCTTTAACGTTGGGAAGAGGAGAACTTCGCGAATATTGGCAACGTTGCAGAAGAGCATGCAGAGACGGTCGATGCCAACCCCGATTCCTCCCGCGGGAGGCATGCCATAACGCATCGCGTCCATGAAGGATTCGTCGATGTCGTTGGCCTCTTCATCCCCGCGATCTTTCGCCGCGAGTTGGGCTTGGAAGCGCTCGAGTTGATCGAAGGGGTTATTGAGTTCGGTGTAGGCATTCGCGAATTCAAATCCCCCGATAAAGAGTTCGAAACGTTCAACAAAGCGAGGGTCCGGGCTCTTTTTCGTAAGGGGAGAAACTTCAATGGGGTAGGTATGGATGAAGGTCGGTTGGATGAGGTCCTTTTCCACGAATTCATCGAAGAAGGCCTGCATGATATAGCCGGTGCTATTCCAACTCTTTTCGAGGGGAACCTTATGTTCTTTCGCCAAGCGAACCGCTTCTTCGAAAGAGATGTCTTGGGTGAAATCCACGCCCGTCTTTTCCTTGATTGCCTCCGCCATCGAGATGTAACGGAACGGCTTAGAGAAATCAATCACGGAATCGCCCCAGGTGACGACTTCTTTGCCGATTACCTTTTGGGCCACGGTCTTGAAGAGTCCTTCCGCCCATTCGCGCATGGATTGGAGGTCACCATAGGCTTGATAGAGCTCGATCGTGGTGAATTCGGGGTTGTGACGGGTATCAATGCCTTCATTGCGGAAGATACGACCGATTTCATAAACGCGGTCAATGCCTCCGATCATGGCCTTCTTCAAATTGAGTTCGGTCGCGATGCGAAGGAAGAAATCCTTCTCCAAGGCGTTGTGGTGGGTAATGAAGGGGCGGGCCGCGGCGCCTCCGGCAATCGGAGAAAGAACCGGGGTTTCCACCTCCACGAAGCCAAGGGAATCGCAGTAACGACGGATTTCTTTGACAATGGCAGGACGGAGAATCGCGATTCGACGGCTGTCTTCGTTGACGATCATGTCGACGTAACGGTGGCGATATCTTTCTTCGGGATCGGTCAAGCCATGGTATTTTTCGGGGAGGGGTTTCAAGCACTTGGAAACGTGGGTGTACTTGGTAACCCGGATGGTGAGTTCCCCGGTGCGGGACTTCATAAGGGTTCCTTCTAAACCCGCGATGTCGCCAAGGTCGGACAATTTAAAAACCGCATAATTCTCTTCTCCGACGGATTGGAGGCCAATCCAAAATTGGATGCGAGAATATTCGTCCATGATGTTGCCAAACGCGGCTTTGCCCATCTTACGAAGCGCCATAAGACGTCCCGCGACTTTCACGTGGATGGGGTTCGCTTCGAGTTCTTCGGCGGTCTTTTCACCGTATTTGTTGTTGATGTCGACGATTTGGTCTTCCCAATCGAAACGGGTTCCAAAGGGATCGACGCCAAGTTCTTGGTAACGAGCGAGCTTGTCGTATCGGGCTTGCTCTTGATCGGTTAACTTTTCTTCCATGGTTTCCCTCCGCTAACGGCAAGCAATCATACTCCGTTCTTGAGAAAAAGGGAACGTCATTAGACGTTGCTTTCCCTTTAGTTCTTGCCCAACTAATAAAGAAAATCCCCCTCACTTTTCGAAAAATAAGGGGGACGTATATGCTTATTTGGCGTTCAACGAAGGATTTCTGCCACCGGTATAAAGTTGGTAATACTTGCCCTTTTGTTCCAAGAGAGATTCGTGGGATCCGCGTTCAATGATGCGACCATCCTCCAAGACCATAATGACATCCGAATTTTGAATCGTGGACAAACGATGGGCGATAACAAAGACGGTACGTCCCTTCATAATCGCATCCATTCCCTGCTGAACGAGCTTCTCCGTTCGGCTATCAATAGAGGAAGTCGCTTCATCCAAAATGAGAATTGGGGGGTTTGCGCAGGCGGCTCGGGCAATGGAAATCAATTGGCGTTGCCCTTGGGACAAACCCGCGCCCGCCCCATGAAGAACGGTGTCGTATCCTTGGGGCAACATGCGGATGAAATTATCCGCGTTGGCGAGTTTGGCGGCACGGACGATGTCTTCGTCACTTGCCCCTGGATTGCCATAACGGATATTCTCTCGAACCGTTCCCGTAAAGAGGTTGGTGTCTTGGAGAACCATACCGATCGCGATACGAAGGTCGTGCTTTTTGATTTTATTGACGTTGATGCCATCGATTCGAACCTTTCCGTCCGCGATGTCATAGAAACGCGATAAAAGGTTGGTAATCGTGGTTTTTCCTGCGCCAGTTGGCCCAACAAAAGCCACTTTTTGGCCCGGTTCGGCATAGATGTTAATGTCATGGAGAACCGTTTTCTCCGGGGTGTATCCAAAGTCCACGTCGTAGAGGTTCACCTTTCCCGCGACCCAAACGTATTCCACGCTTCCATCCGCGTGGGGGTGTTTCCAAGCCCAGCGTCCGGTGGCTTCTTGGGTTTCCTCGATTTCTCCTTTTTCGTTTTCCTTGGCGCGAACCAAAGTGACGTATCCCCCATCCACTTCCGACGGGGCGTCGGTCAAATCAAAGACTCGCTTGGCTCCCGCGAGGGCCATCGTAAGCATGTTGATTTGGTTGGCGATCTGCATAATGGGCATCGTGAACGTCCTGCCTAGCCCAAGGAAGGAGACGACCACGCCTACGGCAAAGGTTGGCCATCCGTTGACGGTGCCAATCGCACCCACAAAGATGATCACGCAGGAAAGGAAGTTGCTCATGTTGTTGACCACAGGGCCAAGGATGGAAGAGAACTTTTGTGCTTTCGTCGCGTATTCACACAAGGTGTCATTTAACACATTGAATTCTTCAATCGCCTTTTCCTCGTGGTTAAAGACCTTAACGACCTTTTGGCCAGAGATCATTTCTTGGATGTAACCGTCCACTTTTCCCAAGGAAATTTGCTGACCAATGAAGAATTTTGCGGATTGCTTGGTAACGAACAAGACCACGGAAACGATGGCGGCGGTGAAGAACAAGACCACCAACAACAAGGCCCAAGAGCTAAACGCCATCGCGAAAAAAGCGACCAGGATGGTGACCAAGGAGTTGATAAGCAAAGGTAATACGCGCGAGGTCATTTCCCGTAAGGTGTCGATATCGTTGGTATACACCGACATGATGTCCCCGTGATAATGGGTGTCAAAATAGGATAACGGCAGGGTTTCCATGTGGGCAAATAGGTCATCACGAATATGCTTTTGGGTTCCTTGCCCAATGATAGCCACCAAATATTGGCAACCGAAATTGCAAAAGATTCCCAAAAGATAGATGCTCGCCATCACAAGAATGGTAACAAGGAAGCCGTTATCTCCCCCCGGCAAGATATTCGCGAGCCAAGAGCCATTCTCGACGAGCTCCGAAGTAAGGCCGAGCATGATTTTGATGTAGTGGCCAACGACCACTTGGCCGGTAAAGACCGAACCAACGACACCCGCTCCCGCAGCAATGATGGTCATAAGCCCCGCCATCGGAAGGGCAACGGGGTAATAATGGAACATGAGTCCAAACAAGCGTTTCAAAATCGAACCCGCTTCTTTTCCAGAAAGCGCCATCGGCTTTCCTTTCGGTCCGCGTCTATTCGACATCGAAATCACCTCCCCCCATTTGGGTTTCTACCAGTTCTTTATAAACCGGGTCGTTCTTTGCAAGTTGTTCGTGATTGCCCAAAGCAACGATCTTGCCGTCTTCCATTACGAGGATGTAGTCGCAATCCTTGATGGAGAGCAACCGCTGGGCAATGATGATTTTCGTAACATCCGGCAAATAGGTTTTTAGGCTTTCCCGAATCAAAGTGTCCGTATGGGTGTCGACCGCGGAAGTCGAGTCATCCAGAATCAGAATCTTTGGTTTCTTGAGCAACGCTCGAGCGATGCAAAGACGTTGACGCTGACCGCCCGAGACGTTGGTTCCTCCTTCTTCGATTGGAGAATCATATCCTTTCGGCAAGCGGTCAATGAACTCGTCCGCACACGCCAAATGCGCCGCAAAACGAATTTCCTCATCCGTCGCGTTTTCATTACCCCACAAGAGGTTCGAACGAATCGTTCCGGAGAATAGGACGTTCTTTTGCAAAGTTACCGAGACCGCGTCGCGCAAAACCTTAATATCATAATCGCGCACGTCATGACCGCCGACACAAACCGAACCTTCATTTACGTCATAAAGCCGCGCAAGAAGAGAAACAAACGTTGATTTGGAGGAACCCGTGGGACCGATAATGCCGATCGTGGAACCCGATGGGAAATGCAAATCAATATCGTGCAAAACGTCTTTTTCCGCTTCTTTGTAATAACGGAACGAAACGTGATTAAAATCAATTTGTCCGTCTTTTACCTCAAAAATGGGATTCTCCGGATTCTGGATTGTCGGGACTTCCAAGAGACATTCATAAATGCGTTCTGCGGAATTTCTCGAAATGATTAGCATAACAAATCCCATGGAAATCATGTTCAATGCGTTAAGGATTTGCATGACATAAGAGAACATCGACGTAAGTTTTCCAGTCGTAAATCCCGGTTCGAGATTTCCAGATTCGACCACGAGTTTTGCACCAAACCAGCTGAATAATATCGTGCAAGTATAAACGGATAATTGCATTGCGGGCCCATTGCAGGCAAGCAACTTCTCGGCGTGGACAAACCCTTTGTAAATGAATTGCGAGACTTTGGAGAACTTTTGCGTTTCAAACTCTTCTCTGGCAAAGGATTTCACCACGCGAATGCCATTGAGGTTCTCTTGAACGGAGGCATTCAAGTCGTCGTAGGCTTCAAAAACCTTTACAAAAGTCGGGTGGACAATCACGGCAATTCCGAAAAGGACAATCGCGAGGAAGGGGATGACCGCGAGAAAAATGAGGGCCAATCTCCATTCCGCGACAAAAGATAATGTAAGAGCGAACACCATCATAAACGGAGCACGTACCACCATCCGGAGAACCATCTGAACCGAATTCTGAACGTTGCTTACGTCGGTGGTCATACGGGTAATCAGCGAGGCGGTGGAGAAGCGATCAATATTCCCAAACGAATAGGTTTGAACCTTCTCGTACATCTCTTTCCGTAAATTCCGTCCATAACCAGCGCTCGCAGTGCTAGCTGCGAATCCGGCAAAGATACCTGACAGGCAAGAGATGACCGTCATGCCGATCATGATGCTGGACCACATCCACAGACCATTCCAGTCCATGAGCCCACTTCGGCCAAACACTTCCACAATGTCGACGATGTTTTGGAAGAAGGTGGCGATTAAGACTTCGCAAGCCACTTCCACCGCGCAAAGGATCCAAGCGGTGACAACGTACCGCATGAGGCCTTTCATGTGGGTCAACAGACGGAAGAAGGCGTGGGAGTTTTCTTGTTTTGATTTCATTTCATCTCCTCCAGGTTCTTCTCCAAGGTATTTACGACGCGATAGAAGGCTTCGAGGTCCTCTTTCGAGATTCCTTCCATCAATCGGGTTTCGAATTCGTCCAAAGCGGCCCGTTCTCGCTCCCGAACATCGGCAGTCTTTTCCGTCAAACGGATAACTCTGCAACGGGCGTCACCGTCGCTTTTTTCATAAGTGAGATAGCCCGAATCCACCAAAGAGTTAATAAGTTCAGAGACGGTAGATTTGGAGAGACGGAAATCTTTTTGGATATCCGCTGAGGTAGCGTTTTCGTTCCGCGCCAAATACCCAAGCAAATGGCTTTGGGTGCAATTAAGCTCCGAAGTGATCTTGGAGAAATAGAGCGCGTCCACTCTCCTCCTAATATGCTTCGAAGCAATAACAATACTTTTTCCTACTGGCTTTTCCATAAATTAAAATTGTTCGCCACCGAACTATCTACCAAATTAGGGAAATTATCAAGAGCAAAAAATCAGGAAAGAAGACCTTTCCACACCTGAATTAACAAATTTAGGCCCCAAGCGGCGTTCGTGGGGCTCGTAGAAGGGGCGGAAACGACTTCGATCCCTTCCCCGATTCCCTTTGGAAAAAATTGAAGGAATATTTTCTCTGCTTTCTTGCCGTTGAGAACCACTTTTTTGATGTTTGTCCCGCGGACAATTTCAAAAAGATTCGATGGAATCGGGTTTTTTATAGAAGCATCGCTGCTTCCAATGATGTCGCATTCTTCGATAACATCGTATAGAGCAATGTGATGTAGAAAGCAAAAATTCCTTTTATCTTCAATTGTTTGCAGAGGCTCACATTCAAAGATTTGTTCCATAACACGCCAAAAACGGTTTTGTGGATGGCCATAATAGAAAGAGACTTCCCTCGACTTCACACTGGGAAAGGAACCCAAAATGAGAATTTCGGAGTCTGGCCGAACAATCGGACCAAACTCATGAGTCGCATGATTAACAGTTCCCACGAAGAATGATCCCGTTCAATACTCGGAAGAGTTGTTCTTTGCTGTATGTGTTCATCGCGATCTCATTACGAACCTTTTTGTATCCAGGCGCGCCCGAGAAGAAATGAGGAATGATTCCCCGCAACTCTCGAACTGCCACAAATTCCCCCTTAAGATCGATGAGCTTTTGAGAGTATTCCAACGCCCATTTTGCTTGCTGAACAACATCCGGGTTTGGAAGCTCCTCTCCCGTTTCCATATAGTGCTTGATTTGAGTCACTAAGTAAGGGTTCCCAACCGCTCCACGGGCAACCATAATGGCGTCTGCGTGAGTGACTTCCAAAGCTCGTTTTGCATCCTTCAAAGAGAAGATATCGCCCGACACACAAAGAGGGATTTTAAGGGTTTCTTTGAGACCTGCAATCGCCTCATAATTCGCCTTTCCAGAATACCCTTGAGAACGGGTTCGACAATGGATGGACAAAAGGGAAACTCCTGCATTTTCCAATCGATGAGAAACTTCTTCAACGTTGATGCTGTCTTCATCCCATCCCAAACGAATCTTCGCCGTCACGGGTTTTTCCGAAACCTCAACGATTGCGCGGACGTATTCTTCCAAAGCCTCTGGGTTCTTTAACCAAGCAGACCCCGCACCCGTCTTCACGACCTTTGTAACCGGGCAGCCTAGGTTGATATCCAAGAAATCATAGTCCGCTTGCTTTTGAATTATTTGAACTGCTTTTACTGAATTTTCTTCGCTAAATCCGAATATTTGGAGCCCGACAGGACGATCGATGTCCGAGGTAGCAAGATACTCATAGGTGCGGCGATTCTCATAATCTATTCCGCAATCGGAAATCATTTCTGAGAAGCTTAGTCCAACGCCAAAAGGCTTCATGAATTCACGGTAAGCAAGCGTTGTGATCCCCGCCATTGGACCAAGAACCACCCGAGAGGGAAGAACGATATTTCCTATTGATAAATCTTTATTAAACATAACGGAAACTCCTAACGAATTATCTAGGTAAAATTTCTTGTAAATTTTCAGGGAGATACTCTTTCAAAATCGAAAGCAGTTCTCTCTCGCAACGACGCCGTTTGGCGTAGTTCATCACGGTCGTAAATTTCACGTCGTATACGCCAATCACACTACCTATTCCCTCTCTGATATCTTGCTCTGAAAACAAACGAGAATAGAGCTTGTCCGCAAGCAATTCGACAATGATTTTTTCGATGCTCAATGCACCCATTTTTTCCTTTGGAGAACGGCTCGCCAAAGGCTTAATGATGATGCTTCTTGGTTTAATTTCTTCACCAGCGGATGAGTCCATCATTGCCCGGTCTCCATAGTACTCGCGGACCTCGGAATAAACAGGATAAATCAAGGACTTCTCAACCTCTAAAATGACACAAGAAATATAAGAAGAAATTCCAAATACCTCTGCGATTTGTCGAGACGAGAAAAAACAATGTTGAGACTCGTCCACAACCTTCTTGGCGATGTGAAAAGTTTGTTTCTCAATCGCATTGGATTCAAAGCCGGGAAAAGGATGTGACGATTTCCTGTAATAACCAAATCCAACGTTATATATGACCCCGGATTTCAGCAAGGATCCAATTATCCATTCGCAGCTGTTCGCAGAGTACTCTGGAAAAATACGAAAGACCAAATCAAAGAGTTCTTCTTTGGTATAGAGACGGTCTTCAAGCAGGCGGGCCACTTCTTCGCGGGGGCGATTCATGAATAATAGGATATCGCATTGTTATATAAAAAGCCACATTAATATTTTGTGGCTTTTTATATGAATATCTATTTCTAGAAAGTTTCGATAAATGCGGAGAAATTTCTAATTTTCGATTTGAGGCGATATCAATAATCAAAGAAGGCAATATATTCTTATTTTTTATCAGTTATCGAAGCGTTGATACCCGTTTTTCATGCCGAAGGAAGCCTCTTCCAATACGAGCCGCAAAGTCTTGTCGGTTCTCTTTTTGATGATCTTGCAAATGGTCTCATTCGCTTCCACCAAAACCTTGGGATCCTTGGATTCGGAGTACTTCTTATCCCATTCAATCAAATGGTGATGGCCGTCATTAAGGCACCCGTTTTGATAACGTTCGATATGGATAATGGATGTCCCATAACTCGCATCCGTTAGGACCCCAATCAAACGAGACGCCCAATAGAACTTCGAGGCATCGATTTCTTCCGTGGTAGAAGAGACGTACTTCGGAAGGGAAGGAACGTTCACGTAAAGTGGGATGGGCGCGTTGAAGGCGTTCGATGAGAAGCAAAGCCACTCCACGCCTTTCAAGGCATCTTCCACGTAAGGACGAATTTGGAGGATGGCCATGACGCTCGTACGGTTAATGCCGATGGAACGATACATGCCTTTTCTTGGATCTTTTCCGTTCGCATATGGGTTATACGGGGTTCCTTGGAAATAAGAGGAGAGGATGTATTTCACTTCATCCACGCCAATTTTCTTTTCGGGGACTAGCGCCCATGGGATGTCGTCGCTTTCTGGAGTGAAGTCCGCGTTTTCTCCGTCAAACTTATAGGTTCTCGGGTTGAAATAACGGGCCATAAACCAGGCGCGGGGAGTGTTATAGACGTGATCGGCGTCCGAATGGGACCCAAAAACGTGGCGGGGATTGAATTTTCCGTTTTGGTTGGCATCCAGGCGATTGATCGCAATGAATTCGCGAAGATCCTTAGAACAGAGATTCTCTTTTTGTTCCCCGAATGCGTCATCCATATCAAATACGTCGAGACCGAATTGGTTCGGCATGATGACGTATTCCTCGTCTTTCACCTTTCTTGCGATCCAATGGTGCCCTCCGATGGTTTCCAACCACCAAACCTCATTCTCATCGTTAAAGGCGATGCCATTTGGTTCATAGGTGCCGTATTGTTCAAGCAAAGCCCCGAGACGAAGAACGCCTTCTCGGGCAGAACGAATATAGGGCAATACCAAAACCACGAGGTCCTCTTCCCCAAGTCCCCCAGGGTTCTTTTCTGTGCGTTCCACGTATGGGTCTGCGCCCATCACGCGGGGGTTGCTGGTGGTGGTTTCGGTGGCGGTCATACCGACGTTCGCGGCGTTGATGCCGTTTGCGGCCCAAACACCCTTAGTTTGGGTGACGTTTGGAGTCGCGGTATAAGATAAAGGGTTGTCCGGGAGTTCAATCTTCAAATGAGCGATTTTGCTCGTATAGACTCTCGGTTGTTTTTCAGGGGTAACGACAACGCATTTCTTGGTATCGAATCTTCCGTCGTCGTTCCGGGCAATCATGGTCGATCCATCAATCGACGCTTTCTTGCCGACTAATATTGTGGTGCAAGGCATAAGTAGCTTCCTTTCTTCCTTTCGCGAGTATTCTAAAACAAAGGCAAAAAATTGCCATTGAAAACAGTAAATAAGGGGTACGTCTATTGGCTTTCGTCCTTTTTCATTATCTCGAAATACGCTTCACCCACCTTATGAAAATAGGAAATAAAACAAGAATAGAAACCTTTGGTGTCTTCCCGGATATACGGTTCCCCTTCATCCTCGTTCCAAAGTTTTTCTAGATGGTAATAACGATGAACTCTCCATCGTTCTAAGAAACCAATATGGATGGCTTTCGTCGGACAATCAAAAGAACAGCGCATGCACATATCGCATTTATGGCCAAAGTGGATCTTTCCTTTCTTCAAAGAAATGTTCTTTTCGGGGCAACGCGCGATGCATAAACCGCATTGGGTGCATTTATCTTTATTAACGCGGTAGAAAAAGGAATTTACGGGGCCTCCAATGGCTTGGATGCCAACGAAGAAAGCCCCGATGGTATACAAAAGGTTTCCTTTTTCCTTCCGAACGATTCCGTTTTCCAAATTATGGACCATTACTTCAAGGTATTTCTTGTTCTCTCGGATTGCTTCTTTAATGAAGACGAGAGGGAATTCAAAATGGATGTTATAAGGCATGACAAAATGGTATTCCCCCATTAAATTCGACCCACGTTCTCGCATAAATCGATGAATTCGACGACTGGAGACGGTGTTCATTCCATAGGTTTCCCCACTGTCCTTATAGACAAAATAGGAAAGACCTCTAGGAATATTTAATTTCTTAATGAGCTTTAAAAATGGATGGGGAACATTGAATCCGTAAATGGGATATCCTAACCCCAGGAGATCAACATCGGTCAACACGGGTATCTCCGTTCCACAGTTGACCTCCAAAGCGGAAACGAAATGGCCGTTCTTCTCCAACCGTTCCTTCACTTTTTCGGTCAGGAAGCGGGTGTTGTATGTGCCGGTGTAGTAGACCAAGAGAATACGCATATGAGGTGAAAACATTATACTGCCCCTCCTATTTTTGGAAACGAGCAACAATTTGAGCGGTACGCATTCGCTTCGTCTACCCTCTATTCGTCCGCTTTTGTGATAAAATCGCCTTATGAGCGAAGAAGGAGCCAGACAAAACAAAAAATCCATTCATCGGATTCTTTGGCTATTCTTATATTTCTTATGCCTTTATCTCGCGGCCAATTTGTTTCCGTTCTCCTGGATTTTGGAGGATCCTACCGCGATACTCGCCTGCCAATTCGGCCTAAAGATGATAATCCTTGGCTATTTCATCTTTGAATGTGCAAAAAAATCCAACCGTACCTTACTGTCTTTCAAGCGTTTGGGCGTCTCAAGCCTTCTTTGGGCTCCGTTGGTGGTCCTTTGCTTCAGCAACCTCTTTTATTCATTAGCGTTCTCGGGATCGTTTGTTGCCCCGAGCAACGGGGTATATGTCGCCTTGTTATTCTTCGATGATTTGGTGGTCGCCATCATTGAGGAAGTTTTATTCCGGGGATTGCTCTTTTTGTATTTTGTTCAGCTCTTCCCGAACAAAAAGAGAGGGGACATATATGCGTTATTGTTCTCAAGCGTTGCGTTTTCCTTGCTCCACCTCATCAATATTTTCTCCAGCGACCCCCTCGCCGTATTGCTCCAAACGGGTTATTCATTGGTGTTAGGGATTCTGCTTTGTTTGGTTTATCTTGGATCTCAAAACATGGTTCTTCCAATTCTTGGGCATTTCCTGTTTAACGCGATAAACGATACCCTTTCCTCCTCCTTTTTGTGTTTTCATACCGAAACCACGTATGTCCTTTGGAGCGTTGGGTTCGCCCTAATTGGATTGCTTTACGCGATAGGAGTCACTATCGTAATGACCAAGAGGAATAACCGTGTATCCTAGTCTGTTTGGGTTTATTGACACCTATTCCATCGCGATTCTTATCGGGGTGATTCTTTGCTTGTGGTTCTTAAGCATCTACCTCCAACGCAAAAAATTTCCAATGAAGGCGATATATTCCTTACAGCTCAACGCGATTGTCGCAATTCTCGTGGGGATCATCACCGCGATTTTGTTTCAAAACCTATATGACCTCATCGCAAAGGGGAGCGAATACCATTGGACCTTCGCGATGACCTTCTACGGAGGGTTAATCGGAGGGGTAATTTCCTTCCTAATCGGGTATTTTGGAATCATCCGCCGAAAATACTTCCCCATGGTAAAAGACTTATTAATTATCGCGCCCGCGTGCATTACGATTGCCCATGGGTTCGGACGAATCGGATGTTTCCTCGCGGGATGCTGTTACGGCAAAGAAACCGACGCTTGGTTCGGGGTATTGTTTCCCGGAATGACCCAAAAAGTCATTCCCACCAACTTGTTTGAGGCCATCTTCTTGATTCTATTGGCCTTACTTCTCCTCTTCCTCGCGTTAAAGGGGAAAGGCGTATTCAATTTTGGAATCTACATGACCACGTATGGGGTTTGGCGGTTCATCATCGAGTTCTTCCGCGGGGATGACCGAGGCAGTTTCATTGGAAGCCTCACCCCATCCCAGTTCTGGAGCGTGGTCTTGTTCATTGGGGGCATCGCCTATTTCATCGTCATGGGCGTGCTTTTACACAAAGACAAATCCAAAGTGTTATAAGGCTTTCGTATACACCCCGATGGATTCAAACTCCACCCCGATGTTGTACGTGCCCGGAACCTCAAACCCAAAGTTCATTCCACCGATCGCGAGATCCTCGAATTTCGTTTCTCCGAGGTATCCGCGTTCAATCGCCAAGTCATAGGCTTGGCGAACAAAATCCATAACCTCGATTCTCGCGGTCACTTTTTGATGGAGGACCGGTTAGGCGCCGGCGCTTAACGCAAGAAAAGAGACGCCCAAGAAAAAGAGTTTTTCGAATGTTTCGCGCCTTCATTCTACAAAGAAAAACCAAAAGAGGAAGCCATTCGGACTCGTTTGAAGAATCCGTTGAGCGATATTCATAATTCACTC
>JAXFGC010000004.1:0-83373 GCA_034171505.1 Candidatus Alloenteromonas sp. | reverse complement strand
AATCTGTATCTAAATAACGGCCAAACAGACCCTATCTTCAACAAAACAGCATGGCTTGGAAACGATTTCTCACATTATGTTACGTCACATCCAGGTTTTAACGTAGACGATTTAAAGAAAATGATAGATATCTGCGTTGCGAAGATCGAGGCCACTATTCGAGAAAAACGGTATCTCGAGAGCATTCAAAGACCTGCGAAACTTGGCGGCGATGGACATTAGGCCAAAGTTTGAACAGGGTCAATTAAATTGATTAGTGTAAGGAGGCAAGAAAACGGTTATTGGCATTTATTTGACGTTCCTTCTTTTCCCTTGGTCGGATACCATGCCTCTTGGGCATTAAGAAGAGAGGAATTTTCTTCGTTCACCCTCTTGCAATCTTCTTTCGGAAGCGATTATCCTAAAAGTACTTAAGGGAGTAGACCGCCTTATTCCAAGGGAGCAAGTCCGTCATCACGATGACAAATCCGGGCTTGCAGTAAAGATCGAGACTTAAGCATGGACTCTTCCTGCTTAAGCTACATCCGTTCATCCAAGTGGCAGGCACGAAGAGATGCCTGCCTTTTTTGATTCGGAGGTGTGAAAAATGGGAAAAGGTTGGGAAGAACTCTCGTTAACGGAAATCGAAGAACAAAAGAAAGTCGATTTTGATCATGGCTTAAGCGAAGAAGAAGCCAAGAAACGGCGTGAAGAATTTGGGGAGAACGTATTGCGGGAAGAAAAGAAACGTAGTGTCCTCTCCATCTTTTTCGAGCAATGGAAGGACCCCTTCATCTATATCCTCCTCGCCGCGGTCGCGTTCACCGCGGGGATATCCGTCTATGAAACGGTAAAAGCGGTAAACGCGGGAATCCCTTTTGACTTCTTTACGGTCGGGGATTGGCCGGACGTGGTCGTCATTTTGCTCGTGGTCACCCTAAACGCGGTGATCGGAACCGTCCAAGAGGTGAAGGCGAATTCCTCCATCGAATCATTGAAACGGTTAACGAGCCAAGAAACCGTGGTCATTCGCGAAGGGAAGAAAAAACGCGTCCCCGCCTCCTCGTTGGTGATTGGGGACCTCGTCGATTTGGAAGAAGGCGACAGCATCCCCGCGGATGTCCGTTGGGTAAAGACCTATTCCCTCCGCGTGGATGAATCTTCCTTAACGGGGGAATCGCTTCCGATCAGCAAGGACGCGGATGCTATCTGTGCTTCCTCCACCCCCTTAGCAGAACGGTTCAACATGGGGTATCGCGGGACCAATGTCTCGTCCGGACGCGGGATTGCGGTGGTCGTCAACATCGGAATGGATACCGAACTGGGCAAAATCGCCGGGGAGATGAAACGGATTCCCGCGGATTCCACGCCCCTGCAAAAGGCGTTGGGGAGGTTATCGAAGACATTGGGGCTATTGACCATCGGGATGGTGATCCTCGTTTTGACCGTGGACATCCTTTGGATTTTTATCGATGGGAACGGCAGTAACCTCGAAGCCTACGTCGAAGCCTTGTTAAGCAGCATCTCTTTGGCCGTCGCGGCGGTCCCCGAAGGCCTTGCCGCGGTGGTGAGCCTCGTCTTGTCCTTGGGGGTTCGAAGAATGGTCAAATCCCGCGCGATTGTCCGAAAGCTCGCGTCCGTGGAAACCTTGGGATGCGTATCGGTCGTATGTTCGGATAAGACGGGTACCTTAACCCAAAACCGAATGGAGGTGGTGGATTCTTTTGTAATGGATTCCTCCTCCAAATCCCTGCTATCCAAGGGGATGGCGTTATGTTCGAACGCGACCCTCGAACTCGGGGATCCGACCGAAATCGCCTTGGTTCGGTTCGCATCCAAACAAGGCTATTCCTTGGAAGAACTGCAAAAGGAGTATCCAAGAAGTGGGGAATTCCCATTTGATTCCATCCGGAAGAGGATGTCGGTTTTGTTGTCCTATCAAGGCACGGGCGTTCAATTCACGAAAGGGGCCCTCGATTCCTTGCTTCCCTTATGCACCCATGTCTTGCGCGAGGGTCGGATGGAACCCATTACCGCGAAGGATAAGGAAACCATCCGAAAGAAGAACGAGGAATTCTCTTCCTCCGCCTTGCGGGTACTCGCCCTCGGGGTTCGAAAGAGTGGTGAACTCGGCGAAGAAGGCCTCACGTTCATTGGGATGACCGCGATGAAAGATCCCCCTCGAAAAGAGGCCTATGGGGCGGTCGAAACCCTCCAGCGCGCGGGGGTGAGGACCGTGATGATCACGGGAGACCATAAGGACACCGCGTATGCAATCGCCAAGGAACTCGGTATCGCGAAATTCCCCTATGAAGTGTTAACCGGGGAAGAGATAGACGCTTTAAGCGAAGAAGGTCTCCGTCAAAGGGTTCGTTCCGCCTCCGTTTATGCACGGGTGTCCCCCATGAATAAGGTCCAAATCGTTCGGGCCCTCAAAGGAAACGGGAACATCGTCGCCATGACGGGGGACGGGGTCAACGATGCCCCGAGTTTGATGGAGGCCGACATCGGCATCGCCATGGGAATCACGGGGACGGATGTCGCCAAAGGGGCCGCGGATTTGGTGCTCACCGACGATAACTTCGCCTCGATTGCCTTGGCCGCGGAAGAAGGGAGGTCCATCTACCAAAACATCAAAAAGACGGTTTGGTTCTTGCTTTCGAGCAACTTAACCGAGGTCATGGGGATGTTCCTCCTCTTATCCCTTGGACTCCCGATGCCCATGTTGGCCATCCATCTGCTTTTCGTGAACCTCATCACGGATTCCTTGCCCGCGATTGCCTTGGGGGTCCATCCGAAGGAAGAAGGGTTGATGGAACAAAAACCCAGGAATCCAAAAGAGAGTTTATTTGCTCGTGGAGGGGTATCCACGATTCTAGGGTATGGGGCGATACTGACCCTTGGGATGATACTCGCTTATTTTGTACCAGCGTTTTCTCATGGGGCGTTTACCTATTCCGCGATCAAGACCTTGTACCTTGATCCCTCCGTACTAAACGAAGCCCAGACGATGGCGTTCACTTCCTTGGCCTTAAGCGAACTCTTCCATATGCTCGGGATGGGGGATTTGACGCATTCGATCTTCGCAAAACACAAGCAACGGAACGGATGGATGATCCTTGCTTTCGCCCTAGGAGTCGGACTCCAAATCGCGGTCGTGGAGATTCCTTTCCTCAATTCCTTATTCCAGACTACCCCCTTGGGATGGGAGAATTGGCTAAAGATATTGCTCATTGCTTTGCTCCCCTTGCTCGCCCATGAAATTCAGGCGGTGGTTCGTTATTTATGGAGGAAACATCAAAAAGGAAAAGTCGAAGTGGAGGGGTAAACTTCCATCGGTTCCATGGAAAAACTTTAGGTTTCTCAATTTCTCCTTGACCCACCCTAGAGGATTGAGTATTGTTATCGAGCCGAAAGAAATCTACCTCGCGGGATAGAGCAGCCTGGTAGCTCATCAGGCCCATAACCTGGGGGTCGGTGGTTCAAATCCATCTCCCGCAACCAATCGGCAATTACGGCAGGAATTCACCCCTGCCGTTTTTTCATTGTTTGGTTCGTTTTGCTAACACTAAAGGGGATTCTTCAGTAGAATAGACGCATGCAATATCCAGGAAACACGCCGCTTCTCCGTTATACCCTCGGGGATATCGGAGATAACCATATCTACATTAAGGATGAATCCCAAAACCCCACGGGATCGATCAAGGATCGCGCGGTGTTTCAAATGCTCATCGACGCGAAAGAGCAAGGCAAACTCGTGGACCATCCCACCATCATCGAGGCCACCTCGGGGAATACGGGAATCTCATTGGGTTTCTACCAAAAGGATTTTGATTACGACGCCATCATCGTAATGCCCACCTCCGTATCCTTGGGTAGACGGAGGCTCATCGAAAAATATGGGGCGAAGCTCGTACTCGTGGATGGGGGGATGAAGGAATGCAAAGAGAAGGCGGAGGCCTTGCTCCAAGAGATTCCGAATTCCTTTTTGCTCGACCAATTCAACAACTTGTCCAATCCCCGCGCCCATTACCTCCATACCGCCCGGGAAATCCAACTCGATTGCCCTCCCATCACCCACGTATTCGTCGGGATTGGGACGGGTGGTACCATCACCGGAATCGGCAAATTCTTTGAAAAACGCGTCGTGGACGTGATCGGCATTGAACCCAAGGAAAGCCCCTTGCTGACCCAAGGGGTGGCTGGGCCCCATCTCATCCAAGGGCTTGGGGCGAACTTCATCCCCTCGATTCTTGACCGTGAACTCATCAAGGATATCGTGGATGTCGCGGGGGAAGATGCGATAAAGATGGCACGGTATCTCAACAAACACGGATTCCATAACGGCATCTCTTCCGGCGCGGCGATGGCGGGATGCCTCTCTTACCTCAAGGAAAACGACATCCACAAAGCCGTCGCGGTGGTCGTTTTCCCCGACTCGGAGGATCGTTACGAATGGTGAAGCGCGTTTGCCTCCCTTGCCTTCTTTCCTTCCTCTCGGTCATAGAAGGGTTTTGCTATTACGGGGAAGTGAGCGAAGAGGAACTCCGGAGTGCCTTTATCGATTCGTTTGGAACAGAACGTGTCGATGAATTCATGGAAGGCATCCAAAACGTAAAACAAGAACTCCTTTTGGATTTGGACTTTTTCTTGGCAAGCGATCCCGCGGTCGATAGCAAGGAAGAAGTGGTCGCCTGTTATCCGGGATACCGCGCGATTTCCTATTACCGGTTCGCCCACTTATTACGGAATCTCGGATACTTGCTCCCCTCCCGGATGATTTCGGAGATTGCCCACGAAAAGACGGGGATCGACATCCATCCAGGCGCGAATATCCTGGCCCCGTTCTTCATCGACCACGGAACGGGCATCGTGATTGGGGAAACCACCCAAATCGGGAAGAACGTCAAGATTTACCAAGGGGTGACTTTGGGCGCCTTAAGCTTATCGAAAGGTTCCCAAATGAAGGGAATGAAACGCCACCCAAGCGTGGGGAACAACGTCACGATTTACGCGAACGCCTCCATCCTTGGCCCGATTGATGTGGGGGATAACGTGACCATCGGAGGGAACGTCTTCCTCACCGAAGGGGTCCGAAGCAACACCAAAGTGATACTCGACAAGCCCGAATTCATCGTTTTGCCCAAAGTCGACAAAAAGTGAATTCTATGACGAAGATCCATAGACGCCCCCTCTATTTTTTTGACGAATGGAAAGGGGAATTCGCGTTCTATGAATCATAGAGAGCCTAGCAAAATCGGGTTGCTTGCCGAACTAGTTTTCTTTGCATACGATATAGCCGTATGGTTATCACCTTTGTATGCGATGTTCTCGGTGAGGAGAACAACGGAACGACGATCGCCACGATGAATGTCATCCGCAAAATGAAACAGGATGGACACGAAGTTCGCGTCGTTTGCCCCGACGAAGACAAGGAAGGTTTGCCCGGTTACTACATTTGCCGCGCGATTTCCTTTGGACCCTTAAACGGTTACGTCCGCAAGAACGGCGTCCATATCGCCGCGGGGGACGTGGAAACCCTCCGCAAGGCCATCGAAGGGACGGATATCGTCCACATGAACTTCCCCTGCTTTTTGGGCGTGAAGGCCATCGACATTTGCCGTGAACTCGGCATCCCCGTCACGACGGGATTCAACGCCCAGGCGGAGAATTTCACCAACCACGTGGGCCTTATGGGGGCCAAACGCGCGAACGCCTTCGTGTATCGCTTCTTAAACAAACACATGTATTCCCGCGTGGACGCCATCCACTTCCCGACCGCCTTCATCCGCGACTTGTTCCAAAAGGTCACGGGCAATACGGTCCCTTGCTACGTCATCTCCAATGGGGTCAAACCCGAATTCCATCCGATGGACGTGGAAAAGCCCGATGCCTGGAAGGATAAAATCGTCATCCTTTGCTCCGCCCGTTACAGCAAAGAAAAGGACCAACCGACGTTAATCCGCGCGATCAACAAGAGCAAGTACAAGGACCGCATCCAGCTTGTCCTCGCCGGATCCGGGCCGCTAGAAAAGAAACTCCGCCGAATGACCAAGAAGTGGAAGAATCAACCCGTATTCGGATTCCACCCCCACGAAGAAATGGTCAAGATTTATAACTGCGCGGACATCTACGTCCATCCTTCGATCATCGACCTCGAAGCCATCTCTTGTTTAGAAGGCCTCTCCTGTGGCATCACCCCCATCCTTTCGGATTCCCCCCGCGCGGCCATTTCGACCTTCGCCCTCGATCCCGAACGGAACCTCTTCAAGGAAAAGAACCCCACCGACCTCGCCCAAAAGATCGATTATTGGATCGAACACCCCGAAGAAGCCAAGGAAAACGGAAAACGTTACGTCGACTTTGCCAAAGAATTTGATTTCGATACCTGCATGCAGAAAACCGAAGACATGTTAATCGAAGTCGCTTCCCTCCACCCGCGGAAACGCTGATTCTATGAAAATCAAGAAAACCGTCTATTACGAAGATTTGCTTCGCGATGATTTCGCCAACAACGGCATCCGCCATAAACCGCTTCCGGAGAACTTTAAATTCGTTCACAAGGATCCGATTTCGGGGATCCTTTCTTTTTTGGTTTATCGTCTCATTGCCCTCCCCATCCTTTGGATCGTGGGCAAAATCTCAAAAGGGGTCATCGTCAAAGGGAAGAAGAACCTAAAGTCCCTCCGCCATAAGCCGGTTTTCTTTTACGGGAACCACACCCAAATTGCGGATGCTTGGCTCGTCCAAACCACGATGACGGCGAAGAAATGCGCGATCATCGCCAATCAAGACGCGACCTCCATCCCCGGAATCCGTTACCTCGTTTCCTTGCTTGGATGCGTCCCTGTCCCCGAAACCCCGGAAGAGCATAAAAAGTTCGTGGAGGCGATCCGTTATCACGTGAAGAAAAAACACGGGATCGTGATTTACCCCGAAGCCCATATCTGGCCGTACTACACCCGGATCCGCCCCTTTGGAAACGCCTCGTTCGTCTATCCCGCCGAAATGGGGGTGCCCGTTGTCCCTTTCTGCGTCACCTACCGTCAACGGAAGATCTTCAAAAACGCTTCTCCCTTAATGACCGTCCATGTGGGGAAACCGATTTATCCCAAGATGGACCTCCCGTTAGCAGCGAGGAAAGACGCGCTTCGCGAGGCGGTCTACGAGTACATGCTCGATAAGTCTTGCGAAGACGAAAACGTAGAATACATCCGTTATCTACCGAAGAAAAAAGAAGAGGCGAAATAGACCTCTTCTTTTTGTATCAATCCTTCAAATTCGGGTACCGTTCTCGCCTCTTTTTAGAATTCCCGAGGGTTGAAGAGGGTTCCGGTAAACGGAAGGGGATCCCCTTGGACGTAGGTTTTGGAGATCTCGCTGGAAAGGCTTTGGTGAGGCTCTCCCAATAAGTATAAGACGTTGTTCACGCTTTCCTTGGAGGAGGTAACGACCGAGTTAGCAATCGAGAACGTGATTTCGTATGCGATTTTTTGGTCGATGATGTCCTGATTGAATAATGTCCAATCAAAGAGGAGGGAATAATCTCCGTCTCCATCGATTTCCGGCGCGGTTATCGTGGAGAGGCTGCTTTCCGCCCCGACGTAGGCGCTAAAACTTGTCAAGAGTTCCGCGATTTGATAGGAGAAGGAGAGGTTGAAGTAATCCTTCTTGGATAAAGAGTTATAGAACTCCGAATCCTTTGCCCCTTCTCCGTCTTCATATCGTTTGAGCTCATATAAGTAGTTCCCATCGATGAAGCGTTGGGTTTCAAAGGCGCGGACGTCCCCTTCGATATTTTCGCTTCCGAATGTCCATAAAATTTTCGTGGAGCCGAGGTAGCAACGTTTGGTTTCGCCCGTGACAATGCCTTCAATGACGATCGGATCCCCGTCAATCGCCCCAAAGGAAGTGACGGTTTTTGAGGAATAGGAGGTCGATTGAACCGTTCCTTCGTAAGCGGCAATCTCTTGGTTGAACGAAGTAATGCTAGACAGAATAGCTTCGATTTCTTCGGGCGTATTTCCTTTTGTGACTTCGCTTTCGAGACTATCGCTCGATTCGGAAGGAAGAGTGGAAATGACTTCCGGTGATTCTTCGGATATAGACTCTTCGCTTTGAATGTCCGAAGAGGGAATAACCGGCGTTTCCCCACACGAAGCAAGGAGGAAACAGAAGAGGGGAAGAGCGGAAGGCAAACGAAGTTTCATACCCGACATTGTGGACCTTTCTTTGCGTTTGTCAATTCTTTGCGGAAAGCAATTTGGTTCACCGGAATGTAATTTGAAATAAAGATTCATTAACTTTTGTGTGCTTTTTACCTTCATGCCCCTTTTCAAGAATGAAAAGGACAAGTAAAATTGATATAAATTCCAAGGAGGATTTCAAATGGAATTAAAAGGTTCCAGAACCGAGAAGTGCCTGCAGGCGGCCTTCGCTGGTGAATCCCAAGCCCGCAACAAATACACCTACTTTGCGTCCAAGGCCAAGAAGGAGGGTTACGAACAAATCGCTGCCATCTTCCTTGAAACCGCCGAGAACGAAAAAGAACACGCCAAACTTTGGTTTAAATACCTTGAAGGTGGCGAAATCCACGACACGATGACCAACCTCGCGGCCGCCGCCGATGGGGAAAACTATGAGTGGACCGAAATGTACGACGAGTTCGCCAAGATCGCCGAAGAAGAAGGCTTCAAGGAAATCGCCATGAAGTTCCGCATGGTCGCCGCCATCGAAAAACACCACGAAGAACGCTACCGCAAACTCCTCGACAACGTCAAAGGCGGAGTCGTCTTCGTCGGAGATGACCTCGCGGTCTGGAAATGCCGCAACTGCGGACACATCGTCGTCGGCAAATACGCCCCGAAGGTTTGCCCGGTTTGCAACCATCCGCAAAGCTACTTCGAACTTTCCGTCAAGAATTACTAATTCGGAAATTCCATTCAGCGCGACCGTAAAAAGTCGCGCTTTTTCGTTGTTTTTCATTTCGACAACCAAACAAAAAACAAGGGATGTTCCCTATGTGTTGAAAGAAATGGATTCTGCTGACATAATTAGGAGATTTTCCTTAAGGAAAACGGAGGTTTGCCCATGAAAAAATACCTGATTCCCCTCACTTTGTCCCTCTTGCTCGCTTCTTGCGGGGGCACTTCTTCGGAATCCTCCCCAAACGTCAGCGAACCTTCTTTCCCCTCTTCCTCGGAAGTGGTGGACGAAGCCCCTTTTCAGGCGTTCCTAAACAATGCGAAAAGCAACGTGGGACGCATCCAAACCTTCCTAGAAGATAACGGAGAATACAAAGACTACATCGCCTTTGATTTTTATTCGGATACCTGCGCTTACCAAACCAACGGGGAATACCTCAAGGAAATCTACGATTCTTATTACGGGGAGACCTTAACCGACCAAGGCGTCATGGTTTACGCCGACCAAGGGTTATTCTCCTATTACCTCGGGGAAGATGGTTCCTTTACTCTTGGGGATCCCCTCGGAGTGGGAACGACCCTTAAGGACGCGGACATCCATCTGCTGGAAGAACTCGCGGATGAAAACCTTTATTCCCGAGGCAAGGACTCCCTTTCCTATTCCTCCAAGATGGAGAAGAACGTCCCACTCGCCGCGTCCGCCTGGTTCTCCGTGATGGGGGTGGAACTCGATGATTCCTCCACCGTCACGAAGGCGAACTTCGCCCTAAACGAAGAAGGGACTTCCGTCACCGCGGTATTCACGATCCTCGAGCAGGAGTCGGGGAACCCCATCACCACCAAGATGAAGGCGGAGCTGACCCTCCTGGGAAGTTTGGAAGCTAAGGGAGAACTCAAAGAAGCCATCACAAACCCGACCCCTCTCCCGATTCCTTCGACTTGGGGAGAAACCGCCTCGAACTTCCTTTCTTCGATCCCGGGACAAGAAAACGCGCTTCCTTTCCCGAGTGTTTCCACCGTCCAATACAAAGAACTCCTCCGCTACGGGGTACTGCAGATTTCGGTGGATGGGGTGAACCTCTATTCGGATTACGTAACGTTACTCGTCGCGAATGGATTCACCATGAAACGGGAAAGCACCTCCACGGGATTCTCGACCTACTACATCCATGAAACCAAAGGAGGAGAAGGGGATACCTACCGCGAATCCTCCTTACGGGTCCAAATCTCCTACGTCTCTGGCTGCAGCTATATCCTCGTCACCCCGTCGGTGACCTATAAAGGGGTGGGGGAGGTCAATGCCTTCTTCACTTCCTGGAACGAAGGAATCTATAACACCTCCCATAATCTGGGATGCCCCTTGCCCTTGCTCCCCTCTTCTAGCGCCATCTCCGGAGTCCGTTATGAAGATGACACGGAGTACCTAAACGATTATTACCTCTCCAATGGGGTGAATCCTTATCTCCTCGCCGCCTACGTGGTGGTCTTAGAAATCGAGGACGTAAGCGAAGCGGGCAACTTCGTCTCCTCTTACCTTGCTTCCTTAACGGAGGCGGGATACGCGGACCTCGGGGAATTAAGCCTCGCGAACGACAACGAAGTCGGTTATTCCTATTCCTCGTCCACGAGCTCCTATGGCATCGGGGTCAACGTGGAGATGACCCAAGGAAACGACGGATACGCCGGGACGGTCGTCTTACACGTCTATTGCTCCGTTCCCGAATACGTCGCGATCTTCGTGAACAACTAAACCCTTAACCCGCAAGAACTTCTTCGCGGGTTTTTCTTTTACCTTAAAACAAGAGGAATTTGAATATACGTCCCCCTTATTTTTGGTTATTTTACACTAAAAAGTGCAAAAGAAAACCGCCCGGAAGCCCGGGCGGAGGATTGGTTTTTTGCCTTAGGCGGCCTTTCCGATGAGGGAGAGGGTGCCCGAGTCAAGTTCGGTGGTGCCGACGTCTTGCCAGGAGATCGTGGTGACGTAAGCGGTCTTGGAGTCGTAGAGAAGTATCGAATCCATTTCGAGGTGGCCTTTCTCCAAGACGAAGAAGCGGCTGTAGTAGTATTCCATGCCGGTACGGCCGAAGAGGATGTTCGCCATGACGTTGGTGTTGGTGTCGAGGCCATCCGGGGAGAGGTAGCTCACGAAGCTTTCGAATCCGCCGAAGATGCTCTCGGGGGCTTTCTCATCGCCCCAGTAGAAGAGGACGCGGTTGTCCTCGGCGTTCGGGTTGCAGTCATCGCCGGTGGTGCCGAAGTAGTAAAGATCGAGTCCCGCGTCGACGGAGTGCCTGGAGAAGGACATGAGGTCGATGATGTCGGCGAGGCCTTCGTGGACGAGGGGGACCGACCAGCCGGTTTCACTCTTCGCGTGACCCCAGATGGAGGTGACGGAGGAATTCAGGCTTTGGGCGGCGTCGTAAGTGACCACGCCAGTCTCCTCATCCATGGTACCGGCGGCTCCGCTCAATCCGTATTCGTTGGCGAAGTAGGTGCGGACACTGCCGACTTCGGGGACGGTCCATCCTTCAACGATACCGCCTTGCCCGATGTAGTTGTAGATGCCCGGGGTATTGGCAATGACGACGTTGACGAGGGCTTCGTCCGCGACGAAGTCCACGGCGGTGTAGGCATTCAAGTAATCGGCGAATCCGGAATCGACGGCCTTTTGCGGGGCTTCGATGAATTGTCCGCTGGTGAGGTCAAACCAGGATCCTTGGCGGACGCAGGTGTAGTTTTGGGCTTTTTCGATGTCGAGGAAGAATTGTTTCAACTTCGAAACGTCGACTTGTTCAGGGTAAACCGGGTTCGCAAGCCAGGCATCGACTTCGTCGTGGGCGGTGAAACCGATGTCGGAGATGGTTGTGACCACGTTATAGGTGGTGGTGCCGGAAACATAGGTCTTGATCAAGGAACCGTTGTCGCGGGCGGCGGTGAGGATAAGGGAGTTGCTCGCTTCGTCCAAAGTGGCGACGAGTTTGGTCGCGGAGGCGCGGCTCACGAGGACGGAGTAGCCGTTTCCGATGGAGAAGAGCTTGTCCATGAACGGATCGATGAGCGAGCTGAACCCATGGGTGTCAAAGGTATCTTCGAGGACGAACTTGTTGAGGGAGTTGCCGGATTCATCGAATTGCTCGACCCAGGAGGAAGAGGGGATGCCGAATCCTTTGGTGGTCATGAGCATTTCCATGCTCGCGCCATAGCCGCTGCCCCATTCGAGGTTTTGCGGGGCGTTTTCGCTGTAGTCGTAGGTGTAGTAATGACCGCTCTTTTCGTCGTAGACGTTGCCGGTGAAGATGCGGTTGCCGCTGTTATCGCTGCTCATCTCCATTTCGATGTAGTTTTCGTTGTGGAGGACGGTGCCGAAGTATTCGTTGGTCGCGGTGTAGTTCCCGTTTTCCGAAGCGGCGTTCCAGAGGTTGTTGAAGGCGATTTTGCCACTGGAAACGACGTTGCCGGAGATGGACTTGTTGACGGTCTTGGTGGTGCCGTCTTCGGCGGCGGCAATCTTGACCTTGAAGGGTCCATAGGCCTTGGCGACGATGACGTGGCCGTCGATCTCAATGTTGTCGGTGAGGGCTTCGAGGGTGTAGGTTCCGCCCGGGACGGAGATGTGTTGCCAGAGGAGGAAACGCTTGCCGACTTCGAGCTCGATGTTGCCACTCGCGATTTGGGTGGTCAATTCTTCGTCGAAGTAGATGTTGAAGCGACGGGTGTCCTCGACATAGCTTTCTTCGGGTTCGTTGGGAGAGGTGACGGGGTCTCCACCGCAGGCGGTGAGGGCCGCTCCGCAGAGGAGGGCGAGGCTCATCACCAAGAGGTTTTTCTTTTTCATGGTTGTTTTGCCTTTCTTTGCTATTAGATCGCTTCGTTGTTGACGAAGTGGAGGGTTACCGATTCGTCGGTTTGTTCCGTGATTTGGATGGTCCAGGGGAAGGAGTAACCGTTATTGAATTTGGTGCCGTTGGCGTACCAATTCTTGTGGTGGGCGGGGGAGTAGAAGTCTCCGCCGTACTTGGAGTCGGGCTTATCGCCGTAGGTTTCATCGGGCTCGCCGTCTCCGTCGTTGTCCGCCTCATAATAGGATTGGAGGCCGAAGAGATTGGTCATGCATCCCATCGTCGAGTAGTAGGAGGTGCCCATCGTGGAGGCCTCGCTTCCGGGGAAGATGGCCGCGAGTTCACGGAAGGGTGAGGCTTGGCCCGTGACCCCGTCGAGGGATCCCGGACGTCCCGAGGCGCTGCCCGCGGGAGTGTTGCTATGGACGCTCGTGGCGGCGCTTTCGTAGGACTTGCCATCCGCGGAAACGGTTTCCTTGGCTTTCGGGGTGTCGGTGTAGTTCCGGACTTCGTTGACCTTCTTGCCATCGACGATTTCGCCCTTGAAGGAGGAGGCGCGGGTATCGACGTGGAACATTTGGACGCCGGGACGACGGTAGGTTCCACCGTGTCCATAGGCGTTATCGCCACTCGAGGAGGCTTGGTTCCATTCGGGATAGCCGTCGCTGTCTTCTTCATTGACGCCGGTCGGGGTGTAATACTCAATGAGCAAGTATTCGTCCCATGGCGTCCCGTTCCAGGTTTTGCCCGAAGCGGGGACAATGAGGAATTTCTTCGTGTCGGTGTAGGAGGGGAGGGTGACCTCGAAGTCGTTGGAGGAGTAGTCCACGACCCAGGGGGTGACCCAGCCATAGGCCATCTTGGTGTAGGCGTTGTGGTCGCCGACGTTCTGGTCCATCATGTCGACGCATCCCGCCGGACCGTTCTTCTCGCCTTCTTTTTCGGCGTAGGAGTAGTAGTCGGGGGCGCCCATCATGTGGCCGGTTTCGTGGATGATCGTGTGCGCGTCAACGGCTTTTCCGTCCCAACGCGAGCCGTAGGCGTCGTATTGGTAGGAGGTGTAGTAGCCGTTGGTGAGGAAGTCCCAACGCGAGAAGAAGATTCGTTTCGCGGTCGGGCTTGCGAGCGATGCGCTCGAATCGGTGTAGGTGGTGTAATTCCACCAGACGTCGCTTCCTCCGCTCGATGGGGTGGGTTGGCTCGTTACGTAGACCATCTCGACCCCGTCGATGTAGCCATCCTTGTCGCTATCGAACTTGGTCGCGTCGAGGACGTAACCCGATTCGTTGGACGGATTCTTGAAGTAGTTGATGGCGTCTTTGACGATCCGTTGGGCCAAACCGCTCGTCGCGGTGCTCGGGACGGTGTCATCCGCGTTGTAGGTGTAAACGGGGGTGACTTCGCCGGTGATCTCGAGTTTGCCGTTCGACGCTTTGTCGTAATAGCTCGCAAGGGATTCCCACGGGGTGGTGTCGGGGATTTTGCCATCGGCTCCGGGCTCCGCGGTCTTGTCGTTCTTGGCGAAGAAGGCTTCGCGCAGGATTTCGCGGGCCGCATCGTTGTCTTTCGCGGTGCCGTTTCCGAACTTGGTGTTCTTGAAGACGACCGGGATGACGAGGACGCGGGATTCCCCGGTGGAAGGCATGCAACCTTGACCGACCGTGGAGTTGCCTCCGAGGGTGTCGATGCCGGCGTAGTTCATGAACTTGTAGTTCGCCATCGACGCGGGATCGACGTCTTTGTTGACGCCTTTGTCTTGGTCGATGGTTCCTTCGGTGACGGCGAGGTCGGCGTAAGCGATGACGCTGCGTCCGCCTTCGACGATCAACTTATTTTTGACTTGGTAGGAACCCGCGGGTAAGGGCTCATCGGCATCGTAGACTTCTTCAGTGGATTGATTCGTGATCGTGACGATGCCGCTGGTGCCGTAGTCTTCGCTGCTGCCATCCCCGGGGAAGTAGACCGTGGAAGGGACGGCCCCGTCGATGAAGGTCATGCCGGCGCGAATCGAAGAATTCTTGAGCGTCATTTCGGCGTGACGGGTGGTCGAGGCGTTGCTCGAAGCGATTTCGCTGGAATCCTCGGTTCCGCCCGATTCAGAGGATACGGGGTTGCTCGGACCGCAGGACGCCAAGGCCACCAGACCCATCGTCGCGAGGGCGAAGAGAGCGATTTTCTTGTTTTGCATTTGTCTCTCCTTTCTTTCGTTCCGCTTTAACATACACGCGCGTTAAATTTTTGCAAGCGAAAACGCACGCGCGCTTGCAATTCTTCCCCGCGGCCGTAGAATGTGCGCGAAATGAAACCCAAGACAATCTCTCTTATCCGCCATAGCATCATCGCTCTCGTCCTCGGGGCCGGCGTGTTTTGCTTGGTGTTTTTCCTCCGTGGCATGATGAACTACATCGGCTTGTCCGACGCTTTCCTCTCTTCAGGCGCGGTTCTCCTCGGCATCGCCGGTCTCGCCTTTATTGGGCGAATGGGAACTTTTGACGTTTTGGGATACGGCATGAAACGCCTCGTGGAACAATTCACTCACAACAAAGATGAACGGTATGAAAATGCGGGTGACTATTCGATTGCCAAAAAGAAAAAGCGCCAAAATAAGCCGTTTTCTTATTGGGTGTATTTGGTTCTCGGGGGAATTGAGTTGGTTCTCGCGATTGTCTTCGCTTTGCTCGTCTAACCTCGATTCGTTGACGAATTCCTATTATATAAATAAGGACATAGAAACGATTTGTACAATGTATAAACTTTTGGTGTCCACTAATCGATAAATTTTCCAAAAAACTATTGCAAAAAATCGTACGCGTATTTTACTTATTACACGTTTGCGTTTACGCGTGACACGTGCATAGGCGAAAACGAACAACGATTTAGCAACTAATGCAGAAAGGAAACTACGTATGAATTCAGCGAAAACACTTCGTGCGTTACTGGGTTTGTTCCTTGCTGGATCCGCAATGACCTTAGCTTCTTGCGGAGACAACCCTTCGTCCACCTCAAAGCCCGATTCATCCACTCCCACCTCCTCCGAAACCACGGGAACCGTCGATGATCCTTTGGCGGCGCAAGGCTCTTTTGACTTCTCCAGTTACGATTGGCAAGAAAAAACCAAAATCACCGCGGCCCTTGAAAAATACGCGATGGACAACTTCACGGCGGGCATCCCCCTTTACGATGACTCCTCCTCCGAAGCCTTCTCCCAACGCGTGAACCCCAAGAGCGAAACCTATATCACCAACTACGGTTTCGGCGTTATGGAGGGCACCCTCGATCCGAATGGCTACATGTATAGCGATTCCACGATCGTCGAACCCCGTGAGGAATACCGTTCCTACTTCCACGGATACACCAACACCGACTCCGGCACCTTCAACGGCTGGAACGCCACGGGCAGTGACGTCTCCGATCGTATGTCCATGATCACCTCGGGCTATTTCGGCGTCGAAATGAACGAGAACCTTAACGGCTACACTTGGAAAGGCGAACTCTCCAAGACCGCCTACCCCGTCATGCTCGAGCTCAATTCCGGACGTGACTTCTTTGACGATGGCGACGACGCCACCCGTTTCAAAGAGACCTATATCACCGACGAAAACGACCCCAACGTCGACAAAACCGGCGTTTATTGGCGGGTCTACCTCCACGTGGGTGAAGGATATTCCTACAAAGCCGTCCCCGGCTCCAAGTGGGAAAACGACCCGACTTACGATGGACGCAACGTCGTGATCGAAGACTACATCACCCCGTTCAAGACCATGCTCGACAACGGCATGGTCCGTGCCACCGAACTCATGACCGATTCCAGCGGATTCTATGGCGCCTCCAACTACCGTTACGGCAGCAGCTCCACCATGGAAGCCTGGAACTCCACCGTCGGTATCGTCGTCCGTGAGGACCTCTGCACCGAGGATTACGGCGTCATCGACTTCCGTTTCATCTCCCCGCACGCCGCGACCACGGCCCGTACGGCCCTTTCTTCCTCCCTCTACTCCCCGATCCCCTCTTCCTTCCTCACCGCCATCGGCGGGGCGGCCAACTACGGGGTCCGCGGATCGACCGAGAACAACCGTTTCGACAACTTCCTTTGCTTCGGCGCTTACATCCCCGTCGAATGGCAAGAACAAAAGGAACTCATCTACAAGAAGAATGAGGACTACCACGACGCCGCCCGTTATTCCTTCAATGGTTACGTCGAAAAGGTCTACACTTCCGACAAAGCCGACGAACTCGCTTGGGCCGACTTCAAAGAGAACAAACTCGACCAATGCACCATCCCGGTTTCCGCCCTCGTCAAAGGCGAATCCTACGGCAAAACCTACCACACCCAAGGCTCCACGATCATCAAGATCAATTTGAACACCACCACCTTGGATGAATGGAATTACTTCTTCGGACCCGAAGGCAAGGTCTACAAGCACACCGACCCGACCATTGCCACCAAAGGCAATGGCAAATGGAACGGCGTCAAGGACATCATGTCCAACCAAGACTTCCTCCGTGGCTTCTTCTTCGCCGTTAACCGCGAAGACCTCGCCAAGACCGCCGGGCGCAACCCCGCCACCACTTACCTCTCCAACGCTTACATGATCGACCCGACCGGTAAGCAAGCGTATCGCAATTCCGACGCCGCCAAATCGGTCGTCGCCGCCTACGAAATGGACGCGGGCAACAAATTCTGCTACAACCCCGACCTCGCCTCCCAATACTTCAAGCGCTGCGGAAAGACCCTCCACGACGCGGGATGGGAGAACGAAGAAATCACCATCGAAGGTTTCTACCGTTACCAATCCACCATCGATAACCTCGGCAACTACATCAAGAAAGACGTCGCCGACATCTTCAACAAGGCCTGCGCCGAATACGGCCTCACCCTCGACATCCAACTCAAGATTGGCGGAACGAGCTACACCGATACCTACACGATCATGGATCACGGCGAATTCGACTTCGCGGAAGGTGCCGTCACGGGTAACGTCCTCGATCCCCTCAACTTCATGTCCACCTGTTCCTCCTCAGCGTCCCTCAACCAAGGCTTCAACCTGAACTGGGGCCACCCGACGAACCTCTTGGGCAGCAAACCCGCGGTCTACACCCCGGTTGCCGAAGACGGACAAGAATACGGCGAACTCCACTGGTCCTTCGACGCTTTGTGGACGGCCTCCCAAGGCTTCTGCGTCGTTGAAAACGGCGAAACCACCGAACTTGGCGCCAATCAACGCTTCATTGGTCCGGGCCAAACCGACGACAATACGATGAAGACCGCCAAGGACGACGAAATCCTCTTCATTATGGATATGCCGGACGGTGCCTTCGACGAGAACGGCGACTGCTATTATTCCTTCGACTCCCTCGAAGAAATGGCGATCCTCCCCAACGATGACGCGGGCACTTCCCAAGGCGGATACTATTTCCGCAGCGGCAAACTCGTCCCGGGCTCGGAAATGAATGGTTACATCGCCATCTCGATGCCTTTGGGCGACGTGAAGAGCAATTGCCAATCCATCGCGGACTCCATCAAGCGTTCCGTCACCCGCTTCACGGTTCAGTTCTACTTGACCTACACGATTTTCCCGGGTCAACCCAACGAACTCATCAAGCAGATGATCGTCGTCTCGGAAACCACTTTGGAGAGCATCGGCCTCGAACCGATCGCCCCGAAGTCGATCTAACGATTCACCGACAATTCGATAGAGCCGGATCTTCTCGCGGAAGGCCGGCTCTATTCGCGTAGATAGATACATTCGATTTATCCCGTAATTTGGGGGAAAGAAGGCCAATGAAAGACACAACCAAATACGTAATCGAGAGAATTCTGTTTATTTTCCTAACGGCTTTCATTATTCTCTCCCTCACTTACATTTTGCTGCAGCTGTTGCCCATCGAACCGATGAGCAGCCAAAACTCTGAACGTTACCGGTTCTGGTCCCATCAAGTGGAACTCGGCTTTTGCCAAGAGTTCACCTTTGAGGAATACGCGGCGTTAACGGATAAGACGGGCGTCATCACCGTCAACTTCACCGGGCGCGATTATTACTTCCGCCTCTACCCGGTTTTGACCCGTTACCTCAACTGGCTCAAGAACATCTTCACCCGTTGGGACTGGGGCACCAGTACCTCGAGCATCGGTCTCAACCAAGACGTCGTTTCCATCATGATGAACCGCTTGCCTTATTCCATGCGGCTCAACATCATCTCCATTTTCTTCTCCATTCCCCTCGGCCTTGGCCTTGGGATTCTCGCGGCCCTCAAGAAGAACACCTGGGTCGACCACACGATCTCGACGATCATCATGGTCTTCATCTCGGTCCCGAGTTTCGTTCTCATTTCCTTTTTGCTCTTGATGTTCCGTCAGATTCCGGGCTTCCCGACCCAGTGGCCGAGCGATTCCCAGGCGGCGGCATCCCCGATCCTCGCCTTCCAGGCCTACATCATTCCGGTCATGGCCCTCTGCTTCGGCTCGATTTGCTCCTTCGCCCGTTATACCCGCGCCGAGCTCACCGAAGTCATGAGCAGCGAGTTCTTGCTACTCGCCCGTACCAAAGGCTTGACGAAAGGACAATCCGTCGTCCGTCACGCCCTCCGCAACTCCATGGTCCCCATCGTCCCGATGATCATCTCCGAATTCATCGGCATCCTCTCGGGTTCCATGGTCCTCGAACAGATTTACGGTATCCCCGGCATTGGGCGACTCTTCGTCGAAGGCATTACCAACAAAGACTACCCCGTCGTCATGATCGACATGGCGATTTATACCTTGATTGGCTTATTCGCGACCCTCATCGTCGACTTAAGCTATGGCATCGTTGACCCGCGCATCCGCATGGGCGCGAAGAAGTAAGGAAGGAGGAGACCCATGGCAAAAGAAGAACTTCATTTGACCGACGAAGTGGAAATCCTCGATTCCGACTTCACTTTCGTCCAACAAGACGCCTCGATCCACGACGTCAAGTTCAAGACGAAACCGACCACCTTCTTCAAGGATGCGATGCGTCGTTTCGTCAAGAACAAATCCTCCGTTGTGGCGGCCTGCATTTTGGCCGTCATCATCGGCATGGCCATCGTTGTTCCGATGGCGGACCAAAACAACATCTCCGTCCCCCAAAGCGCCCTCAAATACCTTCCCCCGAAGTGGTTTGGGGTCAATGACGCGGGATTCCTCGATGGCACCAAGGCCATCACCGACGCGGTCCTCGACCCCGTGACCGGTCTTCCCGACCCCTCTTTATATAAGGAAAGGGCCATCATCAAGAAGGAAGGCCAAACCGCCTTGGACGCCATCAGTAAACGTACCACGAAGATCGACGGTATGACCGATTCGATTCTCAAATACGGCAAGGGCGGGGCGATCCGCCTCAGGACCGGCGGGGTGGAAGAACAAGGCACCTTCGTCGCTTCCGAAGCGGGACGGAAAACCGCCTCCGCGAACCTTTACGCGGACGACGTCGACGCCTCCTTGACCTTCCATTTCGACGAGGATTATTACCTCCGCTTGCTCGCGGAAGACACTTCTTTGTTCGTCGACATCGTTTTAGAAATCCAAAAGGACAACCCCGAATCGGAAGAAGAGGCGCTTCGTTACGTCCTCGCCGAAAAGGTGGACCTCGCGGAAACCGAGAAAGTGGTCGTCAAACCCTTTGACAACGCCGAATTCTCCGCGAAAGTCGCCGAACTTGGCGCCCCTTATCAAACCGTTAAGTTTGACACGGTCGTTTATAGCGACACCCTCGCGGGAAGCTCGAATTCCTGCTTCTTAAGCGCAATCACCGCGACTTCTTCGAAAGAAGTCAATCCGTTTGAGAACCTCGTCTTTACCGACGCGACGGCCCAACTAAAGAAAGAGAACGCCTTTAAGGAGAACGCTTTGAAGGAGGATTCCTCCTACATCCAAAAAGACGATGGGACCAACACCTATTACTATGGGGCGGTCAACCGTTCCCTCGCCCAAAGCGAAACGACGGTCGGCACCTTCCGTTACGACCCCTACGAAGCGGCGTTTGGGGAGGAGGAGAACTACGAACTCTCGGGTATCTACCTCACCGACTTTGTCGCGAAGGGTTTCATCGACATCGACTGGGAGGGTTTGCCCAACACCGGAATCGAAGTTATCGATGGGGTCTACACCCCCAAATACGCGACCTTAAGCGAAGACAAGTACACGATTTTGGATTCCGTCCATTGCCCGATTCTCTCGATTGAGTCCTACACCAAGCGCACCACAAGCGACGGCCTAACCACCGGCAACATCAAGTGCACCCTTTCGCTTTACCGTTATTACTACTACGAAGGGGCCTTGGGAAGTTGTTCGATGCCCCATTACCTTTTCGGCACGAACAACAACGGCATGGATTTCTTTAAGATCGTCTTCTCCGGATTGCTCACCTCCTTGGGACTTGGCTGCTTAAGCGCGGTCATCAACATCTTCATTGGCCTTGTCTGGGGCGCCATTTCCGGCTATTTCGGCGGATGGACCGACATTATCATGGAACGTTTCACCGAAATCCTCGGCGGTATGCCCTGGATTGTCATGATGACCTTGATCGTCTTGCTCATGGGCTCGAGTTTCTGGACTTTGTTGCTTGCCCTCTGTTTGACTGGATGGATGGGAATCGCCCATACCACGCGAAGTCAGTTCTACCGATTTAAGGGTCGAGAATACGTCCTTGCCTCCCGTACTTTGGGGGCGAGCGACATGCGGCTCATCTTCCGCCACATCTTGCCAAACGGCATCGGAACGATCGTCACAGGCGCCGTCTTGATGATCCCCTCGGTCATCTTCACCGAAGCCAACATCGCCTACCTCTTGCCTGGCATCCTCCAATACCAAGGCGGGGTGGTGAGTTTTGGTATCACCTTGTCGGATGCCCAAGCCTATTTGACCAACTATCCCTACATGATTGTGAGCGCCTCCATCGTCATGGTCCTCATCATGATTTGCTTCAACCTCTTCGGGAACGGTTTGCGCGACGCGCTCAACCCGTCGCTAAAAGGAGCGGATAACTAATATGTCTTACACCACGATTAATTACCCTTTCTGCACCGGGGAAAATCCCGAAAACAAGGAAGTCGTCCTTTCCGTCCGAAATTTGAGCATCTCCTTCTCGACGGACGGGGGAAACGTCCACGCCGTACGCGGGGTGGCCTTTGACTTGTTCAAGGAAGAGACCCTCTGCATCGTCGGGGAATCCGGATCCGGAAAATCCGTCACCAACAAAACCATCATGGGCATCCTCCCGAAGAACGCCCACATCGACTCCGGGGAAGTCATCTACCAAGGCGAGGACTTGACCAAGGTCTCCGAAGATGAGTTCCACCGCATCCGCGGCACGAAGATCGGCATGATCTTCCAAGATCCCTTGTCCTCCCTCAACCCCATCATGAAAATCGGCAAGCAGATGACCGAGGTCATGATCATCAACGGCAACCACCTGAAACGTTACTTCAACGACTTGATCAACGAGCCGTTCATCGATTACAAGAACACCCTCCGTCTCCTCGAACTCGAAAAAGCGGAGTTCAAGCGTTTCAAGAAAGCGTTCGCTGAGAAGGTGAAAGAGGCGAAGAAGGCCAAAAAAGAAGAACTTCTCGCTTCCCTCGAAAAGGAATTCTCCGCCCGCCAAGAAAAGCATGAAACGGAAGTGACGCGCCTTTCTAGGAAAGTGCAGGAAAAACGCGCCACCCTGAATGCGGCCAAAAAGGAAGCCAAGGTCAAGGTCAAAGCCAAGCGCGACGACATCGAACTCCGCCACCGGGAAAAACGGAAGCCGATACTCCATAAGCTTTTTTACGCTTTCTTGCCTTCCAAAGTGGACGGCCGCCTCGTCTTCCCTCTATTTAAGGACTTCAAGGAACTTTACGGGGAGTTCATCGCGGAACACCGCCGCTACTTAAGCGAAATCCGCGTCACCCACCGTGAAGCCAAAGAACGCGCCCTCAAGATTATGGCGGAAGTCGGTATCCCCGAACCCGAAAGGCGTTTCAACCAATATCCCTTTGAGTTCTCGGGCGGCATGCGTCAACGCATCGTCATCGCGATCGCTTTGACCGCCGAACCCGACGTCCTTATTTGCGATGAACCGACCACCGCGCTTGACGTCACCATCCAAGCCCAGATTTTGGAACTCATCAACCGGCTGAAGAAGGACCACCACATGTCGGTCATCTTCATTACCCACGACCTCGGCGTCGTCGCCAATATGGCGGACCGCGTCGCGGTGATGTACGCGGGCAAAATCGTCGAATACGGCACCGCGCGTGACGTATTCTATTCCCCGGCCCACCCCTACACCTGGGCCCTCCTTTCCTCGATTCCCGACGTCGATAGCAAAGAAAAACTCGAAGCCATCCCGGGAACCCCGCCCAATATGCTCTTCCCGCCCGTGGGGGATGCCTTTGCCCTCCGCAGCAAATACGCGATGGGCATCGACTTCAAGAAAGAGCCCCCGATGTATCAATTAAGCCCCACCCATTACGCCTCGACTTGGCTTTGCGATGACCGCGCCCCGAAGGCGACGATGCCCAAAATCGTCTCCACCCGCATCGCCAATTCCTTAGCCCGCGCAAAGGAGGCCCACCATGAATAAGCAGAAGAAGACCCCCTCGGTGACCTTTGACCAAAGCCTCGTGGACAACCACGTGATCCTTTCGGTCCGCCACCTCAAAGAATACTTCGCCCAAGGCGATTACAAGACCAAAGCGGTCCATGACGTTTCCTTTGACGTCAAGGAAGGCGAATGCTTTGGGCTCGTCGGGGAATCCGGATGCGGAAAAACCACGACCGGACGTTCCGTGATCGGCCTATACAAGCCCACGAGCGGAGCCATCTATTACAAGGGATACCGCATCGCCGCGGGAACCCGTTACTACGAGAAAGAGATCAAGTGGAGCCGTATCCACGCGAAGGAAAAGATCGCCGAACTCCGCAAGCAAATGCAGGAGGATCTTAGCGACGCGAGCAGCGCGGAAGACGCCACCGCCATCAAGGCGCGTTACCTCGGCGAAATCGACTCCATCAAGAAGGACCTTGAAAAGCACATCGCCGAGGTGAAGGAAAAGCTCAAGCGAATCGCTTACGACAACAAGCATTCGCCGAAGAAACTCCGCCAAGAGATCCAGATGATCTTCCAAGACCCGATCGATTCCCTTGACCCCCGCATGACCGTCGAAGACATCATCGCGGAAGGCCTCCACATCCAAGGCCAATACAACCAAGCCAAAAACCGGGAAGTGGTGAGCCAAATCCTCTCCAAGGTCGGCCTCATTCCCGAATACGCCTCCCGTTATCCCCATGAATTCTCCGGGGGCCAACGTCAGCGCATCGGCATCGCCCGCGCCTTGGTTATGAATCCGCGCGTCCTCATTTGCGACGAGCCGATTTCGGCGCTTGACGTATCGATTCGCGCTCAGGTCCTCAATCTCCTCAACGAAGTCAAGGAGGAGATGAACCTCACGATGCTCTTCATCGCCCACGACCTCTCGGTCGTCAAATACTTCTGCGATCGCATCGCGGTCATGTACTTCGGCAATATGGTGGAGCTTGCCACCTCCGATGAGCTATTCGCCCATCCCTTGCACCCCTACACCAAAGCCCTCTTAAGCGCGATCCCCAAGCCCGACCCTGAAAGCGAAAAGTCGCGGGTCCGCTTGGTCTATCACCCCGAAAGCGACCACGACTACTCGAAGCAAAAGCCGACGTTCCGCGAGATCGCCCCGGGGCACTTCGTCCTTTGCAACGACGAAGAAGAAGCGGCCTACAAAGCCCAAATGGAAGGAGGGGAAGCCAAATGAAAAAGAAATTCCACATCAATTGGTTCTACGTCGCGATCACCCTCTTGTTCGCCCTCGGGTTATACGCCCTTATCATGTATTTCGTGGCACTTGGGAATCCCGCGGCCTATAACTGGCGACTTGATTACCTCAAACCCGGAGAAGCGGTGGACGCTTACCTCCACACGAGCGAAGCCATCATCCACCTCATCTTCCTCATCGGCTCCTTGGTTTTCTTCATCGCCCTCTTCTGCGACTTGTTGTTGCGCAAAAAATCCTCCCACATCCTGCTAGTGGAAATCGGAGTGGTTTGGACGCTTGCCTATTACGCCTCGAGAAGCGTCGAATGCTTCGGGAAGGGTTCGGTCCATATCCTGACCGGGCTCATCTACCTCGGTTCCTTCGTCGCGAGCCTCATCGCCGGCATCTTCTACTTCAAGAAGGCGTTAGACGGGGATAACCTCACGATGTATTGGATCTTCTTGATCGTCGCCTTGGTTCTTGGCTACTTCGCCGCGGCGGGGGATAACTCGTATTCCATCCTCTCCGCCTATTCCCATTCGGGGGACTTCACCTATTGGTTCTCCTACGCCTCGAGCCGCATCATGATTGGGGTGTTTGCCCTCTCTAGCGCCGTCAACGTCGTTTCCGATTTCGCCCCCGAAGAAGAAGCGGCCCCCGCGATCAACTAAAGGATTCCTTCGGGAGTCCTTTTTACATAGTCAGGGATAAAATGGAGGGTTTTCGAATCGAAAGGGGGATGAATTCGCATATATGCCCCCTTTCTTTTTGATTTTAAAACGAAAAGAAAAGATAAAAGAATTTTTCAAAGAATCGGTATTTCGCCAAGTTGGGAGGGGAAATGTTGCCCATGAAACGAAGAGGAATGACCTGCCACAACCGATATCTCCTCGTCCTAGGAGGCATCTCCCTCCTAGGGACTCTCGCTTTGGAGTCTCTTTTTCCGCGGCCTGGTTCGTAAGTCACCTCGCCCACGCGGGGAACCTCGAAGGGTCCTCGGTCGCCGCGTATTTCCCGGGAGGGGACGGAAGCGACGCCTCGAAATTCCCCTCCCGGGGGACGAGTTCGGACGGGGAAGCGAAACTCATGTTAAGTGACAGACAAAATGCAACAAAATAGTTCCAATTTAGGATTGTTTTGATTTTTTCGGTTTTTTTGGGGCGGGAATGTACCCCTTCCGGGCTCAGTGGGCCCCGTTTCGGTTGAGTTTTCCGCCCGGAAGGGGTACATTTTGGGCGCCGCGAAAGTTGGCCGATGCCGCGTTTGACTATGTCGTTGCAACGGCCCGCGGTTGCGGATTCCCCCGCCGCCCTAGCGGCGTTTTAGGGCTTCTTGAGGAGCTCGGGCTTAAGCGTCACGTCGCTCGCTTCGACGCGGCTGACCCCGAGCAGACCCGGGAAGTCCTCCCCGAACTTCTCGGCCAGGAGATCGTACGGGGTTTTGTCCTTGTTGGATTCCCTGACGTAGGAATTGATGTGGGAGAACACCAAGTCCACGTCCGCCTGGGTCAGGGAATCCAGGTCGCCCCCTTTGGGGATGACGTACCTTAGTATTTCGTGGTTCCTCTCGCAGGCGGCTTTGTCGGTCGACTTGTAGGGGTTGGTGTAGAACACCCGGATCCCCATCTCCTCCGCCGCGTAGAGGGTGGCGAACTCGCTGCCGTTGTCGGCCAGGCAGCAGGCGAACGCGTCGGCGAAGCGCTCGGCGCCCAAGGCGCCCCTCAGCCGGGCGAGGGCCGCGTCGACGTCGGCGGCCCTCCCGAACCGGATGAGCGTTCCGAACTGGAACCTCGTCTCGGGGTTGGTCACCGTCAGTATCGCCTTCCCGCAGCCGGGCCCGCCGACGACGGAGTCCAGCTGCCAGCTGATAAAGGCAAGATAATTTTTACCGTTTTGGGCAATTTATTTTTCACCAGTTTCGGTAATCACTCTTTGAAGAGGTCCTCCTTTCCTTTCATTCTGTAGGATGGGCCGACTATCTGGATGACCTTGCAGTGATGCAGAATCCGGTCGACCATGGCGTTGGCGAGGGCTGGATCTCCGAAGACCTCGCCCCAGTGGTTGAACCCTTTGTTGCTCGTCATGATCGTGCTCTTCTTCTCGTAGCGCATCGAGATCAGCTGGAAGAGCAGGTCCGAGTCCCCCTTCTCTATCGGGAGGAACCCGACTTCGTCGATGATCATGAGGCTGTAGGATTGGTAGTATTTCAGCTTCTTGGCCAATAGGCCCTCGGATTTCGCCTTCTTCAGCTCCGCGATCAGGTCGTTGCACGTGATGAAGTAGGTCCTGTACCTGCTTTTGGCGGCGACCATCCCGATGGCGACGGCCAGATGGGTCTTGCCGGTCCCCGGCGTCCCCAGGAACACGACGTTCCCGGCGCTTTCGATGAACCTCAGGTCGGTCAGGGCCAGTATCTCGTCCCTGTTCAGCTGCGGCTGGAAGGAGAAGTCGTAGTCGTCGACCGTCTTCCAAAACGGGAAGTGCGACACCTTGACCATGGTGTCGTCGATCCTCCGCTGCCGGGCCTCGAGCTCCTTCGACGAGAGCGACCAAAGCGCGTCGACGACGGTCATCGCGCCGGAGCTGACGGAGTCGACGGCCCTGTCGAGCCCCGCCTTGAACTCGGGGAGGCCCAGCGCGTCCAGGGCGTTCAGCAGCTTGACGTAGTTTGTGCTCATGCCCCGCCTCCCAGCTCCTTGAACCTGGAGAGCGTCGTCTCGATGTAGGCGTCGATGCGCGATTCGTCGACGCAGGTCGCGGCGAGCGCGGCCCTGAGGTGGCCCTCCTGGTAGGCGACGCCTTTGGCGACGGATTCGTGCCTGGCGACGACCGCCCCGGCGTGGTAGATGTAGACGATCCCGCCCTCCTCTTCGATTTGGACGGTTTTCGTGATAAGATTTGGTGGCACCGAATACCTGGCGCTGCGGAAGTAGACCAACTGCGTCTGGGGGACCTTGCAGCTGTGCGACCAGCTCTCGTATTCCCTCAGTATCCTCGCGGGCGGAAGCGGCGACAGGTGTTCTTTTTCTTTGCCGAAGGCGATCGAGGGCGGGACCCCGATGGCCTGGTTCTTCTCGTTGTTGACGTCGGCGACGAGCCTTTTGACCAAAGCGGCTATCTCCTCCGTCGACGCGAGCTTCCCGTCGTAGGCGAGCAGCCATTTGGCGAATTTGTTGGAGCACTCGTCCTTGCCCTTCGTCTGCGGCGTCCTCACCCTGCAGAACCTTATGTCGACCCCGATGTCGGCCGCGAACTGCCTGACCGTCGGGTGGACGGATCTCCTGCCTTTGTTGACGGAGACCAAGGCGGACATGTTGTCGGTGAGGACCTTCCTCGGGGCCCCTCCGAGCCATTCGAGGCAATGGCAGAGGCAGCGTTTGAACGCGCCTTCGGTCTTCGTCTCCGTGAACTCGAAGTAATGGAGCCGCGAGTAGGCCAGCGTGGCGGAGAACAGGTTGAACTGCGCCGCGCTCCCGTCGGACAATTTGAGGGTGATCGACTCGACCCAGTCGCACTGCAGGACCTCGCCCGGCGCGGTCTCGTACAGCGGATGCGGGGTCGGGTCCGCCTTGCCGTCGGCAAGCCCCCTGGATCTGGCGTAGTGCTTGAAGTTCGAGTAGGAGCACGTCACCCCCTTCTCGTTTTTGAAGTACCAATAGGCGGCCGCGATGCTGACGCCTTTCTGCTCGAGGGTTGCGGCGATCTCGCCGGCCAGCGGGTCGAGCGCCGAAGGCCTAGGCCTTCTCTCCTTTGGAGGGGCGTCGAGCCCCTCCATCTTCTTCTTGATCGTGTGTCTGTCCATCTTGAACTCCCGGGACAGCGCGGAGTAGTTTGGCTTGATGTTCATTTGCTTCAGGAACCTAAGGTGTGATTCGAGCGACATGTCTGAAGCCTCCTTTCGGAGGGACATTATCGCCCATTGCCAAAACTGGTAAATGTTATATTGCCCGAATTGGCGCTTTTTATCTTGCCATAATCACTGCCAGCGGCTCGCGAGGGGGTTGTCCGCGACCCAGTCCAGGTAGTCGCTGAACGTCCTCCCGAGGACCCTTTCCGCGCGGAACCTCTTGCGGTCCTCCGCGCTTTTCCGGCCTTTGGCCGGGCCGTATTGCCGCTTGAAGCGGACGTAGCGGACGAGCTCGTGGCACTTCGCCGTGAGGGCCCCTTTGTAGACGTAGCGGCGGACCGTCCTCTCGCAGCAGATGGCCCCGAGGGCCGGGTCGGTCGCGTAGATGTGGTGGATCGACTGCCCCTTCTTGATCCGGGGCGAGACCCTCTCGTCGAGTTCGGCGACCTTCTCGGGCGAGAGGGCCCCGTGGGAGCGCCCGGCGGAGCGCTTCGCCGTCGAGGAGGCGTCGGCGGAGACGCAGTCGTAGTACCTCTTGGGGCGGTGGCAGCGGCCGGATTTCGGGCAGCCGTTGCAGACGTGGGGCCAGCGGCTCCACCTCTCGCAGTCCCGCTGCTCGTAGTCCGGGCATTTCCCCCGGAAGAAGCGGCGGCGGCGCTCCGGCGGGCACCCCTTGGAGCAGGACGAGCAGGAATGGGAGCCGTCCCTCGCCTCCGCGTTGCCCAAGACCTCCCGGTAGACGGTGGACCTGGGCCTTCGGATGATGGCCGCGGTCTCGGCCAGGGTCTTCCCCATGGCGATCGCGGCTTGGATGTTGGCGCGTTGGTCGCGGTTGATCCTCGCCTTTTTCTTTTTCTTTTCCATGTTTGTTTGTCCTCCTTTCCGGCGGCGGGGGACCCCATTATAGGAAAAGGCGGGGGCAATCCGCCATTTGTTGCAATCATCATGTCAAGTTACACTTGACGGCTTTTTTCTTGTTTTTGAATTGACAGACGCAAGGTACTAGGCTATATTATAAGTGATGTTACGGGAGGGCCGCCTTGGCGGCCTTTTCCTTTGCCTTTCATCTTGAACGGGCGCTGTGGCCGGGGCGCGCGAAAGGGCGCCTCCCCTTCGGAAAGCCTGCGGGACCGACCCGCGAAAACGAAATGGATCCCTCTCCCCCAACAATGCGCGGGCAGGGTCGCCTCGGGGGACGGCCCCGCCCTCTCCCCGGTTGACAGACGCAAGGTATTAGACTATATTGTAAGTGATGTTAGTGGGGCCGCCTTGGCGGCCTTTTCCTTTGCCTTTCGGCTCGGAATGCGCCGTTTGGGGCGACCCCCTCCGTGCACCTACGGAAGAATTTGTCCAATACTTTTTTGACGACCAACACGAATAACACGAAGTTGATCGCCATAGAAAGAAACCGCATGGGTCCCCTTCCGCGCCTGCGGACCGGGTGCGCAAAGTTTGGAAATACCATTCGAGATACCTCCACCCATTATCTTCTCATAATTTTTACGAAATAAAAGATAGGTCTTTTAGGAATTTTCACGGCAACAAAAAAGGGGAGTCCATGATGAGATTCCCCTCAATAGCGATCACTTTTTCGCGTAATTCGGCGCGGAACGTTCCATCGTCACGTCATGGGGATGAGATTCGATTTCCCCCGAGGCGGTGATTTGGACGAACTCCGCTTTTTCTGCGAGTTCCATCAAGGAGGAGGCGCCACAATACCCCATCCCCGAACGGAGTCCCCCGACGATTTGGTAGATGATGTCTTCGACGCTTCCCTCCACGGGGACGAGGGCTTCCACCCCTTCTGGAACGAGTTTCCCCTTGGAACTTTGGAAGTAACGGTCCGCGCTTCCTTTGGTCATGGCCTTTAACGAGCCCATGCCGCGATAGGATTTGTACTTCTTCCCGTTGATTTCGGTGACTTCTCCCGGGGCTTCCTCCGCCCGGGCAAGCATGGAACCCAGCATGACGGCGTTCGCGCCTAAGGCGAGGGCCTTCACGATGTCCCCCGAATAACGGATTCCCCCATCGGCGATGACCCCAACCCCGAGTTCTTTGGCGACTTGGACCACGTCATCCACCGCGGTGGCTTGGGGAACCCCAACCCCCGCGACCACGCGGGTGGTGCAGATGGATCCGGGGCCAATCCCGACCTTGACCACGTCCGCGCCCGCTTCCGCCAAACGCTTCGCGGCCCCCGGAGTCACGATGTTGCCCGCGATGATGGGGATGCTAGGATAGGTTTGACGGAGTAAGGCGACCTTATCGATCACGTTTTGGGAATCCCCATGCGCGGAATCAAGGCAAAGAACATCCACGCCGGATTCAATTAACGCCTTCGCGCGATCCAGCATCTCGGGGTTGGCCCCAAGGGCCGCCCCGACAAGCAAGCGTCCGGATTCGTCAACGGAAGCGGATGGGCGCAATGGACTGGCTTCTTTGACCTTTCGGACTTCCTTTGCCTGGTCCTCGATGTTCATGTTCTTATGGATGATCGCGAGCCCACCCACACGGGCGAGGGCGATGGCCAAAGAGGATTCGGATACGGTGTCCATCGCCGCGGATAAAATCGGGCATTTCAGGGTAATCCCGCGGCATAAACGAGTGGAAACGTCCACTTCATTCGGAATCACCTCCGAATGCTTGGGAACCAAAAGCAAATCATCGTAGGTAAGCGCCAAACGAGGGGAAGATAGTTTCATGGGAACCTCCACTTTTCTATATACTACAACGGAAAGGGGCGAAATACCCTAGTAAGATAGCGCTTTCATGGCCCGGTTGGTTGATTTCCCGATTCGTCAACGAATAAACTAAGCTAATACAAGGGAGAGATATCCATGCGAGACGAAGTCGTTTTGACGAGTGAGCAGATTCAAACCATCAACCGCCGTTTGGGGCGTCAGTTAACCGCGCGCCTCAAGAGCGAAGAAAAAATCCCCGTGGTCATCGCGGTCATGAAGGGCGCCCTCTACTTTTTCGCGGACGTGACGCGGCAGATCAAATGCCCGATCTACATCGATTACATCAAAGTCCGTTCCTACGTTGGCAAAAAATCCACCGGCAAGATCAATTTGGAGAACGACATCCACACGAATCTTGAGGGAAGGACCGTCGTCCTCGTGGAAGACGTCGTCGACACGGGACTTACCATGTATTACCTCAAGGAATACATCTACCAAAAATACAAACCCAAGCAGATTCTCGTCTGCGCCCTCTTCAACAAGCGTCCCCTCCGACAACTCGAAGTGGACGTCGATTTCGTCGGCAAGGAAATCAACGATTCCCTGTTCTTGATGGGGTATGGGCTCGATTACGACGAGCTCGACCGTCACATCCCTTACGTCTATAGCGCCGCGGGGGAAGACATCGAGAGAATGGAAGTCGACAAGAAACGATAATTGGCATCAAAAAAGGGAACGGGTCGTCCGTTCCCTTTTTGCTTATTGGATGGTGCCGAAGATTCGATCGCCCGCATCCCCAAGTCCTGGGCAGATGTAGGCGTTTTCGTTGAGCTGCCGGTCGAGCGCCCCGATGAAGAGGGGGACTTCGGGGTACTTATCATAGAAGGCTTTCACCCCTTCGGGAGCGGCGATGATGCAGAGGAAATGGAGTTTCTTGACCCCGCGTTTATAGAGGGCTTCCACCGCGTCGATGGCGCTTCCCCCGGTGGCGAGCATCGGGTCGATGAGATAGACGTCGAGGTCGGCGATGTTCTTCGGGAGTTTGCAGAAGTATTCCACGGGCATGTGGGTCTCTTCGTTGCGGTACATCCCAATGTGCCCGACGTGGGCCCCGGGGATGAGGTCCAAGAGGCCGTCGACCATTCCAAGACCCGCGCGGAGGATCGGGACGAAGCAGAGGGAATCCGGATCGATGACGGGTTGGACGGTTTCTTCTAACGGGGTTTGGATTTTGACAAGTTGGGTCGGCAGATCGCGGAAGGCTTCGAGCCCTTCGATGACGGCGATCTCCTTGACGAGTTGACGGAATTCGTTGGTTTGGGTGCTCACTTTGCGAATCTGCGAGATTTTGTGCAGAAGCAAAGGATGGTCCAAAACGTGAACGGACGGCATTTTGTTGATTTCCATGGGGGTCCTCCAAACTTTACCTTTCCGTATATGATAGCCAACTCTTTTTGGCAAAAAAAGGGTCGGTTGGACGAAAACGCTTTCAGGCAACCGAAGGTGGAATAATGCAAAGAAAGAGGCCTATAGTGTTGTGTCGAAACCAAAACTCTTTGAAAAGTGAAAAAAGATCCTCGGAGCGGTATTTTTTCTTTTTTCCAAGAGACGTCGACCTGTTATCCGAATAAGGAGGAAAAAATGGAAGCAGAAGAAAGAATCGTGGAAACCCCCGAACCCTCTTGGAAGCCCAAGACCAAATTCGGCTCTTTCCTGGACCGGTATTTCCATATCGGCGAGCGGGGATCGAACATCCTTCGCGAATTACTCGGCGGACTCGTCATCTTCTTGGCGATGTTCTACATCCTGCCCCTCAACGCGGGAATGCTCTCGGGCAACTGGGCCAACGTCGGAACGGCGGGCCTCGGGGTTGCCAACGGGAACATGAAACTCGTCGGGGACGTCGTCTATGTCTTAATCTACGGAGATGTCTGGGCAACGGTCGCCGAGCTCAACGCCGCCGTCTTCGCCGCCACCGCCATCTCGGCCGCGGTCTCCACCATCTTGATGGGCATCGTTGGCAAACTCCCGATCGGTTTGGCCTCGGGACTTGGCCTCAACGCCCTCATCGCCTTCACCGTCCTTCTCACGATGGGCTACAACTTCGCGGAAGCGATGATGGTCGTCCTCGTCGATGGCATTCTCTTCTTGATCATTTCCATCACCCCGCTTCGCGCTTGGATCGTCCGCTCCATCCCCAAGTCGCTCAAAATCGCCATTTCCGCCGGCATCGGCTTCTTCATCGGCTTCATCGGTCTCCAAAACATGGGCATCATCGTGGAGAACAGCGCCACCAAAGTCGCCCTTGGCAGCTTTGCCGATCCGACCGTCCTCGTGGGCCTCATCGGCATCATCCTCATCGTCGCCATCTCCTCTCTCCCCGAGAAAAACCGCGTCATCTTCTGGATCAAGAAGTTCGGCGTCATCATTTCGATTCTCGTCATGGGTGTGGTTTGCGGCATCCTCGGCAGTTCGGGGGTGGAAGGCTTCGCCCCGTTCTATGATTCGAGCTACCACATTTCGAGCGTAGGCAACTTCGGCAAAATCTTCGGCAGCGTGTTCCATGGCTTCACTTGCTTTGCCCGTCCGGAAAGCTATGCGCTCATCTTCGCCCTCCTTTTCACCGACTTCTTCGACACCACCGGCACCTTGGTGGGTGTGGAACAAGGAACCGGCATGATCGATGAGGATGGCAACATGAAAGTCTCCGACCGCGGCGCGATGGTATGCGACGCGATTGGTACCTGCTTTGGCGCCGTCTGCGGCACTTCCACCGTCACCTCGTTCGTGGAATCCACGACCGGTGTCTCCGCGGGTGCCCGCACCGGCTTAGCGGCGGTGACCACGGGCCTCCTCTTCGCCCTATCGCTCCTCATCTATCCCGCCTTATCGATGTTCTCGACCCCCGCGGTCACGGGACTTGCCCTCGTCTACGTCGGCGTCTGCATGTTCTCGGGCTTAAAGGACCTTGATTGGCACGATTGGATTGCCGTCGGTTCGGGCTTCTTGACCGTCTTGTTCATGACCGTCAGCTACTCCATCTCCGATGGCATCGCCGCGGGATTCCTCTTCTACTCCGTCATGAAGGCCGCTTCCGGCAAATTCAAGAAGAGCGATATCGTGGTCGCGGGATGCGCCCTCGCCTTCGTCATCCTCTTCATCGTCAAGTACGCGACCAAGTTGGCGTAATCAAAAATATTGTATCCCTGCCCCTTTAAGCATCCTCTTAGAGGGGCTTTCTTCTTGTGTATTTATGGATTCCCATTAGAATTATTCCGTTAGAGAGGCAACCATTCCATGGACTACGAAAAGCATATCGGCGTTTACCCGGACTTCCCCAAGAAGGGAATCTCCTTTAAGGACATCTCCCCTCTTGTGGCAAACGGCCCGGCCTTCCAAAGCGTCATCGACGACCTGGCCAAGCTCGCCGAAAAATATTCCCCCGATTACATCATCGGGGCCGAATCCCGGGGATTCATCTTCGGGGCCGCCCTTGCGTATAAACTCGGTAAGGGATTCATCATGGGCCGGAAAGCGGGCAAGTTGCCGGGGAAAACCATAAAAGCCAGTTACGCCTTAGAATACGGCACCGCGAGCATCGAAATCCCCGAAGGGGTGATTCCCGAAGGGGCAAAGGTCTTGCTCGTGGATGACCTAATGGCCACGGGAGGAACCTTCGATGCCTTAAAGAGGATCGTCGTCGAGGCGGGAGGGGTTCCCGTCGCGGCATTGACCCTCATCACCTTGGAGGAGTTGCACGGGGAAGAAACCATGGGACTCCCCTGCGAGACCTTGATGGTCTTAAGCGATTCCCATTGAAAGTTTAAAAATAACGAAAAACAGGATGGTTCCGACCATCCTGTTTTCGTTTTATTCGACGAATGCCCCGAAGAGGAAGGTGTCCACGAGTTGGTGGATCGCTTCCGTGTAGGTCAGTTTCGCGGTTTTGAGCAACGGGGTGATGAAGAGATGTTGGAGGCATCCTTCGAGGTAACCCACCGCGAGGGGGACGTTGATGTCCTTCTTCACGATTCCCTCTTCCTGCCCTTGGAGAAGCAAGGAAGAAACGTCGTTCCAGGAGATTTCAAACGCGTGGAGGAAGTTTTTGAAGATCGCGGGGGATTCGGTTTCCAGCATCGGGAGCTTCGAGATATCCATCCGGGTTTCATAGACGCTTGGGATCGTGAGGATATCGATGATCTTTTGTCGGGTGGAACGGTTCGGATCCGCGGCGATTGCGCTTTGTTCGCGGTGAATCATCGTGCAGGCTTCGTTTAGAAGATAGGCGTAGATATCGTCTTTGCTGCGGAAAAAACGATAGATGGTTTTCTTGGAAATATGGATGCGGGAGGCCACTTTGTCCAAAGTGAGTTTGGGTCCATGGAGATTGAATTCTTCGATGAAGGAGGTCACGATCGTGGGTCGTAGGTCATTGCGGTACATGGTCAGTTTCTCTTTTCGCGCAAGAAATATAGTGCACGAAAACAAATCTTTCAATCGATAAAATCGGAAAAATCGCCAAGGCTTCCACGAAAGCCCTTTCATGGGAAAACCATTATTGAGTTTCCAAAATTTATAGGAGGGGGAAGAAGACGCTTAAGAGGGCCACGAGGATCTTTTGCCAAGCGGTGAGGGAAAACGAGTTCGGGACGCGCGTGGAAGCTTCCGCCATTTCGTTGAAGTCCTCTTGGATGTCACCCATGACCTCACCCCCATAGATGGTGATGCCGTTTTCAAAGTGGTGGACGAGGCTTCGATAGTCCATGTTGATGGAGCCGACGAACGCGAGTTTGCCATCGACGATCATCGTCTTTTCGTGGTTGAATCCCGGGGTGAAGAAATACACCTGCACCCCGACTTTGTTCAAGTAGGGGATATGGTATTTGGCGATGAGATAGGGGATCTTCTTATCCGGGATTTGGGGCAAGAACAAACGGACGCGGACCCCTCGCAAGGCCACCTGTTCGATCGCGTGGAGGAGTTCGTCGGATGGGATGAAATACGGGGTGCAGATGTCGATGGTTTCCTTCGCGGCGTGGATCATCTCGGTAAAATTGAGTTCCCCTAGCCGCAGGGGATAGAAGTTTTCGGGCCCCGTTCCAAAGGCGAGGGCATATCCCCCATCTTCGTAGGTTGGGTAAACATGGTCCAAGAAGCGGTCGTATTCGGAGGAATCGACTTTTCTCCGCGCGATGTCGTAATCCGAAAGGAAGATGGCGATCATCGTGGAGATGATGGGCCCCTCCATTTGGATCATGGAATCCTTCCAATAGCCGAAGCGTTCTTCCGCGTTCGCATATTCATCCGCGAGGTTCATCCCGCCCGTATAGGCGTAATCGTGGTCGATGACCGCGATTTTCCGGTGGGAACGGTTGTTGTAGAAACCAAGGAGCAAGAAACCCACTTTATTGAAGGGATAACACTTGATCCCCTCCTTTTGGAGTTGCTTGTAGAAATCCACCGAGACGGTCGTGAAGCACCCGACGTCATCGTAGACGAAACGGACATCCACCCCTTCTTGGGCCTTTTGGACCAGGATGTCATGGATTTGGTCGAAAATGATGCCATCCGCGACGATGAAGAATTCTAAGAAGATGAATTCCTTCGCGCTTTTGAGGCGTTCGATGAATTCGGGGAAGAAGGTCTCCCCGTTTTTGTAGTACTTGAAACGGTTGCCTTCGCTCAGGCGGAAAAAGGAAGAGGATTCGATTAAGGCGAACGCATTGAAGTAAGGGTCTTTCTTCGCCTTTTCCTTCGCCTCCGCGGGAGGGAAATACCGCGATGCCTTTTCCCCGGTTTCGCGGAGTAACAGTTGGGTGTCCTTCGGCAATGGATGGGTACGGAACACGAGGTAAATGAGGACGCCGACTCCCGGCAATGCCAAAAGGGCGATGATCCAGGGCACCTTAAAGGCAGGGTCCCCATGGACATATACGATGTGGACGAGCGCGGCGGCGTTTAGGATGCTGACGAAGACATAGAACGTCCAGAACACCCATCCTTGATCCTTTTGGGCGGTGGATAAATACCCGATGAGCACCAAAAGAAGCACCTGGAGGACGAGCATCAGGGCGATGATGAAGCGGCGCGACAAACGCTTGAACTTGTGAATGCGTTTCTTCTTTTTCCTCATGCCAACACTCTACTTCAGGGAAAAGAAGAATGCTAGGACATTAATGTCTCTTTTTTGTCGATATTTGGAGGAAACAATACCCTCCGATTCCCAGCAAGAAGCATCCGACAACCAGGACGATGGGCAAGTAGTCCAGGGAAGGAAGGCTCGGGAACCCTTGCAGGGACGTCCCGCCTTTGGGGGCAACTTTCCACGCGGAAAGGCGTTCCCGGGCCTTGGAAACGCAATAATCGAGGCTCGAATCGAATTCGTTTTGTTCGGTCGCGGATAAGGAGTCATAGATTTGAAGGGCTTTCGCGAGTTTACCCTCGCATTGTCCTTCCGTATCGGATTCCATGAGGTAATTCACGAGGTTAACGAGGCTCTCCTTCCCGCGAAGGGACAAGGTGATGGAGGCGATGTTGGTATAGGCGCTGACTTCGATTCCTTCGTAATCCACCTTGAAGTAATAATAGGATTCCCCCGCGAGGTCCGCTTCCGAAACAAGGACGTAGGTCGTTCCGTCTTTGGATACCCGGAGGTTCCCTTCCGGAGATCCCAAGCGATAGGACAGGGCAACCGCGGAGATCGGTAAAGATAAGGGGGACGTATTATGGAATTCCCCCGCGTTGGACTTCCCAAACGAGAGGTACGTACTGCCCGAGGAAGTGTATAGATAGGTTCCCGCATAGGCGAAGCTCACTCCCGTGGTGGAGTCGGTGAACGTTCCATTTCCCGCGGTGGAGGAAGAGGTGGGGATGCCATGTCCCGATAAGAAGGTGGAATCGATCACGAGTTCCCCACCTTCCGGGGCAACGTAGACATTCCGTTTCACGTTCACTTCGACTTCCGTGAGGAGATCCCCGCTAGAAACGGTGAACTTCTTAACGGAACCGACCCCGTTTTCGAGGGTATCTTCGTAGGTAAACAAGTACCCCTCCCCCGTGAATTCATAATCAACAAGGACGTTCCCGAGGTTATCTTTGACGGCGATATCCTCCTTGGAGATGGTGTCTCCGGGACGAAATTCCTTCTCACAGGTCGCGGTGATGGAGGTCGCGACCGGTTCTTCTTCCGCCGCTTCCCCGGGGGTGAAGGATACGGAAGTTAAGTAGAGGGCACCGCTTTTGGAACGGATGCCGATATAGGGATAATCCGTATCGAGGAGCAAGGACCCCATGGGGGATCCCGCGGTATAGGTAATGCTGCCCAAAAGGGTGCCTTGGGTGTTTTCGGAATACAAATCCGCGGGGGACATATATGCGGTATTGCTGCCATAGACGTTAAGAACCCTTCCTTCGGCCGTCTTGGCGTTGAACTCGATATCGATTTGATGGATGTTGCAGGAGGACTTGCTGATGACGATGCCGGAATTGCTATTATCCGAACGCATTTGGATGTAATCCACCGCGGCAATCGTATTCCCTACATAAGTGTTTCCAAGGACGGGACTATCGTAGGTCCAATCCTTATAGGATCCTCCCGCCCCGGCGGAAACCGTGGTTTCCTTGGTCAACGTGTCCTTCTTCTCCGAAACGACTTTCACTTCGATTTCGGCGGAATAAACCACTTCATTCACGGTCAAGGAAACCGTGACGGTGGTGGTTCCAGGGGCTACCCCCGTGACCGTGATTTCTTCGCCACTACTGGAAGAAGAGGCGGATAAGGTCGCGATGGAGGGATCCGCGACGCTCCAAGACATCGAACCGGAAACGTTGTTGGTGGCACTGACGGTGAGGCTACTTCCACTTGTAACGGAAAGGGAAGAGGAGGATACCTCAATGGAAGGGGTGACCTCCGCGGAAAAAGCGGAGATGGTATCGTTTAACGGGGAAGCGGCTTTGCCGGTGGGTTCATAATCCAAAGTCCCCTCAACGGCCTTGCCCCAAATGTCTTCCGCCCAAGAGGGGAAATCGATAAAGGGGTTGCGGTTATTCGTGTAGTTCAAATACACCAAATCGTTCCGGTGGATTTCGAATTCATCGGGAGGATCGAGGCGATTCCATTCAAGCAAATCGTGGAGGATGCCGACCGTAAAGGCATCCGTGGAGGTGCTGTATCCCGCGGAGGGGGCGACCACGTCGCTTAAGAAAAGGTTCGGGTTGTTGATGTTGAACTCATCGGAATCCGCCCCCGCGTAAGAGTTATAACGGGCGGCCATGTAAAAGAGGGCGCGGGCGATGTCCCCTTTATCGGAATCCTGAGGTTCGAAGACGTCTTTGGTTCCCCCGAGGGTACGGCTGGCGCCACGGTAGTTCCCGTTGTATTGGGGGTTATTCTCCGGATCTTTGTCAACGCGTGCCGAATCCACGACGTATCCATAAACCGCGTCGTTATGGGTGGCGGTGTTGATGATGCCCGCGCTTGGCCAGAGGTGATGGGGATCGCCTCGACCGCCCGCTCCGGCGGAAACGGGGGAAGTGCTTTCCTGCATCCCATAGCTCTTCATCCAAATGTGTTCCCGGTTATAGTCCCAGGAACCCGTGTTATGGTAAGCGGATCCGCTGATGACTTGGTTTGGAATGTTTCGGTCGATATACAAAACATGGAGAGAAGGATTTGAGGCCGAATAAGTATAACCTTGGATGGTATTGGTCGATGCATCGTAAGTCGAAAGCTCGCTCGCGGGGGACAAATCCCAATCGCGATCGGTGATTTCATACATCTTCCATAAGGGGTTGGGGTTGTTGGAGGAGCCGGAGTCGTAGCTATAGTACTTCTGATTGTTCGAGAGGATTGGCTTTAGGTTCTTGAGCAGATTCGTCCCCGAACGTTCTTCCGCGGATAGGGAGTTTAAAGAAGAATAATAGGAACGGATGTCCTCTTCGCTGACGGGATTGAGATCGATGATTTGCCCGTCGCTCACGGAGGTGGAGGCATAGGCCCCTTTGGGTTGAACGGAAATCAAAGAGGCGGAGGAGCACCCCGTTAAGAAGAATAGAGACGTTAGGAAGATGCCAATCGTTGTTTTCATGCTTCCATTAGGTTACTTGGTTTCCCTCAAATTAGCAAAAGCAAATATCACTTACGTTTCGTTTGCCGAACAATTCCTATCTCCCCTTATCCTTTTATATATAAAAAAGGGCCGGAATTCCGGCCCCAAAGAAAGAAAGGTTTTCCTTATCGCTTCATCGCGTAGAGGAGAACGACAAGACCTTCGAGGATGCAAAGACCCCCGAGGATGTAGAAGATAATGTTGACGAACGCCCAAGCACCATGTACCCCAAACGCGAGCAATAACGCGAGGACGCCAAGGACCAAGCTCAAGATGTTCTTCACGAGGTTTTTCTTCTTGTCGTGGACGATGTTGATGATGCCCGCGAGGAGCAAGACGGCGCCAAGGACCACGAACGCGACCCAAGCGATGGTCCAGGCAAAGACGATGAGAAGGATGCCAAAGAGGAGATAGATCACCCCGTTTGCAAAGTTCTTCGCCACGAGGTCGAGGATACCATAGACCACCAAGACGGCGCCGAGGACCGTGATGAGGATCCCGAGGGCGTTCTGGGCAAATCCGGCTCCCCCGACGATCAAGAGGATGCCAAGGATGAGCATGACAATCGCGTAGATGAGGTTGTTGTTGATTTTGTGTTTTTTCGCCATAAACGAATGCACTCCTTTCGAAACATGGAAAATATACCGCCCAAAAACCCAAATTCAAGGCTTGACAGGCAACATTTCCTTACGGGTGTTCTCCCCTCTTTACTATCGGATAAGGGGATGAAAAAGCCACCTCGGAAGGAGGTGGCGATATTGGAGGAAACAGCTTAGTTCGCGGAAGGAGTTTCTTCGACGACCTCGGCCTCTTCGCTTTCGAGGGCGAGACGTTGGGCACGACGGGCCGCGCGTTCGGAGTCACGGTCGCCGCTGCTCGCGAAATAGGTGAGGGCAATGACGGCGATGAGGGTTCCCACACCCAACAAGATGAGGCCCCAGTAACGGTATCCCATGCCGCTCCAATTGGTGAGCCACATGTCTTGGGAATAGATCACCCAGTTGTCACTGGCCTTCACCGGCATATGGTCGCCGATGATCCCGAAGATCAGGAAGACCAAACCGGCAAATGCCAAGAATCCGCCCAATATGTACCAGAAGCGCTCTTTGCGTGCAGAATGGTTCTTCTTGCTCATGGATTATCTTCCTTAGGCTTGCGCTTTGGCTTGTTCGGCCTTGGCTTGGTCGGCCTTCACTTGTTCGATAAGGCCTTTGACCATGTCGGGGTAGATGGCGTTCATGGCCGCTTCGGCGTCACGGAGATAGAGGTTGATGGTCTCGAGGACTTCGCGTTGGACATCCGGGAAACGCTTGCCGGCGGGGAGGTCACGACGGCCGATGCAGTTTTCCACAAGGGCGTTGATCTTGTCTTCCATGGACTTGTAGACCAAGTTGGTGGCAAGGGCGTTTTGACGGCAGCCATTGATGTAACCGATGACTTTTTGGATGTCTTGACCGATGAAGTTGGAAGCCGGGGTGTTTTCCCCATGGGCTTCGTTACGGGCGATATTGTAGTCGTTGAAGAGTTTGTTGAGCTCGTTGACGAGGGTGAGGAAGGCAACGGCGCGGAACATGGCGTCTTCGGCAGCCCAGAGTTTGCGGGCCTCCGCCATCGAAAGGGCGGCTTTTTCTTCTTCGCTCTTGGCCTGGGCGGCTTTGGCTTCCCCATCGGCAATGACGCCGCGGATCATCGCGGTGATGTTGTCGTGGATGGGAAGGACGTGGGCAAAGATGGCAAGGTGTTGGGCGTGGTCGACCACGAGGTTGCCACCGGAGACTTTGCAGATGGTGGATTTCTCGCCATAAACTTCTTCGACCATGGCGCGGATGGCTTCGTCCATCTTTTTGCCGTTGTCGCCCGAGTGATCCAAGATGGATTTGAGGGGGGTCGGGTTATCGACTTCGGAGAGAAGGGTGTTCTTCTTCGCGCCGAAGAGATTCACGTCATAGGCGTTCTTTTGGAGGCAATACTCCAAAGTGTCACGAACGGCCACGTTGTAGTGGATGAGGGTGACGACGGTTTCGGTGTTTTGATTCATCGTTTTTCTTCTTTCTTTCTTCTGGGAGCGGGGATTTTGCTATCCTCAGACGGGTATAGCAGTTTTACGAGGTCGCTGACGCGCTTGATGACGTGCTTGGCGTGGACTTGGACTTCTTTGGGCCCATGTTCCATGCAGTAGCTCTGCTCATAGAACGCGTCGAACATCGGAATGTCATTACCGGAATCCCCGATAACCGTAACATTTTCTTTTGATATGCCCCGATAGTCAAGATAAAACTCTAGTCCAGAGCCTTTATCGCACCCCTTAGGGGTGATTTCGATAAATTGGTTCATCCAGAAAAAGCGGAATTCGGGGTAGTGGCGGGAGAGGACTTGGGTCAGGTGGTAAGCGAGGCGTTGCTTCTTTTTCGTTAAGCCGATGCAAACCATCATCTTGCTCATGCGGTTCTTCTCGATTTCGTTGTAGAAGAAGGTATCGCTTCGGATGCAGGGTTCGTGATAAACGAACTGGACCATGGAGTAGAGGCTGTAGAACAACGTGCCGAAGAAGGTGTTGTGGGCTTTGGATTGGAGAATTGGGTAATCCTTGGTGGAGCCGATGAACAAAGAGGGTTTGAAATCCCTCTTGAGGACCATGAGAAGTTTCTTGAAGGGTTCCGGTTCAAAAGTAGCTTCCTTAATGACCTTACCATCCGCCCGGACATAGGCCCCGTCGCATCCAATGAAATCGAAGGGGATGCCAAAACGATCGTAAATCTTCTTGGCATAGTATTCCCCACGGCTGGAATTGAGGACCAGGAGGTTTCCGTCGGCGGTCCATTTCTTCAGGAATTCCACGTTCTGCTTCGGAATCATTTGAACGTGCGACTTCGGGAAGAAAAGGGTTCCGTCGAGGTCGGTGACTAAGACTTTACCGCTCATATGGAATGAATATACTCCGAGATGGAGGAAAATTCACCCAAGAGAAGAAAAAAGAGCCAAAGGATTGCTCCCTTGGCTCGGATAAGGCGAATTAGGCGAGGCGGTTCTCCGCTTCGATGACGCCATAACCGCCATCGATACGGGCATAGACCACGGCAATTTGGTCGTCTTCCTCATCGAGATACATGAAGAAGGAATGGCCGAGGGCCTCCATGCGGGTGATGGCTTCGTCGATGCTCATCGGTTCGAGGCGAATCGATTTGGTGCGGACGATTTCATCAGGTTCTTCTTCTTCGTATTCCCGGATATTTTCCATGGCCAACGCTCGGCCAAGGGAATCGGATTCTTTGGCACGGTCCATGCGCGTCTTGAGTTTGCGCATCTGACCTTCGAGTTTGTCGATCGCTAAATCGACGGCGGCATAGAGGTCGTCGTTTTTGACCTCCGCTCGGAAATCCATCTGTTTGGTGAAGATGGTGATTTCCACTTTGGCGCCGACGGTGTAACTACGAACGACGGCGCGGCAAAGGACATCATCGTTGATCACGAAGTACTTGTCCATGCGATGGAGCTTGCGCTGAATGTCATCGCGGATGGCTTCGGTCACTTCGATGTTCTTGCCAATGATTTGGTATTTCATCTACATTGTCCTCCTAGGACCACACTCTTATTGTATGCGGAAAACAAGAAAGAAAAAGGGTTGACATTTCCGAAAATGTAAGCGGTTTCAAGCCTTGAGGGAATTCAGAAATCAATTCCTTCGATAAATGGCCTAGATTTCGGAAACGAACCCTTTATACAATGTCTAAAATTTTGGGAATTACTATGCGTTGAAACTTGTTTATTTCAAGGCTTCACGAGTTGCAAGGAACGCGCGGAGTTCTTCCACTTTATCGAGTTTTTCCCAAGGAACGTCGATATCGGGGCGTCCATAGACTCCGTAATTGCAGGTGTCCGCGTATTTCCAGGTTGGGCGCGTCATTCCAAATCCCGAGATGATCGCCCCGGGACGGGCGTCGAAGAAGGTATCGATGGCTTCCAAAATCACTTCATCGGGGTAATGGGCGGTGTGGAAAGTGGACAAAGAGATCGAAAGGGGTTTGGCCACGCCGATCGCGTAGGAAAGTTGGACTTCCAAGCGATCCGCGGCTCCCGCGGCCACCAAGTTCTTGGCGATGTAGCGGGCGTAGTAGGAAGCGCTGCGATCGACTTTCGAGGGGTCTTTGCCAGAGAAGGCGCCACCCCCATGTCGAGCGCTGCCACCATAAGTATCGACGATGAGCTTACGACCCGTTAATCCCGTATCTCCATCCGGTCCCCCGATGACGAAACGTCCGGTTGGGTTGATGAGAACCTCGAAATCGGAGTTGAGGCCAAAACTCTTCGCGACGGGAACCATGATGTTCTCGTGAACAAAAGCCTTGAAGGCATCCATGTCCACATCGGGATCGTGCTGAATGGACATTAAAACGGTTTGGATACGGATATTCTTGGGATCGGTGTAATCGATGGTAACTTGGGACTTCATGTCCGGCCGGGCGCCCGGGAACTTTCCTTCTTTGCGGAGGGTAGTCGCGGTACGGACGAGTTTATGGGCGATGGAAATCGGAAGGGGCATGTATCCCGCGGATTCGTTGGTCGCATAGCCAAACATAATGCCTTGGTCCCCCGCACCCTGTTCAAGGATGTCTCCCCGGACAACGCCTCGGGCGATATCCGCGGATTGTTCTTTCACGACGACTTTGACTTCGCAGGTATCCGCGCCAATACCAAGTTCTGGGGAGGTATAGCCGATATCGCGTAACACTTTGCGGGCGATGCCTTCGTAATCGACTTTGCCTTTGCAGGAGATTTCTCCGCCAATCAAAACGAATTCGGTGGTGGTGAAGACTTCACAGGCGACGTGGGCGTCCGGATCTAACGCCAAGCAGGCGTCGAGAACGGCGTCGGCGATTTGATCGGCGACTTTGTCGGGGTGACCTTCCGAGACGGATTCACTGGTGAACAAGATTTTTTCTTTTTTCATGGATGTTCCTTTCGTGCTTCGACGAAAAACCTTCCCACAATGGGGAAGGAGAACCTCTTCTTCACCAGGCGACATCGTTCCTCTTGTGGGGAGAGGCTGCAGCGAGCACTTACCGAGGCCTTTTCCCTCGGAGTTGCTAGCGCCCTAAGCTGCGAAGGCGCTTCTTGATGTCCCTTCTTTCGTCGGTGTCGAAATACTAGAAGGTTTGGCTCCAAAAGGCAAGCAGATCCATTCAGATTTTTCAGCGAATTTCATCAAGGTGATTCCCGACATAATCAAATGGTAAATACCTCAACCGAATCGGGATTGGCATATAGAAGAAAAGCGTCTCTCAGATTGCCGTGAATGAATTCCAAACGAAAACAATAATTTCGAAACAATTCTTCCACATCGCAACAATTCATCGCTTTTGAAACAAAAAGAGAGGAGAACGGTATTCATATTCCGATGAACGGACAACCAAAACGCAACATTTGGTGGGCTCAATACGACCGTTCGATTGTTGCAATGCTTACCTTTCAAACGTTGGTAATTCACCCCCTTTTTCTTTGATTTTGCCCTCAATCTCACGGGCGCATGTTCTTTAATAGTGAAAAAAACAGAAAGATTATTTTCGGAACGGAGGTTTTTGCGGATAATGTAACGGTGGAGGTAACCCTCAATGAAAGCATTAAAGAATTTCCTCTGGTGGCTCTTTGGATTTGTATCCTCGTTTATCCTCATCGGAGTCGCCGGATTTGTCGCCATCGGCGTGGTCCCCGTTGGAACCTACTTCAACGTCGATAACAAGGACGACTACATTTCCCCGGAACTGCAAAATCAAAGCCTTCTTTCCATTTTGACCAACTACAGCAATTATGGCGTCAGCGATGTCCCCTTTGTGACCGACTTGCTCAAAAAGGTCATGGAAGAAAACGACCTCGAGAAATACTTCACGGTCGATTGGGAAACCCTCGAAGGCATCCGTTTCAACGATTTCTCCAACGTTGGCGAAGTCCTTATGAGTTCAATCCAAGTCACCGCGACCATCAATTCTTTGGAACTCGGTGACGCCCTCGGTGATTTGGGCAAAATCTCCGTCATGAACAACTGGGATTTGCTCACCGTCGAACAAAAAGAAGCCGTCGATCCGACCTCTTCTTCTTTCCTCCCTGAACTTTATTACTACTGCGTCTCCTCGGAAGGAGGCAATAACGTCTATGCTCGCGTCTTCGACAAAGAGGGTATGATGGTCCCGGAAGCCGCGGATAAAGATTGGTACTACCCGGCTTTGAAGGATGTAAATGTCCTCGACCTCTTCCAAATCATCGGAACCCGTTTGGTCCAGAACAAAGCCATCAACCTCATCGAATCCATCACCCCGGTTGAAAGCGACAGTATCATCCGCACCATCTTGGGCGACCACACAATCGCCGACCTTGGTTCGATCAACGCCAATGAAATCGCGAAAAGCATTCGACTCATCGACGTCTTCCCCTACGCCGGTAACGAAAACATGTACGACATCATTCTCGGCGCGACCGATCCCGCGAAAGGCCTCACGAAGGACAACATCACCGTCGGTGACCTCGATGGTTTGAACCCCGACAACGTCAAACTCACCGTCATTCTCGGCGATTATGCTTCCAACAAAGCGACCTACGATGTTCTCTTTGACGCCTCCGGCAAATCCGAAGGAAGCCCCGAAGATTTGACCCTTGGCGATATCAAAAACATCGACATGGATCGCATCAAACTCAAATCCATCCTCGGCGATAAAACCGTGGACAACGAAATGCTCTACGACGTCCTCGTTGGAGCGTGCAAAGACTCGGATCCATCCGTCACTTGGGAAACCTTAACCTTGGGTCACATCAATGACGCGGATTTGGAATCCACCCCGATCAGTTCCATCATCAAGGAGAGCGAAGCGGGTGCCCTCAAAGACGTCCTCGAAGACCTCCGTGCCCCGAAAACCTGGAATGAAATCACCGTCGCGGACATCAAAGACATCAATTTAACCAACGTCCACCTCAACAGCATCATTTCGAACCCGAACTCGATCGTCGTCAAAGTCCTCGTTGAAGCCACGGGTGGAGATACCAGCGATTACGACGCCTCGTTCGCCCAAATCACCCTTGGCCAACTCTCCGGCGAAACCGCCTTCAATATCGACCTCGTCCACTTAGCCACTGTCATGACGAGCCCCTCCGCGGAAATCAAGGACATCTTGAGCCAAGGCACCGGCAAATCCTGGGAAGAAATCACCCTCACCGATCTTTCCACCTTCTCCACCGACTCCATCAAACTCTCGACCGTCCTCAACCTTGCCGCGGATAGCACCCTCCGTACCATGCTCGAGCAGATGACCGGTTTGACCTACGAGAACATCACCTTGAGCAATCTCTCCACTGGCATCAATACCGATAACATCGGGCTCACCACCGTCCTTCCTTACACGGGAAACGAAGGCCTCTACGATTGCTTGCTCGATGCCATTAACGACCCAGCGATCGATACTCCCGAAAAGATTACCGTCGGATCTCTGAATTCCTTCGACATGACGAAAATCAAGATTTCCACCGTCTTGACCAAGGATCCTTCGAACCCCTCCGCGATTGTGGACGCCCTCATCGATTCGGATTGCACCCTCGGCGAACTCGGATCGACCGTCAACGACCTCACTTTGTATAAGGTTTACGGCGGAAACGTCTTCTCCACCACCGACAACTCCAGCCGTCACGACAAATACGTCAAATCCGTCAACGGAGACGGCAAAACGGTCTACACTTACGATCCCTCCGCGACCGGTGAAGTCTATTACATTTCCACCAACTCGAGCGTCTGGTCCTTGTTCGCCTACGACGTCACCGTCGATTCGAGTAACGGACGCGGTATCGTCTACACCGAATCCACCACCCGCGTCGTGGACCTTGAAGGCAGCGCCACCCGCACCGCCATCCAAAACGCGACCATCTACCAGCTCATCGCCGCGGGCTTAATTGATGACAATTCTTATCCCGATTCTCTCACCAAGATGACCCTCCAATCCGTCATCAACGCGGCCGCGTTGGTCACCCCCTAATCCTTCTACACCATTTCCTTGGGCGCGAAAAACCGCGCCCTTTTCTTTCGCTATTTTCGTATTACCAGTTTCCAAAAATGAAACAGACGGAAACTGTAACTTCCATGTGGTTGACTAAGCAGGCGACAACATCAGGTGGCATAAGTCTTTTTTGTTGAAAAAAAGATTGGGTTTCTTTCTTTGGACGCGAAATGGAGTTCCCGCTTGATTGAACTTGGGGTATCCGCCTTTTGGAGAAGGGCTTCATGTTTTCCCGATTTTCCAATTTTCAACACATTGTTGAACAAGGAATAACGATGTGTTGAAAATTTGGGTAGTACTTTCCATTTTTCTATGATTAAATAGGATAAATTTGCAAGCAAAACATTATGTGGAACGATTATCCGAAGAAGTTTGGGACACTTCATATCATCTTCATTGCCCTAGTGGTACTGGTCCTCGTGGCATCATGCATTTTCGGGAGCCGCTTCTCCGATGAGAAATACGAGGCCAAACGCGCCAGAATCCTCTCTTACATTGGAATAGGCCTCGTGGGTCTTGAAATCATCAAAATCATTTACACGATTGCCGTGGGAGAAGGAACCATCGCTTTGATTCCCTTCCAAATCTGTTCCCTACCCCTTTACGTTCTCCCCTTCCTTCCCCTCATGAAGAAAGGGTGGGTCAAAGAAACCGCGTTAGGTCTTTGTTCTTCCGTCGTCCTCTTCTCCGGGATCGCCTATTTTGTCAATCCGAGCGCGATGGTGAAGACTTTGCACATCTTCCTCTCTTTGCATTCGGGATTCTACCATTGCATCATCTGCGGAGTAGGTGCCTTCATCCTCACGAGCTACCGATTCGATGGGAAACGGGGCTTCCGCGGCGTCTCCTTTGGCTATGTCGCTTTCATCTTCTGCTCCCTCATCGCGGTTTCAGCGAACTTGATTGCCCACGCGGTGGACCCGAACTCTCCCCTTTGGCTTTTCTATCTCCATCCCGATTGCCCCGCGACCTTCCCCATCATCGACATGATGATTAAGCCCTACGTCCCCTTTGTTGTTTATTACATCATCTTCTTAGTCTCCTTCTATATCCTTGGCTTGCTTCCTTCCGGGATTTCGACCTTGGTCCGATTCATCGTCCAAAAGATCAAAAGCAAACAAGAAGTTCCGCAAACTCCTGTGAACTAAATCCCCGATTGTTGCGAGTTCTCCCTTTTAAAAACCAAGCCCAAACGGGGTAAGATTCATCGGCTGATGCGTGGTTATCCTTCGATAACGTAAGACCCATGTGGAGTTTCGTCATCGCCGAATTCCTCACCGCGGGGATAAGCGTCCTCCTTCTCCTGCTGTTTTTGAAAAAGAATAAGAAAGCCGCTTAAAACTTCTCCGATTCTCAAAACGCGGTTCGCCGCGTTTTTTGTTTTGCCTATTTATCAAAAAGCAAAAATAGTCGAGAATTCGCTTAGGACGTCCTAGTATTCTTTGTTCGTCGAAAAGAGGTATCAGCGTGGATCAAAAGCTCGAAGCCGTTTCCAAGATGCAGCGTTACATCCTATCGCACATCCGCGAACCCATTTCCCTGCGCGACTTGTCTTCCGTATCTTGCTTTTCCCTTTGGTATTCCAGGCGCATTTTCCTTGAGTATTTGGGCGTGACACCCGCGGAGTTCGTCCGAAAAACCAAGCTCAAGATGGCTGCCTTGGAACTAAGGGACAACGAGGTCAAGATCATCGACGTCGCCTCCAATTGGGGCTTTGAAAGCGTGGACGGTTTCACTCGCGCCTTTTACAAGGAATACGGCTGCAACCCCAAGGAATACGCCTTGTCCCCCTTCCCGATTCCTTTGTTTATCTCCTACGACATCGTGACCCAATACCCAAGAAAGGAGAAAAAAGAAATGAAAAACCAACCGGTTCATTTGTCCTTGGTCAACAAGCCGGAACGGAAAGTCATCATCAAACGGGGCATCCAAGCGACCGAATACTGGACCTATTGCCAAGAAGTCGGATGCGATGTTTGGGGCATCCTCGCCTCCATCAAATCCATTTCGGGAGAACCCGTTTGCCTTTGGCTGCCCGAACAATACGTGACGGAAGGCACGAGCGTATACGTCCAAGGGGCGGAAGTCCCCTTAGACTACTCCGGGCCCATCCCCGAAGGATTCGACCTCATCGAACTACCCGAGTGTAAATACCTAATGTTCCAAGGGGAGCCCTTCGAGGAAGAGGACTTCGAAGCGGCGATTCAAGAAGTGTGGAAGGCGGAAAAAGATTGCGACCCCAGCCTATTCGGGGTGGAATTTGACCCCTCTAACCCGCGAATCCAGCTTGAACCCATCGGAAAACGCGGATACATCGAATTCGTGCCCGTCCGATAACTCTTCGCCCCGAGGCAATCCGCCACGGGGTTTTCTTTTTCAAAAATAGAGGGGGCGTATATTCGTTTTCGTGCACAAAAAATTATAGTTGCAACAATTGAACGCGCATTATTCATCGACTTCCGGCAAGAGAACGATCGAACAACAGATTGTTCAATCCGCCCGAAACGTAAAGGAATAGGGCCAATCAATAATTGGATACGCATCATCATCACTGCATAAAATATCCTAAAAATTATGCAGAGGATTGCACAAACAAATTGAATCTTTGCATAAAATATCATAAAATTTATGCAGAGAAGAAAGGGCAACCACCTTTATGAAAACATTCGATTACTCTTTTCTAAAATTCGGAAACGTCCCCGCGACTTTCGTTGACCTATTCGCGGGCATCTATTCGTTAAAGGAAAGAGACGCCTCTCGGAAGAAAGATTTCGCCAACGTCTATTCAGAGCTTGAAAAGATCGCCATAGTGCAATCCGTAAGGGGGAGCAACGCCATCGAGGGAATTCTCACAACCGATGAAAGAATTCGCGCAATCGTCAACGAGAACAGCGCTCCCCTCAATCACAACGAACAAGAAATCGCCGGATACCGAGATGCACTCCATCTCATTCACGGGGCATTCGATCGACTTTCGTTTGACGAAAGGACGATTTTGGATTTGCACAAAACCCTTCTGCTTCAATCGAAGCCAAACGCTGCCGGCCACTATAAAATCGATGATAACGTGATAATGGAGGTTCGTCCGGACGGCACAAGACGCGTTCGTTTTGAGCCGATTTCCGCAGCAGAAACAGAAAAAGCGATGGGGCAGCTTCTTTTGGCGTATTTGGATGCCCGGGATGATTCCGGAATCAATCCGCTTCTCTTAATCCCGTGCGTCATTCTCGATTTCTTGTGCATCCACCCTTTCAGCGACGGAAACGGCAGAATGTCTAGACTATTGTCCTTGCTTCTTTTGTACAAGAACGGCTTTGATGCCGGCAAATACATTTCTTTCGAGGAACAAATCAATAAGAACAAGGGATTGTATTATGAGGCCTTGCGGAAGTCCTCCATTGGGTGGCACGAAAACAAAAACGATTATTTTTTCTTTGTCTCCAATTTCCTTATGACTTTGTTATCTTGCTACCGGGAACTCGATAAGCGGTTCGCCACGGTCAATTCCAAGAAAATCAATAAGGCCGGAAGGATCGAAGCCACGGTGCTCAATTCCCTCGTGCCAATCTCGAAAAAAGAGGTTTGCGACATCCTACCGGACATATCGCCTTCAACGGTGGAACTCGTATTGTCAAAAATGGTAAAAGACGGGAAAGTCATCAAAATCGGGCAGTCTTCCAGCATTCGCTATTACCGAAAATAAGGGGCACCCCAGCCAATCGCGATTTCGAATAAGGGCAGGAAGCGCTAGACCTGCCCATTTTCTTATCCACAAGAATCCCCATTTCTTCGACAGAAAACAAGTTAAGTGTTATACTTGTGTTATATCGAATCCAAGACGATTGGATTCTAGATTGAGGGGCATATGAGAGATCTCGTTTATTGCGAAAGGCTATCGACTTTTAATGATCACGTGGACCGCGGGGTGTTAAACGCCATCCTGCGACAAAACCTCCTGGCGAAAGGTATCGGCGTCAGCGACAGTCAGGACCGGGCCTTTTCCCAATCCTTGGAACGGGTCTCCAACGTGTTTGGAGAGGGACGCATCGACCAAAATCTTTACTGCGCGATTGAATACGTGATCTTCGCCTCCAACAAATGCCGAATCGACTTCATGCTTTCGGGATACGATGAGGAGGGTATCCAAAACCTCGTGATCATCGAACTCAAGCAATGGTCCAACGGGAACGTCTCCTTAATCCAAAACTCGGAGAACATCACTTATCTCGATGCTTTGGTGGCCAAAGGGTGTGTCCGGGAAACCATTCACCCCTCCGAACAAGCGATGGGGTATCGGAGATTGTTCGAGAACTTCTATACGGTGGTCGCGGATAACCCCATCCACATCCACACCTGTTCTTTCCTCCATAACTTCCTTGATGAAAAGGGCAATCCCTTAACGGATTCCCGTTTCCAAGGGTTGCTCGACGTTTCCCCAACGTTCCTCAAAACGGACAACCGCCGCCTCCGGGATTTCGTGACGACCTACTTAAGGAAGCCCGATGATGGGACCATTTTCGAATGCTTGGATTCGAGCACGATTGCCCCCACCAAACAGTTGGTGGATAACGTCAATTCCCTCATCCTCCATAACGATTCCCTCGCCTTGTTCGACGCCCAACAAGTGGTGTTTAACGCGATCATGGCGAAGATTCAAGAATGCATTCACACCCGTAAAAAAGCCACGTTTATCATTAACGGAGGACCTGGAACCGGGAAGTCGTTGGTTGCGTTAAAGGCCTTAGGAACCATCTATTGTAAAAAGCTCGGGAAAGCCTTTTATCTCGCGCAAAACTCCTCCGTACGGCACGCTTTTGCGGAAGCAATCCGCCAAAATAAAGACGCAAAAGGCGTGGATTCTTTGCTCGCCTATTCCGGAAATTGGGTCAAAAGCGCCACCGCGAAAGAAGAAAACGAAATCGAGTGCGTCCTGGTCGACGAGGCCCATCGACTGACCAAATCCACCCAAGGGGCGGTCGCCGGGAAAGTAATCCTCGACGAAATCATCCATTCCGCCCTCGTGAGCGTGTTCTTCATTGACGAAGGACAATTCGTCACCTACAAGGATGCGGGAACGATATCCGCCATTAAGGAATCCGCGGAACGTCACCACTCGGAGATTATCGAAAAACCCGAATTCACCTTGGAGACCCAGTTCCGTTGCAACGGAAGCGATGGGTTCATCGCCTTCGTGGACTACGTGATTCACGGCAAAAAGCCCGACACCCAACACCTCCATTTCCAATACGACCTCCGTTTTTACGAGGATGCCAAAGAAATGTACCAAGAGGTCTTACGCCACAATAACGGGGAAGAGAAAGCGAGAGTCGTCGCTGGCTATTGCTACGAATGGGAACACAATTCCGATCCCGTGGTCACGCCTGTTGGATTGCCTTGGAACAGGGACACCAAGACTTGGGCGACCCGAATGGACTCCATCGATGAATGCGGATGCGTCTTCTCTGCCCAAGGGGTGGAATTCGATTACATCGGGGTCATCATCGGAAAAGATTTGATGTTCGATGCCGCCTCTTCCAAACCCCGCGTCCACGTGGAGAACCACGCGGAAAGCGACCACACCTACATGAACGCGGGATTCCGTCGCACCCCCGAGAACCTCAAAAAAGCGGAGACGTTCATCCGAAACGCCTATAAAATCCTCCTCACCCGCGGCATCAAAGGCTGTTTCATTTATTGCGAAGACAAGGCTTTGGGGGAATTCCTCCAAAAGACGTGGGAGGAGTTTAAAACCTCCTATTCCCGATAAAGGACTCCCGAAAGCGAAAAAAGTATGGGAAAATCGCTTCCCCACATTTCGCATACGCGCGTTTTGTGCCATAGTAATAACAATCTTCTTTGGCTATGAAAATCCTCGTCGTCTCTCAATTCTACTGGCCCGAAAACTTTCGCATCACCGACATTGCCGAGACGCTGGTGGAGCGGGGCCACGACGTCACCGTCCTCACGGGGCTCCCCAATTACCCCCAGGGGACCATTTACCCCGAATACCGCCATGGCAAAAACAGGGTCCAGGAACGAAACGGGGTCAAGATCGTACGAGCCAAATTGATTGGGCGCAGGCGCAACGTCTTTTTCCGATTGCTCAATTACTACTCCTTCCCTTTCTTTGCCTCGAAGCTCGCCAAAAAGCTCGACAAGGATTTCGACGTCGTTCTCATCAACGAACTCTCCCCGATACTTGGGGCGATTCCGGGAATCAAATACGCGAAAAAGAACAAAGTTCGTTGCGTGATGTACGAAATGGACCTTTGGCCAGGGAGCCTTCTGGCGGGCGGGATTTCACCGAAATCTTGGATTTACAAGCACTACGAGAAAGTCTCCGCGAAGATTTATTCCGGATGCGACGAGATTTTGGTATCGACCAAAGAGCATAAAGAGGCCATCCATTCCCTTCCGGGATGCAAGGATTTGAGCATCCATTACCTGCCCCAATGCGCCGACCCGATTTTCGAGCAAACCCTTTTTCCGAAAGTCGACAACGGGGTCATCGATTTGATGTTCGCGAGCAACATCGGCCTCGCCCAATCCTGCGACACGATCGTGGAAGCCGCGAGAATCCTAAAGGGCGACAAGCGTTTCCTCTTCCATTTCATCGGGGATGGGACCGCTTGCCCGAAGCTGAAGAAACTCGTCGCCGACTACGGTTTAGACAACGTCATATTCCACGGGCGGCAGCCGTTAGAGAAAATGGTGGAGTTCTATTCCCTCGCCGACGCGATGCTCGTCACTTTGGAAGACAAGCCTTACGCGAGGATGACCATTCCAGGAAAAGTCCAAAGTTACCTAGCCTGCGGCAAACCCATCATCGGGGCGATTTCCGGATCCTGTGCGAATTTCATCCGCGAATGCGGGGCTGGGATGGTTGTGGAAGCGGAAGATTCCGCCGGTTTGGCCCGCATCATCACCGAGTTCGCCGAAGGGGATTATTCCGAATTCGGGCGGAATGGGCGCGATTATTATTTCGAACACCTATCCCAAGACCGATACCTCAAAGACCTTCAGAAATACCTCACAAAATAAAGCGACGTTTCCGCCCCAAACGGAAAATACCTGATTTCGGGTCGTAATCCAAAAACCGTTTTCCATTGATTGCAAACGGATGAATCGGGTTTCCCCATATCTCCTTTTCATTCGTTGTGAAGCGATAAAAACAATATTTAATTAAGATGAATTATTTTTCAGTGAATAATTTTTCATCTAAAAGGAGGAATTATGTTTCTTGGTAGAACAAAGGAATTGCCCACCTTGCTTCATTGTATACGACATCTGGGTCGACGCGGCCGCTGTTATACTCGCCCCATTCCGAAATCGTAATAATGGGCGATGGCGGCGCTTAACGCGAGTCCTTCCCCGAACGAGTCGAAGGTCGGGACGAGCCGCACCGCCGGGGCGCTGCTAGATTCTGAAGAGGGGGGTACCGCCATCAGGGACTTCACCGCCCGCCGCGCAAGAGGCGAGCGGCAAAGACAAAAGCAGGAAAGCGGCGAATTTGGTAGGTTTTGTTTTCATGATTGTTTCCCTTTCCCGTTATGCGGCTAGGATATAGGCCATCGAAAAACGTCCACGGGTAATTTTGTTACGCCGCCTTTACGGTTTCGGAAAACGGCTTCTTTCCTTTTATTCGCGAAAAGTCAGTCATGTCCGCCCTTATATGAAAAAAGGGGTTTTACTTGTCCAGTTACTTGTCCACTACTTGATCACTACTTGATCACTACTTGATCAGTACTTGTCCTGTACAAGTTCCTTGTTTGCTTTCATTTTTGTCGAAAAACTTTAATTTTTTGCCTTTTTGATGCCAAATTAGAAATAATTTCTCAAATATAATGGTTTTTACTTGTCCAGTGACTTGTTCACTACTTGACCAGTACTTGTCCTGTACAAGTTGAGTAATTCTTTCCATTCTGACCCCCAAGCTCAATTTGGAAGCCTTGTCTATAAAAGTAGAGTGAATTCTCACAGTTTGTATAAATTTAGTATAAATGTGAATTCATTAAAAACATTTGACCATGTGTCTCGTCTTCCGAGATTCGCCGTTCCATAATCAAGGCTCGCCTCATCCATCGGGAAATCAAACACATTCATAACGAGGATTCCCTCTTCGTTATAAAGAGGGGTCAAGGCGTCCTTTGTGATAATGACCTGCTTGAATCCGTCTTTGGTTAACAATAACGGCCGTTCTTCTTGGCGCTTTTTATTCTCGTCATGAAGCTGCAAAGCGGATTGGATGCAATAACGTTTGGATCAGCGGTTGCAGACGAAATCGATTTCGTTATGCTTTCGGATTTTGATCAACCGATTGTTCTTTTTGGCGATTAGCTTATTTAGGTATGCGTCTCTTCGAATTTCCATCGTTTGCCTTTCTAGGAAAATTTTTTTGCGGGTACCCGCATTTTTATTTCCTAGGCTATTTCGAATCGTTCAAACGCGGAAGTCAAATGAGGCGAATACGACCCTTTTCTTGATCAAACGATCGCGGTAAACCCCAATGGACTTGTTGTTTAAGCCGCATCGATGGACCGAATCGGATATCTTGACGGGCCCGCTAGTTTGGAATGAACGCAATATCGTTTGCTCGTGATTGGAAAGTTCAGAATAGAGTTTCCCATAGACGTAATCCGTGAGGTATGGATCAAATTCCGAAAGCAAAGAAAGGTCTACCACCTTCTTTTCCCGAGGATAAAGCAAATAGCCAAGTACCTGATGTAATCCTTAATATTTAGAACTTTTGGGCGGGCAAGCAGCAAAGAAAAGAAATGGGCCGAATGCCTCGGCCCAATTCGATGTGTTAACGATTACAGCTGGATGATGATGCCCGGAACGACCCCAACATAAGTCTTGTTGGCTAAGTATTTGGCCGTTTCATCAAAAGGGGGACGAGAACTGACGCAGTCGACGTAATTCTTGCCATCCTCCCCGACGGAGATAAGGTCGCGGAGCCAATACGGGCCATAAGTTTCCCCGTATCCTTGGAGGCTGTCATAGAAAGCCCCAAGGCAAGCCGGATAACGGAATCCGCCGTATCCGATGGGGTTGTTGATGCTGATTTCCTCTGAGCTCGGGATGAAGATTTTGTCTCCAAAGCAGTCCTCGTTTGGCTGCAAGAGGGCTCTTTGGGACTCATTCAGCAATTCGTATTGCCAAGTTTGGATCCAAGAACGGATCCAGCTATTTTGGTAGGTGAGTTCCCCGGTGTCGGATTCGGCGAAGCGCTGGGAAATCCAAATGTTCTTGGAAACCAAATACGCTTTGCCATCGTTGACCCGGATGATCCGCCACATGGCGCTTCTTTCCGAGAACCAATACGTCTCAGAATAATCGTAGTAATTCGCGGATTGCTTGCCGTCGTTGTCCAAACGGTAGGATTTGATGCAGACGCAGCGGTAACGTTGGTTTTGGTAAACGAAATCGCGGTAATAGGTGGAATCGGTGTCCCCGGCGCCGAAGTCAAATGGGGTCCATCCTTCGAAGTTTGAAAGCCACGGGTTGTCGCGCATCATCTCCAAATTCGCCAAAACGCTCCTGTCTGAGACTTTGTCCGCGAAGATTTTGCCCATTTTGATATAAGCGCCCTCGGGGTTGGCGACGCCGGTGATGTCACAACGGAGGTAATTCTGGATTTCCCCGCAAACGGAACAAGCCCCATCTTCCCAGGCGTGGTCGGCCAAAGGGATGGATTCAGAAACGGCTTTCCCGCAAACGCAGGCAAGCTCTTTCCAGCCTTCTTTCAAGCAAGTGGCCTCTTCTTCGATCGTTTCGATGGAATAGGTGTGGGGGACGGTGACCGAATAGGAGCAATAATCGCATTTCTCAGTGTGCCCTTCTTCGGTGATGTCGATATAGGAGACTTCATGCCCTTTGGTGAAAACGGCGCTGAAGGCGATGTCCTTCGTCCCGACGGTGAATTCGTAGACGATGTCCTTGGAGATGACATTGTCGTCCGCCCAATGCTTGAAATGTTTGCCGGAAGCTGGGAGGGCTTCGACGGTGAGGACATCGCCCTCGTAATGGGTCGTCTTGTAGCTCGCGGCCCCTTCCATCACGACCCCGTTGACCTTGAGGGTCCCGCATTCGGCGAGGGGGAGGATGTTGATGCTGACGAGGACTTCGGCTTTCGGGGGTAGGCTCGAGGAGCTTTCCTCGCTTCCTCCCGCGTTCGGGGCGATGATAAACGTGGAAAACCCGCTCGTCTCAAATGTGACTTTGCCTTCTTCCACGACCGGGGTGATTTTCTCATAGGTCCCGCCGTCTTTGATGTGGAAGACGGTATAGGATTTCGCGAGGTCGATCCCCGGGATGGCGATGGTCACTTTGACTTTGCCGCTCGGTTGGACTTCCACTCCATCCTTGAAAAGGGAAATATCAAAGACATAGGTGTCCGAACCGGTATCGACGTTTTCTTCGGCGATGAGGTCAAGCGCCGCTTCCCTTTGGCCGTCCGTTAGTTCGTCGGCTTTTACGGTCGTTCCTTCTTCGACGCCTCCTTCAATGGATACCGAATACGAAACGTCCTCCACGAAACTGCTGATGTGGGTGTCTTCCACGCTTGAAATGCCACTCGGTAAGTCCGATGCGCAAGCCACAAGCGGCATCGCAATAAAGAAACTGGCGATGGCGATGAAGGCACGGGAGATGGGAGTTTTCTTCATAAAAATCCCTCCTTTGTTACGCCCACGATACAACGAAATCGAGGTTCCCATCAACAATTTCTCATATTTCCATTTCCTTTTGGGAAAATGGACGCGAAAGAGTCAAAGGATCTTATCTCTATATCGTTTATGCGCGCGTATATAGGAATATAGATAATTAGGATTCCAAATCCTTTTCTTCGTAAGGCTTATTTCAGGAGCCGATTTCAATGATATTGCCCTCGGGATCGGCGATAAGGCAGGTCCGTTGCCCCCAGGGCTCGGTGGTGGGTTCTAGAAGCGGAGTAACCCCTTTTTCGGCGGCGTTTTTGAACTCTTTATTCACCTCTAAGCATCCACGTAAAGGGCCATCTCCGAATGGGCGTTGACTCCGAAAAGGTATTCTTATCTTTTGCTCGTAAGATTCTCGAAGTCCTTACGGCCATAAAGCAAAAACAAAGTATGGTCTTTCACCAAATGGACGTTATTCGTGGATTCGTCTTCTTTTGGTTTCAAACCCCAAAACATCTCAATAGAACCGAATCATCTTCCCTTTATTTATAGAGGCATAAAGACATGCTTCGTTCATTATTCGTGTAGAAGGATTTTTACCGACATAGCCCATCAAATGACGTGAGATGCCGAATACCTCTATCGTCCTTGTATTTCATTGAGAATTCAAAGGTTCGTCCGCGGGAAAGATGGAACGGAAATAGAATCAATCATTCCCTAGGATTTCCCAATAGCCTGATTTTCTTGATTCCATTCTTCGAACAAGTCCCTTCGCCACCAAAGATTTAATGTGTCGATAGATGGTTTGTTCCGATTTGCCAAGCGTTGTCGCTAGCTCAGAAATCGTTACGTATTTGTTCTTTCTTATCTCGAAAATGATCTTTTCATCAATGGCATTTATCTTATCATTTATCTTATCATTTATTTTATCATTTATCTTATCATATCAATAATTACGCATCTTATCCGGCGTCAAAAATTTAGATCACTTTACCGCGGTGAAACGAAATAGTTCGTCCGGTAAGTCATCCTTCTCTCCTGCCGCCGTCGAATCAATTCAAGACATTCGTTGATGAAAATGTCCCGAACATACCCCGAATGTGAACAAGAAATGAAAACCTCTGTTGCTTCTAATGTGGTATGAATTTTTCGCATCCCCCATTGTCGGTTGCAGTTTTGGCCTGTTTTTGCCAATAAAAACGGCCTCCTTTGTTATGATTTTGTTGGTCACATAACTAACGAAAGGAGACCTACATGGATTCTAACGCATTTTTGCTTTCCTTGAAATTGGCGACGGTGTTTTCGGCCGGACCGAGGGGCCGCTCCGATCGACCGTTAACTGCATTGGGACAAAATAGGGTCCAATCAACGGATAAAGGTCACACTCCTGAACCGCCTTCGGGAACCCCCACATCGAGTTTACAGTTTTCGGCGATTTATTTTCAGAAACCACATGAAACCACGCTAGAAGTTACAGAGCCGATAATTTTCTCAGTTCAACAAGTTTTGCCATATATAAAAAAGGCTTGGAATAACCAAGCAACTTCGTTTGGGATTTCTTTATTAGGTCTTACCCTCAGACCATATCTATCAAGAGGTTTCCCTTTTGACAACTATATTATTACATAACAATTACGTTATTGCTACTTTTAACACCGAAGCGAAATAACCACAACCATCCTAAGAACTGAACCGATTTATAGAAAACATCAAATGGTAGAGTTCTTGTTCCTTGCTCGTATACCTTGAGCGTTTCTTGACAGATTCCTATGATTTCAGCAACCTCTTGTCTTATCTCGAACGCCCCTTTTCTTGCCACGATTATTGCACGTCCCACTTTTTTGTTGAAATCTCTACCAATTGATTCAGGGAGCTATTTCACGCAATCTCAAACCTTCTATCCAAAAGCTTGTTATCGACGACTCCATCGTTCCCATCGGGAAAATGCCTTTTTCTATTGCTATGATGTATCTTTTCTCGCTGTCTTCAAAGCCTTTCACGTATGAAAGATAGATCAATCACATAATCTGTTTCCACTTTCCGTTTCCCGTTAGCGGCAGTCCGCTCCCCTAGACCCGCTTAGAATTGATAAAGGCGGTCAAAATATGGTTGTAAAAAAGCATTTTGCCCGGTTTGGTGGTGCAAAATGCAATAGTTTATCGATGGCAGGGGCAGAAGGAATCGAACCCTCATTAACGGTTTTGGAGACCGCTGTTCTACCATTGAACCATGCCCCTAGGGATGTTCGCCGTCCAGGTGAAGGACAGCAAAGTGAATTATAGTGGGGAAATTCCCCTTTCACAACTGGGAATTTCTCTCCCCGGGGGTTGACCCGGGGAGAGAAAAGATTAAAGACTGCGGGCGACTTTGTTCACGAGGCCCATATCGACCTTACCGTCGTAATTGGCCTTGAAGTGCTTCATGATCGCGGGCAAAGAGGTGTCGGGAAGGGTCGTGACGATCGCGCGGATCTCTTCTTCGGAGAGCATTTTCGGCAAGAAGGCGGAGACGGCTTCCTTTTGAAGGGCGATTTCCTTGGCCTCGGTTTCTCTTCCCGCGGTCAAATACCCCTTTTCCTCTTCCTCGAGTTCTTTGGCGAACTTTTGGATGATTCGGATGACTTCGGGGTCTCCAACGGGTTTCCCAGAACCCGAGGTTAACGCCTCCTGGTAACGGGCGATGAGGATGGAATAGGCTCCTTTTAACACCTCGTCGTGGCGTTTCATCGCCTCGATTTTGGCTTTCTTAATGGAATCGATGATCATGATTCCGCTCCTTTCTCGGCGAGGATTCCGCTGCGCTCGGCTTTGCGGAGGCTCGCACGGTATTTGATTTCTTTGGGTATGTTGCTTAAGGCGTAGAACAAGGGGATGATCTCCAAACGTCCGAGGAACATGTCGATGGTCAAGACCCACAAGGTCAGGTTATATCCCCAAGAGGAGGCGCCGAAGATCCGTCGGTAAGCGAGGAAATCGCTGACGCCATATCCCGTGTTGGAGGATGCGCTCACGACGTTATAGAGAACGGAAGGCAAATCCATCTGGGTATAGGGTTCGTCGCCATTGGGGGCGATGCACCCAATCAAGACGGAGATGACCACCATGGCGAGGAAGAGAAGGCCGTAATGATAAGCTTCCGAAACCGTGTCGTCGTCGAGTTCCTGCATCTTGCCATAACGGTAGATGGTCTTCGGACGGAACGAGTGGGCGCTTAAGAAGCGGTAACGGAGGGAATAATAGAGGGATTTCAGGCAGGTAACGACGCGGTATTGCTTCATACCACCGCCCGTGGAGCCAACTCCACCACCCATGAACATCGCGAGGATCGAGGCGAAGAAGAGGGGTTCCCCCAAGGAGAGGAAACGAGGCAAATCCGTGTTGGAGAATCCGCTCGTCGTGGCGCTTCCGACGATGTAGAAAGCGCAATCCATCGCGGCTTTCCCAAGGTCCTCGGTATCTACGCTCGTCGCGGATAAGGCAACCGTTAAGTATCCACCATAAGAGAAGGCGAAAAGGAGGAAGAAAGAGATTATCCCGAATCGGGTTTCTTCATCCAGCAAGAACTTCTTCCATTTCCCGGTCAAGACGAAGGTATGGAGGACAAAACTGACCGCGCTTAAGGTGACGAGGACCATCATGATGATCTCAATCGCCACGAAGTTGACGGGGAAGAAAGCCCCGTTCCCGACTTCCATGACCTTCACGCCGTTTTCAAAGTGGTAATTGAGAATCTCCCCTTCATAAGCTTCGTAGAAAGCGATATTCGAGGAACGGAGGGAGAGTCCCCCGCCCGAAAGGGCACACATGGAGATGTTAAATGCGTCAAATAAGGGCAACCCGCTTAAGAAGAGGGCCAACGCGCCCACCACCATATACGCACTATAAATACCCAGAATCACTTGGGCCGTTTTCCGTAATGAAGCGAGGATTCGGTCGTTGTGCCCCTCCCCTTGGTAGAGGCTCATGGAGGTGTTCCCCCCTAAGATGGAGGCAAGGATAAGGACGAATCCGACGCCCCCAATGAACTGCATCCAGGACCGTAAAAAGGTGAATACATGGGGACAAAAGGCGTCCGGGGAATCCAAGAAATCCTTGAAGACGTTTAATCCGGTCGTCGAATACGCGGAGGTGGTTTCGAAGATGGCCTCGCTGAAGGTCATCTCCATTTCCCCTCGAATGCCCGCGATGAACATCGGGGCGGCACCCGAGACGATCGCGGCGAGCCATACGGCCACGAGCAAGACGGAATCTTGGTGGCGCAAGAACTTCGCGCGCTTTCGCCCACAAAGGAAAACAAAATAAAGAATGAGTCCCAGGACGATGTCGATGGTCACGGGAATGAGGAAGTCAATATAGCATTTGCTCTCCCCGGGATACACCATCATGACCATCGGCACGGCCGTGATGATGCCCACGAGCACGAGGAAAATACCGAAGTATCCCAAAACCATTCTGACCCCGGACACTTCTTTTTTCATGGGTTAATCTTCCTTTTTCTTGCTGGGGCGTTTTCCTTTCGCGAGGGCTCCCAAGCTGGAAGGATCCACTTCTTTCTTCAAGAAAGAGGTGACTTTCGAAGCGTTCTTGGGAGAGCAGACGAAAAGGAGGACGTCCATCGGGAGGAGTTCGACTTCACCGTTGGGGATGATGACCTCGAAGTTCCGTTTGATGGCGGCGATGGATGCGATCGCGGTCGGGAATTTGATGTCGCGAATCTTTTTGTGGGCGACGCGGTGTTTGCTTAAGACCGTAAACTCCGTGACGGCGATTTTGTTGTTATCGATGGAAAGGGTTTTGACCAAGGACTCGACGGAGGATTCGCTTTGGATGGACTCCGCGAGCAAGTAGGTGGAGGAAAGCACCGAATCGATGCCAAGTTCCTTATACAGGTCGACGTTTTTGGGGTTATTGACCACACAGATGACCTTTTTGGCGTTGAAGACCTTCTTGGCCAAAAGGCAGACGGCGAAGTTGTCCGTGTCTTTCGCGCAGAGGGAGATGAAGACGTCCGCATCATACGCCCCCGCTTCCTCGAGGATGTATTTCCGGGAGGGGTCGCCATGGGTTACGGGGACGCGGCAACGCTTTAACAAAAGTTCGGCGATTTGGCGGTCGCCATTGACCACGACCAGTTCGTTTCCTTTGCCGGAAAACATCGAAACGATGAATTCGGCGGAAGAATCCCCGCCGGCAACGACGATTTTCATTCTTCCTTTCCTCCGGTTTTGTAGGCGTTATATCGGGAACGGGACAACGAGAAAGGGTAAATCGGGCGGACGGGCATCCCTTGGACGAGCAATCCTTTGTCGGGATCGCCGAAACGGACGAAGATATGGGGAACCGAGTATTTCTTGGCGCAGAGGTAAGTCAAGAAAAGGTTGATGTTGTCGTCCCCCGTGCAGATGACGACTTCGGAGGCGTCTTCGATCCCAGCCTCCTCGAGGTCTTCGGGGGATGTGGCATCCCCGACCAGTTGAATGCCCGAAAAAGAGTCATTGAGACGGGTTAACGCGCTTTTGTCCGCGTCCATGACGATGACGTCCTCCCCCTTGAGGGAGTTCTCGTTGGCGATGGAAGCGCCAAGCCTTCCACACCCTAGGATAATGGTTTTGTTTCTCATCTTTATGGCCGATATTATATATCGGGTTTTACTTCGGGCAAGGAGGCAAAGGGATGGAGCTCTTCTTCCACCTCCACTTCCGGGGTCAAAAGGGCGATTTCCCCATACTTCCTCTTCGTGTCCTTTTTCTTCAATCCCGCGAAGCCCATCTCCGCGTAGCGTTCTAAGCACCACTCAATGAAGGTCGCGGTGCGTTCGGTCATGTGATACGCAGGACGATAATGCCGAAAATAAGCCAACGGGGTCTCTCTTTTGAAGTTTTCGGGGTGGTAGCAATAAGAGGCGGAAAGCATATCGCAGACGTATTCCATCGCGTATTTCCAAGGCATGGATTTGACGATGATCCGTCCCGCGAAAAAGTCCGTCCAATATTCCCAATGATGCTTATTTCGTTTGGTGTGGTGTTGGCAGACCGTGGAGAAATATCCGTTTCGCAATCTTTGCTCGTAGACGGGACTATGGTCCCCAGCATAAAAATGGGCGCTTGGAAAAAGCTCGGTCGGGGAGAACTTGCTCAAGTCATGGCGGAGCGAATGCCAAAAAATCCCGCAATGGGAGGCGTTGGCGATGACACGATGACGATGACGCAATACGAGGCGTAAGTGGGAAAAGAAGCGAGACATATATCCATTATCCTAGCAACTCAAGCAAAACGGTACCCACATCTTTTCGAATCACGACGTCGAAAAACTCGTCCATCGGGGTCGGTTCGTTGTTGATGAGAATCGATAATTTGCCTTGGAAATAACGGGGCAACATATTCGCGGGGGATACCCGTAAGGAGGTTCCTCCCACGATTAGGACATCCGCCTTGGAAACGACGTCCACCGCTTCATATAGGATATCGGTATTGAGCCCTTCCTCGTACAAGGTCACCTCGGGACGGATGATGCCCCCGCAAGTACAATGAGGGACGTCTTTCTTGGGAAAATCCCCCAAGCGATAAGTACGGTGGCACCTCATGCAGGAATAGGAGGCAACCGAGCCGTGGAGGGGCAAAACCCTTTGGCTGCCCGCCCGTTCATGGAGGCCATCGATGTTTTGGGTGATGACCACCAAAGGATGCTCCTTTTCATAACGCGCAAGAACTTCATGGGCCAAGCAAGGGGAAGCCCCTTCGTAGACCATGTTGTCCCAATAAAAGGAATAGAACTTTTCGGGATGGGCGAGGAAATAGGAATGCGAAAGGATCGTTTCGTAGGGGACGCCATATTGTTTTTGCAAAGAGGCGAGGCCGCTAGGGGAACGGAAATCGGGGATCCCCGAGGACGTTGAAACCCCCGCCCCGCCCAAAAAGGCGGTGAGGCGGGAGGAAGATAGAATCCGACGGATGGATGCGTTATCCATAGGGAAATCGTTAACGATCTTTCAAGGTTTCTTTGACAAGGCTTGGGGACAAATGTTCGAAGGTCACCATGTCGACATATGGCAACACGCGTTGAAGGTTCTGTTCTTCGCGGATGGTCCACACATTGACTAGGCCTCTTTTTCGGAAGGAGACGACGCGAGGATCCTCCACCAAACAATCCTCAACGTCGAGGAACTCAAAGAGGCTCCGGAACATGAACATGTCTTGCCGTTCTTTGCAAACAAGTAATCCGCGGGGGAATCTCCCGGGGACCAAAATGGCACGCGGATCAAAGGAGATGAAACAGAAATTCTTGGGGTCTTTGCCCGCCAAAGCGCGACGCGCGGCCCTTCCGACCGCAAAACAGGTCTTGTTCGTGGCCTTAAGTTCCACGACGATGGGGACGCGTTCATCCACAAGGCGTAAGACTTCCTCGAAGGACGGGATCTTTTGGCCATCCAGCAAACGGTATCCCCCTTGGATTTCCTCCAAGGTCAAATCCTCAATTCTCCCTTCTCTTCCCGTGACGCGGAGGAGGGAGGAATCGTGGCAGACGACCAGCCGTTTGTCCTTGGTCAAATGGATATCGAGTTCAATGGCCATCCCCGCTTCGACGGCCTTGGCAAAAGCGCCCAAAGAATTCTCCATGGTCGTTGCGTCATGGAGCCCTCGATGGGCAATGCCTTTGTAGACAAGGGGATGGAGTGCTTCTTTTTTCATTTCACGTACGCGCGGTAACTGGTGACGCCTTCCACGACTTCCCCGTCGATTTGAAGTCCGCACGGGGTATCGAAGGTGACTTCGATTTCCTTGCCGGATACGACGTGGGCGTATTTCTTGCCGACGTGGTTTCCCTTGGTGATGCCCGGGAAAGCAAACAAGGTGCCAAGGCGGGAGGTTCCGTTAATGACCACGCTCGTAAGGGAATTGGATCCGCGGACTTGGGAGGGGGCGATGTTCATGCCTCCCCCGTAATAACGGCCATTCATCGCCGAGGCGAGGTAGACCTTGCCATAGGCAACTTCCTTGCCGTCGACCTTGACGGTGGCTTTTCTTGGACGGAAGGAGGTGAACAATAACTTAATGGTGACGCCGCTATAGGAGATGTTGGTCTTTCCTTCGGCCTTCATCTTTTCGGCGACCACGCAGCATTCCCCGTCGATTCCAAAGCCGATGCCGTTGAGGAAACGGTAGGTTTTGCCTTTGACTTCAACGTAGGGAAGGTTCACGACGTAATCGTTCAGCGGGACAAGTTTGGTGACGGGGTCTTGCTTCTCTTTGATGTCGTTTAAAAAGTCGTTCCCGGTTCCAAAGGGATAAAGATACAGACGGCAGGGAATCGAGGTGGTGTCAATGAGGTTCACCAAATGGTTGAGGGTGCCGTCTCCTCCCGCGATGATGATGTTGTCATCCTTCTTCGCGGAGGCGATGAATTCCTTCGGGTTCACCGAAGTGACGGATTGGATTTGGAGGCTCGGGAAATATTGACGGAGGCCTTCGAGAATGCCTTCCGCATCCTCTTTTCCACGGCCGCCGTCGGAGAGTTCATTGTAGAATAAATAATCCATAAGCAGGTTCCTATTTAGGGTGGCTGATGTCATTAGAATACCACACATTGAAAAATGGTGTTCCACTTTTTTCTTTGATAAAAAGAAATACGATAAAAGAAGCCAAAACAGCGGAAAAATAACAACAAAATCGGCAAAAATGCCGGAGAAACGAACATAAAACAACACCTTGTTGAAAAAGTCCTACTTCTTGGGCCGAACTTCGGTTAAGATAACCCTACCAACCTTCATAAAACCCTCAACAAGAAAGGATTCTTTTTATGGAAGCGAAACACAAAGCCCAAAAGCCTTTTGGGTGGTCGGACCGAATCGGTTACATGTTCGGCGATTTTGGGTGCAACATGAGCTTTGCCTTCATCAACAGCTACTTGATGCTCTTTTTCGTCACCTGTATGGGAATCGATCCCTCGGTCTACGCCATTCTCATTCTCGTCGTGAAAATCTTCGACGCGATCAACGACCCCATCATCGGTTCGATGGTGGACGCCTCCCATCCGAAGAAAGGCGGCAAATTCAAAACGTGGATCAAGTGGGCCTCCATCCCCTTGCTCCTCTCCTCCGTCGCCCTCTTCATCTTCGTCCCTCAAATCCCGATGGTATGGAAGATCATCATGTTCTTGGTCCTCTATTGCATCTGGTCCATCTCCTACACCGCGGTCAACGTCCCCTATGGCTCGATGCAATCCGTCATCACCCGGAGTCCAAAAGAGCGCACCTCCTTATCCACTTGGCGCAGCATCGGTGGGCTTTTGGCCCAAATCCCCATCATGATCATCCTTCCCCTCGTCATGTACGATGAGGCGAAGAACCCCAAAGGCGACCTCTTCATCCTCATCGTCGCCGTCATGGGCGTCATCGGATTCGTTTCCTTCTTCTTGCTTCGTAAGCTCACCACCGAACGCGTGGAAGAGGATCCCCAAAAGAAGACGAAGACCAACCTCTTCAAAACCTTGGGTGAATTCTTCAAGAACCCCCATATCCTCGGGGTCACCATCTCGAGCATCGCCCTCCTCGCCTGCATCATGACGGTCACGACCTCCGTTCAATACCTCTTCATGGTCTACTTCCAAGATCCGACCAAAATCACGATCGCGACCGCGATTTCCGCGATTCCCATCATTCTCGGCATCGCGTTAATCAAACCCGCGACCAAATTCTTCACCAAACGTCAGCTCTGCACCTTCCCCTTCATCCTCTCCATCGGTGGGGCGGCCGTGATGACGTTCGTCAAATTCGATAATCCTTATTTATGGATGATTCCCCTCGCGGTCATGATGCTCGGAACGAGCTTCTACATGGTCCTTGTCTGGGCGTTGGTCGCGGATTCCATCGATTATCAGGCCGAAAAGACGGGGAAGCGCGAAGAAGCCTCGATTTATGCGACCTACTCCTTCTTTCGGAAAGCCGCGCAGGGAATCGGCGCCTCCATCGTCGCCTTCGCCCTCGGATTAACCGGATATAACGCCTTGCTCGGGGCCACCGAACAAGCCCCGGGGGTTGCCGACAACATCTATTTCATGACCGGCCTCATTCCCTTGATTGGCTCGGTCATCGCCCTCCTTTCCATGCTTTTCCTCTATCGTTTGGGCGACAAAAAGGAGGAAAATGACCTCAAGCCCGAAACGGAGGAAATTACCAATGAGAACGCGTAAGTGCATCAATTCTTCCTGGCGGTTCAGCAAATCCGCCTCCTCTTATCCCTACAAAGACATCACGGATTGGATGGGCGTTGACCTTCCCTATACGTGGAATGGGAAAGACGGGCAGGACGGGGGCAACGATTATTATCGCGGCACTTGCGCGTTCACCCGTACCTTAACCAAATCCGAATTTGAGGAAGGGAAGCGTCATTATCTCCAATTCGATGGTGTCAATTCCTCCGCGGACGTCTATTTCAATGGGGAACACCTCATCCACCACGACGGGGGTTACAGCACCTTCCGCGTGGAGCTCAAGGAGATAAAAGAGGAGAACGAACTCGTCGTGATGGCCGATAACTCCGTCAACGACCACGTTTATCCCCAAACCGCGGACTTCACTTTCTATGGTGGAATCTATCGAAGCGTCTACCTCCTTGAGGTCCCCGAGGTCCATTTCGACCTCGATTATTACGGGGGTCCCGGCATCAAGGTCACCCCAAAGATCGAAGGGGAAGACGCGAAAATCGAGATTCAAGGGTTCGTGACGGGCAAGGTCCGATACGAAGTCCTCGACCAAGGAAAGGTAATTGGGGAAGCAACCCTCGAAGGGGAGAACCCCGTTGCAACCATCCAAATCCCCAAGGTCCATCGTTGGCACGGGAGAAAGGACCCTTACCTTTATGTCGCGAAAGCCTCTTTGCTGAATAACGATGAGGTCATCGATGAGGTGTCCACCCGTTTCGGCGTCCGTGAATTCTCCTTTGACCCCGAGAAAGGCTTCTTCCTCAACGGCGTCTCCTATCCTCTTCGCGGGGTATCCCGTCACCAGGACCGTCCGGGAGTTGGCAACGCCTTAACCCTCGAACAGCACAAAGAAGATTTGGCGTTAATTCTCGAGGTGGGGGCGAACACCATTCGTCTCGCCCATTATCAGCACGCCCCCGAATTCTACGATCTCTGCGATGAGGCGGGCCTCGTCCTTTGGGCGGAAATCCCCTATATCTCGCGCCACATGCCCGGAGGCAAGGAAAACACGATTTCCCAAATGAAGGAACTCGTGATCCAAAACTACAACCACCCCTCCATCGTCGTCTGGGGCCTCTCCAACGAAATCACGTTAAACGGGGCCTCCGATCCGACCTTGATTGAGAACCACAAAGTCCTAAACGACTTGGTCCACCAGCTCGACCCGACGAGAAAAACGACCGTCGCGGTCGTCACGATGTGCCCACCCGGCGCGGAATACGTCTCAATCGCGGACGTCATCTCCTACAACCATTATTTCGGTTGGTATGGGGGAACCACCGCGATGAACGGAGAATGGTTCGATGACTTCCATAAGAAATACCCTAACCGCGTGGTGGGCTTAAGCGAATACGGATGCGAAGCCCTCAACTGGCATACCTCGAATCCCGTCCAAGGGGATTACACCGAGGAATACCAAAGCTATTACCACGAAGAGCTCATCAAGATGATCGCGAAACACCCCTTCTTGTGGGCGACCCACGTCTGGAACATGTTTGACTTCGCCGCGGACGCCCGGGCGGAAGGGGGAGAAGCGGGTATGAACCACAAGGGTCTCGTGACCTTCGACCGGAAGTACAAAAAAGACGCCTTCTATGCCTACAAGGCCGTTTGGAGCGAGGAACCGCTCCTCCACATCTGTTCAAAGCGTTACGTGGACCGCGTGGAAGAGAAAACCAAGGTGAAGGTGTATTCGAACCTTCCCGAAGTCGAGCTCTTCGTGAACGGAGTTTCCGTTGGCAAACAGCAAAAAGGGGAGTTCCCCTTCTTCACCTTCGAAGTCGATAACGTCGGGAAAAGCGAAATCACCGCGAAAGCAGGGGATCTCGAAGACCACGCGACCATTCGGAAAGTCGACAAGATGAACGAAAGTTACGTCATGAAGGAAGAAGGGTCGGTCATCAACTGGTTCGAGATCGAATCCCCCGCGGGATACCTTTCGGTGAACGACACCATCGGGGAAATCCTCTCCACCTTCCGCGGCAAGTTCGTCATCCTCTCCTTCTTGCTCCACCTCAAGAAATTCCTAACCCCGAAACAGGAAAAGAAAGAAAAGAACAAAAAGAAAAAGAAAGCGGAGATCATGGGCATGCCCCTCAACGGCAAATCCATGAAACCGATGATCGAAATGGCGATGGGATTCCCCTTGAAACGGGTCGTCTCCATGATTGGGAAATCCATCCCCAAGGAATTCGTCCTTGCGACCAACCGAAAACTTATCCGCATCAAAAAGCCCAAACAAAAAGCCAAATAATCTCCGCTTCCCTCCGAGTCTTCCCGATTCGGAGGTTTTTTAAGCGGCCCAAAATGAGCACCAAAGAAAAACCCATCGACAAAAAAACCGTTTCTCCCTCCAAGTATCCTGCTGTATCTATGAGGATGAGGACAATAAGCCCCATCCGATTTGAGGCTCTTCGACGATTCTTCCTCCCTCCCGAGCCGAAAAGACGAATACGACGGAGGGAAAGGCTAAATAACCAAACAAAAAACAAGAAAACGGGAATCCATGCGAAAGATTCCCGTTTTTTGTCTTTGCCCGAAAGAATTAACTTCGACGGAAGAGACGGATTCCGACGATGACGGTGCAAATCGCGAAATAGACCCAGTACACCGGAAGGATGAAAATGCCACAGAAAACCGTGAGGACGCTCACGATGAGCAAGGCGATGAGGCCATACCACCAAGAATTGTTAGTGACCGTGACGTGGCCATAGCTCGTGACGTTGACGTCATAGACGTTGCTTCCGGCATTTGCCGCCCCGCGGACCGCCCGGATGATGAACCGGATGACGGGGAGGGCCATCGGGATGAGGCATAGGAATCCCGCGGCGGCGAAGGAATCGCTATATGAGGAACTGAGGACCATGTTGAGGGCCACGATCCAAATGATGAGCGCCAGCAATAACCACGCGCAACGGACGATGAAGACGGCTAAACCTTTCTTGTCTACCATGTGTGATGTTCTCCTTTATATCGCTTTACCAGGTATGAATTCTTGACGGAATATTTCGGGGCTTGCCCCGCGAGAGATGTAGGTTTCCTTTTTGCTTAAGAAGGCTTGGGAGAGGAACGAGAAGTTCTCGTACCACGTCGTGGAACACGAATTCCCCTCGAAGGAATACCCGTTTTGTCGGAGTTTGGCGTCCGAGACGAGGAAGTTGAGAAGCGCGATGCTCCCCGGGACCGTTTGGCTGGAGGTGACCTCCATGTGGAAGTCCTTCCCATTGATGGTGACTTTGACCCAGGAATGGTTCACCTTGTCCTTCTTCCCGATGACCATCTTCGCGGGGATGCCCACCGCTTCCAGCATGTGGATGGCGGCCCAGGAATAACCTTCGCAGACGCCTTTTTTCCGTACGAGGGGCCCATAAGCCATGTGGTTATCCGCCTTGGGGGAAAGGGCATCCTCTCCGTCGTAGCTAACGCGGGTTTGGAGGAAGCCACAGACCAGCAAGCAATAGACTTCGGGAGGAAAAGAGGCCCCATGGGTCAATGTTTTCATGAGGGTTTTGGCCTTCTCGATCCCCTTTTCCCGATGGTCCACGAATTGAGGGATGGGCATGGAAAGGGGGAATTCCAGGAAGATGCCGTTTTTCGCTTCATGCGTCCCCGACCAGTATTTGGCGCCGGAAACCCCTTCGCTCGCGGACAAAAGGGATGGGAGGTGTTTTCCGATTTTATCCCCCATGGCCATCATCGAGTTGCAGGGGATAAAGAAGACGGAAGTGGTGTCGATCTTTATCTGGGAGATAAGTTTGGAAATCGGTTCATAGAGGGAATACCCCACCACGCGAACCTCTTTTTCGCTTAAGGTGACGACGGGCGATTCTTCTTCCGGGGCACGAAGATGGACGTGCCGCCTCGGGTTTCCGGGCTGAGGGGACAAGGAAGAATAGGTAAAATGGACAACAAAAGGGGAAATCAGGTCCTCCCTCGTGATGCCTTGGAAGATTTCGGATCCGAGGTTGCAAATCAAGAGGGCCTCGTTGACGGCGGAAAGAAGCATGCTGCGCGACAAAAAGGAGTGGATTTCCACTTCCGTTTTGCGATTCCGAATCGCCTCGACGAGAATCTTCGTTTCGCGCATGGACGTCCCTTATGCCTCCTCTTCCTTCTTTTTCTTTTTGGCGAACAAGCGGGCGAAGAAGGAAAGGTGGGCTTCCGCGTAGGCTTTTTCTTTTTCCTCAAAAAGGGCGAGGGCTTGTTTTTCCCGGTCATCGCCGGGAAGGACTCCCTTCGCGAAATTCTCGTACTTCTTCTCGTGGAAACGCTCCACCAAGGGGGAATCTTCCCCTTCCAAAAGTTTCTTCACTTCTTTATCGACGTTTCCTTCCCCTAAAGAGAGGTAACAAAGCCCGAGGAGGACTTCGCTGAGATTCGTCTTCTTGCCCACGTGGAGGGTCAAGAAGGCGTCGAAGGTCAACGCGACGTTGTTCTTAACGAAGAAATGGGCGAAGAACGCCTCATAGACTTTTCCGTTTGGAATTAACGAAGCAACGATCTCCGAAATCAAAGGCAAGCCCAAAGAGTTCTTATCGAGTTCAATCCGATAATCCCCCAAGAGTTCGAGCGCCCCGATTTGAGCTTTCGCGGTGGTCGCGTTTTTCATCGTTAGGGCAAACTCGCGCAAGAGGCAAGGGGTCTTTTCCCCGAAAATCTCAAAGAGGTCGAAATAAGCGTTCTCCTTGCCCATGAAGATGCCTTTGACGGCCTCTTGGGCCAAATCCTTCACGAACTTCCGAATCGAAGGTTCTTCTTTGACGGAGGGGACCACCGGTAAAAGGGCACGGAGGAAACTCGCGGCCTTTTCCTTGGAGGAAGCGGCGATGAAAGAGAAGAGAACGTTACCCGTTTTTGAGTCGTTTTTCGCTTCGGGATAATAGGTCAAAACCTGGAAGAAGAGAAGGTCGATGCCGCTTGGGCTTTTCGCATAAAGCGCGGAGAGGCTCCGTTCGTAGTAGACAAACGGACGGATCGGTCCCACCAAGCGGAGTTCGGCGGCCAAAGCCCCCGATTCCCCGGCGGCGGGGTAATAGGCGTTCCGCAAGGCACGGGCCTCGGTTTCATTCGACGAACGAATCGCGTTCGTTAGGAAATAACGGTAAACGGAACCTCTCGCCTCCTCCCCGCTTCGGGTCAAGAAGGCGTCGAGTTTGATAAACAGGGGGTCGCTTGTTCCGACCAAGCTTAAGAAAAGGCTGCTAAACGCCTTTCCTTCCACCCCGTCAAGAGACCACTTCCCCAACGAAGAAAGGCGGGTCAAAAGGAGGGAGACAAATCCGGCTTTTGCAGAAGCAAAGGAATTGGGCTTGGGCAAAAGGGCGAAATTGACCGAGGTAGCAAGGTCTTTCTTGGCCTCTTCGGTAAGTAACGAAGCGTTTTCCATCGCCGAATACGCGATGAAGGCCACGTCGTTGAAAGAGGGGGAGGACAAGCCCCGACGGACATAATCGTAAGCGGAGGCGAACATGTCGTTCCCGAGGTTACGATCCAGTCCAATGCAAGTACGGAGGAAGGAGAACCCGCCCATGGAATCCTCCCCAATCCACTTGGGATAGCTTTCTTTGAGGGCATTCACCATGCGGTTACGGAAGTTCGGAACCATGGCAAAAGGCGAAGCGAAGAAGGCGCTCGTCAAGCGTTTGGCTTCCGTAAACGAAGGAAGGTTCACTTCGCCGAGCACCGCGAGGTAGACTCCATAGAGGTCATCGGTCTTTTCGTTGAATTCGAATGAATTTTGTGAGGCAAAGGACTCATAGAAGGAGATGGCGCTTGGATTGCCCCGGGCCAAATCCAAAAGGAGTTTGGAAATCGGAAGGGGGATGGAAGAAACGTTGGTGTCGAGATCGAAAACCTCAAACTCGCTGACGGGTCCTTTGGATAGCCCGACGTGCCCATGCCCCACGAGCAGGTATTTGGCGTGGCGGGTCGGCTTCAGTTCGGGGTTAAGAGGCGAGTAATCCACCAAGGTGCCATCGCCATTTACGGCGTAATAGGCGTACCGTTCGGGGTTGTTTTTGAAACTGCTCGTATGGGTGAGGAAGGTAAACCGTTTCGCGCTTTCAAGCGGCAGGACTTGGTTGATCGCGATCACGAGGTTTTTGACTTCTTCTTGCGCCCCGCGGACAAACAAAGGCACCTGTTCGGTTTCCTTCTTTTGCAGTTGGGCGGAAATATAGGCGAAGATGGGGCAAAACGCCTTCGCGAGCTTTTCATCGAGGATAACGCTCACTTTCGCAAGGGAGGATTCGTTCACCGACGGAAGGGGCGCGGGCTTCGGGTATTGCGTATAGTCCATCTGGTAACGTTCGTTTTGGGAAACTTGGTCCAAAGTGAAGTTCGCATCGGTCAAATACGCCCCCGGCTTCCCTTCGAACTCCCCAAAGATCGCTTCGGAAAGGAAGATGGGGCGGTGGGAACGGCCATTGACGCGAGGTTCGGTGCACAAGGGCAGGGATTCGACCGCGTTAAGGAGGTAATAATCCCCTCCCAGATGAACGTATTCGTAGATTTTCTCATAGACGTCCTCGTCGCATTTTTCTTCGGAGACGGTTTTCACGAGGAGTTTGGCCTGGAGGTGGGGGATAAGATCGTAATAACCAGCCGAAACCGCGGAGATGCCATAGCCTTCGCTGTAGTTGATCTTGTCTTTTTCGTAGCCGTCGAGCCACGGGGAGCAACGGGTGTAAAGAATGCGTTCCATGTTTATTTCACCTCCGCGATGAGTCCTTCTTTCATCATCATCCAAAGGAAGGGGTCAAGAACCCGGATGGGGTCGATGTGGCGAAGCACGACTTCGCCCCGTTCGTCTCGCTCGGGTTTGTTGCCCAAAGCGGAAATCGCGAAGAACTGGACTTTGGATTGGACGAAATAGGATTCGAGGACGTTTGCGAAAGCGGGTTCCTCTTCGTAGATGAAGTTCCGGATGGATTCGGAGATGACCCCCGCCATATTGCTGTCAAACGCTTTCTTGCGGAAATCGAAGCAACCGATATGGGAGGCGTCGCTCCGTTGAAGGATGAGGTCCCCATCCCCGAATTGGAGGTTGCCCTCTTCATCGGTCAAAGCGTCGATCTTGGTGAAGATGATCGCGACGTTCATGTCGATGAGTTCGTTCGTGCGGAGGCCCTTGTTCACGCGGATGTATTCGGCGACCTTTTGGAGGGAGGAGGTGGCGTCGTCGGATTTGGAATCGTAGGTGACCGATTCTCCCCCGATTCCCCGTTCCTTGATGGAGCGAAGTTGCAAGGGGTCGACGAGGATAAAGAGGGTGTCGGTGTCGCAAAGGTACTTGGAAATGACGGTCAATTCCTTGACGTCGATCAGGTTGAAGTTTTCACCCGCCCCGTCGTAAATCGTCAGCGAATACGAGGGGATGGTGTTGCCTTTGGCCTTGTTTTTATCGCGAATCCGCCACAAATAGGGATCGACGGATCCTTGGTTGGTGGCGCGAAGCAAAGCGTGGGATTCGTACATCCTCTTTTCATAGTCGCGGAAGTTCTTGTAGTAGTCGCGGGTGCTGTCTAACGGGGAGATCGCCAAACCCGTTTTGAGGGTGTGCATGAGCTCGTGAAGCATGACGATTAGGAAGTTCGTCTTGCCCGAGTTCGTGGTGCCGACGAGGGAGAACTTGAGGGATTTGGAATAATCAAGCAAGTCGGTCGGGAGAGTTTGCCCGCATCCTTTGTGGGGGCAGACAATCGTCGAGGCGAGAAGGGAAGATGCGTGGACCGTACGGTTGTGGCAGACGGGGACTTTGTTATGGAAAAGACCCGCGGCTTTGTAGGTTTTCCCGCATTGGGGGCAAGCGTAGGTCACGCTTTGTTTGTCGATGGGCTCGAGGCAATAAGGACATTTGATGCTCATGGGGCACTCCTTTCAGGTCGATATGCAAAATGGCAAGGGAAAGAGGGTTTACTTCGGGACCTTTAACGAAGCGTAATTATCCGAGACGAGTTTGACCTTTCCTTCCTGGGTGAAGAGGCGCAACGCCATTTCGGGATAAAGGTCGCCCGCGGGAAGTTCCAAGGAATAAGTTCCTGGGCCGGTTTTGGTGCAGTCGCTTTGCTCAAAACGGAGGATTTCGGTGGATTTGACGTCCGTCGCGGAAAGGGGGATGCCATATTCCCTTCCCATTAGGACGAGGGGTGGAATCCCTTCTTTGGCTTGGAGGATCAAGGTCGCCGTGACGGTCTTCTTGAAGAGGCCCTTCTTCTTCCATTCGATGGAGTAACGGACTTCTTTGGGGCCTTCGTTGGTGATTCGGGTCACCGTGGTCTCACTAAAGACGTGGCGGTCCCCCATCGCGAATTCCCCGACGACCAAGACTTTGAATACCCCGTTTGCGATGGGGCGCGCCGAAACGGAAATCAAGGCTTCTTTCTTGTAGTCGACGACGCTAACGAAAGAGGAAATCTTCCGGTTAATGTCCTCCTGGGTGAGTTCGGTTTTGCCCGAGTTATCCTCAGCGATGAGGTAATGGATGCCGAATAGCATCGGGGGAATGTTCTTTAATCGGAGATAGGCCTTTTGGCCTTCTTTGATTTCGCTCTTGGCGGGGTCGATCTCCACGAGTTCAATCGAAGAGATTTTCCCCAAGCCCAAGAAACGGGCCTTGTTTCCCGTCATCGAGACGAGGACAACGTCGTAAGAATAGTTCCCGGGAAGGGAGAAAGTGAGGACCCCATCGGAGATTTTGCCGCTTGCGAGCAACTTCTCTCCCTTGAGGTAATTCATCGCTTCGTCCATCGGGAGCAAGGAATGGAGGCGCTTCTCCACCATTCCGGGCTTGATGGAATAAAGGCGTACGGGGTTAACGGAAGCGGTGTCGAGTCTCCGGAAGGAGATTTTGGTCATGCCGCTAACCTTGGTGAAAAGTAGGTTATCCGCGTCTCCGGGATCCCGTTCAACGCGAACGATCGCCCCTTTTCCAGGGGTATAGACTTTCTGATTGTTTTCAAGGTAAATCGTTTGGACGAGGTAGCCGTATTGACGGTCAAAATCCACGGCGACGTCGTCAAACGCCCCGCGGGCGTCTTGGGATACGACGACCGCCCCCGCTTCCCCGAATCGGGGGATGGCGTTTTCCTTTCGGATGATGCGGGCGCCCACCGAATTGGCGGGCAAGGCAAAGGAGATGGAGCACTTCTTCCCTTGGGTGGAAACGACCAAACGATCGACTTCTACGTAAGTCGAAACCGTCGCGGTCACCGCCCGGGAGAACACCCCTTCGCGGCAGGCGAATACCGCGTAATGGTATTTCTTGCCCGAGAAGATGTCGGGATCTTCGAATACGAGTTTGTCACTGCCCGAGAGCAAGAGTTTGCCATCGCCATAACTCGCTGGGATATGCGCTTCGTTCCGGGTCAAATAATAACGGACGCGCATGGAGGGAGACGGGGAGAAAGATAAACAGACCGCGAGTTTCCCTTGATTGGACAGCGAAGCGCTTAAGGATCCCGGGCTTTGGACCGGAACCTTCTTAATATGCTCGGAAGCGGAAAGGAAATCGCTCACGATCTCGAGGATTTGGTAGCACTTCGCGACCGCGCTTTCGCTTAGGTCACTGGGACTAGGCATCAACGCGCGCGCCTTGGCCAAAGCCTCCTGAATGACCTTGATTTGGGAAGAGAGGTCGATTTGCGGATTGGCGAGTTTGACCTTATCGGCTTCGGCCTTCGCGGCCACGAAATTCTTTTGGGCGATAAGGGCGCTTAAAGTGCCAAGGTACTTCTTGAATTTGGCATATTCGGCCTCAATTTTGGCTTTTAAGGGGCCGAATTTCGGATCTTTGGAGGCGGTGCGGCCGCTCGGATCGGCGGATAAAGCCTGATCCAAGTAGGCATTCGCCTCTTCCAAATCCCCGCGGGCAAGCGCGTGGGATGCCTTATCAATATAGAAGGGGACCTTTTGGATTTCGGCGATGTTGAGGCCACATTCGGGGCAAGTGAGCGAACTCGAGGGGATGAGCTTGCCACACCCGGGGCAAGGGGTGTAAAAAGGCTTGCCGCAGACGGAACACTTCCCTTTGCGCGCTTGTTCGTGGTTGGAGAAACGGGAAATCGAACCGCAGTTGGAGCAGCGCATCGAAACGACGACCTTCGGGGGTTCGTAGGGGTCGTTGAGGAGGTGGGCTTCTTTGTTGTAGATGGCGAGGGCGATTTCATCGTCGTCGAACTTCTCCTTGATTTTGGCGAGGATATTAGAGACGAACTTATCGTCCTTGAGCATTTCTTCCGTCGTTTCCTTCAAGGAGGCAAAGACGGGGGCTAACGAATAATAAACCAAGGATCGGTCGTACGTTTCCCGCATCTCGGGCTTCTTCGGGTTGAAGACGGTTTGGAGTTGGGAGAAAACGTTACGGAAAGGGAGGGAGTCGTTGCCGGCCGCCCCACCGACCTTGCCGATCATCGTGTCTTTGTTCGCGGTGATGATCTTGACGAGGCTCGCGGTGTCCGTGGAACGGATTTTCGCTTCGCCTTGCCCGGTGACGAACCCAAGGAAAGAGTAAAGGTTTTTGACGTCCTTTGCCCAGGAATAGACGCTATTAATGACCTTGCTCGAATTGATCGCTTGAATCGTCGAAATATAGGAATCAAAACTCGCGATCACGAAATTCGGGGGAAGGGTCTTCGCCTCGATTTTCACGATCGTGTGGTTCGGGTCCTCTTTCATGAGGGCCTCGATTTCCTTCAGGGTGAGACGGAATTTCTTCACCCAGGAGTTGATTTCGCCTTTGTAGGCTTCGTAATGGTTCTCGAGCAAGCGGAAATACGCGCGGACCGCGTCGCTTTGTTTGGCGATAAAGGCCGTGCGTTCGGCCTTCACCGCCTCCTTGTCCGCGGCCCATGCGCGCATCGCTGCAATGAGTTTCTTGGCTTCTTCTAACTGAGCGACCGTGATATTGGAATGGTTTTGTTCCCGTTTGATGCCATTTTCATAGGCATCAATGGCGGCGAGGATGTCTTTGTCCTTCGCCCCACTCGAGATTTTCAAAATGTCAAAATAGTTCTCACGGCTCATGTTTCGAAGTCCTCCTTAGTCGAGGGATAAAGCGTTGATTTGGTTGTCGTCCATGTCCACTTGGTTGTTGGTGAACTGGATGTCGACGGATTCCTCATCTCCGGTCACGGTGTTTTGGACGCGGACGTGGATGCCCGAGCCCGAGACGCTCATGGTACAGATGACCGCGGTTTCCTTGCTTGTGTTCGGCGGGAAGGGCAAGAAGAGCTTGCCGAGGTACTTCAGGCCGTAAGCGGGGTTCGGGTTGATGAGTTCGCCGGTCTTGTGGTCGATTTCAAAGGGGATTAAGCCCTTTTCCTCGATGATGGATTCGTAAATCCAGAAGAGGATGCCCGATTGGTTGTCGACGACCGGATAGAAGGTCGAGGCGACTTCGGTCGGGATTTCCTCGCCTTTGTAGACGAAGTTATGGAGGTAGCAACCTTCCCCGCCTTTGGTGGTGTCGGTGCCGAAGGTTCGGGAGGCGATGTCGTGGATTTCCATGACGGGGCCATCCGCTTCGTCCATGAATCCACCGCTTCTTCTGCCGCGGGATTTGGCCAAGATGTTCGCGTAAATCGCCGCGCCTTTGGCCACCGCGGTTTCGGGGTCGCTGAAGACCACGGGGATGGACTGGGTGTAGGGGCAGTCACTGAGTCCTGCGAGTTCATTCATCGAATCGGCGTCGCCATACCGTTCCTTGAGGGTGCGGGAAACCATCGGCATGTTGGAGGATCCGCCGACGAGGAGGATTTTGGAGATCTTAACCGAGGTGACTTGGGGAAGGGCGAAGATGCGGTCCAAGCAGTCCGTCGTCTTTTGGAGGAGGAAAGCGGTCGCTTCCTCAAATTCGGCGCGGGTGACTTCGCAGGTTTGGGATTCCCCGTCGATCACCGCGCGAACCGTGACTTTTTCGCGACTCGAGAGGGATTTCTTCGTCTTTTCGGTGATGGAGCGAATCGCGTATTCGTCTTCCGGGGTGAGTTCGGAGAGGGAGTTCTCCTCCATCATGTTGCGACAGATGATGCGGAAGAGCTCATCGTCCCAGTCCTTGCCGCCTAAAGTGTCATCCCCGCCCGTGGCGAGGACGCGGCAGCTTGGAACCCCGCCTTCATTGGCTTGGATATCGAGGACGGTGACGTCGAAGGTACCGCCGCCTAAGTCGTAAACCGCGACGACTTCGTCTTGAACCGAGGTCGAACGGAAGGCGTAGGAAATGGCCGCCGCGGTCGGTTCGTTGATGATTTCAAGGACGTTGAAGCCGGCGAGGATACCGGCTTTCTTCGTCGCGTCGCGCTCTTCGTTGCCAAAGTAAGCGGGGCAGGTGATGACGACGTCTTTGACGTTTTCGCCTTGCTCCCTGGCGTATTTGGCGAGCTTTTTGAGGATGAGGGCGGAGATTTCAATCGCGTTGTACTCCCGCCCGTCCATTTCGTGGGGAGGGAACGCCTTGCCGATTTCGCGCTTCACGAATTGGATGACGCGATGCCCTTCGGTTTGGACGTAGTCTTTGGCTTCATCGCCAACGACGATGTTCGAATCATCGCCGAAATAGACCGCCGAAGCGGTGGACTTTTCGTCGAGTTCGTTTGGGATGACGGAAACTTGTCCGTCTTCGAATTTGCAGATGCAGGAATAAGTAGTTCCGAGGTCAATGCCGTAAACCGCCATAGACACCTCCTTTGTGTGTTAGTCCGCGATGGAGAACGCTTGGATCTTGGTCTCGGCTTCGTCGCGGTCGAAGTCGGTGTTGTTGTAGACGATGTCGCAATCCGGGAATTTCTCTCCGGTTTCCCCATCGGTCACGCGGATGTGGATACCCGCGGAGTCCACGAGGAAGTCGACGACCATCGGATGGCCTTTGCGACGGGAGATTTCGGGGATGTTGAGGACGAATTTACCGAGTTCGCTGACTTGGTCGGCGGGATCGGATTCGAGGGGTTCGCCATTGACGTCGGTGCAAGGCTTGACGAAATCCTCTTGGGAGATGTTTTGATAGACGGGGACGTTGATTTGCTCGCAACCGTCGAAGGGGACGTAGTAGGTCTTGACGACGTGGGTCGCTTCGCCGATGACGACGTCTTTCTTGACGAGGTTATTGACCGTCCAGCCTTGGGAACGGGAATTGACGCCGATACCGAAGCTTCTCGGGGTAAGGTCGTCGACGAAGTCGGTGAATCCGGCACCCGCGCCAACGGGTTTCGGCGCGCCTTCGCCTTCCCCAGCCGGAGCGGCGCCTTCGCCCGCGCCGATATCTTCTTCGTCGGAGTATCCGGTGGTGAGCAAGGAGGCGTAGCAAGCGGCGCCTTTGGCGACCGCGAGTTCAGGTTCTTCGAGTTGGACTTGGATGTCCGGGTACATCTCTTTGACTTTGTTCGGAACCATCGGCATGTTGGAGGATCCGCCGACGAGGAGGATCTTGGAGATGGTTTCGGAAGCGACCTCAGGTTTGGCGAGGATCGCGGAGAGGCAATCGGTGGTGCGGTTCATGAGGGAAGCGGTGGCTTCTTCGAACTCTTCGCGGGTAACCTCAAACTTGACGGTTTCCCCTTGCACCGGGATACGCACGGTCGCGGTTTGCTTAGAGGAGAGGGATTTCTTGGTGATTTCGATCTTGGATTTGATCGCGGAGATGTCGTCTTCGTCGAGTTCATCTTCGGAGCAGCCCTTCTCCTGGAGGACTTTGGCGACCAAGATGCGTTCGAGTTCATCGTCCCAGTCTTTGCCGCCCAAGGTGTCATCGCCGCCTGTCGCGATAACCGAGAAGTGGGGGACTTTGACGCCGTTTAAGTCGCGGGAGGAAATCTTCAAAACGGTGACGTCGAAGGTGCCACCGCCAAGGTCGTAGATGGCGACGGTTTCTTCGGGGAATTCGCCATTTCCTTGACGGAAGGCGTAGGAGATGGAAGCCGCGGTCGGCTCATTGATGATGCCAAGGACATTGAATCCCGCGAGTTCGCCCGCTTGTTTGGTGGCGGCGCGTTCTTCCAATCCGAAGTAAGCGGGGCAGGTGATGACGACGTCTTTGACGTCTTCGCCTTGTTCTTCCGCGTAGGTTTTGATCTTCTTGAGGATGAGGGCGGAGATTTCGACCGCGTTGAAGGCTTGGCCGAAGAATTCATGGGGCGGGAAGGGTTTGCCGATTTCGCGCTTGATGAATTGGACGACGTTGGCGGCGTCGGTTTGGACCATCGCCTTGGCTTCCGCGCCGACGACGATGCTGCTTTCGGATTCGAAATAGACCGCCGAGGGGAGGGAGTTGGATTGGTCGTTGACGTTTTGGATGACGGAGGCTTTTCCGTCTTCGAATTTG
>JAXFGC010000037.1:0-12554 GCA_034171505.1 Candidatus Alloenteromonas sp. | reverse complement strand
CGACGGCCTGCATTATTCCATAACCAGGAAGGGGAACGCGTTCTTGAGAAAATACCTATACCTGGCCGTGGAGAACATGGCGATGCACAAATCGTCCAACGCGATAACCGAATTCTACTCGAAAAAGAAAAGCAGCGGCCTCTGCCACAAGGCGGCTGCGACGGCGGCCTGCAGGAAGCTCCTGGTTTCCATCTGGGGTATGCTTCGCAGCGGGACCTTATTCGAGAGATAGTTTACCAAACGGCCGGATTTTTTAAAAGGTTTTCGAACGCCCTGTTTTCGCTGCACCTCAAAAAGAGAAAGCGCAAGAAGAGAAAAAACCGTTGACAAGACTTATCCTATTTTCTTTATCAACCAAAAATAGGGCACCCAGTGGTGCGTTATTGCTTTTTACGTTCCATTCTCCCAATGGGTTTTCCTTCTCTTGCCCGAATTTTTCTTTTTTCTTTTCATCGGTTACAATATCCCTGTGAAAATCCAAAACCCATTCTTGTCCGTGACGGCCAGTTCCCATGGAGGGGAGATTTCCTCCATCCAACTTTTCTCTCAGGAAATCGTTTATCAGAAAACCGGTTCCTGGGAATATTCCGACCACGTCCTTTTCCCCACGATTGGAATTGGAAGCAAGTACACCTGCCACGAAGTTCCTTTGACAATGGAGCAACACGGGTTCCCCCGTTCCCGCGACTTTAAGGAAACCCAAATAAGCGGCACGGAGATGTCCTTCTCCCTTTCTTCTTCCCCCGATACCTTACGCGTCTATCCTTATCCCTTTGAAATCGTCGAAACCTTACGCCTAGAAGACGATACCTTGATTCGGAGCCATGAAGTTCGAAACATCGGGGGAGAGGAGATGCCCTTTGGAATCGGGGACCATGTCGCCTTCCAAGTTCGATACGACAAAGCCAAACTCACGTTGCCCAAAACGCGGTTCTTCCCGTCCAACGAAGTCAATTCCCTCCAAGAAGAGGATCTACCCATTCACGGAGAAGTCCTCCTCGATATCAACCGTCACTTCTTATGTGGCCAAGGGACGATCATCCTCAAAAACACGGGGGAACCCTTAATTCTTGATACGGGAAAAGGGGTTACGATCGAGTTTATCTTCAATTGTCCCTATATCGCCATATGGACCCCACGCATCATCTCGGATGACTTCCTCTGCATAGAGCCGTGGTGGGGCCTCCCCTATCAAGAAGGGGATGAGTTAGAGCTTGCCCGACGTTCTTGCCTCAACCACCTTCCCGCGGGAGAACGAAAGATCTTCACCTCCCGTCTCCGGTTCCGCCTAAGCTAATTCGAACCACCAAAAAACCTCAGGGCGCGAAGTCCTGAGGTTTTTCGTTCGTTAGAGAATCTAAGATTAAGCGAAGAAATCGCCTTGGGCTTGTTCTTTGATTTCCTTGGAAACCGAGAACGGGATACGGGTGGTGTATTTCGCTTTCGCGGCGACGATGCGGTAGGTCGGCCATTGTTGGATGAGGGAGTTCCATTGATAAACCGTATCGTTGTAGGCTTCGCGAGCCGCGGTGATTTCGCGTTGGGTGTATTCGTTTTGTTGCATCGCCTTTTGGATGTCGGCGTGCGCGCGGAGTTCGGGATAGGCTTCCAAAGCGACGTTGATGTTGCGTTCCATGACGTCGAGCTTGCCGGCGAGTTCGTTGCGTTCGGCATCGGAGAGGTGTCCGGAACGGAAACGCGCGATATCAGCGAAGGTTTCGCGGTCCAACTTGATGGATTTGTCCAAAAGCGAAGCGGCGTTCTTCAAAATGGTGACGCGGTTCATCAAGTAGTTGTCGACGGTCGAAGCGTCGTGTTGGATCTTCTGTTGCAAGGTTTGAAGGGTGGCTTTCGCCTTAATCTTCATGATTGCGAAGACGATTCCGGGGATGATGAGGGGGAACCAAAGGAAGAAGGTGAAGACCGAACTTCTCCAATCCACATCAATCGTAAGTTGTTTTTCAATGACGTTAATGTCGCGACCTTGCTCATTAACGGGGTCTCTCAATTCGTCTAATTCATTGCCCATGTGCAAATACCTCCTTGAGCAAAATAACTATAGTTTATTTCCCGCTGGTAGAGAAGAGCGAACGAATGCGGGAAGAGATGCTTTCCGCGGTAACGTTTTCCCCTAAACCAAAAGCGAGAAGCCCACGTTCGTAGTGGGACGCCCCTTTGGAGAACAATCCGCGGATGGCGCTGTCGATTTGGGAGGCATACGAACGTTGGCTGCCTCCGACATCGGACACCGCGATGAGTTGATCGCATTGGACCAAATCGTATTGGGTCCAATGGACGGGGACGTTATGCATGTGTCCATCTCCTCCGTGCACCGGAACAAGGTCCACTTGAGGAGTGGTCTTATACGAATAGGCGTGAACCGTCAAAACGTCATTGGCCCCATCTTTCTCGCTGCGGGAAATCTTAAGGATTAACGGAAGCGAGGGATCGGCTTCCTTTGGACGGAAATAGGAAGGCTCCATGCCATTCGCCATGCATTCCTGCTCAAAGGTGCAGAAATTGTCGGCCGACAAATCGTTGCCGTAAATGTATTCGTCGGGGGCGTGGGTTTGGTAAAGCGGGACCGAGATAAGGGGGGCTAGGTCAAAATAGAGTCCCTGGATATAGGCGTCACAATAGGCAACGAAACGCTTTTTGGCCTCATCGACGTCGTAATGACGGAATTGGGCGGGATCACCGCTGTAATCAAAGGCCTGGGAGTGGCGGGAGGCAATGCTGTTGATCATGCCTTCTTTCACTTGGACGAAGTCATCTCCGTAGGGCTCGGGATTGGTCAAAATATCCAACAAATTCTTTTGGGCGAGGGGAGAATAAAGAAGACGGAATTCCACTTCGTTATCGCGGTCATCCGCTCCAAAATAGGCTTCGAACTTCTCGTTGGCCATACGGGTGTAATTCGTGCTTGGATCATTGTCCATCATGTCCGCTTGAGCCTTCTTATCGAGGGCTTTCATGCGGCGACGGACAAAGCGGGCGCTGTCTTTTTCATCGGTTCCGCATTTCCCGGAAGGATAACGGGTGAAGTTGAGGTTCGGGGCCGCCTCGTTGCCGTAAATCAAACGGGTGGACACCTCGTAATGGGGCCCAGGGTGAACCGAACGGGCCACCAAGGTTTCGGTATGGGTGACCGTGTGGGTTCCGTTTTTGTCAGTATGGGTGGTGGTCCAAGTAATCACCAAGGTACCCGTATAGGTAATATCGATGATTTCGGAGGAGAGGTCCCTTTCCAGCACGAAGGGATTCCCTTGGATATTCCCCGAGAGAACTCCCAAAACCGAGGTATTTTTGCCAAGGTCCTTGGGGAATCCGAATTTCCGGATGAGGTAGGCAAAACGTTGGCCCGAGAAAAACCGGTCAACGTCCAAAATCGGGGTGACTTGTTTAATCAAGGTTCCCGGGATATTCCAGTCGTATTCCGCATTGAGATTGGCCAAATCGGCGTAGCACTCCTGGAGTTTGGCTTTCGCCTTGGCCTCGAGGTCGGCGATGATTTGGTCGATGTTTTGTATCTTCTTCCGAAGCGGCCAAAAGATGTAATAGAACAAGAATCCGTCCGCCACGACGAGCAAAACGCCGATGATAATTCCCCATGCCAAGGCTTTTCCAATGCCGTAAATAAAGAGAACAACGCCAATGAGCAAAGCGAGAAAGAAGACGATGATGCAGAAGATTCGCCAAGCCTTCAAGTTCCCCGCTTTCTTTTTGGTGTGCTCCAGAGAAGCAAGATAGTCCTTGTATTCCTGCACGTGCCGCCGGTTGGCTTCGACGTCGGTTTGGGTTTTGTTCACCAAACTGTCGAAGTAATTCTCCGCGGCTTCGTGGTATTGGGCTTTTAAGGATTCGTTATAGAACTTCCGCGGTTCGTAGATTGCCTCTTTGACTTCGGCCATACCTTATCGACCTCCAAACATTCCGCCGCCTCCGAAGGGGTTCTTTCCTCCTTTGGCGTATTGTTTCATTTGCTTCATCATGGCTTTCGATTGGTCGTATTTCCGCAAGACACGGTTGATGTCCGCGTTGGTCTTCCCACATCCTTTCGCGATCCGGTTTTTATGCGAGGCGCGCAGGATTTCGGGGTGACGACGTTCGTAAGGGGTCATCGATTGGATGATGGCCTCAAAAGTGCGCATTTCCTTTTCGGCCGCCGCTTGTTGCTCGTCGCTGATGGAGGGCATTCCGGGGATCATCTTGAGGATGGAACGCATCGAGCCCATCTTTTGCACTTGCTTCATTTGACGGAGCATGTCTTCCAAGGTGAAGTTGCCATCGAGCATCTTCTTGGCGTCTTTCTCCGCCTGTTTCTCATCCATCGTTTCTTTGGCGCGTTCCACCAAGGAGACGACATCCCCCATCCCGAGGATTCGATCCGCCATACGGTCGGGATAAAATACCTCAAAATCGGTGACTTTTTCGCCGACGCCCGCGAATTTAATGGGCAAACCGGTTAAGTATTTAATGGATAACGCGGCACCGCCACGGGCGTCGCCGTCGAGTCGAGACATGATGATGCCCGTCAAACGGAGGGCTTGGTTGAAGGCGTTCGCCACATTGACCGCGTCTTGTCCGGAAGCCGCGTCCACCAAAAGCAACGCTTCTTCGGGGTGGACCTCATGGTTGATTTTCTTTAGCTCACCCATCAAACCCTCATCGATTTGAAGGCGTCCCGCGGTATCCAAAAGCAAGAAGTCGTAATGTTCGGAGATTGCCTTTTCTTTGGCTTTCTTGGCGATTTCCACGGGATTCACGTCCTTGCCAAGGGAGAAGAAATCCGCGCCCGTCTTGGCAACGACCGCTTCCAACTGTTCGATCGCGCCTGGACGATAGACGTCAAGGGCGGCGACCAAAACCTTCTTGCCTTGTTTGTTCGAAAGCAGATAGGAAAGTTTTCCGGCGGTCGTGGTTTTGCCGGTGCCTTGCAAACCAAGGAGAAGGATGGAGGTTAGCCCACTAGGGTTAACGGTTAATCCCGTTTGGTCGTCGCCCAAGAGGGTTTGGATTTCGTCGTGGACGATTTTGACGACCATTTGGGAGGGGTTCACCTTCGCGTAGACGTTTTGCCCAACGGCCTTTTCCTTAACGTCGTTCACGAAGGCTTTGACGACCTTAAAATTGACGTCGGCTTCAAGGAGGGCAACGCGGATTTCACGGAGCATCTCCTCCATGTTCTTTTCCGACAAAGTCGCGTTACCGCGCATCTTCTTGAATATGTTCGCGAATTTCTCGCCCAAAGACTCAAATGCCATGAATGATTTCCTCCAGCAAAGACGCATATGCATCTTTCTTTGATTGCGAAGGAAGCGATTCGATGCGATCGAATTCCTTCTTCCACCGCTTCTTCTTTTCGACCAAGCCGAGTTTGGCCTCGAAATCCTCGAGTTTGGCCGCGGTCTTTTTCACCGCGTCGGACACCGCCGAACGGGTGACCCCATCCGCGGAGGAGATTTCCCCTAGCGAAAGGTCGTAACGGTAATAGGCGTCCATCGTTTCCTTTTGCTTGGGGGTCAAAAGGCTTTCGTAACTTTCCAGAAGTTCGAGGATCCGTTCGCGGTCATCAAGACTCACCACTTTCGTCCCCTCCCAAAAGCAAGCCATAAAGGTATTTATCAAGGTCGAATTCCTGTAAGTCTTCCATTCCTTCTCCGAGGCCGATAAAACGGACGGGCACCCCGAGTTCGTCCCGAATCGAAAGGATGATCCCGCCTTTGGACGTGCCATCCATCTTGGTGATGACGATGCCCGAAAGGTTCGTGATCTCCTTAAACGCCTTGGCTTGAAGGACGCCGTTTTGCCCCGTGGTCGCATCGATGATAAGGAACGTTTCATGGGGGGCGCCGGGGATTTCCCGTTCCAAAACGCGACGGATTTTGGAAAGTTCCTGCATGAGGTTTGTCTTGGTTTGGAGGCGTCCCGCGGTGTCGACGATTAACAAATCCACGTGGTTCGCGATGGCGGCCTTCGCTCCATCGTAAGCCACGGAAGCGGGGTCGCTTTCGGGTTTGCCCACCACAATCGGACAACCGAGACGATTGGCCCAAACGGAAAGTTGTTCGACAGCCCCCGCGCGGAAGGTATCCCCCGCGACGAGCATGACCTTTTTCCCTTGGTGCATGTATCGATACGCGAGTTTGGCGATGCTGGTGGTTTTGCCCACCCCATTCACGCCACAGACAAGCAAGACGGTAGGACCGTTGGGCGCGAATTCGATTTCGCTTTGAATCGCATCCCCTTTGGTCGCGTATCCGACGAACATTTGATCCACGAGCATTTCATTGATGGCTTTAGGGTCGGTGATTTTCTGTTGAATGGCTTGGTTTAGAAGTTCCTCGCATAACCGCAAGGAAAGGTCGACTCCGACATCAGACTCAATGAGAATTTCTTCAAGTTCTTCAAAATACTCCGAATCGATTTTCGCATAACGCTTGCTTAATTGGTCCAGACGGGAAGCGAAGTTCTTCCGACTTTTTTCCATGCCTTTGGCATAGACTTGCTCGGAAGTTTGTTCCGTGATGGTCGATTTATCCTTTTTCTGGAATTTGCTTTTTAAGAAGGCAAAAAGTCCCATAATCATTCCTCCCCTTGGACGCAGAGCTTTTGGAGGGCGTCTTTGGCGGCCGCCATCTCCGCGGCCTTCTTGTTCTTTCCTTCCCCTCTTCCGAGTTCGATGCCGTCGAAATACACCGCGGAACAGAAATTGGTGTCTTGCGCGGACCCCTCTTTCTTGATCAAGCGATAGATGATGGTCACCGCCCCATCGGCTTGGAGGTGCTGCTGAAGGGCGCTCTTGGGATCGAGTTCAACCTTCGCCTCTTGGATGTCTTTCTCGTACAAACGACGGAGGAATTCGTGGGTGAATTCGTAGCCTTGATCGAGGAATAGCGCCCCGACGAAGGCCTCAAATACGTTCTCATATAAAGCCCGTTCCACCTTGGATAACCCATCGGGTTGGGAGGGGTCTTTCTCCAAGACGAAACTGCCACCCAAACGGATGTAATCGGTGAGTCCCGCCCGAAGGCAAAGCTGCGCTTCGTGGGAGGACATGACCATCTGGTTCTTGATTTGGGTCAATTCCCCTTCGTGCATTTCGGGGTGGAGACGGTAACAAAGTTCCCCCACCGCCATTCCGACGATGGAGTCGCCGAGGAATTCCAAACGTTCGTAATCCACGTGTTTGGTACCCGCCTCGCTATTGCAGGAAGGGTGGGTAAACGCGAGGAGATAGAGTTCCTCATCATGGGGTAGAATTCCGTATTGATGGAAGAGTTTTCGAAAAGGGGATGCCATAGATAACGGCATTATACAGGAATCTTGTTTACAAGATTAGGCCAAAGATGCAACTTCCATGGAAGAGGCCGCCAATTCGAGGATATTTTGACAGTCTTCTTCGTTTCGACGCTCATAAACTTCCGATGCGTCATTTCGGGCGCATTCGAGCATACGGACGTCGGTTACGAGGCTTAAGTAACGGAAATCGGGCAGTCCGGATTGACGAATTCCCGCGACATCCCCCGGCCCTCGGGTTTGGAGGTCCTTCTCCGCGATTTCAAACCCATCGTTGGAATCCACCAAAACCTGAAGGCGGTCCAACTCCTCTTGGACGTGCCGTCCATACACGAGCAGACACTTGGATTCATCGCCCCCTCTTCCGATGCGTCCCCGCAATTGATGGAGGGAGGCGAGGCCGAAATGGGTGGGGCCATAGATAACCATGAGATTGGCCTCTTTTACGTCAATCCCGACTTCAATGACGGAGGTGGAAATGAGAATGGGGGTCTTTCCCGTCGTAAACGAGGCGATGGACTCCTCTTTTTCTTCGGGTTTCATCTTGCCATGCATCAAGGTGACTAACCCAGGATATAGGGAAGAATAATGCTCAAACACGGAGGTCGCGGAAACTTCGTCCTCCCCGCCTTTTTCAATCTGGGGGGCGACGATGTACACGCGATGCCCCGAAGAGATGGAGGCGGTGATGCTTTTGATGATTTCTTTCGCCTCGGGCTTCACGATTTTGGTGAGGACCTGGCGTTTGGAGGAGGGAAACTCGCTAAGAATGGAGACGTCAAGATCCCCGTATAAAGAGAACGCCAAAGTTCGGGGGATGGGGGTCGCGGACATTAAGAGCATATCCGCGTTATCTCCTTTCGAAGCCAGTTTCGCACGTTGGTTCACACCAAACTTATGTTGTTCGTCGATGATGACAAGGCCCAAACGCGCGTATTCCACCCCTTCGGAAAATAAGGCATGGGTACCCACCACGACATCGATGGAACCTTCGGCAAGCCCTTGGTAAATATCCTTCTTTTCCTTGGGGGATAAGGAACCCACCAAGAGAGCGGTTTTGAGGCCAAAACGCATATACGTACCCGCTAAATTGGCGTAATGCTGTCTTGCTAACGCATCGGTTGGAGCAAGCAAGGCCCCTTGCATATGACGGCAAAAATTCCCGTAAAGAAGGATCTCCGCCACAAGGGTTTTCCCCGTCCCGACATCCCCTTGGAGGAGGCGGTACATCAAGGTGCCGCTATTCATGTCGGTTAAAGAAGCTCGAACAGCCTTCTTTTGATCACCGGTCAAAGGATAAGGCAACGCCTTAACGAACTGTCCGACGACGTGAAAATCAATCGTTTCCTTCCGGGACGAGCAAAGGGATTTGTTCTCCATCCGAATCAAGAAGTTGGTGAGGGAAAACTGCAAAGCCTCCTCGTATTTTAGGGTGCGTAACCCCTTCTTCACCTGTTCTGGGGAGGTTGGGAAATGCACATAACGGAAAGCCTCAAGGCGAGGTAACAGGTGGTAGCGTTCCCGTAAAAAAGAAGGAACGATCTCAGGAAGGGAAGAGAGACTCCACATCACCTTTTTTAGGATGCCCCGCCACACGTGTTGGGAAACGTTTTCTGGCAAGGAGTATTGGGGGATAATCGCATCCGCGACCTCCACCCTTCCTTCTTTCATCGCCAAGAAATTCAAGCAATGTTCTTTCGCGTCAAACGACCCTTTGATGGTGTAATTCTTCTCTAGGTCGATCGTCTTGACCAAATAGGGACGGTTCCACGCTTCAACTACAAAATCCTGTTGGTTCGCTTCATTCCGAAAATAGAGACGCACCAATGTAGTGCTGCCAAACTTTCGGATTCGCGGACGGGCGACGACTTTTCCAAAGAGAACGACGCGCTGCTTATCCTGGAGATGGGTAAGCTCATTTACGTCCGTATAAAGAAAAGTTTCATAACGACGGGGAAGGTACTCCAGCATCGCGATTGGTGAAACAAGCCCTTGGCTTTCCATGAAGGAAGAAACCGCGGGGGAGGATGTCCACTTTTTCGTCGTTTCTTTCATAAGAACATTATGATTCCTGCAGTCTTTCCAAACAACCTAGGAAACTTTTTCAATGTTCATTATGACGTGATTTGTTTCCAAATAATCCCCCGCCCAAAAGAAAACCTCCAAGGGAGAACCAAGGAGGCAGTAGATTTATTCGACCCCGACGAGGTAACTATAAACGGGTTGATCACCGCGCTTGACGTCGATATCCGCTTGAGAACCGTATTTCTCGCGGATCTTGTCTTCCATCTCACGGGCTTCGTCGTCACTGACGTCGGCCCCGACGAGAACGGTGACCATGTAGCTATCTTCCGTGATGAGGCCATCCACCAAATCCAAGAGGGCCTGGCCACGATCCTTCACGCAGGAGACGATGCTCTTGTCCACCATCGCCATGTAGAAGTCTTTGGTGACGTGGACCCCGTCGATATCCGTATCGCGCACCGCATAGGTGACGGATCCGGAAGCGACGGTGCGAAGCGCACCCTTCATTTCCCCGGCGATTTCTTGGGGATCGCCTTCGGGAGCGTAATTCATCGCCGAAACGATGCCTTGGGGAATGGTTTTGGAGGGGATGACGATGGCCGTAATGCCCGTTCCTTCCATGACGTCGCACGCCTGGGAGGCCGCCATCACGATGTTGGAGTTGTTTGGAAGCAAGAAGACATTGCGCGCGTGAGTCTTTTTGATCGCGCGGACGAAGTCTTCGGTGGAGGGGTTCATCGTTTGACCGCCTCCGACGATGACATCGGTTCCAAGTTCCAAGAAGAGTTCGTCCAACCCCTTACCGGAAGATACGGCGACCAAGCCGAATTCCTTTTCGATTTGGATCTCTTCTTCTTCGAGTTGCTCGCTTTCTTCGGGCTTGGGTTCTTCCAGAATCGTTTCGCGCTCTTCTTTGCCACGGCGAATGTTCGCGTCCATATCGGTCGCAACGTTGCCGTGTTCGATGTTATGGTGTTCCTCGGACATGTTCTCGATCGTGATGGTCAAGAATTCCCCGAATTGTTGGGCATAATTGAGCATATTGCCCGGGGTTAAGGTATGGACGTGGACCTTGATGATGTCGTCATCACGAACCGTGACGAGGGATTTGCCGTGTTTGGCGAGGAAACCTTTGAAGTTCTTCTCGACGAACGGTTTCTTTCCGTCTTGTCCCGGGGTTCCCAAACGCAGGATGAACTGAGTGCAATATCCGTATCCTTCTTCGTCTTCGGTGAGTTTGGCTCCCGCGTAAGGGGATGCACTCGCGGAGCTTGGGGCTTGTCCAACGTCTTGGTTGCGTTCAATCACCTTTCCCTTGAGGGCGCTTAACATACCTTCGAGGATGTAAACAAGACCGGCACCGCCGCTATCGACAACGCCGACTTCCTTCAAGACAGGGAGAAGGTCCGGGGTGTGTTCGAGGGCGATTTTGGCCTGGGAAACCAAGTATTCCATCGCATCTTCAATCGTGGTGGAGGATTGGACATATTCCATTAACGCCGCGGAAGATTCGCGAATAACCGTGAGGATCGTACCTTCCACGGGTTTCATGACCGCTTTATAAGCCACTTCTTTCGCGGAGAGGAAAGCAGCGGCGAAATCATGCGCGGTGAGGTATTTTTTGTCTTTTAAGGCGACGGAGAAACCCTTGAAAATTTGGGATGTGATGACCCCGCTGTTGCCACGGGCACCCATGAGAAGACCCCGGCTAAATCCATTGCCAAGGCGGAACAAATCATCGTCATCGGGGATGTTTTGGATTTCTTTCACACCCGAAGTGACGGTGAGGTTCATGTTCATGCCGGTGTCACCATCGGGAACCGGGAAAACATTGAGTTGGTCCACCTCGGGATAATGGTTGTAAAGGTGATTCGCACCGGAAATGAGCATCCGTTTTAACGTTTTGGCATCGAGGCGTTTCATTCGTTAACCTCCCGTTCACGGATGTCTTGGATGTAGACGTTCACCGCATCAAACTTGACCCCGAAGGTCTTTTCGAGATCGTACTTCACTTTCTTTTGCACTTCCGAAACGACTTCGGAAAGCTTTACGTCGTAAGCGCCATAAAGGTAGAGATCCACTTCGAATCCCTTCTTTCCCCGACGGGTCGTGACCCCTTTGGCGAACTCTTCTGCTTTCAGCAACGAGGCAACGTTATCCACGATGCTTTTGGATTTGGGGGCAAGGCCGACGACTCCATAGCATTCACTCGCCGCTTTTCCCGCCACGGAGGCGACCGCTTCTAAAGAAATGTCGATCCCCCCATAAGGTGTTTTCTTGTCGATATTCATGAATATTTCCTACAAAAGGTTACGAGGTTTACTAGCGGCCGAAAGAATAAATAAAGGCTCTGCAATGCTTATTATACCATACGAGAAAGCCTTTGTTGTTAGGAATTTTGATGGGCTAGTTCTCGTACAAAAGCACGATAAAATCAGGACTTTTATACCTATTTTCCACAAGAAATCCATTGAAGATTTCCGCCTTTAAGCAACCGGAATTTGCATTTCAAACAAAAAAGGCCTCTCATTCAAACCCTTAACGGATTTATCGTGATCCGTTTCAATGAATTTGAACGCGAAACCCGCGTAAAGAAAAAAGGGCCCGGCAACGCGCTACCCTCGCCCCGGTGGGGCTACTCTCGCCGCTGCGGCGCTTAACTTCTGTGTTCGGGATGGGAACAGGTGTTTCCGCCGCGCCGTCGCCGCCGGACTCTTCTTTCCGCCGAGGCCCCTTGGCAACCGGACATTACCGCAACACGACCTTCCCGCGTACCGCGTAAAACTTGCGCCTGACTCAGCTTACCGTCCGCCCCGCTAAGGGACGGGCTTTGGTGAAATTAAGCCCTCGGGCTGTTAGTAACGCTCGGCTGAGCGCGTCGCCGCGCTTACACCTGCGTCCTATCGACCCCCTGACATAGGGGGGCCCTTACTCCTCTCGGATGGGAAGTCTCATCTCGCGGCCGGCTTCACGCTTAGATGCTTTCAGCGCTTATCCGATCCGGGGGTAGCTACCCAGCCATGCCGCTGGCGCGACAACTGGCGTACCATCGCCCCGTTAACCCCGGTCCTCTCGTACTAGGGGCCAACCCGCTCAAACTTCCTGCGCCCACGACAGATAGGGACCAAACTGTCTCACGACGTTTTGAACCCAGCTCGCGTACCACTTTAATTGGCGAACAGCCAAACCCTTGGAAGGTACTTCCCCTCCAGGATGTGATGGGCCGACAT
>JAXFGC010000036.1:0-3788 GCA_034171505.1 Candidatus Alloenteromonas sp. | reverse complement strand
CGACGGCCTGCATTATTCCATAACCAGGAAGGGGAACGCGTTCTTGAGAAAATACCTATACCTGGCCGTGGAGAACATGGCGATGCACAAATCGTCCAACGCGATAACCGAATTCTACTCGAAAAAGAAAAGCAGCGGCCTTTGCCACAAGGCGGCTGCGACGGCGGCCTGCAGGAAGCTCCTGGTTTCCATCTGGGGTATGCTTCGCAGCGGGACCTTATTCGAGAGATAGTTTACCAAACGGCCGGATTTTTTAAAGGGTTTTCGAACGCCCTGTTTTCGCTGCACCTCAAAAAGAGAAAGCGCAAGAAGAGAAAAAACCGTTGACAAGACTTATCCTATTTTCTTTCCCTTCTCATTGATTGAACCACCGCAATACAAGTAAACTTGTGTTGTTATGGAAAAGAAGCGATATTCCAAACAAACCTATGTGTATTACCTTTTGGCGTTTCTTTTCTTTGCCGTTTTCGTGGCTTTTGGGATTTGTCTCCGAATTTTTCCCTTCGAAAGCGACCCCCTCTACAACCGCTTCCTCCAAATCGGTGCGGGTATCGTCATCTTTGTGACGGCCATTCTCGTCGTCGTTGAAACCATCGCGTTATTCATTAACAAAGAAGCCTCCGTCGTTTCTTTGGCGATTGCTTTGTGCCTGTTGGGCGCGTTTTGCTTTTCGTCGGATACCGCGCTTCTGTATTTCCCATCATTTCGAGATGGCACCTACTATATACTAGGCCTTCATTTGGCATCCGAAAGCCTCTTTTCCCTCTCTTTGCTCCTTTCTTGGGTGCTCCTACAGAACAACTACAACCGCCGAATTTCTGTTTGGGACAAGGCGATGCTCCTTCTCTTTTTCCTATTGGGGTTTGGTTTGGCTTTTGCCGAGACCTTCTCCCCAAGCACGGTTGCTTTCGGAGGAGAACTTATCCTGATCGCCTTCCTCTGCATTTATGATTTCTTGACCCTTGGGCTCTACATCCCTTATGTGAAGGAGAATCGGTTCACCTATAAACTTATCGTAATCAATACCCTTGGGATCATCGCCCCGATGTTTGGGGAGACCATGACGTATCGATATGGGGTGGCCCAAGGCATCACGACCTTCGCGATGATCGCCATCGATGTCATCTTTGTTTTGGTCTATCTCTATTTCGTGGGGCAAACCACAAAGAAACGTTACGAAAACGAGGCGGAAGCGAAGAGTTTGCAGGCGAATATCCTTCTCCATCAAATCAGCCCCCATTACATCTTTAACGCCCTTGCGACTGTCCGCGATCAATATGGCAAGGGGAAGGAAGATGGGAATCGTTCCATTGAACTTCTCTCGAAGACTTTGCGGGCTTATGTTTCCAGTGGGGATTCCTCCCTTATTTCCTTCGACGCCGAAATGAGGAACATCATGTCCTACGCGGAGTTCGAAAACCTCAAAACCGAGTATCCCGTGGAAATCGTTTGCAACATCGAGACCGCCGAATTCATGGTTCCGCCTCTTTCCCTTTTGACCCTCGTGGGGAATGCCTTCCGCCATTCCGGGGTCACCGAGATGAAGGACGGATACGTCGAGATCGAGACCTACGAAGACGGGGAAGGTATCCACTTGTTTGTGAAAGACAATGGCCACGGATTTGATTCCGAGAAGGGCACGGGTGGCAGCGGAATCAAGAACACAATCAATCGTTTCGAGATTCTTTTGCACGCGAAAACGGAGGTTCATTCCTCCGAAAAAGGCACGGAAATCGCCATACATATCCCCATTTCTTTTCGAGATTAAGGAAAAAGTAATCAAGGAACGAAATATCCCAATTTGGTGCAAAAACCAAGGGGATTTTTTGTTTTCGAAAAATAATCCGCGCAAACATGCGCTAGGGTAAATGCGAGAGTGCGCGTGCGTGATTGCTTCCCGTAAAAAATGGTTCTATCATTACGACAGCGCCTATAAACGCTTTTACGTCAAGAGGCAAACCAAGATGACCATGTTAATGGACACAACCCCGCTCTTACACCTGGACGATCCCATCAATCTCGTTGGGCTCATTCTGTGTGTCCTCATCCCCGCGACGTTCGATGTATTTGCATTCCTGCTTTTCCGTCGCGCTTCCATTCGTGTTGCTCTCCTTGCTTCTGAAGTTCTTTTCCTCGCTGGGTTCCTATTAGGGATTTCGCCTTTGCTATGGTTCTCCGCCATCGCGATGATCGTCGTCCTTTTGTATGGACTCCTGACCAACGGAAAGGAATTCAGCCGCCTCCTTCCCGGGGGTAAGGCTTCCGGCAAAGGGAAGGGATTCCTTTGGTGGAAGAAGGACAACCGCAAACAAGGCGAATCGCTCTTCGATCGCGAAGAGGTCTACGGCAAGGTTCGTGATGCGGTGATTTGGATGAGCAAGAAGAAGTACGGAGCCATCATTACCTTTGAACGCACCGTTTCGCTTTCCAGGCAAATGACCTCCGGCACGATGGTGAACGCCCCGATTTCCACGGAGCTACTCGAAACCATCTTCTATCCCGGCACCCGTCTCCACGACGGTGCGGTCGTCGTCCGCGATGATATGATCGCCGCGGCGGCGGTCTTCTACACGCCGACCACCCGTCCTTTGTCGGGCAAATACGGCTCGCGCCATCGCGCGGCTATCGGCATTTCGGAAGTATCCGATGCCGTTACGGTCGTCGTTTCCGAGGAAACCGGACGGATTTCCATCGCTTTCAGCGGTGAACTATCCCCCGTCTCTCCGGACAACTTCCTCGATACCTTCATGGAATTTATGTCCATGGAGTCTCCTACCAACGAAATTGACAATTAATCGTTCCAAAGATTTGGCTTTCTTGGTTTGCCAATCTTGACGATGGCTTCTGGCGCCTTTCTCAGAAAGGATGTTTTCTATGTTGCGTTACTTCGGCACCGACGGGGTCCGCGGGGAATTCGGAAAGGTTCTCACGACGGACATGGCCTACCGAATTGGTCGGTATCTAGGCCAAAAGCGAGACGGGGTTTCCCCTCGTATTCTGCTTTCACGGGATACTCGCATCTCTGGAGTGGATCTCCGGAACGCCTTGGTGGAGGGCATCGTCAAAAGCGGCGGTATCGTATATGACGAAGGGGTGAGCACAACCCCCTCCATCTCCTATTTGACCATTCATTCCCATATGGACTATGGAGTAATGATATCCGCCTCCCATAACCCGTACTTCGATAATGGGATCAAGATTTTCAATTCCCATGGCGAAAAGCTCGAAGAATGCGTTGAAGAGAAAATCGAGGAATACATGGACCGGGAACTCGATGACCTCCCCGAAGAAAAAGGGGAGTTGATTGACGGTTCTTCTTTGCGGGAAGAATACGTCTCCTGGCTCATCTCCAAAGCCGATCCGCGGGTATCTTCCCTTCGCGTGTTGGTCGACTGCGCGAATGGCTCGGCATCCACGATCGCAGAAGAATTCTTCTCTCGACTTGGGGTAAAAGCCACGATTCTCTTCGCCTCTCCCGATGGTCGCAACATCAATCGCAACTGCGGTTCCACCCATCTCGATGAACTCCTTCACGGACTCCAAGAAGGAGACTTTGATTTTGGCTTTGCTTTTGACGGAGACGCCGATCGATTCCTTGCTTTCCGTGGGGATGGCACCCCGTTAGATGGGGATCGAATCATCTATCTCAACGCCCGATATAAGCAAGAACGCGGGTCGTTAACCGGCAATAAAGTCGTCATCACGGTCATGAGCAACCTCGGCCTTCGTCGGGGGTTGGAGGCCGCGGGAATCGGCTATGAAACCGTCCAAGTCGGAGACAAATACGT
>JAXFGC010000041.1:0-28372 GCA_034171505.1 Candidatus Alloenteromonas sp. | reverse complement strand
GCGCCACCTTGATTGGCTTGCCGATCGGCTTGCCGAACGAACAGTAGCCTTGGCAATGGCTGCTTCCCTTCGACACGTCGAACGCCAGCACGGGCGCTTCCTTGTCTATCATGTCAATAGACCTTCCTTTCCGGCATTTGGATCGTTCCCGTGATCCGCGTTCGTCCGTTGGCGTCGCTTTTTTCCTGAGATGTACGCGCGATGGCTAAGGCGCCTCGCATTAGGGTTAAACGCGCTCCTCCAAAGGCGCGGACCGCGCATTTTTTATTCCGAGCATAGGCTCAAAAGCCCCGCGCGCTGATCCGCCATTCCCCCTATATGCCTATAAAGGGAAAGCCGAGGCCATGGCCTCCCTCCGGGAATCCAAGAAGGGATAATACCCTTGATACGGATTCTTTCTAGAGGGAGATCACATCCTCGGCTCTAAGTGTAGGAAAAGCCCCCGAGAAAATCGGAGGCAAGAGTTAACGATGGAGGAATTTCTTTCCCTTTTCCAAAGCGTCCGTTTCCCATTTCGGGGTTTCTTCGGATTCAGCTTCCTTTAGCAATTTTTGGTCCGCTTTGGAAAGCGTTAATGAAGCGAAGAGATCGGGGCGATGTTCCTTTGTTAATAAGAGGCTTTGCTTCCTCCTCCATTTGGCGATGGCCGTGTGGTTGCCACTATAGAGGATGTCGGGGACGGTTTGCCCTTCAAAATCGTAGGGTTCGGTGTATTGGGGGTATTCCAAGAGCGGGGCGTTGAAGGATTCGTCTTCCAAAGACTCCGCGGCGATGGCCCCATCGAGCAATCGGATGACCGAATCGGCGATGGCCATCGCGGGGATTTCCCCGCCCGTAAGGACGTAATCCCCGATGGAAATGAGTTCATCGCAGTAGGAATTGACGCGTTCGTCGATTCCCTCGTAATGCCCGCAGATAATCACCAAATCTTCGTATTGGGTGAACCGTTGCGCCGTTTTCTGGTCGTAGGTTTTCCCGCGCGGCGACATGAGGACTACGTGGCTATTTGGCGTGGAGTTTGCGCGTAAAGCATCGACGATCGGTTGGCATTTTTCAATTAGTCCCGCCCCTCCGCCAATTGGTGGGGTATCGGTGCGTCCCCATTTGTCCTTGGTGTAATCCCGGATGTTCACCAAGCGGATGGTGGCGACCCCTTTTCCGAGGGCGCGCTTCATGATTGAGTTGGTGGTGAAACCCGAGAACATTTCCGGGAACAAAGTGAGGATGGTGATGTTCATAACATCCCCTCGATGACGTGGATGATCACCTTTTTTGCCGCAAGGTCCACGGTTGGAACGAATTGATCGAGGAAAGGCACGTAAAAGACCTTTCCATCGTTTTTCTTGATTTTGAGGTTTTTGGTCGGGGCATAGGAAGTCACGGAGATGACCTCTCCGAGTTCATTTCCTTCCTCGTCCATCGCCTTGCAACCGATGAGGTCGGAGAAGCGGTAGTATCCTTCGGGGATATCCGCCTCGGCTTTATCCATGTCGAGGTAGTAGGTTTTGAGTCCTTCAACTTCCTCGACGCTATGGAACTCCGCGAACAAAAGAATGAGGGCATCCCCTTGAATTCGGGCTCTTTCGATGGTTAAGGGGATTGTTTCCCTGCCTTCTTTTCGGGCATAGACTTTCCGCCCTTTTTGGAATCGTTCCTCCGGGAAGGAAGTCATCGAAAAGGCACGGATCTCTCCTTTGAGGCCGAAGGGTTTGGATAATTGGGCAATTGTGATGTATTCCATAAAAAGAAACGGCGGGAATTACTCCCCGTCGTTTTCGGTTTCGTTTCCCTCGAAGCTTTCAAACTTCAGGCGAATTCGTTGGTTGCTATCGTCGGCCTTGCCAACGATGCCAATGACTTCGCGAAGGGCGTTCGCGACGGTTCCGCTTTTGCCGATGAGGCGAGCGGCATCGTCGTTATCCGCGGTGATCAGCAACGAGACACCTCGATCCGTTTCGCCCGAGAGCTCTTGGATCCGAATGTTTTCCGGATGGTGAACAAGCGGGCTGATGACGGGCATGAGGATTGCGGTGTAGTCGCGTTTCATTACTTGGCCTTCTTTTTGCTTTCGGCGAATTTGCTCATGATTCCCTTGCGGGTGAACATGTTGCGGACGGAATCCGAGGGGATCGCACCATTGCCGAGCCACTTGAGGGCGAGGGCTTCGTCGATGACGGCGTCGTCGATGCCTTTGGCGGGATCGTAGGTGCCGATTTGCTCAATGATACGTCCATCACGGGCGCAGTGGGAATCGGCGGCGACGATACGGTAGAACGGATCCTCGTGACGGCCGATGCGGGTCAATCTGATTTTAACAGCCATTTTCTTTCTCCTTGTTTATGAACCGTCAGATACTTTATTCGTGGTTGGGTGGTCTGTCAAGTAATTTTACTTTACACTTCCATTTATATAAAAAACCGACCCTCGAATTAGTGAACGGGGATCGGTGAATGGCTTATCGAACGGTTCTCACTTCTCCGTAGAAGAGGGGAACTTCGTTGGGATCGACAATCTCAAACGCGTAAGGACGATCCAGCGTGATGTGGACGAGGTCGCCACTTGTGAGGATGTCCACTCCTTCGGTGAGGGAATAGGCATATACACCAGATTCTTGGAATTCCAAGGTGTTGTTTTGTTGGATGGTTGGTTGCTCAACAATCCCGGTTCCTTGGACTCCCAAATCCTTTATGGCTTTTCCGATGTCGATCGAGTCTTGAAGGACTTGTTTGGGCATCTTGATTTCCGCGATATGGTAAGCGGGAGGAGTTTGAAAGAAAGAACGGATGGTTTTTTCTGCCATAAAGGTTCGAAGCCCTTCTTTCTTTGGCATCACCGTCCGGACTCCTCCATTCTTGTAGTGGCCGAATTGGATTTTATAGGAAAAAGCGGTGTATTCGTCGTTGGTTTGATAGTCGACCAATTCCATTTGACCAACCCGATAGGTGACTTTTTGGGAGTTATTGAAGGTTCCTTCCTCGGTGGAATAGAAACCTCCCCCATAATAGCTCGCATTAAGGAATAAGCCGTTGACGAAACCAAACTCCCCGTTTTTCCAAACGTCGTGGTCCATGGAGGAGACATGATGGTCCGTAAGGTTTGAAATCCATTGGTTGATCAGGTCCTTGCGTTTGCCATAATCCGCGAGGAAGGAAGCGTGGTAATTCTCCAAATAGATTTGCTTTTGGGCTTCGCTAAAGAAATGAGCGAAGTCCACGACAAGGTTGGTCATCCGTCCCCAGACCCCGTATTCATCCGCCCATTGGACGCCTTCGGTGATTTCCTTTGCCCTTGAAATGGCTTCTTCAACGCTGGAGACTCCGATGGATTCAAGGGCCTCGGGGGTCAGCATTCCGTCAATTGGGGCGAAGTTACATACCGCCATATAGTAGGAGATGGGAGAAAAGAGAAAGTTCTCGTTTTCTTCTTGGGGCAAGGCTTCTTTCGCCTTATCGTAAAAACTTTCGATCGCGGATATCGCATCGGTATGTTCCCCGAATTTCAATGCGATTTCGTTGTTTGGGAGGGCCGCTTCCGTGAAATCCCCGTTTGTGGGGGCGGTTCCGCAGGAAAAAAGAAGGGCGGAAGTTAGTAGTAACAAACGTTTTTTCATCGGCGTTGTATCTTTTTGGGTTCTGTAATGGATACACCACTATTATTGAACATTGGAACTACACCAGCCAAAAAAAGATTCCTTCTTACCATCTATTTGTGGTATGTGATTGTTTTTCGGAGACATCCATCTTAAGAAATCCGTTTATTCATCAATGAAATATGAATGATTAACGAATAATTTCCTTGATTGAAATTGGTAAACCAAGGGACTCGATAGTAACGAATGAGGTTGGAAAGGAGAAACAAAAAGAAGTAGAAGACGTCTGTTTCGCTTCGTGCAAACGAACCTTGCCTCGGGGTTTCTGCGTACGTGAGAAGTCGTGCTTGCGCTTACGCGTGAGGATGAGTAAACTATGCCTCGCGTGGAAACACGTTACGCAGGCTCCGCTGATCCACGTCACGGATGAATGAACCTGAAGAGACACCTAACGCTGAAGGAGGAATGAATCATGAACAACAATCTTGTCAATGAGATCACTGCCCGTCAGCTTCGCCAAGATATTCCTGACTTCTCGAGCGGCGACACCATCAAGGTCTACGTCCGTATCATCGAGAACAAGAAGGAACGTAACCAGGTCTTCGAAGGCGTCGTTATGCAACGCCGCGGCTCTGGGGTCTCCGCGACCTTCACCGTCCGTAAGATCTCCGCTGGTATCGGTGTGGAACGCACCTTCCCGGTCAATGCCCCCTCGATTGCCAAAATCGAAGTGGTCAAGCACGGTAAGGTCCGCCGCAACAAGATCACCTACATGCGGAAACTCTCTGGCAAAGCTGCTCGCATCAAAGAAGTTAAGTAACTTTTGCCGAAACATCATTGTGACGAACCCGGGGAAACTCGGGTTTTTTCTTTTTCGAAAACCCAAAATGAAAGCCCGCCTCACTTAAGGCGGGCGCGCTTCACTCGGAGAGGTCGAAGCAGGCGTAGAGGATCTCGTCCCCGCCGGTCTCGACCCAATCGGGGAAGTAGTCGTAGTCGAAGGTCCTCTTGTGGGTCCGGTGGGAACGGAGCTCGACGAACTCCCCGGTCCCGCGTGGGGCGCGGATGAGGCTGACCTTGGTGTTCCCGTCCTTATTGTCCACGCGCGCGAATTGCTCGAAAAAGAAAACACCACTATAATTCACCCGTCTATGCTCGAAGAAGAACTCGAAGAGGAACGCCTCCACGGGCAAACCCCTCCCCCGAAGAAAAAGAAACGTTGGCCGAGGGTGCTTTTGAACGTTCTTTTCGTAACGGTTATCGTCTCTTCCTGCCTCATCACCGTATCCGCGGGTTACCTCAATCTCACCTTCAATGAGCCTTTCTTCGTGAATGGGATGTCGATGTACCCCACCCTCAACAAAGATGGCGCCCGTTACGAAGATGGAGCCTATCGCCCCCTTACCTGGAACGACCGCAGCAACATCGAAGGCGATATCGTCGATTACGGATACGCCAAAACCGGTACCAAGGGGAATTGGAGGGGTACGTTAACCCGTTATGACGTTGTCGTTTGTTATTATGCGAGTGACTACGCTTCCAACGAACTCAAACTATCCGCGGATCCCAAAATCAAACGCTTAATCGCGATGCCGGGAGAAACCATCACCTTTGAAACGGTGATTCGAGAGCCGAACGCGGATGGGAAAGGCGGCAAAGAATCGGTCGGCGGAGATCCCGTCGTGGATGTTGAGGCTTACTGTGAAGACTATAACTCCGCTTGGGGCAAAACCACGATTACGACCGTTGAAGGGGAGGAATTCGTCTTAAAACCCCTTTACGATGAATCGGATTTCCCTGCGCTATCGAGCGGTTATACCTATCCTTCCGCGGGAATCGCCGCAGGCGTCCACCGGAAAACGTGGACCTTGGGAGAAGGGGAATATTTCGTGATGGGGGATAACCGAGGGGGAACCGTCTATTCCAAAGATTCCCGAGAAGTCGGCCCCGTTTCCTCGGAGATGATCATCGCGAAAGCATACCTTGTCACGGGGAGACGCAAACTCGAGAAGAACCAGGATGGGGTGTTCCAAACCCGATTTGACCTCACGATGCACCGCATGCCTTGGGATTACATTCATTTGGACGTTCATTGATATTTATGGCACAGCAAAACATTCATTACTTCCCTGGGCATATGTCCAAGGCCCTCGAAAAAATGCGAGGATTTGTTAAATCGGTGGACCTGATTGTCGAAGTGGTCGATGGACGGGCGCCTCTATCGAGCCAAAATCCTTTGCTCGCGGAGATCGCGGGCAACAAACCCATTTTGTTATTGCTCTCCAAAAGCGATTACGCGGATCCGATCATCACTGAGGAATGGATTCGTTATTTTGAACTCCATCAGATTCCCGCGGTCGCGGGCAACCTCAAAAAGGATCGTTTTTTATCGCTCCTTTCTTCTGCGGCGGAACCCTTGGTGGCAAAAAAGCGGGAGAAGGAAGCCAGATTCGGAATGATTCCCCAACCCATCCGTGTGATGATCGTCGGAATCCCAAACGTTGGCAAAAGCACGTTGATCAATAACCTTGCGAACAAGAAAAAGACCAAAGTCGGAAACAAAGCCGGCGTCACCCGCGCGGAACAATGGATCAAACTCAGCCAGGACTTCGTGGTTTTGGATACCCCGGGGATTTTGCCGATGAATTATCCCGCCGCCGCCCAGGCCATCCGACTGGCCATCCTTGGGTCCATGAAAGAAGAAGTATTGCCGACCCTTGATTTGTCCATCGCGTTGATTGGATTCCTCAAGGAAAACTATCCAAACGCCTTGGAGGCTCGTTTTGGCATAGGGGACATTTCCTCGATGGACGCTACCTCGGTTTTGCGGGAAATCGCTACCAAACGGGGTCTATTGACGGGGGCGAATCCCTCGGAAGAGAAAGCCGCGTACGCGTTAATCAAAGAATTCAAAGACGGCATTCTCGGCCGTTTCTCGTTGGAGAGACCCGATGCTTGATTTGGAGAAAGATTATTATTCGGATTCCATCACCGCGATTGTCGGAGTGGATGAAGCGGGACGGGGTCCTTTGGCGGGTCCCGTATGCGCCGCCGCGGTCATTCTCCCGCGCGCGTACGCGAACCCTTTAATTAATGATTCCAAACAGTTGACCGCGAAAAAGCGGGATGCGCTTTATGAGGTCATTAAGGAAAACGCGTTAGCCTATGGAATCGCGATGGTCTCCGCTCCGGAAATCGATGAATTGAATATCTATGCGGCAACTCAAAAATGCATGAAGATGGCTATCGCCCAACTTCAAATCCCGTATCAGCTTATTTTAACCGACGCGATGCCTTTAGCGGGTTTGCCTGCCCCGGTTGTCCCCATTATCAAAGGGGACGCGAAGGCCGAATGCATCGCCGCGGCATCGATTCTTGCCAAAGTGACGCGTGATCGATACATGGAAGAACTCCAATCCAAATACCCAGAGTTCTCTTTTGCCATTCATAAGGGTTATGGGACGAAGAAGCACATGGAGGAACTTGAACTCCATGGGCCGATTGAAGGGGTGCATCGAAAAACTTTCGCCCCCGTTCGTCGATTTTATGTCGAACAAATCAAGCTTTTTGACGATTTTTGATACCGTAACAATTGTTGCGGCTTAATCTTTTAAGAAACAAAACGCTCATCGGAGGGAACTAATAATAGTAGGAGGTTCTCAAAGATGAACGCAAAAGAAGTATTGGTTGCCCTTTCGGAATTGACCGGAGGGAACTGGGATGAAATCCTTGATAAGATTCACGGGCGTTATCCATTAAAGCCCGAGGAGGTACAAAAAATCATGGAGGGGGTGCCCACCCCCTATTTAACGTTGATGGATGCAAACGAAGGTCTTTATCCCGAGGATTTCATCCATTCTCGGCGTCCCCCTTTCGTTTTGTATTACCAAGGGAACGTCGATTTGCTCGCCGATCTTTCCAAGTGCGTGGCGATCGTGGGGAGCAGGGAGGCAAGCCCTTATGGGTTAAGCATGGCCAAGAAAATCGCCGAAGGCCTTGCAAAGCGGGGTTATACGATTGTCTCGGGTCTTGCTAAGGGGGTCGATGCGGCGGCTCTAGAAGCTGCGGTCCCCTACGGAAGGGCTATCGCGGTGCTTGGGAATGGACTAGGCATGTATTACCCCGCGACGAACAAAGACTTACAAAAGAGGATTGCCTCCCAAGGCCTATTGTTATCCGAATATCCGTATAACATCCATCCCGAAGCGAAGAATTTCCCAAATCGAAATCGGATTATCGCCTATTTGAGCCAGATGGTCGTGGTGGCGGAAGCCAAACCCCATAGCGGAACCTTGATTACCGCGGCTTTCGCGGCCGAAGCGGGGAGGGATGTCGGGGCGGTTCCTTACCACGCGGATGAAGACAGTGCCTGCAATCGACTCATCCAAGATGGAGCGGCGATGATATTAAGCGCGGACGATGTCATTTTCCAACTCCGAGGGAGTAATTCTTTCGTCCGAAAATAATTTTTGGAGGGTCTATAAATATATTTATTTATATGGGGGAAGGGGCCAAATCATTACCTTTGACAAGGGTATTTTAACTTCCTACAATCGCTACGAATTATGAAACTCGTCATTGTTGAATCTCCGAAAAAATGCGAAACGATTGCCCATTATTTGGGTAGTGATTTTGTGGTTATGGCCTCCCAAGGTCATGTCCGTGATTTGTCCACTCGAGGCAAGGGCGGTCTCGGCATCGACATCGAGGCCGGCTTTAAGCCCGACTATGTGATTTCCCCGAAAAAGAAGGATATTGTGAACCGCCTCGCCCTTGAAGCGAAGAAGGCGGATGAAGTCTATTTGGCAACCGACCCTGACCGGGAAGGGGAAGCCATTTCCTGGCACTTGGCCGACGTGCTTCATTTGCCGGTGGCCACCACGAAGCGTCTCCGCTTCCACGAAATCACCAAACCGGCGATTCTCGAGGCGATGGGAAACGCTTCTACCATTGACGAAAATCTTGTCCGTTCCCAAGAGGCTCGGAGAATGGAAGATCGTATTATCGGATTCCGCGTCTCCTCTCTTCTGCAACGTCGCATCGGCGTCCAAAGCGCGGGCCGCGTCCAAAGCTCCACTTTGGCGATGATTGTGGAACGCCAAGAAAAAATAGATGCCTTTGTGCCCCAAGAATACTGGACTATCGCGGCGAAAATCGTCGTGGATGGGAAGACTTACGAAGTCCCCTTGACCAAGGTGGACGGCAAACCCTTGGAATGCAAGACCAAGGAAGAGGCGGATGCCATCCTTGCTAGAATCCCAGATAAATTGACGATTTCTTCGATTGGCAAATCCACCAAAACGGTCTCTCCAAAAGGACCCCTTACGACTTCCTCCATGCAACAGGAAGCTTATACCCGTTTTCATTTTAGCAACTCCCGCACCCAAAAGATCGCTCAAAGTCTTTACGAAGGTGTGATCATCAACGGGGAACACGTCGGTTTGATTACCTACATGCGTACCGATTCCTCCCGTATCTCCCCGAACTTCTATTACAAACACGCGGTTCCTTTCATTAAGGAACAGTATTCCGAAGAGTATGTCGGACCTCTCCGCGGAGGAAAGAAGAACGACTCGATTCAAGATGCCCACGAAGCCATTCGTCCAACTGGGACCCATCGGACTCCTGAAGTGGTTGCGAAATGGGTCAGCAACGATGAAGCCAAACTCTATCGCTTGATCTATAACCGCGCGATGGCCTCCCTTATGGCCCCGAAGAAAGTGGAAGTCACAAACGTCACCCTTTCGGGCAACGGATTAGAGTTCTCCTTAAAGGGATCTCGCGTCCTCTTCCCGGGTTTCAGCGTCCTTTACACCGACCCCGACGAAAAGGAAGAATCGTTGCCAGCGTTTGAAGAAGGACAAGAGATTGTCTTGGAGGAACACGCTGCCGAGCAACATTGGACCAAACCCGAACCTCCGTATAACGAGGCTTCTATTGTCAAAGCGATGGAAGAAAAGGGGATTGGGCGTCCGTCCACTTACGCGACCACGATCGATACCCTCATTAAACGGCATTACGTCACCGCCGAACGCGGGGTTTTGATTCCGACCGAGGATGGGAAGATGACCGTCACGGTTCTCCGGAAATACTTCCCGGATGTGGTATCGACCACTTACACCGCCGAAATGGAGAGCACCTTGGACAAGGTGGAACTCGGAGAAAAGTCCTTCGCCCAAACGATGGATGAATTCTACGTTCCTTTCAACGCGAACTACGAGCGCGTTCGGGAGGCGATGTATAAATCCGCCCCCAAGCCAACCGGGGAGAATTGCCCGCTTTGTGGATCCCCTTTGGTCCACAAACGGAGCCGCAAAGGCGAAGATTTTGTCGGTTGCAGCAATTTCCCTGCCTGCAAATACGTGAAAAAGGACGTTCCCGAAGTCGAACCCACGGGGGAAATGTGCCCCGAATGCGGCCATCCCTTGGTCTATAAACTCTCCAAAAAGGGTGAGAAGTTCATTGGTTGCAGTCACTTCCCGAAGTGCCGTTACACTTCTTCGTTGGATGGAACCCCCAATCGTCCCAAAGAAAAAGCAACTGCTCCCCAAGGGGAATACGTCAAACCCTGCCCGAGGTGCAAAAACGGGCATCTGGTCATCAAACAAGGCAAGAAAGTGAAGTTCTTGGGTTGCACCAACTTCCCCCGTTGTCGTTACCACGAATGGCTTCCCAAGGATGAGGCCAAGAAGGACTAACCATGACTCGGGTCGACGTGATTGGCGCTGGCCTCGCGGGATCGGAAGCCGCTTATTACCTCCTAAAACACGGTTTTGAGGTGCATCTGTATGAAGCACGCCCTTTTTATCAAGACGGCGCTCATGAAACCGACTATTTCGGTGAACTCGTTTGCTCGAATTCATTAAAGTCCAAACGCCTCGACAACGCCTGTGGCCTCCTCAAAGAGGAGATGAAACGCCTCGGGTCGATTATGATGGAGGCGTCAAGCACGAGTGAAGTCCCCGCGGGCAATGCCTTAAGCGTGGACCGGGAACTCTTCGCAAAAGCCATCACGGAAAAGTTGTTATCCTTCCCAAACCTTGTCATTCACAAGGAGGAAGTGACTCAAATTCCACTAGACGTCCCCGTTATTTTGGCAACCGGGCCCTTAACGAGCCCCGCATTATCCGACAGTTTGACCGCGTTGGTGGGACAAAAAAATCTTTCGTTTTTCGATGCCAGCGCGCCCATCGTGAAGAAGGACTCCATCGACTTCTCAAAGGCCTACTTTAAGTCACGTTACGAGCAAGGGGATGAATCTTACATCAACTGCCCTTTCACCAAAGAAGAATATTTCACATTCGTTCATGAACTTTTAGGTGCCCAAAAAGCTCTGCTCCACGAGTTTGACACCCATTATTTTGAAGGGTGTTTGCCCGTGGAAGTCATCGCCAGTCGAGGCTTGGAGACCTTGCGTCATGGACCGTTAAAGCCGTTTGGTCTAGAAACCCCCGAACATCCTCGTCCTTATGCGGTGGTTCAACTTCGACAAGACACGAAACTTGGGGATTATTACAACATCGTCGGGTTCCAAACGAACTTGACCTATCCGGAACAAAAACGCGTCTTCTCTTTGATCCCCGGCCTAGAACACGCGGAGTTTTTGCGGTTTGGCCTCATGCACCGAAACTCCTATATCAACGCGCCCCTTCTGTTAAACGACGATTTGTCGTTGAAGGCCGCCCCGAACGTCTATGTGGCGGGACAACTTTCCGGCGTTGAAGGGTACGTCGAAAGCGCCGCGATGGGGATTCTGACCGCGATTCATTGCGCTAGGAAACTCCAAGGCAAACCCTTTGAAAAAGTGCCTCGACTCACCATTTATGGGGGACTGGTATCCTATTTGCTCCACGCATCCCCCTCTTCCTTTGCCCCGATGAACGCCAATTGGGCGTTGATTCCGGGAGCCAAAAAGGAGAATCGCGAGGTGTGCATTGAAACCGCGTTAAGGGAAATCGATGGGTTCAAGGCGAGGATTGAAGAATGATCCGCGAAGAATATATCTCTCTTTTGCAACCATATTCCCAATACTTGCTATATACGAAGGGTTATTCCGTCAAAACCATGGACGCTTATATCCGTGACGCGGAGAATTTCCTGCTATTTTGTGATTCCAAACACCTTGAATATAACCTCGTAAAAGAGGAGGACATTGTCCTTTATCTTTCCGAACTTCTTTCGGGATCGTTTGGAGGCAAAAGAAGCAAGACCACCCTTCAACGTCGTCTATGCGGGCTTCGTTGTTTCTACAAGTACTTAACTCAATATTTCCCGGGTGAATATACCTCCAATCCCTTCACGAGAATATCCTCCCCAAAGGCAGACCCCCATGTTCCAACCGCCTTGTTCAAAGAACAAATCAACGAACTTTTGGAATTGAACCAAAAGAGAAACGATGAACTTGCGGTACGCGATCAAGCCATCCTCGAACTCCTTTACGCTTCGGGGATGCGCGCCTCGGAGCTCGTGTCCATGGAAGGGCGCGACATCGATTATCGAAACCGGATGATCCGGATTTTGGGCAAAGGCAAGAAGTACCGGATGGTCCCCTTCGGCAAAACCGCGGAGGCCTGGATGAAGCGGTATTCATCTGAACTTCGTCCCGTCTTGCTTTCCCGCTTTTCCGACCCCATCCTCACCCATAAACCGACGGCGTTTTTCTTAAACGACCGAGGTGGGGCTTTGACGGTTCGAGGCCTCGAATACATCCTCCACGAAATCGAAAAGAAAATCGGAACCAATTTCTCCCTCCACCCTCACGAAATCCGCCACTCCTTCGCGACTCACCTTCTCCAAAATGGGGCCGATCTCCGCTTGGTTCAAGAGCTTTTGGGACATTCCTCCATCAATACCACCCAAATTTATACCAACCTCACTTTCGAGGATTTGAAGGATCAATACGACGCCTGTTTCCCCGCCCGACGAGGAAAGGGAGGAGAATCGGATTCCTAGGGAATTCGACCCCCGTTCTCCCTTCTTTTGCCAAAAACTCCGTTCTTTTTCCAATGGCATCTTACGAAAATCCAACTAGTTGGATGGGGAAACTCGTTTTTTGTTCTTGCACTTTACGTGCGTGTATGTGTATACTTTCCGCGCTGTCCGCTTTGGGCAGTAATACGCACCCCGTGGATTCCGCGCCGTGTTCCTCCTGGGCCGAAGCAGGCTTAAATATCAGTTGAGGTGGTCAGCGGTTCGAAGCGAGGGAGGCTCAAACAAATGGAGGTCACCACAATGAGTGACGAAATCAAGGAAACCGTCGCGGAAGAAACCGCGGCCCCGGTCGAAAGCGCCGAGCCCACCATGGCTGAAGTCTTCCACGACCCCAACGCTCCCATCATCACGATGAAGAAGTGCTTGGAGGCCGGCGTCCACTTCGGACACCAAACCCATCGCTGGAACCCGAAGATGGGCAAATTCATCTACGGCGCCCGCAACGGCATCTACATCATCGACTTGAACAAGACCGTTGAACGCACCATCGCCGCCTACTCCGCCTTAAAGTCCATCGTCGAAGCGGGAGGAAAAGTCCTCTTCGTCGGCACCAAGGCCCAAGCCCAACAAATCGTTATCGATGAAGCGGTTCGTTCCGGATCCTTCTACATCACCAACCGCTGGCTCGGTGGTACCCTCACCAACTGGCGCACCATCGCGAGCCGCATCAAACGTCTCCGCGACCTCGACGCCGCTGCCAATGACGGCTCCTGGGAGAAACTTCCGAAGAAGGAAGTCGCCCTCCTCCGCAAAGAACTCGCCAAGCTCGAAAAGAACCTCGGCGGTCTCAAGGAAATGCGCCGCACCCCGCAAGCCATCGTTCTCGCCGATCCGAGCCTTGAAAAGAACGCCGCCCTCGAAGCGCGTAAGCTCGGCATCCCCGTGTTCGCCCTCTGCGACACCAACGACGATCCCGAACTCGTCGACTTCCCCATCCCGACCAACAACGACGCGACCAGCGCCATCAAACTCGTCGTCGGCGTCCTCGCTGACGCGGTTGTCGAAGCCCGTGCTGGCGTGACCCAAATCGCCTACACCAAGGACGAAGGCGAAGAAGCGACCATGGCCGATGCCATCCGCGTTGCCGATATCGCCGCCGAACAACACCGCGCCGCCGTCCGCGCCGCCCGAAAGGCCCGCGAAGAGCGTTACGCCAAGATGCGCGCCGAACGCGAAGCCCGCTTCCAAGCCCGCCGCGCCGCTGCCGCTGCCGCCGCTGGTGGAGAGAAGAAAGAAGAAGCCCCTAAGGCTCAGGAGACCAAATAACAATGGCTACCCCGACCATTGACCAAATCAAAGCCCTTCGCGACCGTACCGGCGCGGGCATCATGGATTGCAAAAAGGCCCTCATCGAAGCCGACTGCGACATCGAAAGAGCCATCGACGTCCTCCGTGAAAAAGGCATCGCCAAAGCCGTGAAGAAATCCGGCCGCGTCGCCGCGGAAGGTCTCGCCCTTATCAAATCCGACGACAAGAAAGCCGTCATCCTCGAACTCAACTGCGAAACTGACTTTGTCTCTTCGAGCGATAAGTTCCAAAAGCTCATCGCCGACTGCTTGGACCTCTGCTTCGCCAAAGAGTGCGCTAACGTGGAAGAAGCCCAAGCCGCCTGTGCGGATCTCATGGCCGAAGCCACCATCGCCATGGGCGAAAAGTTCCAACTTCGCCGCTACGCCCTTGTGCGTGCCGAAGAAGGACAAGCCTTTGGTTCCTACATCCACATGCACGGTAAGATTGCCGCCTTGGTCGTCGTTTCCAAAGACCTCGGCGATGGCAACCGTGGCCTTGCCATGACCGTTGCTTCCGCCGCTCCGGAATACTTGACCCTCGCCGATGTTCCCGCCGCTGACCGCGCCCGTGAACTCGCGATCGCCCAAAAGGAAGTCGCCGACGATCCCAAGCTTCAAACCAAGCCCGAGAACGTTCGCGCGATGATCGCCCAACGCAAAGTCGATTCCCGCCTCGGCGAGAATTGCCTCGAAGCCAAGCCCTACGCCTTGGATCCGGACGGAAAGCTCTCCGTCGCCCAATTCCTCAAGGAAAAAGGCGCCTCGGTCGTCTCCTTCACCCGCTTCCTCGTCGGGGAAGGCGTTCCCACCGCTCCCGAAGCGGAATAAGTTGTTCCGAAAGTGCCGTGATGTCTCTCGCGGCACTTTTTCTTTTCCAAAAAAGGGGAAAGAGCAGAGGAACTTCTTCCACGCGCGCCCGTTGGTCTTTATTTTCGTTGATTCTTCGATTAAGATAACCTCACTATGAAACCCATTTACAAACGAGTGATCCTCAAACTATCGGGGGAGGCCTTGGCGGACGGCAAGGATTCCACGATCCTCGATCGGGAGAAACTTCTTTCGGTCGCTAACACCGTTGCCATGATTCGGGGTTTAGGAGTCGACGTCGGCATCGTCGTCGGGGCCGGCAACATCTGGCGTGGCCGCCTCGCGGACAAGATTGGAATCGAACCCTCCACCGCGGATTATATGGGAATGCTCGGAACGGTCATCAACGCCCTCGCCATCCAAAGCGCGATTGAAGAAAAAGGCATCCCTTGCCGCGTGATGTCCGCGATTAACGTCCCCCAAGTTTGCGAGCCCTACTATCGTAGAAAAGCCATCGCCCACCTGGAAAACGGGACGGTCGTCATCTTCGCCGGGGGAACGGGGAATCCTTACTGCACCACCGATTCCTGCGCCGCCCTCCGCTGCCTCGAAGTGGGTGCGGATGCGATTCTCATGGCGAAAAATGGGGTGGACGGGGTCTATTCCGCCGACCCGAGCAAACATCCCGACGCGAAGAAAATCACCCGCATCACCTTGGATGAGATGATTGAAAAGAACCTCGCCGTCATGGACCTTGGCGCCGCGGCGATGCTCAAAGGAAAACACAAAGTTATCCGCGTCTTCTCCATGGGCGACCCTCACGCGTTTGAGGCCGTCTTGGTGGGAGAAGAAGTCGGAACGACTGTAATTGATGAATAAAAAGAGAGGAAATAACCATGGACGCTTATGTCATTGACGCGAAACAATCCTTTGAAGGCACAATCCGCAACCTCGGAATGGGAATGGACAAACTCCGTACCGGAGTCGCTAACCCCGCGATGTTAAACGGAGTCACCTGCGATTATTACGGAGAGAAGATGCCGATCGTGGACCTTTGCCAAATCACCCGTCCCGAACCCCGTCAACTCTATATCCGTCCTTATTCCCGTGAGGACATCAAAGCCATCGCCGCCGGTATCGCCGCGGCGAACCTCGGTGTGAACCCCCAAGTGGAAGCGGATGGCATCCGCATCATCATCGCCCCCTTGACCGAGGACACCCGCAAGGAAATCGCCAAGAAAGCCAAAGCCCTTGGAGAAGAGGCGAAAGTCGCGGTCCGCAACATCCGCCGCGATGTTCTCTCGATGCTAAAGGAAGACGATTCGATGTCCGACGACTACAAGGAACGCGTGGAAGAAGAACTTCAAAAGGAAGTCGACGCAGTCAACAAACGCATCGAAGAGATGGTCAAAGCCAAACAAGACGAAATCATGTCGATTTAAGTCGATTTTCCCACCGATTTTTACCAAATTCCTCAAGGGAATTCCTTTAAGGAATTTGGTTTTTCTTTTTCGTGTTCTATTCTCCTCCGTTCGTCTATAATCAAAGTACTATGGATAAGAGCGAATTCACCTTAACGAAGAAGTGCGATCATGTGGCATTCATCATGGATGGCAATGGACGCTGGGCGAAAATGCGCGGTTTGGCCCGTCATTTTGGCCATCACGAAGCTTGTAACCGCATCATCGAAATCTTCGAAACGTGCCGGGAATTCAACATCCATTGCATGTCCTTCTACGCTTTTTCCACGGAGAACTGGAACCGTCCCCAAGAGGAAATCGACCATTTGATGGATTACCTGGAGGAATTCTTCCACAAGGAAATCGATTATTTGGATTCCGTTGGGGCGAAACTCGTTATCTCGGGGGATTTGTCGCGCATCCGCCCCAAGACCCGCGCGGTATGCGAAGAGGCTTTGCGGCGCACCGCCCATAACTCCAGTTGGATTTTGAATGTCTGCCTTAATTACGGGGGACGGGATGATATCGTTCGCGCGGCGAAAGCCTTTGCCCAAGATGTAAAGGAGGGCAAGAAATCCGTGGAGGACCTCACCGAAGCGGAGTTCGCGAATTACCTATACACCAAGGGAATGCCGGATGTGGATTTGATGATCCGCACTTCGGGGGAACAACGTCTGTCCAATTATTTACTTTATCAAAACGCGTATGCCGAATTCGTGTTCACGAACGTCAAATGGCCCGATTTCCGTCGGGAGGCCTTCGTGGATTGCTTGAAGGAATACCAAAATCGTTCGCGTCGTTTTGGAGGTTTGAAGAATGAATGAACCTTTGGCATCGCGCCCCAATCACCGAATCGAAGTCAACAAACTCGACGAAAAGAAAAAGAAGTCATTGGCGAATCGTTTGATCGTCGCCGCGATTTTGATGGTCGTCGCCATCCCCTGCGTTATCATTGGCGGTTGGGCTTGGTTTGCCTTTATCACCTTTTTCCTTGGTATCGCGGTGTACGAGATTATGAAGGCGCCCCAAAAGAAGTATCGGTGGTACATTTGGATCGCGACCTACTTATTCGTCTCCCTCTATGTTTATTGGTTCTTAGTCAAATTCAACGTGCAAAGTTACATAATCCATCTTCGGAAAATCGCGGATGGGCTCGAATCGACTTGGAGTTTTCAACTTGAGGGGAACTTCCAATATCTGGCTGTTTCGACCTATACCTTAGCGGCCGCCTTCGCTTCGTATGCGTTATGCGCGGTCCTTCACGATGAGTTTACGTGGCATGACGTCGCTTATTTCTTCACGATGACCTTCGTCGTTGGAATGGGCTTCCAAGCGTTGCTTTTCACCCGTTATTACCCCTATGCGATCACCCCGGCCTGGGCGGGAATCGCGGACACCTCCTCCCCCACCTTCCGTTATTGGGGATCGATTACCTTCTTTATTTACGTCGTCGCCACGACCTTCCTAAACGATACGTTCGCTTATTTTGTCGGAATGTTATTTGGCAAACACCATATGAATCCCCGTATCTCACCGAACAAAACCTGGGAAGGGTTCATCGGCGGCATCGTTTTGGGTGGCATCACCGGCATGGGATTTGCCTTGATCGTCGAAGCTTGTGGCTTCCCGATTCTCCCTGGGCTCCGCGTGTTTTCGAATCCGAGCGCCTGGTGGTTGCTCCTTATTCTGAGTTTGACCACTCCTCTTGTGGGGAATATCGGTGACTTTACCTTCTCCATGATCAAACGATTCTATGGGTTTAAGGATTATAGCCATGTGCTTGGCGCCCATGGAGGCGTTTTGGATCGCGTGGATTCGTTGACCTTTACGAGCATTTATGCGTCGATGTTCGCCGTGCTTTCGGCGGCGGGATGGAACATCTTCTCATGAGGAATGTCCTTCTTTTGGGCGCGAGCGGATCCATCGGAACCCAAACCCTGGATTTGCTTGTGCAACACCCTGACCGTTTTGCCTTAATGGGCTTTTCGGTCGGCAAAAGAGTGGAGAACGTGGGTCGAATTCTTGCCCAGTTCCCCTCGGTTTCCTACGTTTGCGTCCAAAGAAAGGAAGATTGCGAATCGTTCCGTTCCCATTACCCGAACATCCATTGGTTTTATGGGGACGAAGGGCTCCAAGGCATCATTCGGGAATGTTCCTGCGATATGGTTGTTAATGCCTTGGTGGGATTCGTGGGTCTTTTGCCTTCCATCACCGCGCTTCAAGAAAACAAAATCCTCGCTTTGGCGAACAAGGAATCCTTGGTCGTGGGAGGAGACATCATCAACGAACTCCTCCATCAAGGGAAAGGCAAACTTTACCCCATAGATTCGGAGCATGTCGCGATCGCCAAACTCTTGTCGCGTACCCCGAAAGAAGACATCAAAAAAATATGGATTACCGCGAGTGGAGGCTCTTTCCGCGATTCTACCCGCGAAGAATTGGCCTCCGTGACTCCTAAGGACGCCTTGCGCCATCCCACCTGGTCCATGGGGGCGAAAATCACCATCGACTCCGCGACCATGATGAACAAGGGGTTTGAGGTAATCGAAGCAAAAGTGCTCTTTGATTACCCTCTTGAACAAACCGGCATATTGATGCACAAAGAAAGCCACGTCCATTCCGTTCTGGAACTCAAGGACGGGACGTATGTAGGGGACGTTTCATCGCCCGACATGCACGGGCCCATCGCTTATGCGTTATTCGAGGGGGACATCCCCTTCTCCTTGATGCATGTTCGTCGACTGGAGGAATTCGGCCCGTATCATTTTGGGGAATACGACCCCGTTCGATATCGTGCCCCCCAAATCGCCTTACGGGCGTTTGCCAAGGGAGGGACCTCTCGAGCCGTCCTTAACGGGGCGAACGAAGCCGCGGTGTACGCGTTTCTGGAGGGACGCATCCCCTTCTTGTCTATCGATTCCTTGGTCGAAGAGGCGGTGGACTCTCTCCCTTCGATCCCTCATCCATCCATTTCTCAAATCCTCGAAGCGGACCGCGCTTCAAGGGAATACGTCGAATCCAGAATCCAAGGAGGCAAATAATGGAAGTATTACAAACAATTCTTTATATCGTCATCATGGTTGCCATCCTTGGCGTATTGATTTCGATCCATGAAGCGGGGCATTTGGTCGCCGCGAAAGCGTTCCACGTCTATTGCTTTGAATATTCGATCGGTTTTGGACCGAAATTGTTCCGAAAAAAACGGGCGAAAGGAGAAACGTATTTCTCTCTCCGCGCCATTCCGCTCGGCGGATACGTCTCCATGTATTCAGAACCCGGGGAGTTCCCCGAAGGAGAAGAAGCACCTCCTCCCGAACGCGCTTTGAGTTCCATCAACAAAGGTAAGAAAGCCCTCATTTTAAGCGCGGGCGTGATCATGAACTTCCTCTTGGGCCTCGTCTTAATCTTTGTTTCCAACATCGCCTTCCCAGATTTCTACATCGCTTACGGAGGATCCGTCACGACGAGCCAAAACGAAACTATGGTGGTTCCCTCGGTTCCCCTGTTGCTGGACGGAGAAGTCAAAAGCTACGTCGAAAGCCAAGTCGCGGATGGCTTGGAAGTTCAAAATTATTACCTCGCGAGTCCCGAAGTGACCGCGAATAAAACCTCCTGTTATATCGTCGATTCTTCCGTGGAACTTTATTCGGCGGATGGAAACCGTTATGGGGGTGATTACTGCGCGATTTATTACCCCAGTACCTTGACCAAGGAACGGGATTTGGCAGCCTCCATCGCGATTTATCCGGCCTTGGAAAATTCGGAGGTAACCGCGGCGCATGCCGAACTTGGCATTACCGCGTATCCGGATTTCTCCCTGGATGCTTTCCGTTTCTCCCAAGAAGGGATGAAAGCCAAAATCGACCTCCGTTTGTTCGCCCCGACCCGTCAAGACGCCGCGATGAATGACGATAACTACTTTAACCACTCGATCTTCGTGGACACGATGTTGACCTACGATGGGAAAGCCCTCACTTCAAGCGATGTCCGCGTGAAGGTGATCTCCCAGTACCACGATTGGAACGAGGCTTGGGCCTTGTGGGCGGAGGATGTTCCTCAGGCGTGCGGGGCGATTGTCAAAGGATTCGCGAGTTTATTCACCCCGGGAGGATTCGATAACATATCGGGAATCGTCGGGATGACGAGCGCCCTCCCCCAAATCGAAGCATTGGGTGGGGTCGGATACATCTTCTACTTCGCGGGGCTCCTTTCCATCAATCTCGCTTTCTTTAACTTATTGCCCTTCCCGGGATTGGATGGATGGCAACTCGCCGTCACCGCGGTAGAAGCCATCACGCGAAAGAAGGTCCCCGCGAAAGCCCAAAGCATCGCATCCATGATTGGGTTCGTCCTTTTGGGTCTCCTAATGATCGCCGTAACGGTGAAGGACATTATCGCGTTAATCCCGTAATGGAATAATGGAGTCGATGACATGAACCGAAAAATGTTTTCCTTCCTTCGCTCCATCGGAATCGAGGATCCCGAACGTTTTGACATGGACTTTTCTTTGGTGGGTCGCAACCCCCGAAAGAAGGACCAAGTCGACATGTTCATCCAAAAGGATACCCCGTGGGATTATGCCTTGCTTGACGAATTCATCTCCGCCTGCACGGTCATCCGTTACCCTTATTCCATCCGTTTCTGCTACATCCAAGAAGTCCAATCCGAGGATGTGGTATCCCTTTATCAAAGTTACGTCCTGGCCCATCCTTTGTATGCCTTCCCATCAATGGAAGTGAAGAATGGACGTTTGACCGTCATCCTCAGCGAATCCGTTCCCGATGGAGAAAAACGCCTCGAAGATTTCAAGTCGTTGCTCTCCGCGATTCAATATCCGACCGCCTTTGTTTTGGAAAAAGAGGCACCCCAGTCCCCCGTAATCGAAGAAGAGGCGCCCAAAACCGTCGAGGAACAAGGCTTCGTTCCTAGCGAAGAAGTCACGCCTCCCGAAAGCGCCTCCGAACCCGAAGTCGACGGGAAAGCCTTGATCGCGGAAGACCTCCGCCTTTACCAACAAAAAGGGGAAGAGGAACTGCTCGCGGAAGAACGCCGGAACCTCCAGGTAATGATGGAGGAACGCAATCGCGCCCGTTTGAATAAGAAAGGCGACTACCAAATCGCCGAAACCTTAGAAGAAGTGTTCCACCTTGGGCTCGTGAACGTCGATTTCTGCGGTGAAGTCTTTGAGGCGAATGTCCGCGGGACGAAGAAGGGCGGAAAGATGGGCGTTTATGGAATTGGAGATTCCACGAACGCGATCACCGTCCGCGCCTTTGCCAATAAGCGCGGCATCAGCGAAGAAGCCCTCGATCAAATCAAGGTCGGTTCCCGTCTCCGTGTCCGCGGGGCAATTGACATCGACCAATACAGCAAGCAAAAGACGGTTCGTGCCCATTTTCTTGATCCCTTGCCTCCCCTTGAACTTCGAGGAGATGACGATTCCTTGCCCAAAAAGCGCGTGGAACTCCACCTCCATACCAAGATGTCCTCGATGGATGGCGTCGCGGATTTTGCCTCCTACTATAAAGTCGCGAAGAACATGGGGATGACTGCGATTGCGGTAACGGACCATGGTGTCCTCCAATCCTTCCCCGCGGCCCAAACGGTGAGGGAAAAGGACGAAAATGACCCCTTAAAGGTGATCTATGGGTGCGAACTATACATGTTCGACCGGGACCTCACCATCGTATCCAACCCTTGTGACACCCCCTTAACCAAAGGAAAGTTCTGCGTATTCGATACCGAAACCACCGGCTTAAGCGCCCATTACGACCGCGTGGTCGAATTTGGCGGCGTCGTGGTGGAAAACGGAATGGTCGTCAAACGCATGAACGTCCTTATCAATCCCGAGATGCATATGCCGGAAGCCTCTTCCCGGGTGAATCACATCACGGATGACTTGTTGGCGGGTCAGCCCAAGATGGCAGAAGTTATTGATGAAATCATCGACTTTGTCGGGGATAACATCCTCGTTGCCCATAACGCGATTTTCGATATTTCCATGATGAATGCGGAGCTTGAACGTCTTGGGCGTCCTCCTTTGACGAATCCCGTCATCGACACTTTGCCGTTATCCCATTACCTCTTCCCGAAGGCAGGACGTCATACCGAAGGGGCGTTGCTCCGAAATTTGGGTTTAGCCGTTTATGATAAAAACGAAGCCCACCGCGCCGAATATGACGCGACCGCCTTAAGTGAAGGATGGGAGGAAATCGTCCGTCGCCTGAATCAAATCTATCCGGGATTCACCGTCCGGGATTTTGAGAAACTCCAAGTCGAATGGCCCGACATTGACGACGTTGAACGCAGCGATGCGGACGAAAAGAACTTCGCCCGGTTCTTGCGCGCGATGAACCGTTTCGCCCCGTTCTTCCATTTCCATTATCCCGACGATTCCATCACCACCCATTTCGATGATTTTGAAAGCGCCCATGAGGAATACCGCCGCTGGGCCTATGACCCCCGTCCCGAGGAAAAAGACCTCAAAGGCAAACCCGAACTTTTCGTGCATTTCTCGGACATGAAGAGCGCTTTTAACGTTTTCTGCCGCAATTTGCGCGATTATCACGTTACGGTTTTGGTGAAATCCCAAGCGGGTTTGAAAGACCTTTACAAGATTGTCACCCAAGGGAACACCACTTATTTGGCCCGTTATCCCAAGACTCCCAGAGATCTCTTAAGCGTCTATCGAAAGAATTTGTTGGTTGGTTCCTCTTGTTTCAATTCGGAGATTTTCGAGATTGCCCGCACCCGTAGCCTCGAGGCTTTGGCGGAGGCGATGCAGTTCTACGATTACATCGAAATCCAACCCCTTCCGAACTATTCCTTCCTCCTCCATACCGAAGGGGTGGACTCGGAGGAACGTTTGATTGAGATCCTCCGTGATATCGTGAAGGCCGCCAAGATGGCGGGCAAGAAAGTCGTTGTCACGGGAGACTGCCACTACGTCAATCCCGAGGACAAGATTTACCGTGACATTTATATCCATGCGATGGGAATCGGCAACGGACGTCACCCGTTAAATCCGGAATACCGCGTCCATTACCCACCCTTTGAAAACCCCGATCAGCATTTCCGGTCCACCCGCGAAATGTTGGACCTCATGGGAAAGTGGATGAGCGAAGAAGAAGCTTATGAGACGGTCGTGGAGAATTCCAACTGGATCGCCGATCAAATTGACGTGGACGTTATCCCCGTTTCCCCCGGTTGCTTCCCGCCGAACGAAAACCTTCCGAACTCCGCTCAAAAACTCAATGATCTTTGTTATGGAAACTTCCATGCAACCTATGACTATAACTTTGATGATGATCCCAAGGTTTTATCCGCCATCCAATTCGTAAAAGAACGTTTGGACCGCGAACTCGCCGGCATCATCGGCCATGGTTATGCGGTCACCTATTACATCGCCCATAAACTCATCAAGATGGCCAACGATGAACCGGAGCATTACATTGTCGGCTCCCGTGGATCGGTTGGTTCCTCCATCGCCGCGACGATGGCCAACATCACCGAGGTCAACCCATTGCCGCCCCACTATCATTGCCCCCATTGCCATTATTTGACGTTCGAGGACGATGATGGGGTCAACTTCCTCAAGAAAGGATATAAGTCGGGCTTTGACCTTCCTTCTCGATCCTGCCCCAAATGCGGCACTCCTTTGAAGGCAAATGGACAAAACATCCCCTTTGAAACCTTCCTTGGGTTCTCGGCGAACAAGGTTCCGGATATCGACTTAAACTTCGAAGAAGACTCACAGCATAAAGCGCACAATTACACGCGTATGTTGTTGGGAGACCGCAACGTCTTCCGTGCGGGCACCATCGAAACGGTTGCCGAAAAGACCGCTTACGGTTTTGTTCGCGGTTATTTTGAGGACATGCTCCAAGAACAGCACAGCACCAAAACCCTGGATTCCATCAACCCCGCTTACATCGCTTATCTGGCGTCTAAGTGCACGGGCGTTAAGAGAACCACGGGCCAACACCCCGGTGGTATCGTCGTCGTGCCGAGCGATCGGTCGGTTTACGATTTCACAGCGGTTCAGCATCCGGCCGATGACCTTGAATCCGATTGGTTAACAACCCACTTTGATTACCGTTCCATGCACGACGAGTTGCTCAAATTCGATATTTTGGGACACGTTGACCCGATGGCGATGCGTTATTACCGCGATTTGACGGGGGTAAAAATCGAAGACATCCCGATGAACGATCCGAAGGTTTTGTCTTTGTTCATCTCTCCCGCGGAACTCCATCTCGACCATAACTACCTTGGGGTGGTCACCGGCGCATCCGCTCTTCCGGAATTCGGCACGGACTTGGCCCAACGAATGTTATCCGAGGCCAACCCGAAGACATTTAATGACTTGCTCATTATCTCGGGATTGAGCCACGGTACCGACGTTTGGGCGGGCAACGCGGAAGATTTGATTTTGAATCACGTCACTGACATCAATGGCGTCATCGGATGCCGTGACGATATTATGTCTTACCTGATTCTCCAGGGAATCGACCCAGGAACCGCTTTTGCCATTATGGAAGACGTCCGAAAAGGCAAATTCACCAAAACCGCGGAGAAATACGTCCCCATCATGCAAGCCCACAACGTTCCACAATGGTACATTGAATCCTGCTTGAAGATTAAATATCTTTTCCCTCGCGGACACGCGACGGCTTACGTCATGATGGCGGTCCGTGTGGCCTACTTTAAGCTCTACTACCCCCTTCAGTTCTATGCGGTGTTCTTCTCCGTGCGTAGCGATGCTTATGACATCGAGACCATGATCGCGGGAGAAAACGCGATCCTGAAAAAGATACAAGAACTACGGGCTCGTCGAGATGACCGAGCCAATCCCTTGAGCAACAAGGAAATCAACATCTTGAAGACCCTTACCATCGCCCTTGAGATGTGCGAACGGGGCTATCACTTCTCGAAGATTGACCTTTACCGCAGCGATTACAAGATGTTCGTGGTCGATGAAGAACATAAAGCCCTCATCCCTCCTTTCACCGTCATCGATCAGTTGGGTGAGAACGCCGGCAAGAGCGTCGTGGAAGCCCGGGAACGTTTGGGCGGTCGCCCCTTCTTATCCAAAGAACAATTGCTTCGAGAGACCAAACTTTCTTCCACGAATTTGGCCGAACTCGATCGTTTGGGAGCGTTGGATGGCTTAAGCGAATCCAACCAAATGACCTTGTTCTAATTGGTCGGATTGCAACAATTTGCATTCTTCGATTCTGCAAAGCGTATAGGTGTCCCCCTTATTTTGAGGTTTGCTGAGGTTTTTGGCGGATTCTTTTGCAACAGTTATTTGGCTCTTCTGGCTGCCTTGTTTTTAAGTTTTGAAGGGCTCTTGGCATAGGATGAAGACTTGGATAACTCCTAGTTGCAAGATTCGTTCTATGGGCCGTATAATGTCACCCGCGCGAATCTATGAGATTTACGCATCGGGACGTAGCACAGCTTGGTAGTGCGCCTGGTTCGGGACCAGGAGGTCGCGGGTTCGAACCCCGCCGTTCCGACCACTTCAGATGATTGTCTCGATGGCTCTATCTGTCGAGACTTTTTCTTTTCCGGAGAGGGAATTATTTGGAAACAAATCACGTCATAATCGAGGACGTAACGTTCCTGACCTCTTTGTGTGGTTTTCATTAACAGAAAGCAGAAAAGAAGATACAATTACCGCGCTGTCTCCGTAGCTCACCTGGATAGAGCACTTCCCTCCTAAGGAAGGGGTAAGGCGTTCGACTCGCCTCGGGGACGCCAACGATAGAACCGGCACCAAATGAACTCTGGTGCCGTTTTTCTATTTCATTCTCCTTAGTATTGGAGAGAGACGGAAAAGAGAGTAAAACTATCAACGGGAAATGATGTTCTTCCTTCTTTAATTAGAGAACCGCCATAACGGCTGATGACGTCTACGCAACGAAAGAAGCGTTTTTCATCGCTTATAATGGAGGTTTGTATGTTCTTGAGTTTATTCCTAATCCTATTCGTCGGAATCATCATTGCCTTTTTGTTTCCAAAAATTAAGATCCCTGCCCTAATTGGGTTTTTGTTGTTTGGGATTCTTCTCGGGTCTTTCAGCATATTGGATCCCTCTATTGTCGCGATATCTCCTGAAATACGGAAAATCGCTTTGATTATTATTGTTCTTAAAGCGGGATTGTCCCTCGATATCAATGCATTAAGGAAGGTGGGAAGGCCAGCGTTGTTGCTTTCGTTTATGCCTGCGACTTTCGAGATTTTGGCTTTCGCGATTTTTGGCCCTTTGTTATTAGGTTTGTCGTTGGAGGAATCGATTTTGGTTGGGGCGGTACTTGGAGCGGTGAGCCCTGCGGTTGTGGTTCCAAGAATGACCGATTTCATTCAACGCGGGATCGGGAAAGAGAAAAGAATCCCTGAAATGATTGTGGCCGGTAGCAGCGTGGATGACGTCTATTGCATTGTTGTTTTCACCGCGATGAGCGTCCTGCTTTCGGGTGGAGAATCGGAACACGTCGCTTTGTCGTTTCTTTCCATTCCTTCCAGCATTGTTTTGGGGATCTTATCCGGCCTTGTTCTTGGATTTTTGGTCGTTCTTTTGTTCAAGAAAGTAAAAATCCGAGACACGTTGAAACTTTTGCTTTTGTTCGCTCTATCATTTTTGATGGTGTTTCTAGAAGGACTCTTGTCTAAGACGTGGATCAGTCTTTCTTCTTTGCTATCGGTCATCACCATGGGGATGGTGGTGTTCGCGAAATCAAAAGACGTAGGAAAGAGACTTGTTGGGAAATGCAACAAGATTTGGGTGGTTGCTGAGATGTTTTTGTTCGTTCTTGTCGGTGCATCAGTCAAAATCGATTCCCTTTGGAACGTCGGAATCCAGGCAATTGCCGTTTTGTTGATTGGCTTGCTTTTCCGAAGCATCGGAACAACGTGTTGTTTGATCAAAACGGACCTCACTTGGAAGGAACGTTTGTTTGTCGTGATTGCGGAACTTCCCAAAGCGACGGTTCAAGCGGCAATCGGAGGAAGCTTGATAGGAATGGCTGGGATCAACCAAGATTTTGCATCCTTCGTCTTATCGATATCGGTTCTCTCCATCGTTTTGTGCGCCCCTCTTGGAGCGTTTGGAATCGATTTATCATATAAAAAACTGTTGAATGTTGGACCTAGTCCAGAGGAATAAGGAGCTTTCTTATGTAAAGAAAAGAACCCAAACGAGGGTTCTCTAGAAAAAAAGGAAAGACGTACTCTTATTTGAGGAAGTTGCCTTCGACGAAAGAGACGGGAAGGACGAACATTCCGCCGGGGATGTCTTCGAAATGGTTGGTGAGTTCACGGATTCGTTCTTTGAGCTTTTCGAGGTCCGCTTCATCGATGACAATGAATAACGTGAGGTTTCCTTCGGGCAAATCGTCCACCATCGAGGCGAGGGAAATCGCGGTTCCGTGGCCATGGACGTCTGGCAAAACGTGATGCATGCCGGTGGTGTTGATGACGGTTCCGTTATACCCGTCTTGAGAGAGGGCTCGGAGGAATTTTTCCGCTTTGTCGTTGTTGTCTAGGATGCAAAAGAGAAGTTGCTTCATAGGGTACCTCGTCGCGTTACAAAATATAACACCAGATATAAGGAACCGCACGGGAATTTTTCAAGGCTTGGGGCGGATTATGGCCTTTGGCCAAATCGGAAGAAGAGTTCTTATGAGACAACGCATAGACGTCTCAACTATTTTTTAAAACCTTGAAAAATACCCTGCATTTTGGTGGAAGCGTCGACCCTGAAAATATAGGTTGATTTCATGCCCTCAATTTGTATAATTATTTGGCCGTGGGGCATTAGCTCAGCTGGGAGAGCGCGTCCTTCGCAAGGACGAGGTCAGCGGTTCGATCCCGCCATGCTCCACCATCTTGGTTTATAGTCGAACCCCGGTTAAAGAGGTCTTCCTCTTCGACGGAGGGTTCGGGATAACGCTCGATGCCAGAGATATCTTTGGCAAAAGGCATAATCGAAAACAAGCGGGTACAGCAGCCCGCTTTTTCTTTGTGAAAATCACTTGTAAAAATCATGGTAAACGTCGCTGATTAACACCCCGGCCTTTTAAAAGGCCCGTTTTGGGCCTGGCGGTCGAATCCCGTTTTGGTGGAAATTAGCGGATTTCAAGGTCCTTCGAGTACGGGAGAATGGCCTCGAGCGGCTTCCTCCCGACGTTCTCGAGGGCGTACTCGAGGTAGCGGTACGGGTCGAGCCCGTT
>JAXFGC010000034.1:0-3325 GCA_034171505.1 Candidatus Alloenteromonas sp. | reverse complement strand
TCAACGGTTTCGCCTTTATGGTAATCGTGATCAACGCTGGGAACGACATGTTCGCCGCATGTTAAACAGACACGAGTTTGGCAAGGGGAAGTGTTGCTCGCGAATTGATGGACGTGGGTAGAGGACTCCACTCCTCCGGATTCTCCTCCGGAGCACCCTCCGAGGAAGAGGGCGATAAATCCCGTGATAATGAGTTTGGTGCGGACGTTCATGATTGTTGTTGTCCTCCTATATAGAGATGGTTTTTCACCCGAATCGGATGGATTTTGTAATCTTCGCTTTCGACAAAGTCGACGTAAGCCTCGAAGGAGAAATATTCTCGGGCGCATTTGACATTGCCTTTTTCGGCCGCGTCCAAGAATTCCTTTCGAACCGCAATTCTCTCTTCTTCACTATGGCCGGGATAATAGGCATGGAAATTCAAATAGAGGTAATTTAACGGAGTGACCTTCACCGCAAATAAGCGAGAACGATACTTGTTTTTGGTGTTTTCATCGACTTCCAAGGTATCAATTAGGGCCTCACCTTCCTCAATGACTTGGATGACATTCTTAACAACTTCCAAAGGTATGTTCTCGGGATAAACGTGAGTTCCCCAGGTCGCGAAATACACGTCATGCCCAATCTTTTCCATCTCCACGTAATTTTCATGGAACAAGGACATCACTTTTTTCACGGTCGGGGCGAGAGGTCCGTAATAGTGATTCAGGTAGTCATCCCGCAACACATTTGGATCTAACGAAGGATTCCACATCAATCGACGGTAGAGATAACCCTTCAGGTTGGCCTGCCAGTTATGGTTGTCGTCGTAAGCGCTGTTGATCAGGAGATAATCGATCCCGTGTTCGGCAAATCCTTTTATGTTATCGGCGATGACGTCAAAGGAGTCGAAATAGGAACAGTAGTTCGCGAAATCCATGTCGTAGGCCCAGAACCAGAAATGTTGGCCGATAACGGACCAGCTACGGAAGAGTTCTTGGATTTTCTCGTCTTGTTTCGGCGAGAAGTACCCAACTCCCGCGTTGCCTGAACAGGCCAACATGATATAAAGGTTCGGATCGGCGATGACACTCGGGTCCAAAGGCACATAGACGTCCCCCTCCTTTTGGACCGGTGCGTTTTGGGTATACGAATAAGCGAAGGTGACGAGTTTGATATCCCGTCCAAGTTCTTTTTCCGCCCAAGCGTGAAGAGAACGAACAATCGCGTTGCAAAAACGAATGAGGATTCCCGAACGTTTGTACTTCTTTTCTAATACTCGGTTATGCTCGTCATCAAAATAAGCATCCCCGTCTTCTTGGGTAAGGGAGAAGAATTTGGCTTCCGGATGGGCGATGACGTCTTTTTTGAGTTCTTCCAAAACGATTTTAGCGACGGTTAACTCATCGGTTTCAATGAGATTCCCGTCCTCATCGATACCGCTTGTCAAATCGATGGTCGCCATGTTCTTGCCAATCACCGTGATGAGACGGAAGAACTCCGGATGGGTTTTCCCATACACCTCGTAGGGGCAATAGAAATGGAAATTATGGAAGAGTCCACGGGCAAAGAAAGGTACCTCTCCCCCGTGTTTGGCATCAAACGGAGTAAAGGCATCCGCGGTTTTCGCCTTAACCATGAAGTCTTGTTTGGAAGAAGGGTGATCCTCATCCACCACCATTTGGTAGGTATCCTCGGTCAAGAAATTTCGAAGGGAGAACAAGGGTTCCACAAAGCCGACTTTTGGCAACGGAAGCGAAGACAAAGAAGGGACGTATTCCTCTTCCGCCGTATAAAAGCAAACACCGACTTCCTCTTCTAAATACGTGATGACCGCGTTGAGGATTCCCCGCCCGGATTTGGAGTAAAAGAGATAGGCGTCCCCTTCCTTTTGGATGCAGTAGGATCCCGTTTTCACGAGTTTTTCATCCCAAGATGGGTGTGGAATGTCCGCGCTCAAAACCAAAGAGAAAGTCACTCCATCAAGTGAGAAATAAGGAGCTTCTCCCAAGGAGGCAACCAGGTAACGTTGAAGCAATTCCTTGCCGTAAAGCAGACAGGAATCGTTGCTGGAAGTGAGGATCATTGTATTGGCTTTCATACGAAGGAATAAGGAGACGGGCGGGATTTTCTCCCGCCCGTCCATTACGAATTTGCGAAAGATTTCGTGTTTCACTCCTGCCTCCTCTCTTTTCAAGAAAGGCAGGTTCAGATGAGGATGATTTTAGTCGAGGAAGTCCATCGCGAGGATGCGAACAGTGTAAGGATTGCTGCCGGTGGTTCCCCAGGTGTAGAACTCAATGCCCCAAGACCAATCGATGGTCGAGTCCGTCAAATCAAGATCCATGTAGGGGTTACCGCTAGAATCCGCAGCCATCGCGGAGGTGTAGTTGTCCCAAAGACGTACGCCACCGCCATTTTTGTTGATATTGATGACGTATCTCTCATTGTGACCGAAGGTAATCCGCATAGTGCTTTTACCCAAATCCTTGAAGTAAGAGATGACGCTTCCGCTGAGTTTGAAGTGGTTGCCCGAGAGAAGGCTCGCGGTCCAGCCGCTTTCCTCGCTATAGGCAACGGTGTCGGCGGAGCTATCAAAGGCGAAATAGGATTCCTTCGAGGGGGAGTTATCGATGGCCTCGTCAAGGAAATCGATGCCCTTCAAGCGAATGGTGTAGGGGTTGCTTCCGGTGACTCCATAGGTGAAGAATTCAATACCCCAGGTCCAATCAATGGTCGAGTCGGTGAGGTCGAATTCCATGTAGGCGTCGCCGTTGGCGCCGATGGACATTGAAGCGGTGTAGTTATCCCAAACCCTGGTGGTTGCGCCGTTTTGGTTGACGTTGATAATGTATCTCTCGTTGTGGCCGAAGGTGAGGCGGAGAGTTTTCTTGCCCAAATCTTTGAAGTAAGAGATGACGCTTCCGCTGAGTTTGAAGTGGTTGCCCGAGAGAAGGCTCGCGGTCCAGCCGCTTTCCTCGCTATAGGTAACGGTGTCGGCGGAGCTATCAAAGGCGAAATAGGATTCTTTCGAAGGCGAACGATCGATTTCGGTGTCGAGGAAGTCGATTCCCGGAATCACGACATTGCCCGTATAAGAATAGACTTCGATGCCCCAAGACCAGTCGTAGGTTTCATCGAGGAGGTCGAGATCCATGTAGTAGTTGCCGCTAGCATCCGCGGTCAACGAAGTGACGTAATCGTGGAAGAGTTGGGTTCCCGCTCCGCCGACGCTGGCGTTGATGATAAGGCGTTGTCCCGCGCCGAAGGTGACGCGCATGGTCTTCTTTCCGGCGGCCTTGTAATGGTTGATGACGCTGCCGTTAATCCGGAAGTGAGCGCCAGT
>JAXFGC010000022.1:0-25262 GCA_034171505.1 Candidatus Alloenteromonas sp. | reverse complement strand
GTTCTCCGAAAGGAGAAGGACAGGCCAAATTTACCCCTTGCATAAGAAAGGGGACTCCCCTATAATTTTCTTCGCTGCGGGAGTGGCGGAACAGGTAGACGCATACGTTTGAGGGGCGTATGGGGCAACCCGTGTGAGTTCAAATCTCATCCCCCGCACCAGTTAAAAAATACCGACACGCTCGAAAAGAGGTGTCGGTTTTTGTTTTCCCCGGCTTTCGGGGGAACATCGCTTTTCAGTAAGATAAGGGAAGAAAGCGCCCTCGCTTCCCCCGTATCGCCTCTTCGTCCTATCATAAAGAAGGTTATGTCGCATCTAGAGAGAATCCACACCATCTGGAAGGAAAAGAACCTCGGATTTATCTTCTCCGTCATCGGTTCCTTAACCATGGGCACCATCTCCTTAAGCGGTGTCCTGAAGTCCTATTCCCCCTTTACCCTCTGGTACATGATTTTCTGTTACCTTTTGGCTTTGTTCAAAATCGGACTACGGATTCTCCAAAAGACAAACGCGGGCAAATGGGCGAACCTCTATGGATCCTTATCCCTGTTTTTGCTAGGGATTCCCTTGGTCTTCGCCGCGGTTTTCACGTTCTTGTACCGAAGCACCCCCACCTATCCCTTCTATTGGATGATTTACGCCTACGCCTTATACGGGACCATCAAAATGGTGACGGCGATCGTGAGTTTGACCAAAGCGAGGAAAAGCATCGACCCCTTCCAACGAGTCGCCGCCTACTTCTCCTTCACGGGTGCCTTGTATACCCTCGAAATGATGGAATTTGCCTTGCTCACCACCTTCGGAAACGGTGAGAGCCTCTCCCACATCAACGTCGCGGTTCAAGGTTTGGCGTTACTTTCCATCTCCTTGACGATGTCCGTCCTTTTGATGGTTCGTTTCATCAAAGACAAAACCTCGCCAACTCCCAAGGAATAAAGGACTGATCGATACATCAAAAAAGGCCAACTCTGTAACTTCTAGTGTGGTATGGATCTTTCACCTCCCACATTGTCGGTTACGGTTTTGACGCTTCAGAACCAATAAAAAACGGCCTCCTTTGGTAGGGTTAACTGGGGACCCAACGAAAGAAGACCTAGATGCATTCTAACGCATTTTTGATTTCGTTTGAATCGTTGACGGCGTTTTTAACCGGAGTGAAAGGCCACTTTGCAAGATCCTCTCCTATCAAAACAAATATTGGGATTCAAGCAAAGGAAAAAGGCCGCCCTCAATGATGTACCCAATAGTCTGGACTAGAGGGTACATCTCAGGCGCGGCCCTTTCCGTTATTCTTCTTTCTTCTTCGATCCCAATGCGATGGCCACGCCTAAGAGGCCGATCGCCCCAAGGAGAGAGGCTCCCGTGACAAGGGATCCTCCACATCCGTTCGACGAGGAAGATTTCGAGGATGATGGGTTAGAATCCTCGATTTGGATGGAGGATTCCTCCTCGGAAAATGTTGATTCCTCTATGGGTTCGCTGCTCTCGATGGATTCGATGGAAGAAGTCTCTTCGCTGGAATCCTCGATATCTTCCTTTGGGGGAACCGGATTCGTGTCCGAGAGGGTCCGTAACATCATTTGGGCGTACAAACGAATCAAGAAATCGTTCGGGTGGTTGATGTTATTCCCCGTCATGTCGTAATAACGCTTGACCGAGATCAGGTTTTGGTAGACGGAATAGATGTCGCAACAGGCAACCCCTTCTTTTTCTAGCCAAAGCAAGCCTTCCGCGTAGGCTGGAACGTTCTTGACGCATCCTTGGTTCATGACGGCTTCGGGGTTAGGAACAAAGTTGCTGACGAAGATGAACTCACAATCGGGATGGTTCGTCTTGATCGTGGACATGATGCGTTCCATCGAGGCGATGTAAGAACGGACGGTGCGAGTCCCTTCGTTCCCCGCGAATTCTACGACCACGAGGTCGGGGTTCGTCGCGGCGACGTTATCGGCCTGGGAGACGCCCCAACTGCTATCCATGCCACCTCGGGCATAGGTCGTGTTGAGCTTGATGTTTTCGGTTTGATAAATCTGCTTTAACCGCGTGACGGTCATCTCACTCCACTTGGGGGAATAGGGAGCGGCCCCCACGAATCCCGTCGCATTGCATCCTTCGGAGACGGAATCCCCAAGAATCGAGATCCGTAAGTTCTCTTTCTTTTGGAGTTTCTCCATCGTCTTGGGGAGTAAGGACGCCTTGCCATAAATGGGGCTTCCCTGCCAAGAGGAGGAATGGGTATAGCTGACCGCGACCTGCTGCATATGGAAGGCATACCCTTCTTTGAAGGAGACGAATCCCCCTCCGACTTTATCCATCGTCCCTCCGAAGACACCTCCGTTTTTGGTGGAGGGATAATAATCCTCGTATTTGGTCAAGGGGATTCGCGAGCCCTCCAAACGACGGATTTTGCCATTAACGACGGAATAATCCACCCCTTCCTCGTATTCGGTGAACAAGTCGCTCGACCGGATGGATAGCACCGTATCGGGGGTATATAACAAGGGGGCATCGTCGACGCTTCCATCCTCGTTTTCGATGAACATGACAGATTCGTTGAGGATTTGATTCCCTTCAAAGTAGGGGTCGGTATAGAGTTCTTCTAAAGTCCTCGTTTCCCCATTCGGATTTTCCATTAACCGTAACCTCCCCATCTTGGAGACGTCATTGTCGATCGCCCCATCAACGTCCCCCCAGAGCAAGAAACGGGAGGATACGCTTCCGTCACTCCCCGCGGCGAGGTTGTCATTATATTGGATGGATAATCCGATTTCCTTCCCAGGGGCTAAGAAACGACGATACTGTTCCTTGAGGACCGCTTTCATCACCAAACGCACCCCCGTATCTTCGTATACGTAGTTGATGTCAAGACGTTCAAGAATGGCAACCCCATTGGAACTGCCTACCGCCCCATAATTGACGGGGACCCCATCGGCATTGGGGAGCCACGGGGCCAAGTTAAAGGCGTAGCAGCCCGCGTAAACTCGCGATGCCATGTTCATGGGTACGGGTGGAATTCCTTCAAGATCTATCGCGAATCGGACCCAGTCATAGGCCCCTCCGTTACTTTTCTCCACGTCCTTCACGTTCAAAGCGAAGATTAAGGATTCCTCGTCAAATGCTACTTGTAAGGTTTCTTCTTCCGAGATTTGTCCATTCACGGTGAATGGGGAGGAAGGAATGTTTCCTAGAGCCACGTTATATCGATAGGTATCCAGCACATATTCCCGTTCCGCTTCCGGAATGCCTTGGGTGATGTCGACGCTTCCGATCTTCCGTAAGTCATCGTAGATATTGGCTTCTTCGCTGCACCAACCGATTTGACGGAGGCTTGCTTCCGTGTTCACGTAACGGATATCGAATCCGAATTTCCCGAGTTCCTCGACTTTGGTTTTGTGTTCGTTTTTTAACACGAATACGGTGTGGTAGACGAAATATCCATCCGTTAATCCGGATTCGACTTCAAAGACACTGTTATCAAATAAGGAGATGCCGGCTTTCTCCGCGGAAGTGGCCCCATCATGGAGGACGTAGGGGATGGGCGCGAGGTTTGATCCGCTTCCAGAGCAAGGCATCCAAGGGGCCAAGTTGAAGGACACCACTTCCGCGGGGACGTCCGTTCCGAGTTTGATGGCCTCTTCTCCACTTGGAACTTCATCCGCGAGGAAGAGGAGTTCCACTCCCGCGTTATTCTTGTTGGAGAGGAGGCTATCTTTGACCGCGATGTCGACGTAAAAGCTTCCACCCGCATAGGCGATGTCAAATTTGAGATCCCCTCCTTCTTCTCCACAGATGTGTTTGGTGCAACTTCCCGCGTAGTCGTTGATCCCCGCGGAGAGGGATAACGGGGAAGAGAGGTTACCGAGTGCAAGGAAAGGTAACGGAAAGAGAGTGAGGTAGCAAAGCGGTTTTCGTTTCATCGGATATGACTCCTTTAGGTACCACCATTTGATGAAAAGAAGGAAAAAGAAAAAAGGAAATCCCAAAGAGAAGCAACAAATTAAGAGACTCTAGCAACATATTCGTTAATTTTGTTTCTTTATTGTAAAATAGGAATATGGAATCCAAAAAGGAAATCATCCTCGTATCATCCTTTGGCCGGAACTTCGGGGAGGCCATCACCCTTTCGTTTTTGCTTGAACACCCGGATATCGACGTTAAGCTTCTCGTGTTGCGGGTCGATGATCCCAAAAAGGATTTGCCCGTTCTTTTCAAATACTTGCTCGCCCGAGGGGAAGGCGTCCCTTTATGCGTGACCAACGTCCCTTTCGAAGGGGTGCGTAAAATCACGGGGGCATCCCTGCTTCTAAGCGTGTTATTCCCTTCCATTAACGACGCTTTTTCCTCCGTCTTGCCGCGGATGGATTCCCCTTTCATCTTCCTTAACGATGAGGCGAAGGAATTACATGAGGTCCTTCCGTTTCTCGATTCTCACCCCGCGAAGGTTCTTCTCTCTTCTTTGCCCTCGAAACAAACGATGGAAGATGCTCCTATTTTGAATCATCCTTCCCTTTCTTTCTCCATGGTTTTGGAGGAGTCTGAAGAATGTTCTTCGATTTCGGATGGAGAACGAAAGATATTGCTCCAAGGACCGACTCCTTCTTCTTTGTTCTTATCGCGCGTCGTGGAACTTTGTTTTGAGAAAGGATATGACCCCTTCTCCTTAAAGGGACTCCTTTCCGCCTGGACCATGGCTTTCCCAAAGAATTTTGTTTTCGAGCCCAAAACCATTCAAGGAAAAAGCATCCACGTCTTGTCTGAAATCCATAAGGTTCCGACGATGAAGGAGATCACCCTTTTCACCTTGACGAAGGAAAATACGGAAAAAGAAGACCTCCAAATCGTCGAATTCCAAGGCCGATATCGAATCGTCTATCCTCGAATCGTCGTATCCCAGTCCTTGTTCATCTACGAGACGGGATGGGAAATCCATCGCCCGGGGGACGTCTATGGCCCGGTCGCGCGGACCCATCATTTCCTCCACGCGGTCATCGAAGGGGAGGGGATTTTCATCGTGAATGGGGTGAGCAAGGAGATTCACGCGGGGGACGTATTCCTCTTCCCCGCGAACATCCCCTGCGCGATCTCCGCGAGTTCGAAGAACCCCCATCGTTACGCCTGGGTGGGGTTTGGGGGAAAGGACGCGGAGAACATCATCCAAGCCTGCGGATTTTCCCAAAATAACGGATACGTCATCCATCCCCCGAAGGTGGAAGAGGTCATCCGCATTCTTTTGGCGATGAGCAATTCCTCTCCCCAAAATGGGGTGAGTTATTACCTCTTAGGTTTATTTTACGAGGCCCTGTCGTATTTAAATTTCGCGACTCCTCTGCCCAAAAAGAAGGATTTCGTGAAAGAAGCCATCGAAACGATGGAAGAGAATTTCCAGCAAGGGATATCCATCGAGGAAGTCTGCGCCTACGTCCACGTCGAACGGAGTTACTTCTACCGTCGTTTCCAAAAGGAGATGGGGTGTTCTCCTTCGACCTACCTAACCACATTACGGATCGAAAAGGCCAAAGAGATGCTTCGCGAGAAAGATAAGTCTTTTTCTTATATCGCCAAAAGTGTCGGATTCCATAGTTATTCTGCTTTCGCGCGCGCCTTTTCCTTACAGGTCGGCATGTCTCCCCGGGAATACCAATCCAAAGCATTTTCTTAACCGAGTGCCTTCCTCCTTGATTTCACCTTTCCCGAAGGGATAATAAAGCCATGGAAACTTGGCAAGTCATCCTCCTAATCTGCTTAATCGCCTTCTTCGCCTACGTGATTGGACTCATTTTCGTCGCGGGGCACGGGTTTGCCTTCCATAAGTCTTTACGGATCCGGTTAAAAGCCCTCGCGACCGTCATGAGTGAGAAACAACGCCTCCTCATCCTCCAAAGCCGGACCTTGCAGGAAAAGGGGATCGCCTATGGACCGGGGGACGCCCAAGCGATCTTCGCCATCCAAAACCTCGATTTTTCTTCTTTGCATTACAAAGACGCGAAACGCCTTCTCGGCGTCCTCGGGGAAGCCGAAACGCGCCTAAATTACCTCGCCCAAGGGGTCAAGGAACTCGTCAAGGATTTGGAATATCAAGAACTCATCCGCACGATCGTTGAAAACGACCATTCCATCCGTCAGGGCACCAGCGCCTACAACATGGACGTCGCCGCATTGAATTATTGGGTATCCATCCCGCTCCTAGGATGGATCAATTACCTCTTTGGGATCACCAAGCGCGAACCCATCATCTAAAAGTACATTTCGTAATCCACCAAACCATCGTAGAAGTCCTTTTCATGGGAGACGATGATGACCGCCCCCGGGAAAGAGGCGATCGCGTCAAAAAGGGCTTCTTTTGCTTTTTGGTCCAAGTGGTTGGTGGGTTCATCAAAGATGAGGAAGTTCGATTTCTTTAGGGTCATGAGGGCGAACCTCGCCTTCGTGACCTCTCCTCCCGAAAGTTCGGAAAACGGGCGGAGGGCGAGTTCCGCCCTCACCCCCACCGCCCCCAAGGTGGAACGGATCTGGGTGTTGTTGAGTTCGGGATGTGCCAAACGGATGAACTCAAAGGGAGTCAAGGAACGATTGATGTCCTCGTCTTGGGAATATTCGTTGATGACGGTTCCTTCCAAGAACTTATAGGATCCTCCTAACGAGGGGATCTTTCCAAGGATGGTACGTAGAAAAGTGGTTTTTCCCACCCCGTTTTGACCGAGGATCGCGATTTTTTCGCCTTTTTTGAGCAAAAAGGTTATTCCTTCTAGAAGCGGAGTCCCATAACCGATGGATAAATCTTCCACGAGCAAGGGTTTTTCTCCGACGTCACGAGAAAACGGGAAATGGAAACGGACGGAAGGGGCGTCTTTTCCCGGGGCCTCCAATCGTTCCAGATGGGCCAGGCGCGCCCGATGGGACTTCGCGGCTTTCGCGGAGGTCGCACGGACGATATGACGGGCGATAAAGTCCTCTTCTTTTTTGATGTAACGTTGTTGGGCGGCGTAGTTCTTCGCGTATTGTTCCTTGTCCACCTCGTGTTGGACTTTATATTCTTCAAACGTTCCTTTATAGCGTGTGACGGTTTGATTTTCCAAACAGAACGTCACTTGGGCGATTTGGGATAAGAACGCCTCATCGTGGGAGACGACCAAGAAGGCCTTGGGATAGGAATTGAGGTAAGAGGCGAGCCAAGCGACTTGGGTGGCGTCGAGGAAGTTCGTGGGCTCGTCCATGATGAGAACGTCTTTTTCCTGGAGCAGCATCTTGGCGAGATACGCCTTCTCGCGTTGGCCGCTGGAAAGCAGGGCAAGGGGCTTGGAGAGGTCGTTTTTGTCAAACCCGAGTCCATCGGTCAACCGTCCGACCTTTTCCTGCAAGGCATAGAACCCGTTTTGTTCGAGTTCGTCTCCGAGGCGCATCGCCTTATCGAGGAGTTTTTCGTATCCGGGTTCCCCGAGGGATGCCTCAACGTAGAGTTCCTCCATCCGTTTTTCCTTCTGGAACAAGTCTTTGTAGACCCCATAGAGGTAATCGATGACGGGCATGTCCTGAACGACTTTGAGTTGTTGATCGAGGTAACTGAAAGTGACGTGGGGTTCCCAAGTCACGCTTCCCTTGTCGGGGCGTAAGTCTCCGACGATAAGGGAGAGCAGGGTCGTTTTCCCACTTCCGTTGGCCCCAACGAGGACGCAGTGTTCCCCGGGGTTGATCTTCAGGTTCACTCCGGAATAGAGCTCTTTGTCCGAGTAGTTGAAGTACAAAGACGAAATCTCAAGCAATGCCATCGGGCGAAAGCATACCATATGCGCGCGCATAAACCAAACGTCAAGGAATCCGTGAAACAAGTGAAAACAAAAGAAAAACAAAAACGAATCAACTTTCTTGTAAAAGAGTAAATTTTTTATGAAATATTCAAAAACATTCGATGAATCCGAATCTTTTACTGATTGTAAGCGCTTAGAAAATCCGAGTAAAAACACGTCAAAATCGTGTAAGCGGTTTCGGAAAGGGCTTACCGAAAACGCTTACAAGGATTTCCCCTCTTGAAGGCGTATTTCCTTGCTCTATAACTATCCTCGCCTGAAGGTTTCAGGCATTATTAGGAGGACAAAACAATGAGCAACCAAGCCTATACCGAATTGCTCGCGACCCTCGCCAATGAGGGATTCCGTCTTTCTCCGATCGATTCCGACGAAGAAGAACACGCCGAAGAAGACGAAACGGCGAACGAAGCATCGTTCTAAGTCTCGAGCATAAAAACGTTGAGGGAGCCCGCGGGCTCCCTCTTTATATATTTGCTATTCGTTCCCGACGATGGAACGGACGAAACTCCGACGTCTCTTATGTTGGATCGAATCGAAGTTCTTCCACATGTTGATGATGGCTTGATTCGTCTCGAGGTTCAGGTTCGTCTCCGCGTATTCGATGTTGGCCATCGAGAGGTATTCCTGGGTTTTGCCAAGGAGCACCGCAGGGATGCCACGGTTGACGTAGGCGGAATCGACCCCGATCAAGGCAAAATCCAATGCTCTTGGTTTCTTGATCGCGTGCAACAAACGAATTAGGGTCGGTAAGGTCATGCGTCCCCCGGATTTTTGGATCGCTTGGCCAATCGAGGGGAAGACAAGACCGAAGCAGATGGGGTTTTCGTTCTCATCAAGTATCATCGCGACGAATCGAAGGTCGATGATGAGTTCAAACGACTTCATTAGGCTCTTCTTGATGTTGTTCGAAAAAGGAACCGTCATATAGAGGTTCTCGTAGGTCTTCTCGCATAAAGCGAAGAACTTCTCCCCGTATTTCTTTAAGAAGTCCTTCGTGTTCTTCGCGGTCGCGAAATGGAGGTGGTTCCGTTTCATGATGAGGTCGCTGAAACGGGTGAGGCGGTCGTTCTTTTGCTTGGGGACGAATAAGCGACGTTCGAGCCAATCGACTTCCTTGACGTAACCATGGTTCTCAATCAAACGTTGGTAATAGGAATAGTTGTATTGTTCTTCAAACGTCGAGAGGTAATCAAACCCTTCGATGAGCAAGCCTTCGCGTTCCATGTCGGAGAACCCAAGGGGTCCAACGACTTCTTCCATGCCTTGTTCTTTGGCCCAGTTCTCGACGGCATCCAAAAGCATATCCGCGACTTCTTGGTCATCGATGCAATCAAAACGGTTGAATCGGACGCGTTTCTGCTTCCATTTCTCATTGGATACCTTTTGGAGGATGGCGCAGACGCGTCCGACGATCTTTTTGCCATCGTAAACCGAGTAGCAGATGTAATCGGTTTGGTCGCGGTAGAGATAATCCTCTTTGAACAAGGCGAGTTCGTCCGCGTAAAAGGAGGGGACGAAATAGGGGTTACCTTTGTAAAGCTTCAACGGGAAATTCACGAAATCCCGGATTTCTTTTTTGGTGCGTACGACGCGTAACTCCATGGACAACTCCTACATGAAAAGGTGAAATATGTTGCCATTATTCTTTCATATTTCTACTTCTATTTTCGAGGTTTTTCTTCTCTCGAATTCGAAGAACTAGTAAAGGGGACGACACTTCTATTCGTCAAGATAGGCAAAAGAAGCGAGAACGTATATCGAATTCGTTTATTTGAGGACTTCGCGGTAAATCGCTTCGAGCTCTTTTGCAGTAAAGAGTTTCGGCACGGGATACAAGGGATTTCCTTCTTTTGCGGCGGTCCTCGCGAGTTCTTCGATGTCTTCTTCTTTTAATGCTTCCACGAATCGCGGAATGCCAAATTCCTCATTCATCTCTTCGATTCGCCGAATAAAGAGGGATGCCGCCTCGCTTCGATCCGTTTCTTCGTCGCATAGGCGGGCAGCAAGAGCCAAGCGCGCGAGTTTTTTCTCCGCGCTTTTCCCATATGCCTTTAGGACATGAGGTAAGAGGATCGCATTGGCAAGCCCATGGGGCACCCCATATTTTCCGCCTAAGGCGTGGGCCAAGGCATGGACGTACCCCACATAAGAAACCGTGAAAGCCATCCCCGCGAAATACGAGGCTTCGAGCATCTTCCCTCTCGCCTCAAAATTCGTCGGTTCTTTGACGGATAAGGGGAGGTAAGCAAAGGCGTTTTCAATGGCTTTTAAAGCATACGTTCTCGTCTTTTTTGTGCTTGAACGTCCGATATAAGCCTCCACCGCATGGGTGATCGCATCCATCCCCGTGGAGGCGGTCAACATCTGGGGGAGTCCCGTTAACAGATGGGGGTCTAGCAACGCATACGCGGGGATTAAGGGGAAGTCGTTGATTGCGAACTTTAAATGGGTGGACGAATCGCAGATGACCGCCGCAAGGGTGGTTTCCGATCCCGTTCCCGCGGTCGTGGGCACCGCAATGAGCAATGGCAGTTTCTTACGGACCTTCAAAATCCCTTTGAATTTGATTAACGGGGTATTTGGATAGTTGATTCGGATTCCAAGGGCCTTGCCGCAGTCCATGGGGGATCCCCCTCCGAATGCGATAATGGCTTCGCACTTTCCTTCTTTGTATTTGGCATACGCCTCCTCCACGTTATCGCTCGTGGGATTGGGTTGGACTCCCGAGTACAACGAAACGGAGATACCCGCCTCCTTCAAGGATTCCATCAACGGGAGGGGCAAACCGAGATTTACGATGTTCGCATCGGTAACAAGCAGCACGGAACGGATGCCTTTTTGGGACAATAACGAACATACGTCCCCGTTATTTTGAAGTTTTTGGGGTTCACGGTATGGCAAAAAGGGGATCGTGCAACGAAGGGCCACTTGGTAGATGCGGCAACCAATTTTGGAAAAGATATTCATGCACTTCTATTATGGGATAAACAAAGGCAAGAATGAAGCGAAGTAAAAAGTGCGTTCCCAAAACCCATTCAGAGAATTCGGAAACCGCACTAGAAGTTACAAAGCCAAAGAAACAGAGCAGTAAAAGCCCGCGAGGTGACTCGCGGGCTCTTCCTTATTTCTTAATGCTTGGGAATCTCTCCCGATCCTCGTTATAGGAGGTGTGGAGGAGATGTTCGGCTTCCTCGCTGCAAGGAGAACCGAGGAAGTTTTCGTAAAGGGCGATGATGTCCTTGTTGTTGTGGGACTGGCGGATGGTCATCCGTTCATCGATGCCATAGAGCACATCGGCCCTCTTTTGGCGGTAGGTCGCGAGGATGTCGCGGCCTTCTTCGGGTTGGAGGGTCGGCTTCACGAAGGGTTGGCCGCCTCCGTTGATGCATCCGCCCGGGCAGCCCATGATTTCGATGAAGGCGTATGGGGAATTCCCTTCCTTGATTTGGTCGAGCAAGGGTTTGGCCTCTTTCATGCCACTTGCGCAGGCCACCTTGACCTTGGTGCCCGCGATATCGACTTCGGCTTCGCGAACCCCACTGATGCCGCGGACTTCATGGAAGGCGATCGGCCCGTATTCCTCGCCGGTCAAGGCGTGGTAGGCGGTGCGAAGAGCGGCTTCCATGACCCCACCGGTAACGCCGAAGATGACGCCGGCCCCGGAATATTCGCCCAAGAGGTCGTTGTCGAATTCCTCATCGGGCAATTCGCGGTAGAGGATGCCGGCGCGCTTGATGAGGAGGGCGAGTTCGCGGGTGGTCAAGACGGCGTCGACGTCGGGATATCCCGTCGCGGCGTTTTGTTTCCGTTTGGCCTCCCCCTTCTTCGCGGTGCAAGGCATGACCGAGACAACGAAGATGTCCTTGGGGTCGATGCCATGGGTTTTCGCGAAGTAACTCTTGATGATCGCCCCTTCCATCTCGTGGGGGGATTTGCAAGTCGATAGATGCGGGATGAGTTCCGGATAGTAGTATTCGCAGTAATTGATCCAGCCCGGGGAACAGCTCGTGATTTGGGGTAAGACGCCGCCCTTTTGCATGCGGTGGAGGAGTTCGGTGGCCTCTTCCATGATGGTGAGGTCGGCCCCGAAGTTGGTGTCGTAGACGCGGTAGAAGCCGAGGCGATGGAGGGCGGCGACCATTTTGCCGGTGCCGTTGTCTTCCCCGATGCGGTAGCCGAATTCCTCGGAGATGGCCGCGCGGACCGCGGGGGCGGTTTGGACGATGACGTATTTCCCTTCCGCGAAGGCTTGGTCCACGAGGTCAATTTCGCGTTTTTCGCTTAAGGCACCCGTGGGGCAGACCGCGACGCATTGGCCGCATTGGATGCAGGGGGAAGCGGCGAAGCTGCGGTTGGCGGCAGGTCCAACAACCGTGGAGAAACCACGGCCTTGGAATCCGAGGATGCCGATGCCTTGGGCCTCTTTGCAGCGTTCGATGCAACGTCCGCAGAGAATGCACTTGCTGGTATCACGGACGATGCCAGGGGCGCAATCGTCGTACGTGGTTGGGGTCTTTTCCCCAACGAAGCGGTTGTCCTTCGCCCCGGTGATGCCGGCGACGTGGAGGAGTTCGCACTTGCCGTTTTTGACGCAGGTTTGGCAGTCCTTGGAGTGGTTGGAGAGCAAGAGTTCCACCGATGTGCGGCGGGCGGTCACGGCTTTGGGAGAGGAGATACGGATCTCAAATCCCTTTTCCGCGGGACATTCGCTGACGGGATAGACGCAGGAAGCCACGAGGCGAGATCCTCGGGTGGAGATGACTTCCACCAAGCAGACGCGGCAGCTCGCGAGGGAGTTATGTCCCCCGTTCCAGTAGCAAAGGGAGGGGATGGCGAAGCCGAGCTTGCGCGCGGCGTCGAGGATGGAGAGGGAGGCGTCGACTTCGTAGACGCGGCCCTCGAGTTTGATATTGACGGTTTTCATGTCGCTTTCCTCCCGTTATTCCTTGATGATCGCGCCGAAGCGGCAGCCGGAGAGGCAGGTGCCGCACTTCACGCACTTGGACTGATCGATGACGTAGGGTTCTTTGCCGGGGACGCCCGTGATGCAGGACACTGGGCAATTGCGGGCGCAGAGGGAGCACTTCTTGCACTTCACCGGATCGATGACGTAATGGATCAAGCGTTTGCAGACGTGCGCGGGGCACTTCTTCTCGTGGACATGGGCCGCGTATTCTTCGGGGAAGTTGTTCATCGTCGAAAGAATCGGGTTCGCGGCGGTTTGGCCCAGGGCGCAGAGGGCACCGTTTTTGATAACTTCGGCCAAGGCGCGCATGTCTTCGAGGGTTTGGTCGGTGCCACGGCCCTCGACGACGTCGGTCAGCATCTCAAAGAGACGTTTGGTGCCGATGCGGCATCCCGTGCATTTGCCACAGGATTCGTCGCAGATGAAGTTCATGTAGAAGTGGGCGACGTCGACCATGCAGTTGTCCTCGTCCATGACGATCGCACCACCGCTCCCCATCATGGATCCTTTGGCCACGAGGGTATCGTAATCGATGGGGGTGTCGAGGTCTTTCGCGGTTAAGCAGCCGCCCGATGGCCCGCCGGTTTGGATGGCCTTGAAGGCCTTGCCGCCCGGGATACCTCCCCCGATGTCGAAGATTAAGGTGCGGAGGGTCGTTCCCATCGGGACTTCGACGAGGCCGACGTTATTGACTTTGCCCGCGAGAGAGAAGACTTTCGTGCCTTTGGACGTTTCCGTGCCCATGGAGGCGAATTTCTCCCATCCGTTCCGGAGGATGTAGGGAACGGTCGCGAGGGTCTCGACGTTATTGACGCAGGTGGGTTTGCCCCATAAGCCCTTGATCGCAGGGAAGGGGGGACGGGGACGGGGCATGCCGCGCTTCCCTTCGATGGAATTGAGCAACGCGGTTTCTTCTCCACAGACGAACGCCCCGGCGCCCAAACGGAGGTGGGCGCGGAAGGAGAAATTCGTGCCGAGGATGTTATCCCCTAAAAGCCCCACGCGCTCGCATTCGCGAATCGCGATGGTCAAACGTTCGACCGCGGTCGGGTATTCGGCGCGGACGTAGAAATAACCTTGGCTGGCCCCAAAGGCGTAACCCGCGATCATCATTCCTTCGATGACCGAGAAGGGGTTGCCTTCGAGGGTGGAACCGTCCATGAACGCGCCGGGGTCGCCTTCATCGCCGTTGCAGACGATGTACTTCTGATCGCTATCGACGTTCGCGGCGAAGCGCCACTTGACGCCCGTGGGGAATCCGCCGCCCCCACGTCCGCGGAGGCCGGATTTGATGACCTCTTCGATGACTTCGTTCGGGGTCATCTCAAAGAGGGCGCGTTTGAGGCCTTTGAACCCATCGCATCCGAGGGATTCCTCGATGGAGTTCGGATTGATGAGGGAGACGCCATGGAGCGCCACCTTCACCTGTTTCTTATAGAAGTTGATGTCCTCTTGGCGGGCGATCTTTTCTCCCGTTTGGGGATCGACGTAAAGGAGGTCTTCGACGATGCGATGTCCGACGAGGTCCTCTTCGACGATACGACGGACATCGGACACCTTCACCGCGCGGTAAAGGGTGTCCTCGGGGAAGATTTTGATGAATGGGCCTTGGGAGCAAAGTCCAAAGCAACCGACGTGGTTAAGGGTGACGGTGTCTTGGAGATGGTACTCTTCAATGAGTTTGGCGAGTTCCGCCTGAATCTCTTTGGAGTGGTTCGCGATACAGCCGGTGCCGCCGCAGATGACGACCGCGCGCTTTCCGTTTTCTCCGGAAAATTTGGCCTTGAGGCAAGCCTCGCACTTGCCATGGGCTTCCGTTAATGCAGCGAGGGAAACGATTTTATCCATGGATTAGACGCCTTCTTTCTTGCGGTATTCTTCGATGATGGTCGCGACTTGGTTCGGGGTGACCTTGGGATAGACCTTGCCGTTGATGGAGATGGCAGGGGCCAAGGCGCAGGCGCCGATGCAGCGGACCGCCTCAATCGTAAAGAGGCCATCGTCCGTCGTTTGGCCCGGGCCAATTCCCAAGAGCTCGGTGAACTTATCGAGGACGAGCTGAGAGGATTTGACGTAGCATGTGGTGCCAAGGCAAATGCCGATGACGTTCTTGCCCTTGGGGAGGAAAGAGAAGAATCCATAGAAGGTGACGACGCCGTAGATTTCCGCGACGGGGACGTTCATCTCTTCGGAGACAATCTCTTGGACCTCCAAGGGGATGTACCCATACTTCTTTTGGATGGTGGAAAGGACGATCATCAAAGGGGAGGGTTCTCCTTTGACGGATGCGCAAATAGCGCGAACGTCCTTTTCGACTTCGGGTTTGATTTTCATTGGGGTTCCTTTCTGCTAAATCGTGAACCGGCTTGTATTCGATTATAAAGTGAACGATACAAAATAAAAGCCTGAATTGGTAAATCGGTAATATTCGTTCTTTTACTTCCGACGCCCTTTGGCGAGGGTCAAGGACAAACGATGGGTGAGGATGGCCAGGGAACTCGCCAAATTGACGTTTTCAACGACCACGTCATCCGGGACTTCGAGGTGGATGGGCGCGAAGTTCCAAATGGCTTTGGCCCCGCTTGCGATGGCTTTTTCCGCCACCTCTTGGGCGACGTAGGAGGGGACGGTCAGCACCACGAGATAGACCCCGTTATCGCGGATAAAGTCGGAGAGACTTTCCACGGGCAATACCTTTTTGCCGCCGAACTCCTTGCCGATTTTTTCCGGGACGATGTCGAATCCCGCGACGATGTCGAGACCCATTTCGGTGAAAGCGGAGAAGTTGAGAAGCGCTCCACCCAAGTGACCCGAACCAATGAGGACGGCGCTCGTGTGTTCGCGGTATCCGAGGAAGGTTTCCAGGTCATCGATGAGTTGATCGACCATCCGTCCTTTCTTGGGGCGCCCCGGTTCGAGGGAAACATTCTGCAAGTCTTTACGGACCTGTTCTTCGCTGTAACCGAGTTTCGCGGCGATTTTGGGAGAGGAGATGATCTCCACGCCCGCCTCCTTAAGTTCTTTGAAATACTTGAGGTAGATCGGATAACGTTCCAGCTGATTCATTGAGTACGTTTTCATAATCAGTAATTCCTTATCAGTAATTCGTCATCGATTCTACAGGCGGACGCGAAAAAAGCAATCGAATTTCGATAATATGTTACCGATAAACAGGTAAAAATGAGGGAAAACCGTTAAGCGGGTATTACATGTCCCGTTTTCGGTTGATCAAATACCCGATTCCGCAGGGAAGAGCGGTGTAGAAAACCGTGAGCAATACGCGGACCGTTGCCACCACTCCGACGCTTGCATAACTGTCCTCCAATCCATAAAAGAAGAATAGGGGACTGAAATGGAAGGGTTGGGGGAATCCTTCGGGGGGATAGCCCAAATTGACGTAATGGGTATCGACATAGACGCTTTGGACGAAGCCAAAGAAAGCGATGATGAGAATCGGGAAGATGATTCCAAGGCAGATGCCCGAGGAACGGTTGGTGGTGAGGACCGCCCCGAAATAGACGATTTGGAAATACACGAACTGGCCTAACGTTCCCCAGCCAAAACTGGCAAGACCGTCCGGAGTCAACGCGAAGCTGTACCCGATGAAGCCATTGTATAGATAGAGAAGCAAGACGAGGGCGAGGCATCCTCCCACCGCGGCGGTCATCGTCACGATGTAATTCGAGAAATAGACTTTGGTTTTGCTATATCCGCGGCTAATGACGTTCTTTCGCGTCCCCTTATAGTCCTCGGTGACGAACACGACGATGAATTGGCTCAAGTAAAAGGCGATGACGGCTTGACCAATGGTCCCAAAGGTATTGAACGCGGGCATAGCGAGTTGAAGTCTCGTGATGGCAAAGATGGAATAGATGAACATGAAAAAGAGGAACGCCAAACCCAAAAGGACGTAATAAGGGATGTAACGGAACAGACGATGGAATTCGTAACGGAGCAAGTTTTTCATTGGACATCCTCCCGGAGAAGGCGCAACACGAATTCCTCGATGTCGGTTTCCCTTTCCTCCAAGCTCGTGACCATGATGCCCGCGGAAAAAAGGACACGCGAGACTTCTAACGAGGTAAGACCCTTCTTCTTCAAGAAAATGGAATCCCCTTTCGCGAAATCCTCGGGATCGGTGAGGCCTGCGGCAGAAAGGGCCGCCTCGGCCTCCTTCGGCGAAGGGGTCGTAAGGTAGATGCCAACATGGCATTCCCGTTCGAGTTCTTCCGCGCTTAACTCCCGGACCAAGTGGCCTTTGTTGATGAGGCCAAAACGGGTGGAGACGCGGGCGAGTTCATCCAAAATGTGGGAGGAAATCATGACCGCCATATTCTCCTCCTTGGCCACGCGGAGAATGAGTTCACGCATGTTTCGGATCCCTTCGGGGTCAAGGCCGTTGTTGGGTTCGTCGAGAATCAACGCTTTGGGGTGGCCAAGAAGCGCCATCGCGATGCCGAGGCGTTGCTTCATTCCAAGCGAATAATGCCCGGCTTTTCTTCCCGCCGCGTCATCGAGTTTTACCAGCCGCAAAATCCGATTGATTTCGGAGTCGTTATCCCCGGTGAGGATCGCGTATCTCCGGAGGTTTTCAAACCCCGTGCAGGAAGGATAAAACGCGGGGGTTTCAATTAAGGATCCGATCTGTCTTCTGGCGAGGGATACGTCCATCCCATCGAAAAAGGATACCGTTCCCTCCGTGGGTTCGGTTAACCCCAAAAGGACCTTCATTAACGTGGTTTTCCCTGCCCCGTTCGGTCCGATGAATCCATAGATTTCTCCCGGTTCCACCGTAATGGAAACCCGGTCAAGAACGATGCGATGGTTGTAACTTTTGGTCACTCCATCGGCCTTGATTGCGTAACTCATAGTAGCCTCATCATAAAGAAAGGTTGGTTTTTGTCTAGACACAAACGATAAATGAGTTTTTTGGTTGACAAAAATTCGATAAAAATTCACGAAAGCCTAACTAGTTAGCCTCGAAAAAGGTTGCACAAAATTTGTTTCCTAGTAATCTAGTCTCATGAAAATCACGAAACCTTTGTTTTTACTCGCAAGCCTCAGCCTCTTAACCGCTTGTGGACCCAATAACCCCTCTTCTTCCTCTTTTATCGAGGAATCCGTCAATGTGGATTGGACCTCTCCTTCCACCGTTTTGTCTTCCCTCTCGAAAGCCAAAAATTACACGGTGGACTTTGAAATGTACGTCCTAGGATCCTCGGGATCCCTTTACGACTCCCATTCCGTCACCTTCACTTCCCGCAGCTACTCTTACGTCAGCCGTTCCTATGAATTTGGGTACGCCCAAGGGGCAAGCGGCGTCTTCTCCTACGCGATTGAGGGCTCGGGCGTCCTTCCCGGAGAAGTTTTAAAGGACGATAACGGGGCGAAAATCACCTCGTTATGGGATGCGGATCTGTTCGGTTCCTTCGCCGCGTTTGGAAACGTCACCCCCGACAACGAAGACGAATTCATCATCGCTGACAAGAAAGCCCGTTTGGCGCTTCTAGATATCGCTGGGCTTAGCAGGGATAACTACCCTTCCATGTCCAACGTCAGTGCCTCCATCGTGGATGGCTCCTTATACGTCTCCGCCTATTTGTCTTCCGCAGATAAGAACTATTCCCTCGGATATACCGTCCATAGCATCAACACCTCCTACTCGAGTTTGATTGAAGAATACCTCGACGAAGGGGGCGATGCCTTCGTCCCCGAAGAGGGTTTGGACAAGATTCGGAACCTCTTCTTAACGAACAACTACACCCATCATTACCTGAACGAGAACAGCGCGGTGATCGGATACGAACGGTTCAACCCCGATTACTACATCTTCTCCTGCGGCGCCGAAATGATGTCCATGGGATACTTCCCCGGGGGCATGGTCGGCCTCGATCACGTCAAGGACCCCGAAACCGGAATCACCTTCAACGGTTGCTATTCCTTAACCCCCTCCTCAAGCAACAACGGGGAGAACGTCACCTCCTTCTCGGTCATGACCTCCTTCCCGTACAACTCCTCCACAAGTGACGTCGCGGTCGCCTACAACTACCCGAGTTTCCTTGAACTCTGGAACAACCTCCAATACGTCCAAACCTATGAAAAGACCTTCCCCCACGAAGGAATGGAAGAAGCCTACATCATCTACGATTCCTACGTGGCAAGCGACTTCGCGAGCAACTTCGGTTACAGCGCTTGGCTCTCCGAAAACGGATACACCGCTTCGGGAATCCTCATCGAAGCCAAAGACCTCGACATGGAACCCGTTGTCTACTTAAACCTCCTCCTCAACACCGGGGATTACATCGAATTCGAATTCAGCGACTTCGAAACCACCTACGTCCCCGTGGTCGACGCCTGGCTTGCCACCCTCGTGGAAGCCTAATCCCAATCCAAACGGCGGTACCTCCGAGCAGGGTTACCGCCTTTTTCTTTTGGTTGATTAAGAGGTTTTTGGGGGACTTCACCCAAGGAATTTCAGTTCCTTTCTCCTGCCTGTTTTGGCAAAAAACAATGGGGACGTATATGCGAATTGGATTTTGTTCGAATTATTTTCATTTTCTTTTGTGCTGGTTTTTGCCAAAGAAAAAGGGCGGATTCCCTTCGCGGGAATCCGCCCCTGAAGAAGCGAATTAGGCGGCTTTTTTGAACCACTGATAAGCGGTCACGTAATCTTCGCCATCGCCTTCGATACCGACGACGTCATCGTAGGTGACATCGTCCATGCCGTTATAGGTCGCGATGCAGTATTGGAGGCCGATGTAGCCGTTGACCTTATCGCCGGATGAGCCAACCGAGATGTCGTAAGCGCCACCCGCGGAGAAGCGGACGGGGACGGTCGCGGAGGGATCGTAGGTGTAGCCGAGATCGATGTTGCGGGTCCTGCCGTTATACGTGGCGGTCAAGGTGACTTTCTTATAATCGCCGGAGAAGGTCTCGCCGGTGAAGGACAAGGAGCTCTCGACGTGCATGAAACCGGAAGAGTAGCCGAGTTCGACCGCGCGGGCATCGGTATATTCTTCATCGCCGACCCAGGTGGTTCCAACGATGGAGGTGGGCCAAGTGACATCCGCGCCTTTGGTGATGGTGACGCTGATGGTGGAATAGCCATTGCCGCGGTTGGAATCGAACATCGGATCCTCCACCTTGAGAGTGACGGTTTCCGTGCCGGTGATGTCCATCTCACTCGCGTCGAGGGTCATGATGAAGGCGGGATAGGTCGAGATGTTCCAAACAGTCGGTTTGACGCGTTCGGAGAGGGTGACCTTGAGTTTCGGATTCGAAGCGGTGATCGTGGGTTCGGGGTCACAATTGGCCGGGCCGGCCCAGAGGTAGACGGAGAGTTTTTCGCTCGTGTACATCTTGATCGAGGAAGAATTCGTGACGTGGGCGTCGTCGAGGGAATCCATCGAGGAGACGTAGTAACCGGTGACTTGGACGTCGTTGATGACGGTGACTTCCACCGAACCAAGGACGTTGCCGAGGTGATTGCCGACGCTAACGGTGGCTTTGCCTTTCTTCAAGGCTTCCCAGCAATAGCTCATGCGGGTGCCAAGGCCGATGATGGACTTGTCGCTCGAATCCACGACGCCATATTGCCAGCGATCCAAAGCAGTGGAGGGCGAGGCGGTAAAGGAAAGGAGGCTATTGTATCCACCGGTTTGATCATCGGCGCTCTTTTGTCCCGGATAACGGGATTGGTCGATGACGTCGGCGAGTTGGACCGAGTCGGTCGGGTAGTCACTGTGGGTGACGTGAACATCGCTAATCGAAGCGATGAAGTACGGGGTGAGGTCGATGTCGGCCTTGGATCCGGTTTTGGGGGTGCCAAAGGTGTATTCAAAACTCGATTTGCGTTTCACCACGGGCTTGGTGTTCTCTTTGGCGGTTCCACCGTTCTCGTAATCGTTGCTATTGAAGTTCCAGGTGGTCTCGTCGTAGTAGTTCTTGAGATACGTGCCCGAGTGGAGGCTCGAATCGGCGTTGAATTCGAGGTGGATCTTGTATTCGTTGCGTTCCACTTTGGTGTGGGTCGCGTGGGTCGCGTTCGGGTCGTAGTTTTGCCAAGAATAGACGTCGACTTCGAAGGAACCGTCCTCATTCATGGTCGGGGTGAGTTTGACCGAGGCGCCGACGCAGTCGTCTTCGACGGTGAATCCGATGCGGTATCCCCAAGCGATTTCGCGCGAGATGCTGTACATGTTATGGGACGGCGTGTCGATTTCCGCGAGCGCATAAGCCGGAGTGGTCTTGTAGCGGCGGAGCGGATCGTTCTCTTCGTCCAAGGAGGCATCGAGTCCGTATTTCGCGGAGTATTCAAAGGTGTCGTTTTTGACCGAATCGTCGTAATAGACGCCGCTGCCGTCAAGGACGGCTTCGACGTAGTTGTCGACGACGACGTATTCGTCTCCCGAAATGGCGCGGTAGACGATGGAGGGTTCGTCTTCAAGGGGATTATTGGCCACGCCCAAGGAGGATCCATCGGCGTATTTTTCCCAGGTATACTCGACGTTGGTCACGTAGTTGCGGTAGTTGACTCCCACGAGGTCGCGGAGGTAATAAGCTCCTCCATCGAGGAGACCGCGTCCGGAATAGTCACCGTTGAAGAGATCGAGGAGTTCATCCACGGTCGCGGGGGCGTGGTCCACGCCCGTACGGTAGATGATGACGGGGAGTTCGGCGGAGGGATTGACCGTGATTTCGTAAGTGGCGTTGCCGTTTAACAAAATCGTGCAGCCGGTCTTGCGTCCCGCTTCGTAGTTCCCAAAGGAATAATTGTCATCGATGTCGACGAAGGAATACTCCACCGATCCGACTTTGATGGCGATGTTGCTGTCGTTAACGCAGGTGACGGTGCCTTTGAAGGTACCATCCTCTTGGGGTTCGAGGACGGTCGCGACGTCTCCGGTGACGACCGCATCCCCTTCCACGTCCACCGTGGTGGTGATGACCGCGGAAGTATCCGGCATCACGAAGGTGTACTTGGTGTCGCTTTCCTTGGTGATTTTGGAGGCGTCGCCGTTGAGCATGATGCTCTTGAGGGAGAACCCTTCTTCGGCGGACACCGTCAAGGTGACCAGGTCCCCGGCGGGGGCTTCGCTCTTGTCGGCGGTGACGTTCAAGCCATTGGAGGAACGGATGACGATCTTGTAGACTTCGACGACCGGTTCGGTGGAAATACTGCTATCTCCGTCCGGAACGGTCTCGGAAGCGACGGGGTCCGAAGTGACGGGGGCGGAAGACTCCGAATTGGACGGACCGCAAGAGGCAAGAAGGGCAAGCGAAGCCGCGAAGGTGAGCAGATTTAATGCGGATTTTTTCATTGCTGGCGTTTCCTTTCCTTATTTGGCCTCTCCCGGAACGAGGATTCCAAGGAGGGTGTTGTTTGTATGCATGTGGATTTGATCTCCACTCCGGTAAACGATGACGGAGGAGAGGACGTAATCGTTGATCGGCCAGTTCTTGACGGTATAGCTGGCCCAGTATTCGATGGGGTAGACGCCTCCATCGGAGATGATGGAATCGTCGCGTTCCATCGTGAAGGTGACGCCTTCGAGGTTCGTACCCCCCGATTCCCGTCCCGCCATCGAGGCGGAGAGGTCATCGAAGAAGGTGACCGTGAAGTTGCCACAGAACCCTTGCCATTCGCTGGGGACTTCCCAGTGATCAACCTCATACAACGAGGCGTCGAGTTCGGCGTCACTCAATTCCTTTTTGACCGTAAGGACCGTTCGGAGGTGGATGATGCCGTCCGCGTCTTCGATGATCAAATGGGTTTTCCCGGGTTTAAGGGCAACGAAGTACCAATATTCCCCTCGCTTCTCGGCGGTCGCGACGCTCGGGACATCGGTTTTGACGACGGCTCCCGCGGTGCTGGCGGAAGAGAAGCCGAAGGAGAGTTTGTAGTCCTTCGTGGCAATGGCCGGGGTACCGACCAAGAAGTCATTGAGGAATCCATCCATTGACACCGTGAGGTCGTATTGGACTTCGGAGAGATCGGGAAGGGAGACCTCCTCTTCGCTTTCGATCGGCTCACTCGGGAGAGAAGAGACTTCCCCGCCGGATTCGCTGCTGATATTGCCTTCTCCCGTTCCGCAGGCCCCTAACAAGGCCACCAAGGGGAGAATGAGACAGTGTTTGAGTTTCAAGATACCATTCCTCCGTTTTTCATTGACGTTTTACGGTCCTAGCAACTGCTAGGAGGTCAAAACAAATCCTACGTAGGATAAAGGAGAAATGAAATTTTGCAATACCCAAATTACCGAATAAATGGGCAAAGTAAGGTTTCATTGACAAAAATGCCGCTTACTTTTTTCCTTTTCCGCCCAAATCATTAAATTCCGTACATTATTGCAGTATTTCCTCTACTTTAGGTGTTTTACATATACGTCCCCTTTCTTTTTGAAATGCAAAAAGGGCAAAGAAAAACCTCCGGCAATCGCCGGAGGCTGTTGGAGAAAGGTTTTATTCGACCGCGGAGAGGGTCACCCCATGTATTTTAATGCAGTCAGTATTTCCGCTGGTGACAAGCCAAGTGTTCTGAAGGGGATCAAATACCATCGAGAAAGCCCACCCCGGGTCGTCTTTTTGGCAGTCGATGATGTAGGCGGTGAGGGTGAAGGTTTCCTCGTCGTAGGTATAGGATGAAGGAGCGTAAGAATACGCAGAAGTGGAACCATTCAAATAACGAATTGAGAAACTCGGCACATTCAAAATATTCGCGTAATTTCCAGCGGACGTTTCAAAGGTATTCTCGGTTTCATCGAAAGCGGCATAGAACGAGTAGGAACCACCATCATAGGTCCATTGTCCAAGGTAGGTTTGGCCATGGAAGTCGTATCCCGCGAGTTCTTCGGTAGAGACGTAGGTGATGTTTCCTTCCTCGTCCACCGAGAAGGTGACTTTGGTAAGTCCCGCGGTGAGGACAATCGAGGTTTCCGTTTCGGTGTAAGCGTAAGATCCTCCATCGTACGTCGCGCGGCTCACCCCATCGAGGAAGAGGGATTTGTCACCGACTTCATACTCGCCATAATGCCCGGTGACAAAGACGCGGTTGGAAGGACCGGCGTCTCCCGTGGTGCCGACCACCGCGACGATGTTTTCGCCGTTTTTGACTTCATAAAGGAGTTGGGTATCGGTGACCAAAGAGCCTTCCAGAATATTGAAGGTGACGTTGGGCAAGAAATAAGCAGTGTTCTTATTTCCCGTATGGGCGGCAAAAGCGGAGGCATAAGGGACGCCATCACGAGTCGCGGTCATCGAAAAATAACGGGTGTCGTCGATCGTGAAGGTTTCGGTGGCAACGGAGTAAAGCGAATCCGAATCGGAGGGGCTTTGCTTTTGGATGCCGATGAAATAGTCGTTGCAGGTAGTTTCTAACGGGGAACGGTTGGAATCCGTGGTGCCGAAGAGGAGGCGATCGGCGATATACCAATCCTTGGTTAAGTAGCCATCCACCGAGATGAGGCGGTTATCGCAGACTTCGCTGATTTGGGCGTCGATCCCATCCACCCAAGAACGGGAGATTTCCCCGGCGGCGTTGATGGTGACGTACTTCTGCGAATCAAACGTAGTGAAGTCCTTCGCGGCATAGGTGAACAAACTTTGATAGAGGTAGGTGCCGACGAAAGAGGATTCTCCATAGGCGATCATGGATTTCTCCGTGACCGTGATGGTGTAAGGGGTCGCGGCGGCGGAAGTCGAATAGACTTGGAAGAAGTAATCGTTCTTGAACTCTCCGCTTCCTTTCTTGTTGATGATGTTGATGACGGTTTCAACCGAATTGCCTTCCTTGAGATAAGAGAATTGCAAGGTGTTGATGCCATAAAGCGAGGAATCGGTGATGGAAACGCGGACATAATAGGTGTTACCGTTAGTTCCTTCTCCGACGGGAAGTCCACTTCTATCCAAAACCGTAAGGGTGATGTGCTCACTATTTTGGATGACGAACTTGTGGATTTTATCGGTATCTTCGCTCGAATCGGGTTCGCTTGGGATGGAAGTCGAGGAAGACGAACTCGAGGATTCGCCGCTGGGATCGCTATCGATGCTCGAGGGGACGCTCGTCGAAGGCGAACTATCTTCCACGGAAGTCGGACTGCTGACCGAGGAGGATCCTTCCACTACTTCTGAAGAGGAAATGATTGACGATTCTTCGCTCAAAGAGGAATTGTTCGAGGAAGAGGAACTTTCCCCCGAAGAGCAAGAGACCATCGAGAATGCCGCGCCAAGCAACAAGAGTTTGATGGGATGGAATGACGATTTCATAGGGTAAACTCCTTTGTTTCGGTGAGTAGTCTAAAAGAGAGACAAAAAAGCTAGATACACCAGCAAATGATGGATAATCGTCCCTATGGTATAATCGTTCCGCCAAACAATCAGAGACGGTTGGGAGGCGGCCCGGGCCTGGTTGTTTGGCGATAACCCTTCCCCCGAGACGCCTCCCAACGGTCGGAAGGGATTTTTTATGTGGGACAAAGCCGCCGTTTCGTCCA
>JAXFGC010000012.1:0-33185 GCA_034171505.1 Candidatus Alloenteromonas sp. | reverse complement strand
TTGCTGGATACATCCGAAGCGTAGGAGTTCTCACTCGATAAAGTGGTATGCAAAGAATCGACGGTGCCCTTGGAGAAAGCATGAATCCGGGCATCGAGTTCCCCTGCGTTATTGACGATATGAATGGAGGTCATCGTTAGGGTAACCGAGCGCGTGGTGGTATACCAAGCGAGGGTAGAGACCCCTGCGGAAGCGACGCTGGCGGCAAGAAGTAACACCGAACCAGCAAAGATTTTCGAATCCGGTTTCATGATTTCCTCCTTTCTCTTTGAAATAAATAAGCGGGAGAGGGAAACCCCTCCCCCGCCAATTCAGTGGGTAGATGAATCTTCAACAAAGATTAGGCGGCGTCGAAGGCAACGAGGTTAAGATTAACATTGAATAGTCCGCCTGCGGAGCTATTGAAGTAATCGCCAGTGGTTTTGGTGCCTTCAAGCCACATGGCAACATAGAAGTATTGGGTCGAAGCGCCGTTTTTTAAATCCGTCGCCAACTTTTGAGTAGCTTGGAGCGAATCGGAAGTGCACTTGGTGAAATCGCCAACAACGTGGGTGATCGTATCAGGGAGAGTAGTTTCGGTTTTGGTGGTTCCGTCAAAATACTTATTAGTTTGGAAGGCAGTATTTCCAACCTCAGTAAAATCCGCGGGTTGGCCATTTTCAAACACAATGGATTTGGAATCTTTGCCAGCAGTAACACCAGCAGCGTAGGAATCAGGAATCGAAGCGCCGACAGAATAGACTGCGACACGAGAAAGGGCCGCAGCGGCTTTGTTGGCAGGGGTGTCAGGATTCGCGGTAATGCCAGTTCCGAGATCAAGGTAAACGTCAAGGCCTTTGGCATTCGTGTTCTTGAGTTCGAGGAGAAGAACGATGAAATCGGTTCCTAAAACACCGTCTTTGGCGTCAGCAACGTCGCCACCAGCACCAACTTTCCATACCGGTTTGGAGAAAGTTTTGCCATCTTTGGAAGAAATTTCGGAAACAGAAATCGAAGAAGTGGCTTCGGTGGTGTTGGAGCTAGACCAAGCGGACGAAGTGCTTTTTGGGTCGGTCAACGGATAAAGAGCAGCTTCCAAAGAACCGTTGTCATTCAAAACAGTGACTTTGGAATAGGTGAGCTGAACGGCACGGGTAGTGGTGAACCAGGCGAAGGTGCTGGTCGCACCGGCGGCGAGGGTACCGGCGGTGAGGACGGAAAGAGCGAGGAGAATTTTGGATTTTGCTTTCATTTTTGTGGTCCTTTTCTAATTGTATTATTGATTAAGCGTGAACGGTGGAGGCGATTTTGAGATCAACCGAGACGACATCGTTAATCGCGGCGTCTTGGTTGTTATTCTCGGTTCCTTCGAGCCAAACACGGACAACGAAGTAAATGGTGTTGCTTCCAGAAACTTCACCAATCTTACGAGCGTTGCTCTTGCTGATGTCGCCAGGGGTAGCCACCGTGGAATACGGAAGTAAATCATGTTCAGCACTGGCCGCCGCATAGGTCGTGGTTACCGAACCGAGGCTTTCAAGAGCAATGGCGCTGGAGTTATTGAGGAAGTGATTCTTATCATCAAGTTCGCCACCAGAATTGCGGTTTTCGAAGGTAACGACATGGGTGAGAGCTCCAACCGACCCAGGGATATCGGAATCATAAGGAGTAACGCTATCAGCAGCAAGAATCGCAACGCGGGTCCATTTGTGAGCTGTCGCTCCGTCCGCAGGAGTTCCGTCGGTCGAAGTAATTTGAGTGCCATCGACGAGATAAAGGTCATAATGTCCACCAGCTCCGCTCGCGGCATCGATATTCACTTTGAAGGCGAATTGAGCATAAGCGGTGCCGGTTTCGGTGGTGACGTCTTTGACGAATCCGACCGGTCCACCTTGGGTGTCGGTCCAATCCGGGGAGTAGAACGCTTCGCCGGTTCCAGAGGAGACATCATATCCTTTTTGGGAGGCTGCGCTGATGGTTTGTTTGTCCGAAGAAACGGCGCTAGCATCGGCAGCGGTAAGGGGAATGATCTCAGCGTTGATCGAGTCGCGGTTGTTCTCCAACGTGAAGTTGGTGAAGTGAAGCGTGACCGCACGGGAGACTTGGAACCAGGCAAAGGTGCTGGTACCAGCCGTGATGCCGGCCGCGAGGACGAATCCGCAGATCAAGCCAAGAGCTTTCGTCTTTGTCTTCATAAACGAGTCCTTTCATGAATGGAGATGTAATGGTCATCTCGGGTTGAGCGTTAAGCGGATGATCGGGAAACTCTCCGGATAACGAGGAAATTATAACGGCCTACCCTTTACGGTTTTTGATTTAGTAAGTTTGTCCTTACTTTTTTATTACATCGATTTTCTCTGGGTTTTGGTCAAGCGTCAAAAGTCGGACGAAAAGTAGCGAAAAGGTTCGATAAAAGGGCCATAAAAATAGTTTTTGCCTATTTCTTTTGCCATGTGGTATAGTTATCCCGCGTATTTAGATAAATACAAAAGGCAAGCGTCTATGGACAAAAAGCAAAAACGTACATTAATCATCGCTGGCATCGTGGAAAGCGCGATCATCATTTTCTGCCTTGTCGTATCGATTTTAGTCCTCACAACCTTTATTTCCCAGGAACAAACTCCGGACTGGGTTCAAGCGAATTTGACCCAAAATGGGCCATTTATCGGCTGGTTTCAAACCAATCCGACCCCATTCTTCCTCCTCATCGTCCTTCCGCTTCTGGTGATTCTCGCCATCGACATCATCTACCTCATCATCTTCGCGGTGAAGAAAGAGTCGAAACTCACGAGCGACGAACGCGAGGAGATCGCTCGCAAGGCACGCGAAGAGGCGTTGGCCGAGCTCTTGGTGGAGCAAAAGGCCAAAGCCGGGGAAGAGACCCCCAAGGAATAACGCAAACCGTCGGACAACCGGCGGTTTTATTTTGGTTTTTAAAAAGTAAGTATACGATTACTTTCTTCGGAGTAAAAATTGCACTTTACCATGGGTAAGCCTACAATAATGAAGCAAACCTCGATTCCAAAAAAGAGGGGGCAATACCTTGGGGTTCGTTGAGCAGAATCCCTAGGCGTTTCGGGAAGTCGGTTTCCAGAGGAGGTAATGGCCCAAAGGAAAACGACGCGACGAGCGCTTTTTCATTATTAAATTGCGCGCGCATATACGAAAGGAGGCTTCGCTTTGTCCAAGAAACAATCACCCAAAGAAGCTGCCCCCGAAACGCTTCCGGACCTTGGAAGCAAAGGGTACCACTTGCCTGCGGGAAGATACGCCGAACGACTCAAACGCGAACGCCGGGGGAAGAAGATCGCCGGCATCGTCGCGGGCGTCTCATTGGTGGGCATCGCTTTGATGAGCATCATCGCATTCCTCGGGAAGGTCTCGGGGAATTTCACGATCCAGGTCGCCAATCAAAACGTCGGCGCCACCCTTTCGTTATCCACCGACAAGGAATTCACGGTTCCGACCACCCGTCTTTTGGCGGGCGGCTTAAGCAATGCCATCGCCGCTTCCAGCGACGTCGTCATTCCCGTTGCCAAGGATTACCGCGCCTCCATGGAAGGTGGGAACTCCTATGCCCTCGACGCCACAATGGTCGTCGAAGGGGAGGAAAAGACCGTTAACCAAGGCCTCATCTACTCCTTCTTCGTCCGTAACGGCGAATCCCAGGACATCGGATACGACTTGACCTTACGGGTCGACAACTACACCCCTCCCTACAACGGGGCGGCCGAACCCTATAGCTATTTCCGCGTCGCCTTCTGGGCCGATAAGTACAACGTCCACGACGAACTCCTCGAAACCAGGATCGAAATCTACGGGGAAGCCTCGAGCATCCTCCGTGTGAAGGAAAGCGACGGAATTCGAAGCGATGAGAACCGCGAATTCGTCGGGGGATCTTCCAAAGCCCGCGACGACCTTGGGGAATACCGTTACCTCATTCCCGGACGGCACGAAGAGGAAACGACCCGTTACTGCACGAACTTCATCGATGGGTTCGAAACCATCTTCTACCAGAATTATTCTCCAAGCGGCGATAACTCGTTTAACGCGCTTCATGGCGGAGAATACATCCACTACACGATGCTCATGTGGCTCGAGGGCAGCGATCCGGATTGCGCCGGCCGCACCCCCCTTGGGGCATCGATGGCCTTTAGCCTCGTCTTTGGAGCGAAATCGATCTAGTTATGGCACGCTCCTCCTCCCTTTTGGTATCAAAGAAACTCCTCGTTGGGCTTTCTTTGCTCGCCCTTTCGAGCCTTGGCACCGCGGTCGTTGGCACCTTCGCCTGGTTTGAAATCGAAGGTGGGGCGGAGGTTTCCAACATCCAAATCGAATTCGCGGATGGGTTCACCCTCGAAGTCGGGCTCAAAGACCAAGACAACGAAATCCATTATTTCTCTTCCCTAAACGACGCGACTTTACGGCAGTACATCCCCGGATTCACTTCCTTCGCCCCGTTAAAGGAAGCTTCGTCGATGTATTCTTCCACTTGGCTCAACGATGGATTTGATTACCGAAATGGCTATCCCACCCTTTATGGGCCTTATTACGAAGCCGGGGGATCCACCGGAATCACCCTTCCCTTAAGCGAGGGCTTCTTCCAACTTGAGACCTACTTCCGGAGCAACGACGACGTTTACCTCTTCCTCGATCCCGAGTGCGAAATCACCGCGATGGAGAGCATCAATCGGGTTCGCGAGGAACAACTGGATTTGCCAAGCGGACAACTCGATGAAGTCACCAAGGTGGCGCGCATCTCCTTCTTAAGCGAAGAAGGGTATACGATCTTCGCCCCCGGGACCCATCAAAAAGCGAGTTTCGCCGGACCCCTTGATATCGACGGGGATGGCTACTACGACTATAGCGAAGGCAAGGAGATTCTTTACGGGGAGTATTCGGGTTCCCCCCAATACCTCCCACCGAATGAAACCCCTCCCAGCGGGGAAGGGACTTCCTTCTCCGCGGGACACGCTTCCGGAGTTCAAATCCTCGACACCTCAAGTTATGTCCCCGCGGTGGAAAATTGTTACTTCCTCGACGATTTGGCCTTACCTCTGAACGTCGGGAGTTACGATCCTTCCCTTCATCCCTTAGCCTTGCTTCGCGCGAATACCCCAACGCGCGTCCTCCTCACCTTCTACGTGGAGGGTTGGGATCCTCACAGCACCGAAAAAATCGAATACGGCGCCTGGAGTGTGAATCTCGGCTTCTCCGCCTTGCAATTCCGTTAAGAAAGGAGCACTTATGGCCTCTTACTTCCAATACCTGAAGGACTTCCTCGTTGCCTTCTTCCAAAACTTCGCCCAGTTCTTCCAAGACACCTTCGCCTATCCTTGGGCCAAGGTTCCGGGCCAGTTCGCCGATTACAACAACCTGCTCAACAGTTACAGCAACGGTTTTGGGTTCTGGGGATGGTTCTTCTACGTCATCTTCGCGATTTTGTTCATCGGACTCATCGGGGCGATCGTTTTCTTCATCGTCTTCTTGATCCGCAAATACGTGAAGTTCTACAAAAAGCAACTCTCCATCGAACGGATGCAAGAACAGATTGAGAATTTGAACTTCGAGCTCTACCAGGCCTTAACGGAAAAAGACCGCATCCTCGGCCTCCAATTCGAAGGGGTCGCGGGCGCCAAAGCCCCGACTGCCCCGGGAAGCAAAGAAGAGGAGGCCCCCGCGGAAAACGAAGGGGACAACCGCTTCCCCCGCCTTACCTTGGTGGACTCCCGTTACCTGAACCCCCTTCCCCCAACGGTTCTCCCCATCGAGGACCAAAACATTTCCCTTGTGGGCATCTGCGAGCGTTTCCGCAACTTCGCCTGCTCCCAAATGGGCCTTTATTACACGCCCGACGTCGTTCGACAATTCTTCGCCGCGATGGGCACGGGCAAAATCATCATTCTCGAAGGTATCTCCGGTACCGGTAAAACCTCCCTCCCTTATTGCTTGGGGAGATTCTTCAAGCACAACGCCGCGATTTGCTCCGTCCAACCTTCTTGGCACGACCGCAGCGAACTCCTCGGTTACTACAACGACTTCACCCATAAATTCACCGAAACCGAATTCTTGCGGGCGATTTACGAGGCTACCTATCGCGATGATATCAACCTCGTGGTACTCGACGAGATGAACTTGGCGCGTATCGAATACTACTTCGCCGAATTCCTCTCCATCATGGAAATGCCGAACGTCGACGAATGGAACATCTCCCTCGTCGCCGCCCCGCAGGAAGACGACCCCAAACACCTCCGCGACGGACGCTTGCTCATCCCGCAGAACATTTGGTTCGTCGGCACCGCGAACAACGATGACTCGACCTTCACGATCACCGATAAGGTTTACGACCGCGCCATGTCCCTCTTCTTCGATAACAAAGGCATCGCGTTTGAGGCTCCCTTCACCGAGCCCCTCCCGATTCCGTATCAATATTTCAAGAGTTTGTTCGACCAGGCCAAGGTCGATCACCCCTTAAGCGAGACCACCCTCTCCAAATTCCAGGAACTCGATAGTTTCGTCATCGACCACTTCAAACTCGCGTTCGGTAACCGCATCATGAAGCAACTTACCTTGTTCGTTCCTTGCTACGTCGGATGTGGCGGAACCGAACTCGAGGCCGTCGACTATGTTTTCTGCTCCAAGATTTTGAAGAAATTCGAGGTTTTAAACGTCGGGTTCTTGCGCGATGAACTCCTCGCCCTCGACAAAGAACTCATCCGTTTGTTCGGGAAGAACGAATTCGTCCTCTCCCACAAGAAAATAAAAGGATTCCTCAAGCAATCCGCCAGCGAAGGACGCTAATCCATGGACAAGAAGCCTTCGATCTCTTTGCAACGCGCCGTTAAGGCCTACCGCAGCGGAAACAAATCCCTTTCCTCTTCCGCTCCTTTCGCCGCGTTCGTAAACGCTTTGCGAAGCGAAGGCAAGACCAAAATCTTCCAAAAGAAACGGTTAGAGGTCAAAACCTACGACGACCATTTCATCTCCGAACTCGAGAAGGGGTTTGAGGCGATTGATTCGATTATTTTGAATCCCCGATCCTTTATCCGCGAACTTCCGGAACTCGTGGATGCCGGGCGCGCGAAAAAGATCAATTCGCGTTCGGTTTCCCACCTTGCCTCCCATACCCAATACGTCTACGAAGTCAAAGACAACGGGGACGTCACCCCGATGAAGATCTTGACCGTCAATAGCGACGTCGACTTCCAAATCTACGAAAACCGTTTCGTCTATTCCCTGATCCAAAAGGCCGCCCTCTTCATCGAGAAGCGTTTCCAATATATCAAATCCCATGGGGAGACCCGCGATTCAGAGGTTCTCATCGTCCAAAACGAAACCGAAATCAACGGTGCCCGTTATGAAATCTTCTCCCGCGTCAAGGTTTCCGCCCCATCTGGAGACAAGGGAAAGGCCGAACGCAACGAAGAACTCCTTCTTCGCCTTTCGCGCCTTCGCGAACGGGCCGCTTACTACCGAAAGAGTTCCTTCGCGGAAGCCTTAAAAGGGGCCAAACCCGTCAATAACCCGATCCATATGACCAACATGATCGTGAAAGAACCCCATTATCACGCGGCCTATGAACTTTGGAACTTCTTGGATTCCTATTCCGAACTCGGGGTTACCTTCGACGTGACCGAAACCGAGCAGGAATTCACCGAGGAAGATATCTCCTCTTTGTATAACTTGCTTGGGCAAGAGGCTTTGTCCCTCCAATCCTCCTTAATCGAAGGACGGGAACTTCCCCCCGAGCGCACCAAAGCCAAAGTCAACGTCCCGAAGGTTACTTTCTCGTTGGAAGATGAAACTTTCTTTGAAGGGAAATACCTTTACGACCAATTCCCTGAAGGACTTCCTCCCTTAACAAGCGTGGACGCCCACCAGCGGTTTGAAGATTCCTTCCCTTCCTTAGAAGAGGTCCGCGAAGAACGGATTGCCCTCGAGGAACGTCAACGGAATTATCGGGCCAAGAAGTCCCTCGTGGACATGGCGATCGAAGAGGCCAAGGCCAAGGAAGTCGCCCGCATCGCCTTTGAACGCGCCGAAGCCAAGCGTTTGGAGGAAGAGGCTAGAAGGAAAGAGGAAGAAAACGCGCGTCTAGAAGCGGAACGGAAAGCCGCGATCTACGCTTCCGCCTCCAAAGCCATCCGCCTCTCCCAAGAAAAGATGGAAGAGGAACGGATGCGCGCGCTTCGGAAGGCCATCCGCATGAAGGCCCTCGCCGATTCGGGGTTCGATCCCTATCTTTACCGCGATCAAAGCGTCCTCGATTTGTTGGCCCCCGAGGTTCCTTCTTCTGCGCCCATCGAGGAAGAAGCCCCCGAGGAAGTCGACGTTCCCATGACCGTCCCCGAAGAAGAAAAGCCCTACATCAATCCCAAGAAGTATATCGTCCGTAAGGTATATAAGACCCGTTCGGGCAAGGTCCTAAGCGAAGAGGAATACCTGGCCCTCAAAAAGGGAGGATCCTTCCCCGCGGAGGAGCCTAAGTCCATTGAAGAGCCCATTATGGACGTCGAAGAGCCCGTGGAAGAAACGCCTTTGGAAATGGAGGAACTTCCGGGAAACATGGAAGAGCCTTCTTTTGAGGCTGCTTTAGAAGCGGACGAAATTCCAAACGGGCAAACGGACGCCTCTAGTCCCGAAAAGAAATTCGTCGTCCGAAAGGTGTATAAGACCCGTTCGGGACGCACGTTGAGCCAAAAAGAATATCGAGAAATAAAGCGCAAGAAAGAGGGGACCCCCGAATCATGAAGAAGGGCGTAAGCGTTGCGTTAGACATCCTTTTGGGTGGCGTCGTGGTCTTCTTGGCGTACTGCCAGATTTCCATGATGGTCTCCATGAACCAACCGGAGAACTATGGGGTTCCCCGCCTTTTCGGCGGCAGCGTCCTTTACGTCGTCACCGATTCGATGGCGGAAGACACCCACCCCGAGGCGACCCCCGAGCAAAAGGAAGAAACCGAACGCGTCGGGTCGATGTATCCGATTTCCCACATCGAACCCGGAAGCGGCGTCTTCATCGAGAAAGTCGACCCTTCTTCGATCCAAGTGGGGGACGTGATTACCTTCTATTATGAGGCCCTAGGGGCTCCCGACACCCACCGCGTCATGGAAATCGTCGAACCATGCGAGGAATCGAATTACCAATACGTCTACCTCACGCGGGGGGATAACCTCCACAGTTCGTTTGGCTCTTGGGACGTATCCTATCGCGACGATCCCGTCTTTGAGGACAAGTTGATCGGGAAAGTGACCCGGGTCTCCTCCTTTTTGGGAGGGGTCCTGAAGTTTGTCTCCCCGGGAGTTCCCGGCGGATACGCGGTCTGGTTTGTCCCCTTGCTGGTCGTGATTCCGATTTCCTTCATCGCCGTATCGATGATTCGGGGCGCGGTCAAGGAAGAAAAAGCGGAAAAAGAGGCTTTGGAGGCCGAAGTCCGGGAGGCCATGATCAAAGACGGCAAAGACCCAAACGACGAGGCCGCCCATTACATGTACGAAGAAAAAATCGCCTATAAACGGGAACTTCGCATTCTGATGGAAAAGGAAAAAGCCAAGGAACGCGAAAGAATCCAAAAGAAAAGGAAACTACCGAAGGAGGACAAACAATGAGATCCCGAATCGTATCGCTTCAAGATCGAAAGAAGGCCAACCGCATCGCGATGTTGGTGCTTCTTCTTTTGGCGCTAGGTTGCTTCATCGCTTCCATCGCCATCGCCTTCCTCGTCCAATCCATCTACCTCATCCTCGAGCTCGTTCTTTTCTTCATCGCCCTCGTTTCGGTGGTGGGTTCCTTAATCCTCCTTTCCCGTCAAAGCAAAATCAGTCGGAAAATCCGTTGGGCGGATACCTTGTTTGGAACCGAGGACGTCGCGATTTCCGATGAGGAGGAATTCACGAACCGCGTCTATAAGCGACTCGCTTCCTTGTTTTCCTCGAACAAACGCCTTCCTTCCAATAAAAAGAAATCCCCTTATATCGTCACCTTCTCCGTGCGTTCCATTCGTTCGATTGACACGGGATCCTCCAGCGCCGCCCTCCACGCGATCAACTTGGCCGTCAGCGAGATCCTCCGCGCGAATTATTCCCAAAGCGATGTTCTTTTCGCGGCTTCCGAACGCGGCAACTTCCTCCTTTACGCGGAAAGCGAATCCGAACGTTATTACGAACTCAAAGACGCCTTCGTCCATTTCGCGGATGAACTCGTCGATAGTTTCGAATCCCGGGGCGACCTCCCTCCAATTTCCGTATTGCTAGGCGCTTCGGAAGTCCTCTATCCCCGGGAAGAGGTCAGCGTTTCGATTTCCCACGCGGAATACGCGCTTCGCTTCAACGCCGCGGGAAGGTTAAGCGGGGACTTCCTCCTGTTCGACCGTTCCTTGATCAAGGAAACCGAGGAACGGAAATCCCTCGAAGAAGACATTTCCCGCGCCTTGGCCAACGAAGAATTCCAAATCTATTACCAAGCCAAATGGGACATCAAGAGCGGGCGTTTCTATGGGGCAGAGGCCCTCATCCGTTGGAAACACCCGACCCGCGGCATCATCCCGCCTTCGAGCTTCATCCCCTATTGCGAATCCTCCCAAAAGATCGTGGAAATCGACCATTACGTCTTTGAACACGTCTGCGCCGACCTCGCGAAATGGAACGCGGAGACCAAGCGTCGCCTCGTCGTCTCGGTCAACCTTTCCCGTCGTTCGATTTATGACCCCTCCCTCCTCACCTTCTTGGAGGAGACTCTCGCGAAGAACCGCCTCCTCCCGAACCAAATCGACATTGAGCTGACGGAATCCCTCGCGGCCCAAAACATCGTCTATATCTCCGCGATCATCCGCCGCATCCGCGCGATTGGCTTCTTAACCTCCATGGACGACTTCGGGGTCGGTTATTCCTCCTTGTCTTCTTTGAAGAACATTCCCTTCAATACCTTGAAAATCGATAAATCCTTCATCGACGACATTGAAATCGACCCCCGTTCCGCCTCGATGGTCCATTCGATCATCAATTTGGTGCACGCGCTGGACATGAAAGTCATCGCGGAAGGCGTCGAAGCCCATCATCAGGTGGAGATTCTAACTTCCCTCGGCCTCGATGCGATTCAAGGTTATTACTACTCAAGACCTCTCGAACGAAGTCGGTTTGAAGCCTTCCTAGCCTCGAACATCTTCGAAGGCAAGAACGAAAAGAAGGGAGGGCGCGCATGATTTTGCTTCTTGGCGAAGACAATGATTCCATCCTTTATTTCTCCTCTCGCCTCGACTCCCCCCGCCGTCTTTCCTTGCCTTATGGGATCGAGGCGACTTTGGGGCGATTAGGCAGCGAAGAGGCGATCGTCGCAAGTATCGGCAATTCGATGCTTTTCACGGGGATTCGCACTTCCTTGTTGCTCGAACGTTATAAGCCTTATCTCGTAATTTCCTTGGGCGCGGCCGTCTCCTTAAAGAAGGACTTCCACCAAGGTGACGTCCTCATCGCGGACCGTTATTACTGCAATGGAGTCGACTTCACGGTAGAAGGCAAAACCAAATACGGCCAATTCCCGGGACTTCCCGAATTCTTGACCGCGGACGCTTCGTTAAACAACCAAGCCGAAGCCGCGGCCTATTCCGTCGGCGGGGTTTACATCGAGCGGGGATTCTTGTTAAGCGGGGACGCGATGTACCAAAACGCCTCCGATTACGAATCCATGCTTTCCTCCCATTTCGCCGGACAAGACCGGATGATCGCCTACGACACCACTTCCGCGGGCATCGCCTATGCCTGCCACCTCCACAGCGTCGCCCTTTTGACCTTCAAGACGATTTCCTATGAACCAACCCACCCCGAGCAATGGCTGACGCGGAAGCGGAGGGCGCTAGAAGCCTCCCCGCGTTTGGGGGAAATCATCATCGCGATGCTCGTGAGGAACCGCGAAACCATCTAAGGAGAAACGACCATGGCCAAAAAGAGAATCGACCCTTTCTCCAGCGATAAGCGTTCCCCTTTTGAGATTTATCGCGAAACGCTTCGTTCGGGACCCACCGCGAAACGGCAGCTGATCTTCATTCTTTCCATGGGGATTTCCTTCCTTTTGCTAAGCGTTCTCAGCGTCGTTTTCTATTTCCTGCATCTTTCCCCGTGGTATTTCGTGACGGGTGGGCTTGCGATCCTCCTCATGATCGTCTTCTTCTTCCACACCCTCCATTCGTTCGCCAACCTCGTGAGTTCGCGAAGCAAAATCGCTTCTTCCTTGCTCGACCAACTCGATACCTTCATGTTGGGGGAAGCCAAACTCGTTTCCACCCGTTGGCCGCTAGAATCCTATAACCGCATCCAAAAGAAGCTCAACGACACCATTGAGTACTTCTCCAATTTGATCGCGACTTCCAAAACCAAGGAAGGGAAACGCGCGACCACGAAGGAATGCATCCCCTGGGGGGAATTCTGCGAACTGATTCCAAGCGAGATCGCGATGAACCCATCCCACGATAGCGCGATTGTCATCTTCTCCCTATATGGGGAATCCTCCCCTTCCCCCAAGGCGGTCGATTCCCTGCGTAGCATGTTGCGAAGGGAATTCAGCGAAGATTTGCTTGTGAACGTCGATTATTCAAGCGTCGGCGTATTCGTGTATTCCGTTGATTCCAAAACCTCCTTTGAAGGGCGGCTGCGTCAGATCATCTCCAACTTCTCGTATTGCGAAACCTCTACCCAAACCGGGGAGATTTCCGCGTATGGATTACGGGTGGGAGGGGCCTATTACCCCGGATTTGAGGCGAGTAGTTTACCTTACGCCGCCAAACGCGCCTCCGCCCGTTCGACGGGCCTACGAATGGACGAAGGGAAGGATATCGATTGGAACAATCCTTTCAGCGGTTCCAACCTTTCGGAGAACGCCGAACGCGTGGAAACGTTACGCCTAGAAGCCGCGTTTATGAACGGCATTTCCATGGCTTCCGACCATGGACAGGAACGGAACATGCTGGAACGGGCCCTAACCTCCATGGAAGGGTTATGCGGGTTCTCCGAGTCCGGGGTTTACCTCCATTCCCCCGCGTTGAAACGTTACCACGCCTTCCTTTCCCATCACGACGAAGAATATTCCGGGTTATTGCGCCTTGGGAACATCGTCCCCGAGGAGAAGTTCGCCCCGGTTCTTTCGATGCTAGAAAAGGAATCGCCCTTGTTTTGCAATAACGTCTCCTCCCTTCCCGAAGAAGTCGCGACCCTCTTCTCTTCCCTTGGCATCGAGTCGGTTTACCTTTGCCCGATGATCAACGAAAAGCAGGTGAAGGGATTCGTCTTCTTCTCTTCCCCCAAATCATTCGAATTCCGTTTGTTCTTCCGCGAAAGAATGCAATCCTTCTTGCCTTTCTTCATCGCGAAGACCCTCCAAAGCGCGGTCAAAGACGACATCGCCTATTACAAAATGGAAATCAACGCGATGGCGTCCAGGAAAGAGCTTTACGCCTATACGGTGGAACGCACCTCCTACCGCCTCCTCTCCTTCAGCGAGAACCTCGGCCAAAAACGGAAAGCGGTCGCTCCGGGGCATATTTGCTACCAAGCCCTTTATGGGCTCGACGCCCCCTGTGACAACTGCCCACTTCTCTTCGGGGCGGGCACGCGAGTGGTCCCCTTCCTTTCCTCCAAAAACATGGCCCAATCGATTTTGTCCTACCGCGAAGGGGAAGAGGGGATCGTGACCGTATTGCTCGAAAAAGACGAAGAACGTTTCGCGGGCACTTCCCTTATCGACAAGTCCTTATTAATAAAGAACGCGCGCGCATTCCAAATCGACTTAAACCGCGAACTCCGCCTCTCCTTGAACCAAGGTTATTACCTTGGCATCCGCCTCAACAACCGGGAGGCCATCTTACGGGAACTCCCGAACCAAAGCATCAATTCATTGATGGGCGCGCTATCCCGCGAAATCTCATCGGTTGGATACGACGAGGTCGCCTACCGCTTTGACGCGGAAACCCTCGCGGTCCATTTCCCCGGGATTACCAACCGCACCCTCCTCTACGTCGCGGTTGAAACCATCGCCGACGCGATTTCCCGTCCCCTCTTCTGCGGGGAAGATTCCTTCCAACCCCTTTTGTCCTTCGCCCTCGTTGGCTATCCAAGCGACGCCACCACCCCCGCGGACCTCACTTCCTTGTTGACGAGCGAACTCCGCAGAAGCGCCAAACTCGGGTATGGGGTGGTCGCCGAAGTCGGAAAAGCCAAAGCCAGAAAAGCCTTGCGGCAAGATTACATCCACTCGATCCTCGAGGCGAACCTCCGTCAAAGCAAGATCGACCTCCTTTTCACCCCGATTCTAGAAACCCGTCAAGGAAGGGTCGCGATATTGAAAGCCACCCCCATCGTCTATGAAGAAGGGCGAAAGAGAATCCGCGATGCCGAATTCTTGAAAATCGCGAAGATCTTCCGAATGCAGGAAACCCTCGACTTCGCCTTGCTCCGTTGCTTCTTGGCCTATTACCAAGAACATTTGGCGGCCTCCCACGCCTCCATCTCCTATTTGATGGTGCCGATGTCCCCCGAGACCGCCTGCGCCCCGGGAGCGAAGGAAAAGATCCTCGCCATCAAGAAGGAATTCGGAATTCCCGACCACTTCTTGCTCTTCTGCTTTGCCGCCCCCTCCATCGCCCGGGCAAGCGAATCCCTGGGGGGAGCGATCCGTTACCTCCACGAAGAAGGGATCGCCGTTTTGGCGGACCGTTACTCCCCCGACGTCTTCCCCTTGAAGCGTCTCGCGGAGATGGGGGTCGACGGAATCATCGCTTCGCCCTACTTCCTCCAAGAGGCTTTGTTAAGCGAATCCGACCGATTGCTCTTTGGCTCCTACGTCAAGGACGCGAAGGGGTTGGGGCTCATCGAACTCGCGAGTGGAGTGGAAAACGAAGACGGCAAAAAGTTCGTCACGGGGCTTGGCATCCCCTTCTACTTCGGTCCCTTAAACGGGGAAGCGATGGAGCCAAGCGAACTGCAGACCTTCCTCAATTACCAAAAGTAACCAAACGAAAAGGACGGGTGAATGGATTCCCGTCCTTTTTGATCTATCCGATGATGCTTCGGTATAAGCCCGCGTAGAGTTCCGCGGAAGTTTCCCAGGAATGATCGGCTTTCATCGCGTTTCTCCCCATCTTGAGGAAGAGGGGCTTGTTCGCGTAGATCTTCATCGCCTCGTGGAAGGCATATCCCATCGCATCGCTTAAGTAATGGGTGAAGAGGACCCCATCCGCGGAATCTTGGTTGCTCCCGTTATACGAAACAACCGTATCGTGGATGCCTCCCGTATCCCTGGCGAGGGGAAGGGAACCGTATCGTTCGGCGAGGAGTTGGCCGATGCCGCAAGGTTCGAATAACGAGGGCATCAAGAAGAAATCGCTTGCGGCGTAAATTTGGTGCGCGAGTTCGTTGCTATAGCCGATGTGGACGTGAACGAGCGTGGGATAGCTCCGTTGGAGGTCGAGGAATGCTTGTTCCAACTCGTATTCCCCGTTTCCCAACACTTCGAGGCAGGCCCCTTGTTCTAAAAAGGGGCGAATCGAGGAAAGAATGAGGTCGATGCCCTTTTGGTAGGTTAAGCGCGAAACAAGTCCAAACAAGGGACCGCGCGAAACATCGAGGCGATGCATCTTGGCGAGTTCTTCTTTGTTCGCGTTTTTCCCGCTTCGTAAGTTTTTCGAAGTGAAAGGGGCATAGATGAAGGGGTCGTTTCCCGGATCCCATTCCTTCGTGTCGATGCCGTTGACGAAGCCGCAGAAATCGTATTCGCGGAGGCGCAGGACGCCATCCAACCCCTGGGAAGTGGCAGGACGTAGCAATTCTTCGCGATGCGTCGGGGAAACGGTTGTGATCTTGTCGCTTAAGACGATCCCGGCTTTCAAGGTGGACACCATGCCTTCAAAACGGACGGTCCCATCGTCGTAAAGATAACTCGGGAGGTTATAGAGGTCCCCTAAGGAATAGGGATCCAGATAACCTTTGAAGGCGGGGTTATGGATGGTTAAGACGTAACGGGAGGAGGCAAAACACGGGCAATTTCGGTAGAGCACCTTACCGATGGCGGGCACCATTCCGACCTGCCAGTCGTGGAGGTGGATGATGTCGGGTTCAAATCCGATCCGGGCCAAAAACTCCATCGCGACGAGGGAGAAGAAGGCGAAACGTTCCCCGTCGTCGTCGTATCCATAAAGGCGTTCCCGGTCAAAGTAATTGCCGTTTCCCAAAAGGTAGTACTTCACACCCTCGATTTGACAGACATGGGGATCGCAAAGGGCGTTTCTCCATCCCATCTTCACTGAAAATAGCGGGAGATCTTGCAGTTTGGGGCACTTGCCCGAGCGGGCGATGCTGCGGAAATAAGGCATCACCACGATGACTTCCTCCCCTTTGGAAGAGAGTTCGCGGCTTAAGGCGTGGACGACATCGGCAAGGCCGCCGGTTTTGGCCAAAGGATTGGCTTCGCTGGCGAGCATCGCGATTTTCATAGAATCGCTCCTTGGTGGAGATAGAGGGGCGCTTCTTCGGTCCCCCCAATCTTTTTGCTGCGGGTAATCATGGAATACTTATCCACGAGGGAGTTTTCCACGCTTGCCCCCTCCCCGATGCGGGAGGAAGAGAAGATAATTGAGTTCTTGATGTGGGCGCCTTTGGCGATTTTGACCCCACGTCCGATGATCGAATGCTCGACGGTCCCCTCGATGATGGCGCCGTTTGCGACGATCGAATCCACGACGATCGCGCTTTCCCCATACACCGCGGGAGGGGTGTCGTGGGATTTGGTGTAAATCGGCCATTTCGGCAAGAAGAGGGCTTTGGCCACCTTCGGATCGAGGAGTTCGAAGCAATACTTCATGTAATGGGGGAAGGTGTCAAAGCAACGGGCATAGCCTTCGTACATATAACAATGGCATTGGTATCCGCCTTCTTCCGCGGCTTGGTAGATGAGGGTGCGGATATCTAAGGTCGGATTGGCGGGCAAGAAACGATGGATCATATCCGCCAAAACGGTGCGGTTGATGATGTAGGTCGCCATCGATATGACGGCGGGACCCGCTTCTTCCCCGGTGTTGCGATAGGTGTCGGCGATATAGCCGTCTTTGGTCAAATGCAGGATGTTCTCGGACAAGAATTCTTGCGAGGCATCCTTTACTTTCGTGGCGACCACCGTGATTTTTTCATGGCGCGCGATGTGCTCCGCGAGGATCGGGCGGAAGTCCACGGGGGCGACGATGTGGGCCGGGGCGATGACGATGTAATTCGCGTTGGAATCGTAAAGCGCCCAGTCGTTCTCCTTGACGTTTTGGAGGTCGGTGTTGAGCTCGGGATGCTCATGGCCCGGCTCATTGTACATGATGATTTCTTTGCTGGTTTTGGTGTTGCGGACCCATGCGTCCATCGAGCCCAAGTGTTTGAGGATCGAACGTTGATGGTCTTTGACGAGCAAGCCCACCGTATCGATTCCGGAGTTGCAGAAATTGCTGAGGGTGAAGTCGCACAAGGCGTAACGTCCTAGGAACGAGGTGGAACCCAAGGGACGGGAGTCGGTGATCGGGGGGACTTCCGGTGAAGAATGGAAATTGACTAATCCAATGACGTTTTTCATAAAGACTTCCTTTCGGCTTTGGAGTTGCAGATGAGCGTGATGCCGTTTCTTTCCTCGTTGACCACTTCTTTTTCTTCGATCAAGGTGTTCGGTCCAATCATCGCGTCATACACCTTCGCCCCTTCGGAGATGTAGGCCCCTCCCATGATTACGGAGTTGACAACGGTGGCCCCTTCGGCGATGACCACGTCGCTTGAAATGACGCAGTGGTCGACGCTTCCGAGGATGCACGCCCCTTGGTTAATGAGGGAGTCGCGCACCTTGGCCTTCGGCCCGATGTATTGGGGGGTCGCGTGGTTATCCTCACTATAGATATGGTGTCCCGCCATGACGGAGAAGAGGTTCATCTCCGCGTCCCCGGACAACAAGAGGTCCATGTTGGCTTGGTGCAAGCTCGCGATGGTTCCGACGTCCTTCCAATACCCTTGGTAGGTATAGGCAACGAGCTTTTTCCCTTGTTCTAACATCGTCGGGATGATGTTCTTGCCAAAGTCGTGATCGCTACTTTCGTCTTTCGCATCGGCGACCAATGCGGCGCGGAGGGACTTGTACTTGAAGATGTAAATGCCCATGGAGGCCAAATTGGATTTGGGTTGCTTGGGTTTTTCTTTGAAGGCGATGATGTTTTTCGCCTCATCGGTTTCGAGGATGCCGAAACGGGAGGCCTCTTCGATGGGGACTTCGTAGACCGCGATGGTGCAATCCGCGCCCATTTCGATGGTTTGCTCCAACATTTCGTTGTAGGTGCAGGAATAGATGTGGTCCCCTGAAAGGATGAGAACATATTCGGGGTTGAGTTCATCGAGCCAATCGAGGTTTTCGTAAATGGCGTCCGCGGTCCCGCGGTACCAGGAGGACCCTTCTTCGGTTTGTTTCGGGGTGAGGACGCTCGTAAGAGCCCCGACCCCATTGATCCCCCAATGCTTTCCGCTTCCGATGTAGGTGTTGAGGGCACTCGATTCGTATTGGGTCAAAACGCCCACGTGGTTAATGCCCGAGTTGGCGCAGTTGGACAGAGGGAAATCGATGATGCGGTATTTTCCTCCATAGGATACCGCTGGTTTGGCCGTTTTCCGCGTTAAAGATTGGAGGCGGGTTCCCTTGCCTCCGGCGAGAATCATGGCCGCAATTTGGATGGACATGAGCAACTCCTTGTTATTTGTTTGGGTAGTTGACTTTATTATACGGAGAAAAGCGATGCTTGAGTAGGTCAAAAAAGAGTCGAACTCGTCTTGTCTCCTTTACCAAAAAACGAAAGTTTTCCTTAGGAAAAGATTCTTCTCCTTCCTTTTTGGGGAGTTGACGTCAAAAAAGTTGGGGAATTCCTCTAAATTGCTTCACAAGTCGTTATACCTATGGTATATTCCTAGTCGCGCTGAAGCGAATCGTAGAGAAAAGAGAGGTAACACCATGTCCAAATATTGCCCCATCACTGGTAAAGGACCGATGTCCGGAAATGCCCGCAGCCACTCCTTGCGTGCTACCCGCCGTCGTTGGAACGTCAATCTTCAAAAACGGAAAGTCATGATCGACGGGAAAGTCGTCGTCATCCGTATGTCCAACCGTGCTTATCGTACCTTGAATAAGACCATCAAGGCCGAAGCCACCAAAGGCGAATAAGAAGAGCCCTTTTTCGTTCAAAACGCCTCCCGAAATCCGGGAGGCTTTTTCGTTAATGCAAATCGGGGAATCAGGAAATCATCGCGTTGCCGAAGAAGATGTATCCGAAGATGGCTATCCCGATGAAGAGTTCGGAGATGATCGCGATACCCCATTCGCTGAAGGCGAGGAGGAAGATTTTCGGACGCGTGGTATAGGTGCTTCCGTCTTCGTTCATCGTGCTTTCCATCTTGGTCCAGGAATCCATCTTGGGGGTGAATAGCCCGAGCATCACTCCGAGGGCGGCGAGCAAGAAGAGGCAAAGCAAGACCATTCCAACGACGTTCAGCTCGCTATAGGCCTTGCCGAGGTTCATGAAGGAAAGCCCCGTAATCACAAGGCTTAAGACGGAGGCGCCACTATAGACGATGACGAGGGTCAAATGGTGTTTGAAGTCGTAAGCGGGGATATACGTAAGGGCGATAAAGGAACCGTGCTCCACCAAGGAAAGAACGGCGATCAAAATCGATAAGGGCAAGAGGAAACTAAAGTCGGGAAACGCTGTCAAGGTCAAGGGAAGCAAGGAACAAAGGAAGGAAAGGACGATGCCAAAGACGGAAAGGAAATGGGCCATCTGGGTCGTCTTATCCTTGTTTTCGTAAGCTTCAAAGGGGAAATGGCGAAGAAGGGAATACTTCTCCCCGTTATGGGCGCGCCGGAAGGGTTTGGCGATGAAGCAAAGGCTGAAGATCGATAGGATCAAACTCAAAACGTATCCTCCGACGAATATGGAGAGATAGGGAATCATGAGGGAACTAATCATTGAGCAATCCTTTCAGCCGTTCGGCGTAATCTTCTTTGCCAACGAGATACGAACCGCAGACGAGGACTTCCGCCCCCGCGTCTTTCGCGATGCGTCCCGTTTCGTTATTGATGCCTCCATCCACCTCAATGAGGTAAGAGGCATGGTGTTCCTTTTTGTATTCGGCGAGTTCCTGGATGCGCTGGGGGGATTGAGGCAAAAAAGGCTGTCCCCCTTTTCCGGGCTCCACCGACATCACAAGAACCAAATCCACTTCGTTTAGGAAGGGGGCCAACGCGGAAAGCGGGGTCATCGGACGAAGGGAGATGCCCGCTTTGCAGGAATGCTCATGGAGATAAGCGATGAGCGCATGCCCTTCTTCTTCCGAAACGGCTTCCACGTGAAAAGTGATGTAGTCCGCCCCTTTCTTAAGGAAGGACGCGGCAAAGGGAAGGGGGTGTTCCACCATGAGGTGGACATCCTTAACCATGTCCTTGGGTAAGTTTTCAAGCGCCTCGCTTCCAAAGGTGAGGCGGGGAACGAAAACCCCATCCATCACGTCCAGATGGATCCAACTAGCCCCCGCCTCAAAGAGTTTTTGGCTCATGGAAGGGAATTCGGCTACCGGGAGTCCGAGTAAGGAAGGAGAAACAATCATCATTTGAACCCGAATATCCGGGAGAAGAACCCCCGCCTTTCTTTGAAGTTGCCGCGGTCTTGCATCGCGCTTTCGATGGCGAGATGAAAGGAATCGCAGTTGATGTAACGTTCCGCGGAGGATTTCCGACACGCGGTGATGATGAGCTTATCGATGGAACGCGGAATCGAAGGCATGTATTTGGAAGGCTCCGGGAATTTGCTTTTGATTTGCTTCGTCGCGACTTCTTCGGGGGTGGGTCCATCAAAGGGGACTTGGCCCGTGAGCATCTCGAAGAACAAGACGCCCATCGAATAGATGTCGTTTGAGATTTCCGCGGGTTTCCCCATCAATACTTCGGGGGCGCAGTAATAGATGGTCCCCTGGATCGAATCGCCAACGGGCAAGGTGCCAATCGGAATGGAAATGCCAAAATCGCTGACCTTGACGGTGCCGTCGCTTAAGTAAAAGAGATTATCCGGCTTAATGTCGCGGTGCACAAGCCCATGCCCATGGATATAGGCGATGGCGCTCGTGAGTTGGAGCATGACTTCACAGGCATCGGAAAGGGATAACGTCCCCGCGAAATTGAGCTTGTCGCGCAGGGTTTGGCCCTTCACGTATTCGGTCGCCATATAGGGACGGCCCTCGATGAAGCCGCGCCCATAGACGCGAACGATGTTGGGGTGATTAAAGGAAGCCGCGACCGCGGTTTCGTTGGCGAAGCGTTCGACGTTCCTCGAATCGCGAAGCAGGGCCTCTTTCATGATTTTGAGGCAGACGATGCGCTTCATGATGAGGTCGTTGGCTTCGTAGACATCGGCCATCCCACCGGTTGCGATGCGGGAGACGATGCGGTAACGTTCGTCGGCTTTGTCCCCGATCTTAATCATGGGAGACCTCCCAATAGGCGACGGCGATGTTGTCGCTCCCCCCGTTGCCGTTCGCATCGATAATGAGGGCACGGGCTTTCTTTTCGGGGCGTTCGTCGCTTCCCAAAACGGCGCGGATTTCGGTTTCGCTTAAGTTGTTGTAGAGGCCATCGCTGCAAAGGAGGATGGATTCGCCATGGTATTGGTAACGGAAAATGTCCATGGAGGCGCTCGGATAGGTTCCCAAGGCGTTCATGAGGACATGGCGTTCGGGGTGGGTGTAGGTTTCTTCCTTGGAGATTTTCCCCGCCCGAACGAGGTAATCGACATAGGTTTGGTCGTGGGTGAGGCGCGTTAAGCCAAGCATCCGGGAATAGGAATAGCACCGGGAATCCCCGACATTAACGACGTACACCTTGTCTTTGATGATGAGGGCCGCGACCAGAGTCGTGCCCATCTTTTCGTAAGCGGGATTGGTTTCCGCCATCGAAAAAATACGTTTGTTGGCCTCTTTTACCGCGCGAAGGAGAAAACGTTGGGGGAAGAGGATGGAAGAGCGCGCCTCAAAAGCCTCGAGCAAAGTGTCGAGTGCCATTTTGGAGGCGTAATCGCCTTTGTTTTGTCCGCCCATGCCATCGCATACGACGAGCAAAACGTCACCCTTCTCGTTGGTGGCGACCCCAGCTTGGTCCTCGTTGCTGATGCGGACCCGGCCTCGGTCGGTGAACGAAGCGTAATTCCCCCGATAACGTTTCATTTTTTCTTTTCCCCCAACACTTTGGCGCGGAGTTGGCCGCAGGCGGCGTCGATATCTCCCCCAAACTCCTTTCGGACGGTCGTGGTGATACCTTTTTGAAGCAAGCGATCGGCAAAGGCTTTGATCGCGGGACGCGGAGTCCGCTTAAAGGGTTTTTCAACCACCTCGTTATAGGGGATCAGGTTTACGTAAGCGAAAACGTCATGGTCGCGGATGAGTTTCGCCAGCATATCCGCGTGTTCGAGCGAGTCGTTGATCCCCGAAAGGAGGATGTATTCGAGGGTCACGCGCCGCGAGGAATTCTCCTCGTATTCGTGGATGGCGTCAAAAAGCTCGTCCATTTTGTATTTCCACGAGATGGGCATGAGGGTTTCCCGGATTTCTTGGTTCGGGGCGTGAAGGGAAATCGCGAGATTGAATTGATAGCCTTCTTTGCCGAATGCGCGGATACCTTCGACGAGCCCACAAGTGGAGACCGTGATGTGGCGGGCGCCGATGGCAAGGCCGTTTTGGTCGTTGGCGCACTTTAAGAAAGAAAGCACGTTATCGTAGTTATCAAAGGGTTCCCCCGTTCCCATGACGACGATATGGGTGAGGCGTTCCCCGCGTTCAAGAAGCACGTTGTTCATGACAAGGACTTCCCCCATCATTTCGGCGGCTGTTAAGTTCCTCTCCTTCTTATGGAGCCCCGAAGCGCAGAAAGCGCAGCCCATGGAACAGCCAACTTCGCTGGAAACGCAGATGGCATTGCCATAGTTATAGGGCATGAGGACAGTTTCGACTTTCGCCCCGTCTTCCATTTCGAGCAACAGTTTGATGGTGCCGTCGTCGCTATGTTGCTCGGTGAAGATTTTCGGGAGGGTGAGGCAATATTCTTGCTGCAGGGTTTCCCGGAAGGAAAGCGAGACATCGCTCATCTTCGAGAAATCCAAAACGCCTTTTTGGTAAATCCAAGAGAAAACCTGCTTGCCGCGGTATTTGGTTTGTCCGCGGGAGAGGAATTCTTCGGTCAAACTCGATAAAGGCAGGCCGAGGAGGTTCTTCATCGCTTATTTCCCTTCGGCGGAAGCAACGCTATTTCCTTCGCGGGCCAATGCGCCAACCATCGGGGTCACGGGCGTCGCGGTAAGCTCGGATTCCTTCTTGCGGAGGACGCAATAGAAGCAGGCGTTATGGAGGGAAGCGTCTTCCGAGGGGAAATGTTGCTTCGATTCGACGCGTTCGAATTCGCGGTGCTCGGAAAGGAAGGCGGCCATGAGGGAGGAGCCTTCTTTCTTGGAGATGGTGAACACGCAATAAATCAATAAACCGCCGACTTCGACGAACTTGGAGCAGGATTCGAGGGCGCGCTTTTGGTTGTCGAAGATGGCATCCATCCTGGATTTGTCGAAACGAATGAGGTAATCCGGGGAATAAGGGATGTTATCGAATTCGGTGGATTCGGGGCAGCATAAGACGAGTTCTTGAGGAACGGAAACCGCGCTTCCCATGCCTTCTCCGGCGGGAGCGGAGAAAAGATTCACGTTCACTAGCTTTTCCTGGCGGATGGCACGGGTGATTTCGGGGGCGGCATTGACCGAAGGAAGGGCGATGTTGATCCCGATGCTCGAGCCGTAGATTTCAATCAAATCCCGGGCCATGTGGGCGGAAGTCGTTCCATCGTAAATGAGGATTTGACTTGGATGTTCAACGACAAAGGTGCGGAGCAAATGATGGCCGAATGGTTTCACCGAATAGAGGTTTCCCTCGCGGTAAACGGGGTTCTTCACGATGCTCGTTTTGCCAACGTATTCCACCATTTCCTCGGGGAAATAAGGGGCGGGGACGAATTCGGAATTCGTGCAGGTGCCCGCGACGGTCGCCCCGTTGGCCAAGGCGTAATAACGCTTCGCGGGACGGCTTAAGCTTTTGACGGTGCGGTAGGTCGGCCCGAATCCGAAATGTTGGAAAATCTTGAGGGTCCATTCGGGGAAGTTGTAACGGAGGGAAAGGAAAAGATTGGAGCTGCGGGAGATGTCTTCGGGAATGAGGCTTTCCGCCGTATGGGTGGAGAAAACGGAACGGACAAACTCGCAGGCTTCCATCGAGGCGTGTTCGGATAAATAAGCATCGAAGGCTTCATCCGAGATGCGCTTATTGAAGTAATGGTTGGCAAGGGCGAGGGAGACCAAACGACGATCCCCTTCGGGGAAGCTCTGCTCTTTTTGGAGGAAACGGAACAACAGGTGGTGGCGGAGTTCGCATCCGACCAAAGCGGCGACGTTCACGCGGTAAGGACGGATCTCCAGGTTGGATTGGAAACGCTTTTTGAGCGATTCGGTGAAGGTCATTCCCCCTTCAAAGACGTCCGCTAAGGTTTCTAAGGCAAGTTCGATTTCTTTCATTGGATATCCTCCTTGTTATTTTTCTTCTCCGCTGGCTTTGGCGAGGCGCTCCTCGAATCCCTCAAAGGCGTTGCCGGTGTAGAGTTCTTCCTCGCTCTCGGAAAGGGTTTCCTCCCCTTCGTGATGATGGCCGCATTGGCATTCCTCTTCCCCTTCGTCCTCCTCAATGGTGACGTCGTGGATTTGGTCGGCGGTGATGAAGCGAGGGTAATTCGGATTCACCGATTCATAGATCGAATGGTTATGGAAGTATTCGAATTGGACGGATACGTGGATGGCGAAAGGGGACAAGGTTTTCAAGAAATAATCGGCGACGATTTTCTCAAAGGGCTCGTATTTCTCCGGAGCATGGACGACCACAAGGGCGTTCCAACTGACTTGTTCGACCCCGTCATGAAGGTAGACGGAATCGCTCGAGAGGAAGGAAACTTCCTCTTCCGGGGTCTCGAAAAGTTGGGCGATGTTGCCCGTGTGTTCCCGAGAGTATTGGCCAACGACGAAGTGGTCGAGGCCATAAAGATGAATGGTGATCATATCGAATGGTTCCTCGCAATTGCCCATCATTATAACACGTCCGCGTGTATGTGTAGCATTTATGCGGGCGAAAACAAAAGATTTTTTCCATTTTGATGGAAAGAGCGTAAAAACCCCTCAATAATCGAAGGGATCGACGTCCGCGAGGATATCCACCCCGCCTTTTCCGGAGACGCGGTGAAGCAAATCGGTGAGATAGGGTTTGATTTGGAGGGGAGAGCGGTAACGGACGAGCAACGTCTTTCGGTAGTAATCCCCCATCCGTCCATAGTAGGGGGTCATCGGCCCGATGGCATCGACGTCCGGGAAGTTTTGGGCAAGGATGGCCTGCTTGATATCGAGGGCCGCCTCCATCGCCTTTTGCTCGTCCTTGGAATGGAAAACGAGGGAAATCAAATAGGTGTATGGGGGATATTTACCCACGTGGCGTTCCTGCATTTCCCGTCGATAGAAGGTTTCGTAATCTTGTTTCGCCCCCAAAGTAATCGCGTAATGGACGGGGTTATAGGTTTGGATCAACGCGGTTCCGGCTTTCTCGCCCCGTCCGCTTCGCCCAAGGGCCTGGGCGATTAGTCCAAAGGTGCGTTCGCTTGCGCGGAAGGAATCGAGCATCAGCCCAACATCCGCCATGACAACCCCGACGAGGGTGACTTTGGGGAAATCATGTCCCTTGGCGATCATTTGGGTGCCCACCATTATGTCGTATTTTCCCTCCTTAAATTCACGCAACAGTTTTTCCATGGAGGAACGGACTTTGGAGACGTCCGCGTCCAGCCGGGCAATCCGCGCTTCGGGAAGGTATTCCCCCAAGACCTTCACCGCGCGTTCGGTGCCAAAACCCACACGTTGGAGCCCTTCGTTTCCGCATTCGGGGCAGGCCTCGGGATAAAGTTCCACGTGTCCGCATCGGTGGCATTTGAGGAGCTGGTCCTCTTTATGGTAGGTAAGCGAGCCCCCGCAGTTCGGACAGGAAGCGGTGTAGCCACACTGGGGACAGGCAAGATAGGAACTATATCCTCGACGGTTCACCAGCAATAAAACCTGTTCATGCTTAGCCAAACGGTCCTTGATTTCGTTTAGCAGAATCTCGGAAAAAATCGGGTCGTTTTTGACCATGATCGAACGGTCGCGAAGGTCGATGATTTGGGTCTTCGGGAGAGGAAACGAATTCACCCGATGGGGCAAAATAGCGTACCCATATACTCCTTTTCCCGCCCGAGCACGGGTTTCTAGGCTTGGAGTCGCCGAACCCAAAACCACCTTCGCGGAGAAGTGTTTCGCGCGCTGTATCGCGACGGTTCTCGCGTGGTAGAAAGGAGGCGAATCTTGCTTATAGGATTCGACGTGTTCTTCGTCGAGGATGATAAGTCCAATGTTGGATAATGGGGCGAATACGGCGCTGCGGGCGCCCACCACAATCCGGGCCTCTCCCCGGGCGATTCGACGGTACTCATCGTATTTTTCCGCCGCGGTGAGTCCGCTATGGAGAATGGCGATCCGAGAACCGAAACGGCGCGAGAAGTATTCGACCATCACGGGGGTAAGGGAAATCTCGGGGACGAGCATTAAAATGTTCTTTCCCTTTTCGAGGTAGATTTCGCTTAATTTGAGGTAGACTTCGGTTTTTCCAGAGCCCGTGACCCCTTCCAAAAGAACCACGTCTTGGGGTGCTTTTTGGATGTCGCTTACGGCCTTGTTTTGCTCGAAAGTCAATACATGGGGTTGCTCTTTTTCGAATTCGGGGATTTCGAAGCGGGGTTTTTCCTTCTTTTGGATGGAGAGTCTCCCCATGTCCAAAAGTTTCTTCACGACGCTGGGGGAGCCCGCTTCTTTCTTCTTGATTTCCTCGCTCCGCATGACGAGAAGCATGACTTCCCGTTGCTTGGGGGTTAACCCCTCGAGGCTATCGTCTTTTATCGTCAGATAATCTTCATAGGCGATCTTGGGACCTTTGAGACCCCCTCTGTTTGGTTTTAGGGAAGGAGGCAGCATCGCGTTTAAGACCGAAATCAAAGGAGAGATGCAATAGGCAGACACTTCTTGGGCAAGCCCCCAAAGTTCTTCGTTGAGCAAAGGGTGTTCGTCGACCACTTCTTCGATGTAGCCAAGGGAGAAGCCGTATTCCTTTTCGAGCTCCGCTTTTGTTTTCGTGGTCGTTTCGACTTTGGTCACGAACCCAACGATGGAACGGTGGGCAAAACTCACCTTAACGCGGAAAAGGGGCTCAATCCCCTCTTTCCCATCGTAAAGATAGGTAAAGGGACGGTCGAGTCCATAGGTCCCATATTGGGTCAAAACTTCGAGAATCCGCATCGGAATAAGTATAACGTGTTCCTTCTTTCCATAAAGAAAAAACGGCTCAATCGAGCCTAGTTTTCCCCGCGGATGATGTCGCCGATTTCTCGGGCGGCCCTCTCCACGTCGTCGTTGAGGACGCAGTACCGATAATGCCCGCGCATCTCCATTTCCCGCCGCGCTTTGGCTAAGCGTTCCTGGATGACCTCCTCGCTTTCGGTGCTTCTCCCCCGGATTCTGGACTCCAAGGCCTCGAAGGATGGGGGGACGAGGTAAATCGAGATGGCCTCGGGGACTTTTTGCAAGACGGTCAAGGTTCCATTGACCTCGATTTCAAGGAGGACGTTCTTCCCACTTGCGATCATCGCATCGACTTTGTCCTTGGGGGTGCCATACCGATTCCCAACGAATTCGGCCCATTCGAGCAAGTTCCCCGAATCGATGTTCCTTTGGAATTCTTCCTTGGATACGAAGTAATATTCCCTTCCGTTTTCCTCTCCTGGACGCGGCGCGCGCGTCGTCATGGAGACGCTATAGAAGAGATGCAACGAAGGGTCCTTCATCAACGCTTGACGAACGGTGCCCTTTCCAACCCCCGAGGGGCCCGAGAGGATAATCAAGTGGCCTTTGGAACTCATATTGGGTGTATTTTAACTTTCGGCCACGCGAAAAGGAAGCGCAAATAGCCACCTATTGACAATGTTTCGTTATTTTCCCGTAGGAGGATTATCCGTTAACGACGCGGCGATGGGCAAAAAAGCATCGAGGATTTCCGCGTCGAACTGAGTGCCCCTTCCTTCTTTCATGATTTCGAAGGCTTCTTCCACCGAATAGGCGCTCTTATAGCAACGAGGGGAAATCAGCGCTTCGAAGACGTCCGCGACCGCCATCACGCGAGCTTCAAAGGGGATGTCTTCGCCCCGCAAGCCTTTGGGATATCCCGTCCCATCGATGCGTTCGTGGTGATACAAAGCGATGTTGCAGGCCACGCGGATGAACTCGGGGTCTTCTAAACCGGTCAAACAAGAACGGAGCATCTTCTCCCCTTCGGTGGTATGGAGTTTGATGACTTCGAATTCCTCTTTGCTCAGCCGCGCGGGTTTGGTGAGAATCGCATCCGGGACACGAATCTTGCCAACGTCATGCAAAGGGGCGGCTTGTTTGATGTTTTGGATATAGGAAGGAGTCAAAAGGTCTTTGAATTCCTCTTTCTGGAGCAGTTCATCGAGGATTTGTTCGACGAACGCGGCGGTGCGCAAGGTATGGGCGCCGGTTTCTTCGTCGCGGGATTCGATGATCGTGGACATCGCCCCGGCGACCTTACGTCCCGTCTCCTTGATGTGGAGGGCGGTGACCATCTGTTTGGAATCGTAATAGGAAATGACTCCCGCGAAGGCGATACCCACGAGGTAGAAGGTGATTCCGTTCGCGAGGTTCGGGATCTTGTTATCGATCATGGGGCAGAATAGGCACATGAGGGAATAGATGACCACCATGACGGTGGGGAGGATGTATTTTTGGTAGGACTTCGAGGTAAAGATGAGGGGGATGAGAATAAAGAAGATATGGACGGTGACGACGCGCCCAGTTTCCAAGTGGGCGATGCCGAAAGAATAGGCAAACGCGAGGAACAAATACAAAAGGGTCAAGAAGGCAAAGAAGCCTTGATGACGGTACAAAAATTTCTTGGGAAGCAAGATCCCGATGATGCCGACGCAGAAAGCGGGGACGTCCATCAAAAGAAGCATCGGCATGTCGTATCCTCCCCCAAAGATGAGGAAGAACACCGTCCCGAAGAAGGAAAAAGCCATGAACCCGATGCTAAAGGCATGGAAGCGGGTGATGTTGCTCCGGGCGATCGCCTCACGGCAAAGGCCATACGTCTCCTTGGTGAAGTCCCCAAACCAGAACCGGCGGAAGAAAGCTTTCACTTTTTCTTTCATTAAGAAAAGTCTAGATTCGTACGCAAGAAAATACAGGTGAAAAGTGGGGGAATCTTACTATTCGCTTTGTTTCCGTTACTTTAGCAAAATAGCGAAGGCAGGCCGATCGAGGCGATACCGGTCAGTTCTTCCTCCATGCTTTGGGAGGTGAACTCTTTGAGTTTGGTGGCAAAGTTCTCATTGATTATCGATAGACGTCCCCCTCCTTTTACATAAGGATCGATAAATCTCTTCTTCGTGGAAACAACTTTGGTAAAGAGGGTAAAAGGGGTTTGTTTGCGGTAAGTCGCCACTTCTTTTAATGAACGATAGACTTCCCAGGAGGAGGCAAGGGGGCTTTGCCGAATTCTTGAAATCGCCTCGATTTCATCCAAGGTATAGAGTTCTTCCATTTGGAATACCCCTTGGCGGATGGCTTCTTGAAGCAACATGGAGAGCGCCTCCATCGCATAACGATCCTCTTTTCGCGAGTAATAATCGGAACAAATTAGAGCGCCAAATCCAAATTTTTCCGCGATCTTCCTATGGGCGAAGACCAGTTCCTCTTCCCCACTTTCGTTTCTCCCCGCTTCGATGTCGGAGAGGATTTCCTGAACTTCACGAACATCGTAAATCCCAAAATTCACGAAGTTCGAAAGGGTGTATTCGAGGCGGTCGCAAGAGAGTTTCGGGGAGGGATTATCGCAGATGGGATAACGATGATAATCCTCGATTTCGGGTACCGTTATCCCCTCTTTTGTTAGATACGCGGCGATTTCTTTGTCGCGAAGAAGAATGGACGCGGTTGGTTTTTCGGTCGCTTCTTGCGTGGAGGCGTCTCCCAAAAGGAAGTCCACCACATGGGCGAATACGGGGGTGGAGATGTCATGGTAAAGGCCCGCCAAAGCCTGGACTTTCGAATTGGAAAAACGATACGCGAGCAAGGCAACGCCCAAGGAATGTTCAAGCCGATGATACGGGAGAACCCGGGAGAAATACGGGAACGAAGTGTATTCGAGACCACAATGCATCCCGACGTTTTTTAGTCGCGTCAAAGCCTTTTGGGTCAAAGCGTCTTGAAGAAACGTGGGAATCGGTTCGTTCCAATAAAGCGGGGAGTCCATGCAGCCATTCTAGGAATTGGGGCTCTTTTTGAAAAGGGGAATCTTGCATAATGCAAGGTTATCCCCATAATGATACCCATGGTCCTCAATTCGGTTCAGCTAGGGAAACTCGCCCAACATCTCGATTCCTCTCTTCGGGGGCAACACCTTTCCAAGTGCATCCAAATCAGCGATGACGCTTGGAGTTTTTCTTTGTCCCGGGGAGGCCGATTGCTGATCAATTGTTCTCCTAACGATCCTTACGTGACCATTTCCTCTTCCTCTTTGCTAGTCCATGGCCTCTCCACCCCCTTATCCGCTTATTTCCGAAACAAGTTGTCGCATGCCCGAATCCTGCAGGTAGAAAGCGTTCCTGGGGAGCGCATTCTTTCCTTTTCGTTAAAAGGAACGAATGAAATCTTCGAAGAAGAAAACTTAACCCTCCAAATCGAGCTCATCCCCCATCATCCAAATCTCTTCTTGCTCGATGAAACGGGGAAAATCCTCATCGCGAAACGTTATTCTTCGATCACTGATCAACGGGTTTTGCTTCGCGGAGGCATGTATTCGCTTCCCGCGCCGTTCCAAACGAACAAGAAACTGGACGATGCCTTTGATTATGATGCCTACCTCCAAGAGACATCCGCAAAGGAAACGAGTCTCCTCGAATCGCGAAAAACCCAAAAGTTTGAGAAACTCATAAAGACCCTAAAGACCAAAAAGAAGGCCGCGGAACGGAAGATTGAATGCATCTTGAAGGATATCGACGCCGCCTCCGCTCATCTGAACGACGGGGAATACGGTCAATACATCTTCACCTATCTTTCTTCCGTCCAAAGCGAAACCGGGGTGATGGATTATTATGGAACTCCGATTCCCTTAGACCCCAAAAAGAGCAATGTCCAAAACGCGGAAGCCTTTTTCACCCGGGCCAAAAAAGCCAAAACCACGATTTCCAAAAGCGAGGAATTCCTCGCCCTTGCCCAAAAGGAACTCGAACGGTATTCCTTATTGCTCGACACCCTTTCAATTTCGGACGAGGCGGCTCTTGAAGCATTCACGAAAGAATTCCATCTCGATGGGAAAGAAACCGACGTCATCAAGAAGTCTCCCCTCGGAGATTCCGCTTCCCTCCCTTATAAAGTGGAATATAACGGAACCACCTTCTGGTTCGGCAAAAGCGCCCTTCAAAACGATTGCCTTTCCTTCCTTTACGCGACCAAAAAGGACCGTTTATGGTTTCACGTCAAAAACGCCCATGGGGCCCATCTCATCCTCCAAAAGGATCATCCGAGCAACGACGACATCTTCGCGGCGTGCTGCTTCACCTTGCTCGCCTCGAAAAAGGAAGACGGGGAAGTCCAATACACCGAACACAAATTCGTCAAACGGGGAGGCGTCCCTGGGCAAGCGGTCCTTGGGTCTTATCAAAGCGCCTATATCCCCCACATCCCCGAAGAAATGAAAATTGCCTTCAAAGAGGCGAAGAAGATTTCATTCCGTCATTGAGGCTTTCTTCTTTTGGTGGCGTTCCACCAAGTACCAAATAAGCGCGGCCAGCAATAACCCCAAAACAAACCCCGATAAGTCAATTAGGACGTCTTTGAATTCCCCGCTTCGGGCAAGCCCTGGAATCCGTTGGATCCCTTCGCTTCCAAAGGCAAGGAAAAGACCGGTTCCTAGGGTTTCCAAAACGTGGAACAAGAAAGGGTGTTTTGGGTGAATCACGGTCGTTGCAAATGCAAAATAGCCGAATACGCCCGTAAAGCCGAACAATCCGAAATGCCCGACGAGCTTTCGAAGGACGCTATGGAAAAGATCTTCGTTGGATTCGTTGATGAAACCCGGGGAAAAGAAATTGAGAATCGATTTGACGATGCCCGAAAAGAAGCCGCTTTCCTTTGAGGATAAACCTCCGGGAGTGGCCGCGAAAAGAATGATAAGGAGGGCACCGACTCCAAAAAGGATCCAAGAGATAAGGGAAAAGACCTTCTTACCGGTCGGAGAATTTTTCATCGTAACGGGCGCGGGAATCCGCGATGGTTCGCATGGCCTCTTCTTTTCCGAAGAACCCTTGGATGATCGTGTCCTTGCCGTGTTCGAGCTCTTTGTAATGCTGGAAGAAATGGGTGATTTCTTCGAGGATGTGGACGGGGACCTCATCAAGGGTCTTGAAGGTGTTATAGAAGGGGTCGTTCTCGCAGATGGCGAGGATCTTCTCATCCACTTCCCCCGAATCGACCATCTTGAGGACGCCGATGGGATAGCAACGGACGAGGGACATGGGGACGATGGATTCGCTAGTTAAGACGAGGACGTCCAAAGGGTCCTCATCTAGCGACCAGGTGCGGGGAATAAAGCCATAATTTTGGGGATAATGGGTGGAGGTATATAAAACGCGATCCAGCATTAACGCGCCGGTTTCGACGTCGAGTTCGTATTTGTTTTTGCATCCCGCGGGGATCTCGATGCAGGCGACAAAATGTTCGGGGGTGACGCGGGACCTGTCAATGGCGTGAAGGATATTCATGGGGAGTACCTCAGATATGGCTATATTTTCCTCTTCTAGAAAGGAAGGGACAACCCGAATTCTTGATGTAAAGTCAGTTTTTTGAAAAAGCGTGCGTTTACGGGACTTATTTCCGCTTTTCCAGGCGAAAAAATGACTTAACCTTTGGAAGAACCGGGGAATCCCCCTTTCGAGGG
>JAXFGC010000001.1:0-24272 GCA_034171505.1 Candidatus Alloenteromonas sp. | reverse complement strand
GGAGTTCGTGTGGGTAACGCCGAAGAAGTTGACCGCGTTGCCGCCGTTTTCGACCTTGAAGGAGCCTTCGCGCCCTTCCTCCGTGGCGATGCTTACCGTTCCTCCGCCGCTCTTGACGTAGGGGGCGCAGGAGGGATTGATGTCCTTCACGCATTCCGCGTTACGGACTTTGGCCACCGCGGGAGCCGAACTGCTTCCTCCGTTGGTCCAGAAGGAATTCATGTAGGCCCCCACGACCTCGATGTACATCGTGTACCAAACGTTATGGCTCAAGCGATCCACGCGTTGGCCATTCATATCGAAGAAGTTCAGTTGACGTCCCCACGGAAATGGCGTGTCGAAACCAACTTCCGTAACATAGAATTCCGTGACGCCAGATCCAAAACGAAGGTTAAAACTTTGCACGGATTCTTCAAAATAGACGTCAAATTTGACGTAACGGGAACCTGAAGATGTGAAGAGGGAATAATTATGGATGGTCTCCCAGAAGAAGATGCCCGATTCTCCCCAGTTTTGATTCTCGCCCGAGACAATGCCGGAAGTACCGTTGCTATAAATGATGGTTCCATCCTCCAAGCGTTCGAGGGAAACCCCTTTCTCCGCATAGGCCTGGTCGGTATAGACGTAAGTCGGATAATCGATGGTCATCGTCCGCGTGATGCTTTCGATGGGGGCGTAGTTCCCGCTCGTCTCAAAGGAAGCGGTGACTTCATAAACCCCTGGCAAGGTTTGTTCGTTGCCGGTGTAGGTAACCGTGATTCCATCTGGGACAGAATTGGAGAGGACCAGGGATTTGGCGCTTCCATCATAATGGAACGTCGCATCCTCAAATTGAGGAACGAACGTGGCGGTTCCAATCGTGTAGGAAGAGACTAACGAGGCGATGGGTTCGTAATTCCCCGCGGTGTCGACGAAGGATGCCGTGACCGCGTAGGTGCCGACATTGACCTCCCCGTTCCCTGTGTATTCCACGGTGATTCCCTCGGGGATGTCCCCCATAACCTCGATGGATTTCGGGCTTCCATCATAAACGAAGGATTCCGGATGGAAGGTAAGGGAGGAGGAATCGAAAACGGCTTTGTTGATGGTGAGGGTCGCCTTCATTTTGGCGATGGGTTCGTAATTAACATCATCCCCCGAGAAGGAGGCGACGACTTCATATTCTCCGGCGTTGATCTTGTTATTTCCCTCGTAAGAGACGCTTACGCCTTCGGGCAAATCCCCCTTGATGAAGATGGATTTCTCCGTTCCGTCATAAGTGAAGGCTTCACCGGAGAAAGAGACGCCCGATAAGTCGTAGGAGGATTTTAGAATCGTGAGGGTTGCCTTCATGTCATCGATCGGCTCATAGGCGGAATCCCCCGTGAAGTGGGCGATGACTTCATATTCCCCAGCGTTGATCTTGTCATTGCCCTCGTAGGAGACGCTCACGCCATTTGGGAGAGTGCCTTCGATCGCGAGGGATTTGGGTAAGCCATCGTAACCAAAAGATTTGCCGGAGAAAGTAACTCCCGACATATCGTAGACAAGTTTTTCGGAGGCGACATACGAAAGGGAAGGCTCTTCCACGATGGAAGATTCTTCTTTCGAAAGGGAGTCGCTCTCCTCAGTGGAAGAGGGGCGGCCGGCGCAGGAGGCGAGGAGCCCCAAGGCGGCCAAGGCAAACAGTGCGTGTGTTTTCTTCATAACTGCTCCACTACCGCGCGTGTGTATCCATGAACGCGCGTTGTTCGTTTTCTTCGACTTTGGGCCAAGGAGCGCCCATAAAGGAGAGAAGGGAAAAAGACCGATGCTTTTTCTACCCTTATTCCCTCGTTTTCTAGATGGGGATACCGCGTTTTCTTAGCCTTTGTTGAATTCTATCTCTTGAATAAGCCCTCCTTTCCATTGGGTGTATATCCCTTCAACGATGCCTAAAAGCCGACCCGTTCTTTGTAGAAAACGGGATCCTTTAGGAGCATCTTCGAAGGATGGGAGGAAGTTCCCCCATTGGTGTAAATGCTGACTTCGGTCCAATTCGCGTAACCCTGCGTATAAAGGACCGGAATATATACGGAATACCAGGTGTCCATAGATAAGGAAGACACCTTGTTACCGTTGCCATCGTAAATGATTAAAGCGGAGTCGATCGTCGTCTCAAAACCGATGTTATCGATCCAGTATTGTTCCAAACCCTCAAGTCCGGTCACGCGAATGCTCCAGGTGGAACAAACCAAGAATTTCACATCGACTTTGATGTAATGGTATCCCTCTTTGAAGAAGTCGTCCGTGGATTCTTCGGGGGTGGCGGCCACGGGGTTGGTCACCCCCTGAAAATAAACGCCCGATTCTCCCCAGTTCCGGTTCTCCCCTTCTTCCGAACCCGAGGTTCCGTTCACGTAAAGATAGGATCCATCCTCCTGTTTTTCACAAGATACGAGGGAGGGGTATTTGCCTTTGTCGGCGATAAGCATCTTCTCGTAATCGGGAATGACTTCTTCTTTTGTGAAAGTCAAATCACGGAGGTGGAGGACCGCGGGAGATTCCTTGCTGCCTCCGTTAGTGTAGAGGGTGACGCAGGAATAACCCGTGTCGGTGGAGGTGTATTCTAGAGGCACGATCATCGTATACCAGACCCCCGCTTTCACCGCGGCGACCCTTTCGTTGGCCGCGGAGAGGAAGATAAGTTCCGAAGGGAGAGGCGCCCCCACGGAAATATCGCGAATCCAATAGGAGGAGAAATTCTTATCGCAGGTGACGCGCATCGAGAAGCTCTTCACCGAGGATTCGAAGTAGATGCCGAATTTGAGGTAGTGGTAGCCGTTTTGGAAGAAAGTACCAGAGGAAGCGCAGTCGGGGGAGTTGACCGAGTCAAAATAGATGCCGGCCTCTCCCCAGTTTTGCCCCTCTCCCGTGTGTTCGCCCGAAGTGGCGTTTTCATAACGGTAACTGCCCGCGAATTCCCCTTCGTTTTCATAGGTTAAGGAGCAATATTCGGAGGCGATGGATTGGTCCTGACGGAGATAGAATCCATACACGTCGTAGGCAAAACCATAATAACGGAGGTAAGTGGTGGCCTTTCCAGTACCCTTCGCGGTAAGAACAAAGGAAATCTCGGAAGCTCCCGAAACATTCACCGGGATATAGACGGTGTACCAACTGTTCGTGGCGATCTTATTTACGTCTTTGCCGCTTTCATCCAAAACCGTGATGTTGGCACTCGGGGCAGAACCGATGTTCAAAGAAGCAACTAAAGATTCCACGTTCGAACCCGAAACGGCAATCTCATACGAGGTCGCTTCTTCGCTCAAACGGAGGTCAAACCGGACGAAACGGTATTTCTTGGTGAGGAATTCTTCCCCCGCGCCAAGTTCGGTGAAGGTGGCTTTGGATTCGCCGTTTCCTTCCACGAGGTAGGCGCCTTTGTTGGCCCCGTCAGTTAAACGGGTAACGGTGGTTCCGTTGTCTGCGGCAAGCGGACGACGACGTTCCGGGGCGTAATCCGTCGGAAGGAAGTCATTCGTCGCATAATAACGGCAATTATCGATGTAAATACAATCATTCTCCGTAGAGGAAGAGAAACTCATCGAACCGCTGTAGCAATCCTCCACGTAGGAATCCGCGAAAGCGTAGACGACGGTTTGCCAACGATTGGCCTCCACCGTGTTTTGGCGTTGACCATCGCAATATACCACCAGCCAATCGTCATAAGCCGAAAGGGCGGTATCCCCAACCGTAACATTCGCCATGAAATCCGAAGAATCCCCGTTGATTTGGAAGCGGAGGGTGGACTCTTTGGTCGGATAGATATCAAAACTGAAATAGGATCCTAATTTCGAAAGACGATACAAGGAATCGTCATACGTCTCATTCATCGAGGTCGCGACCACCAAGGAATTCTTCACCGGGGAGGCAATCTTGGTCCGATATTCGTAACTCGAGGAACGTCCTCCCGCATCCGTAGTAGAAGGAGCATAAGTCGGAACTTCCTCGGGTTGAACCACCAAAGATGGGGTAGAGGACCCTTTCTTGTATCCCTTGGAAACGGGTACCTCGACGTCGAATTCGTCATTGGTTGCTTGAACGTATCCCTCTTTTTGTTCGTAAACGCGATTTTCGCTTGGAAGGAAAGAGGAATCCAAATAGAACTTGGGCTTCGTCAAATAGGCGTACCCGTTCACGTCATTAATAAAGAAGAAGAAATAAGAGGAAAGGTTATAGCTCTTCAGCCAAAGTTCGCGGAGGTCATAAACCATCGTGACCCAGGTATCGCGTTCCAAGACGTTGGTCACTTCCCCGTCTTTTAGAATCGAGAGGTAATCCTTCCGGAAATAGGAACCAACGCCGATCCAGGAGGTTAAGGAAGAGGTCCCCACCATCATGTTCTCGCTGCTGGACCAGTAGACGTCATAAGCCAAATAACGTTTTCCCTCGCGGTAAAGATCCACGATGGTTTTGCCGTGGCTCGCCTCGACGATGTGGGAGGCAAAGCAGGTGGAGTCGGTCAAATCCGGGGAGGGGGCATAGTAATAGACGTCCTCCCTCTTTCCCTCAGGATCCACCCCCGAAACCAAGGTGAGGTTGCTCTCCTCGGGATTAAAGAAATCGGATTCCACGTAGTTCGGTCCCACGTGGATTTGAATCATGAATTCGGCACGGGATGATGCATCCTCATAATAGGCTTGGATGGTGGCGTCCCCTTCTTTGACCGCATAGACACGGTTGCCTTCGAGTCGAACGCAATCGAGGCCTTCTTTAACAACATAGGTGACCGGGGTTTCTAAGGCCACCCCTTTGTCGTAAGCGATTGCATCGAGGTCATAGTAACCGAGCTTGGTGGTCGTGTTATAAAGTTGGACCTCATCCGTGGAAGCGGTGATGTAGAGGCGTTCTTTAACGGTTAAGGTCACATCTCTGCGGGCAAGGGTCAATCCCTTCCATTCAGCGGAGATGTCGCATTTGGTGGAGCCCAAAGACAAACCCTTGAGGACCCCATTGGTATAAGAAGCGATCTCGGGGTTGGCGATGGTCAAGACGTAATCGATCTTCGTGCTCATCGTGGTCCCGTTGTAAGAGACCTGTTGGGGAAGGGTCGTCTCGGTATCAAGATACCCTTCGATTTCGCGGAAGGGAATCGTGGGTTTGACCCCCGAATCACGAACGCGGACGGGAAGGGTTAAGGTGGTGGTTCCATCGCTGATGGTGACCGAGGCACTTCCGACCCCCTGGGCGTAGAGGCGATGATTTTCCACCGTGACGACGGATGGGTCACTTGTCACATAAGTGATGCCCTCTTTGATTTCCACCAAAGGAACATCCATCTCTTCGTAACGGTCAAGCCAGACGTTTTCCTGCCCCTCGATAAAGGAAATCGAAGGAGAGTTGGAGGTATCAACGTTAGGATTCCCACCGCAAGAAGTAAGAAGCATCGATGCGGAGGCAAGGGCGAGAATGGCGATTTTGCGGAAGCGTCTCATTGGAAATCTCCTTTCGCGGTGGTACCGAAAGCCCCGTAATAACGAAGGCTCGAAACATCGTTCCCATTAAGGTCGTAACGAAGCATCGTGGGTAAGGTGGATCCCCCATCGAACATCGCGGGGGAGGTCGGGACAAAGTCGTAGACGTTCTCAAAACCAAGCCCCGCGACGTTGTTCACGAACTTCGGGTCTTCCTCCACGTATTGGGTTTCGCCAAACCCCTCCATGATGCCGGGGATGGTGTCGTCAAAGTTGAAATAGACGTTGTTCGAATAAGTGAAGGTCTTGGAGAAGGCCATCTCAAAACGGACGGCGTTCTTCTTCCGCATCGCGAAGATGTTGTTGGAGAAGTTCCATCGATCCCCGGGGATGCCCGTATAGAAATCTTTGGTGTCGATGACCTTTTGGTTTACGAAATCTCCGCCCATCACGACCGTGTTGTTGGAGAAATCGACGTCGTTGACGGTTCCCGAAAGGATCAAATTGCCGTTGTCGTTGTCGGAGAAGACGTTGTTCTTGATGATTACGTCGTGCCAGGGGGCCATCGTCTTCACCACGATTGGCAAACCATCTTCATCAAACACCATCTCCCCATCTTCCGTGTATTGGATGAGGTTCGTGGCGGTGTTGCAGCAAAGCACGCCGCCGCCATCGTTATGGTGGGCGTAATTGTATTGGAAGAGGATATTCGAATTCCCAATGTCGATATCAAACCCTTGGCCATCTCGCGCCGTGTGGGTGTAGGCGGCTTCGTTGAATTGGAAAACGAAGTCCTTGCAGCTATGGCACCAGATGCCCGCGCAGTAATAGTTCGGACGTCCAAGCACTTGGGCATGGATGCAACGATTGGATTCGATGAATCCCCCGACCGTGGCCCCGATGATGATGCCATCCCCTCCACTATAGAGGACTTCATTGCCAACGACGTTGACGTTCTTATGGGGATACCAACCGATTTCATCGCTGTAATAGGGGTTATTGCCCCAATCGATGCCAGGGCGTTGGGCCCAGTTGGAGAAAACCCAGATGCCGGTACGGGTCACGCGCTCGACGATGTTGTTCTCAATCCAAACGTTCTCGTACCAGGAAGGTCCTTTCGCGATGGGGGTATTCGCTTCAAAGATGATGCCCCCGCAGTTATAAGAGAAACGGGAATCCGGGCAGATGGATTGGACGGTTTGACCATCGAGTTCCTCTAAATCCGTCGGCAAAACATAAGAGCCGAGGTTGAAATTCAAATCATGGAGGTAGTTATCGTGGATCACGACGTTTTCCATCGCCCCACGGGTCGCGGTCGTCACGTGGATTCCCCGAAATCCCAAGGGGGCGGTGATTTCAAGGCCGCCCAAACGAATGTTGGAGGCTTTCACCTCAACCGCGGAGTCGTTCTCCGGTCCAACGATGGTCGCATAAGGAGTTTCTTTGCTCACTCCGTACGCATCGACGATAAAGGGGCTCTCCTCCAAGGCTTTGTAACGTTCCAAGGTCAACTTGCCTTGAAAAGTTGAACCCGCCTTGAAGAGGAATTTCGTAGGGACATCGGTGGTGATGGTCTTGGCTAACGATGAAGCGGCATTCAAGGTTTTCTTGGGGTTTTCCATGGATAAACCGTCGTTCGCGTCACTTCCAAGATCCGCGTCAAAATAATAGGTGGTATAGGAAACATTCTCCGAGATTTCGGGATATTTCGGGGCCATCTCCACATCGAGGAAGGTCGGATCCACGGGAAGGTCGACATTGCTAGAAAGTTCACTTTCGGGGTTGTCCTCGCTCGAAGAAGGGGTCGAAGGACCGCAGGAGGCGAGGGAGAAAAGGAAGGGAAGAACTAGGAGGAAGGGGTGGTGTTTCATGCTTGTTTCTCCTTTCGGAAGGCGATAATCGCAAAGAAAGCGGGAATGGGTAATAAGAGGAGGCAGACCAAGAGGTCACACGGGAATTCGTGATGGAAGAGGAAGAGCAAATCCGAGGAAGTCTTGCCAAGGCAAACCCAAGCGACGAAAGCCGCGAAACCCATCGGAACATACATAAGTTGGGCCAAAGGCTCGCTTGCCTCCGAAGGGAAACGCGCGATCCCCCATTGGCTGACGAGGAATGCCACTAGGGCAATCGCCCCCATCAAGATCATCGTAAGAAGGAGGGATTTGACTCGGATGGTGAGAACGGTGAACCCATGAAGTCGAGCATCCACGAAGTAGAACGCGACGAAGGGGATAAAGCACAGCCAAAAGCGGCGGTTCCCTTCCCGGCGTTCGATGAGCCCAACGGAAATGCCGTAGAACTCGAGGAAAATGAGGATGCCAATCAACACGGGCATTGAACTTACCCCCGCATTCCCTTCATGAGGAAATACTGCTCGGTGATGTGTTTATCGACTTCATTCACCTTTTCGCGGTATTCCTTCGCGACGGCATCAAAGGTGCAATCCACCCCGTTGGCGCTTAATCCCAAGGGGTCGGCTTTGCCGGTCCAGGCATCGACCGCCATCGCGTAAAGTTTTTCAGTAGCCTGGGCTTGTTTGAGGTTGTATTCGTCCGTCATGGTGAAGAGGTAATCCATGACGTCGTTTTGAATGTAGTTCTTCTCGTTCCCCGCGACCTCGTCAATCCAACGGATTTCTTCTTCGGTATAACCGCGATATCGGAGATTGCTCATGCGTTGGTTCTCGACCAAAGTCATGATTCCGCTATAGGCGGGGGAAGTCGCGTAGTACTCCTTGCCTTCGGGGAAGGAATAGGTGCCATCCCCATTGTCGACCCAGTGGACGTCCGGGATGCCATAACGGCAGAGGTTGTAGTTATCCGCGCTTTGATAGACCCAATTGAGGAATCCCATGATTTGGTTCACGCGGGTACTCTTTTTGGTGATCGCGGCCCCGAACGTCGCGCTAGGGTTCCGCATAAACCCTTTCTTGGTATCGCCTTTGTGCGCGGCGAGGGGACCCAAAACCGTGAATTCCGCCTCCGGATTTTGGGCTTTGGCCATACGGGAAACCTTGATGAGGTGTTGAATGGTCGGGTCGAGGACAAAGACGCCGGTCTTGCCCGCGATGAAGTTGGATTCCCCGTCCATCAACATGATGGAGTTCGCTTCTTTGGAGATGACCCCTTTCATCGCCCATTGGTATTCGCGGGAAAGGACTTCTTTGTACGCGGAAGTGCATCCGCCTTTGCGGACGAGCTCCTTGTTGTCCTCTTCCACTAGCGCGCTGGTGAAATAACCCGCATCGGCATAGGCGCCCAAAGTCAGGACTTTTTCCAAGTCCCAAGCCGCCCCGGTCACCGCATAGGAATTGCCCGTGATGGCGTTCATCTTCAAGCACATATCCTCGAAATCATCGAGGTTATCCAAAAGGGTATACCCTTCTTCGACTTTGGCCGGATCATCGGTATATCCGGTTTGTTCCATCAAGTCTTTCCGGACCAAGATGCCGAATTTATAGGGGCTGATGACGGACGGAATACAGACGGTGTCATTCGTGGAGGTCGTCATGGAATCGAGGGGATCTCCACGGACCGCATCATAAAGGTGGGGCGCGAGTTCATAAATCGCGTCGTAGAGGTTGTAATGGCTGTTCTCGCCTTTAAGTTTGTCGTCGAGCCCAACGCCCCCACGGGTATGGGAAACGACGATGTCGATTTGGCTTCCCGCGGCGAGTTCGCTGGAGAGCTTGGTCTGCATGTCTTCGCCTAAGTAGGAGATTTCAAAATCCAAGGAAATGCCAGTCTCCTCGTAGTATTTGTCCTCAATGTAGGTGATGATTCGGTCTTCCTCACTACCTTTGACCCAGGCGAATTCCGAGGATCCGCCGGTATAGATGACGATCTTATCCCCCGCGGGGCGTTCCAGCAGACCGCTAGCCGAAGACGAGGCGGAAGAACTTCCCCCTCCTCCACAGGCGGCAAGAAGCAAAGCGCTTAAGGCGAATAATGCGTTTCTCTTTTTCATACGTATCTCCTTTATCCTTTGACGGAACCTTCCATGAGGCCTTTGACGTAGTATTTATGCAGAATCGGGGACATGAGGATGAGGGGCAAAACAACGAGGACGATGGCCGCGTTTTTCGCCGCGATTAGCGGTGCATCCACGATGGAACCGGTCGCGCCGGACCCATAAATGGATTGCATATCCGTAAGCATTTGACGGAGGACATATTGGACCGTCCATAAGTCCTTGTTGCCCGAGCCCAAATAAAGGAGGGAGGGCAACCATTCGTTCCATTTGCCAACGAAGGTCATGATGCCGACGGTCAACATCATGGGGACCGATAAAGGCAGGTAGATGCGAACGAGAATTTGGAAATCGTTCGCCCCATCCACGACCGCGGCTTCCTCGAGTTCCTTCGGAAGGCTATAGAAGAAATTCCGTAAGATGAGGATGCTGTAGGTAGACACCGCCCCGGGCAAAATAAGGGCCAAAATCGTGTCATAAATCCCAATTCCCCGGATGATTAAGTAGGTTGGGATGGTGCCACCGGAGAAGAACATCGTGATCATGAAGAAGACGTTAAGGAACTTTCGCCCTGGCAAATACTTCTTCGAAAGAACGTATGCCCCCGCGGTGCAGACGAGGACGGAAATCAAAGACGAAGCGAGAGAAGTAAGTAACGAGACCCCAATGGAATGAAGGAAAAGGTCGCTCATCGAGAAGAGGAATAGATATCCATCGAAAGTGAACCCTTGGAAGAAAATCGACACCCCATTCCGTTGAAGCAAAGAATTCGAAGAAAGGGAGCTCGTCAAAATAATCCAGAAGGGCAATAGGCAAGCGAGGCAAACCAAAATCATGATGATCGCATTCACGACCGAGAAAACGGAGATTTTGGGGAATTTCCTCACGGGGGCTTTCTTCATCGCGATCATAAGATGCCCTCGCTATCCGTCTTCTTCGCGAGTTTGTTCGCCAGAAGCACCAAAATCATTCCGATGACACCGCGCAACATGCTGTAAGCCGTCGCACGGGAATATTGGGATCCTTGGACAATCGCGTTGAATTCCAAGGTTCCAACGACACGGGTCACCGAACCCAAGGATTGGGATCCGTTGATCATCGCGAGGATCATGTCGTAGTTGTCCGACATAATGGCCCCGATATCCAAGATGAGTTGGAGGACAATGACGTTCATTAAGCCCGGCAAAGTGACGTGGATCATCTGACGGAATCGTCCGCCTCCATCAATTTTGCAGGCGTCGTAAAGTTCTTGGTTGATCGCCCCAAGTCCCGACATGTAGATGAGGGTGGCCCATCCCATGCCTTTCCAAAGGGAGGAAATCGAAAGAATGGCCCACCAATACTTTGGCTCGTTATAGAAAGCGATGCGTTCACCGGTGAAGAATTCGACGATGTTGTTGATAATGCCTCCGTCCAAAGCGAGGAGGTTATAAGCCATACCACCGACGGAAATCCAAGAGATAAAGAAGGGAATATACGAAATGGCTTGAACCGTCCCGCGGGCCTTCTTCCGTCCGATTTCGTGGAGAAGGAGGGTGAATATCAAAATGATGGGGAAGTTCGTGGCGATACGAATCAAGGAGATGAAAACGGTATTACGGAACTCAAGGAAGGAAGCGCTCGTCGGGTCAAAAAGGATGGAATCGAATACCTTTAGGCCGACGAATTCCGAACCGAATAAGCCGTCCTCCAAACGGAAATCCTGGAAGGCGATAACAAGTCCCGCCATCGGGGCGTAGTTGAAAATCGCGATCATCACCACCGCGGGGAGCACAAGGAGATAAAGCATCCAGTGTTTCCGGGCAGTCGTGACCTTTTTGCTCTTCCAGAAAGCCTTAAAGCCAACGCGGAAAGGATTCGGTTTGTTTCTTCGGGCGCTAGCAATGGGCGTCATAGAGCTTCTCCTTTCGCGATTTCTTTTTTGCCAAGGCGGTAAATGTAAACTAAACCAGCAGTCAAAAGGCCAACCACCGCCGCGGCACCGATGCAGATGAAGGTGATGGCAACGGGACTCAAGGACTTGGAATAAACAAAATAACCCGCAAAGCCAAGGGCGTCGGATTTCACGACGGTCTCGGTGTCAGTTTTTTCGACCCCGTTTTCATCGATATAGGTAAAGGTTTTCGTCACCGTCACGGGAATGGTGACGGGGGTGAGCTCTAAGGTCGAAGCGTTCAATAAACGCACCCCATCCCCCGCTAAATGGGTGACTTTACCCGGAACGGACAAGGTGATTTTTCGGAGGTGTTCCACGTCAAAAGCCCGGTAGAACATCATCCAACTCGAACTCGAGGCCCCTTTCGCGGTTTCTAGAAAATCGCTGACGGGAAGAACCTCTTCTTCCGCGGTGCGAGGTTGAAGGGGGACGGAAGTGTCGCGAGAGACTTTTAAGGTTCCGTATCCTCCACCCACATAAGTGCCACATACGGTTTCGATGTTGCCCCTCGCGGCGTTCTCAATCGCTTTCCGAGCTTCGCTTCCTTCGATGGAGAAGTCGGCGAACTCATCCAAGAGGATCGTTCCTTGGAGTTTGACTTTATCGAGGCGACGGAGGGAGACGTTCACCGAATACCCTTCGTCGATGGTTTGAATATTATTGATGGTTACCGCGTCTCGATAACCTGAAACGACGTTATAACCTTTGACCTTTTCTTCGAGATAAAGGCGGAACTCCTCCTGGGAGAGAGAAGTATCCATCGTCAAAGTGACTTCCGCTTTGCCGCTATGAAGCAAGGAAACGCTCGCCTCTGCGTTGGCGCCCACGAAAAAAGGTAAGGCAAATAGAAGGAACGCAGTTGCACAAAACTTTTTCGTTTTCGCTTTCATAAATGTAACGGAAGAACACTCCTCTTCCATCCTAAGGACATAATAAGCCTACGCGCGTTAGAGAACTATCAGCCCGTTTGCATGTAGTTGCATTTTTTTGACATCGCTGGTAAAGCGCTTACAAAGGAAGGCCCATTCTTTGTTCAAAAAGAAAGCGTTTTTCTCAAAAAGCCTTAAAAATTCGAATAAAACTCTGTAATATTGGAAAATATGAACGACCAAACTCAACAATATCAGGAATACACCCAAGAGACGATTTCCACGAGTCCATTCACTTCTTTTTTACATAATCATGACATCGAAGCCCATAAGCACGTTTTCTTTGAGTTCACGTTTTGTTTAAGCGGGGAAATCATCAACGTCGTCAACGGGAAAAGAGTCCACACGGACGCATTTCGAGAACTCTTGATCCTCCGTCCTGGAGATACCCATGAGATCATTCGGGAAACCCCTCCATCGGAAATCGCGGAATTTCACCGCGACATCTACTGCATGAAGGAAAAATTCAAAACCATCGCGGAGTTCTTAAAGCCCGGTCTATACGATGAGATCATGAACCAAGAAGGACCGATTGTAGTCCCCTGCAACCGAGAGAACTTAGAGGCTTTGGAACAGATGGCAAGCCTCCTTTCAGTGAACGTCGTCTACACCAAAGAAGGGGTGGAGACCATCGAACGCCACCACACGGTCGCAATTTGCAATATCCTCGACCTCTATCTCCGAAACACCGATCGATCCATGGAAGAAGCGCATCCCGAATGGATTCAACAGTTTTTCCGAGATTTAAACACCGAGAGAACCCTTCGAAAGAGCATCGGGGAAATCATCTCGGAAATGAACTATTCCCGCGGACACATCTGCCGCGAATTCAAAAAACACGTTGGCAAAACCATGGTCGAATGCCTCAACGAATCCCGTATTTTCTATAGCGCGATGCTTTTGTCCAACAGTGAGGACTCCATCCTCGACATCGCAATGCGTCTCAACTACTCTTCCCAAAGCGCCTTCACGAACGCCTTCAAGAAGGTCTATGGGGTATCTCCTCGGACTTGGCGGGCTTCCCATCGATAAGGAGGAGGTCCTTGCAAAGGGTCACCTTGGAAGAGGTTAAGGAACAAGCCACCCCGTTTACGAATCCGGGTTTCTTTTCGAGATAACGGGGTTCGTTTTCTTTCAAAGGATGGACCGCGATTTCTACCGAATCAGGGTACCCGTATTGCCGCAACCCCACTTCAAAAGAGGAACCGATATAGAATCGATCGTTCTCTTTTTTGCCATTGACATAGAGGTCGATTGAATCCCCTTCAAAGTCCATCGAAAGATAGACGTCCCCCTTCTTTTCTTCGTACTCCACTTCAATCTGATATCGACGGGCTTCTTCGCTGCTTGGAATCTCGTGAACAACGGTTTTTGACTTTCCCTGAATGGAAGCGGAAACCAAATAGACCCCCCATTCTCCATCGTTTTGGATGAAACTAGCGTTATTTATCATTCCTGGGATATTGGGATAGACCTTTACGTAGGTATCTTTTGGGGTGATGAGATGGAACCCGTCTTCCCCTTCGTAGACCTCCCCCTCTGTTACGATCGCGACCTCCTTTCCTTGGTAGGTAAAGGAATAGCAATGTTCCGCTTCTTCTTGAGTGAGGAAGAGGAACTTACCTTCTTTGTTCTCCCCTTGTAAATATGAGGAACCAAATGTTTGGGTGAGAATCACGTCCTTGCCGTTTAGGACCAAAAACGGGGTGGCCAAAGAAAAGGAGATCTTCGCGCTTCCGAAAGTGAGATTCACCGGCAAGGCACCGAAAGAATCCATAGGAAGAGGGATATCTGGAACCGTAATCCCTAAGGAAGCTACGTATTCTGAAAGAGGATGGTCCTTTACTTGGTAATTCCGAACAAATCGGTTGATGAACAAAAAACCCGAATTCCCTTTATGACGGAAGGAATAACGCTTGGAATCCAAATCCTCTGGAAGGGTCGCGTTATCCTCAAAAAAGGTTACCTCCGCGCCGAGCAAATGATGGATGTTCGTTGCCGCGAACTGGTTCCATAAACGGAGAGAATACCCACTTTCATGGACTCTGCCATATTGGGATATCGCGGCTTGGAAATCGTAATCACGTTCGGGCAAATCGCAGAAAGATCCGGCGTCGAGACGGGCTTCATTTCGGAATTCCTGCATGGAACTCTTTTTGCCCATTGGATGGATACCCCCATGGAACACGTAATATCCTAGCGCATCCACCCCACTTCCGAGTCGGCAGCAGACAATGGAGGCATTATCGCGTCCACGTAGCAAGGGACGGCGAAGCTTGGTAACCTGAATCCCCGATCCAAGTTCCACCGTGGCATAAGGGACTTCGTTCTTTTTCGAGGACAAATCAAAATCCTTAATCCCCGTATCGCTTCCGATGGATTTGTCGTTCGGATTGGGGGAGAAAAGATATCCTTCCAAAGGAGGAAGGGGGTCGGTATGTTGCTCCCAAGGTCCTGCCGCATAAGCCCCCCAAACGGGAAGGGCGTCTCCCGTCGCGGCGTATCCCCAGCCCGTGGCCAAATACACGGGAACATCAAACCCGATTTCTTGTAACATCGCTTGCAAAGCGCGGATATGGACATCCCCGAACTCATCATCGGATTTGCCCCATTGGGCATATTCGTTTTCGATTTGGATGGAGAAAACAGGACCCCCGTCCTTCTCCATATACCCTTGGCATTCTTGGTAGAGACGCGAGAAATAACGACGAACCAAATTCATATAGACGGGGTCGTTACTTCGTAGACGGCAGCCCACGTCATAAATCCAATCCGGGAATCCCCCGTTCCGGGCCTCCCCATGGACCCAGGGGCCCAAGCGAAGGGAAACCAAAAGGTGATTTCGTTTTGCGGTTTCGAGGAACAAACGGATGTTCTTGTTCCCCGAGAAATCAAATTCCCCTTGGATTTCCTCGTGATGAATCCAGAACGAATACGAGGCGATGACGTTGATGCCAAGCGCCTTCATCTTTTTCATGTCCTTGTCCCAATCCTGGGAAAAGGTTCTCGAATATTGGTATTCCCCCATAACGGGGAAGAACGGTTTCCCGTCCTGAACAAACATCCGATTAACGATGCGAATCATTCGCGTTGCCTTTCACGAGATATCCTTCGGGGACCGAAACGGACAATTCTCCGTTTTTCCTCTCCATCACGAGTTTACCGCTTCGAAGGGGAACTTCAATGTGACAATCGATGGCAATCGAGGTGGATGAGAAGAGGAGGGTATTGCCCTCGGCCCCTTCATAACCGGTCAGATAGTTCACGAGGAGATTGGCAACGTAGGAGGCAAAACCATGGTTCAGCGATCCATAACCCGGATCGTCCATCTCCCATAAGGTGCCCGTGAGTTCTGCCATCTTGCCAAAATAAGCAATACATTCATCCTTTATCACTTGGTTGTCCCCATTTTCGACAAAGGAAATCAAACGGAGGAAGTTACCGATGAAAGCGTTGGATTTGGCGACTTCTGGATAGACTTTCGTCTCATCGCGTTTGGCACCGAAATGCTCTAACAAAGTCGTATAAAGTTCAGGATATTCTTCTTTCGAGGCGGTTTTGCTGAAGAATGCGTAGTATTGGCATGCTTCCGAGATGTTCGTGGTTGCCGTAAGTTTCCCATTCACGCGTAAGGCATTATCCACGAAGAATTTGCCGTTAAAAGAAAGCTTTCGAATGGACTCGTAAATCTTGTGTGCTTTTTGGATCCACTTTGGAACCCGATAGAGGTTTCCCGCTTCCATGAGGGCATAGGCGTACATCATGTTGCTTGGGAAATTCACCCCTTCGATATAAGCATCGTCATTCGCCTTGCTCCATTCGACGAACACCCAACTCTCTAAGTTTTCTAACAAGCCATATTCGTTTTCAAAGCGAGAGAAGAAACGGAAGATTCCTTCGATGTTGCTTCTGCTTAATTCAATTAATTTCGTAGGATGACGACGGGCCAAATCCGCGATTTCCACGACATAAAAGAGGCACCAATTCGGGATGTATTTCCCATCGTAATTGTCCGCGGGATAACACATCGGGATGCTCCCTTCGGGGATGGGGGCGGTGAAGTTCAAAAAGCAGGTAAGGAAGTTTTCCTCGACCTTGTTTTCTCCCGTGAATAAGGTTTCTGCCTTTCCCGAGAAATAGGAATCGCATAACCAGCCCGCCCGTTCTCGCGCGGGGCAATCGGTCAAGACATCCACCGCGTTGGTAACAAAATTATTTCTCGCCGCATCCACGATGGATTGGATTTTGGAATCCTCGCAGACAAAAACGAAACGATCCGCGTCCGGATTCTCATATCCTTTAATGGTTAAGGATTTCACTCGAACGCATCCGCGACGAGAAACCACACGGATGTATTTAGCACTATATGGCTCAAAAGATAAGAAGTCGGTAATGCCGGCCTTAACGCGAAGCCCAATCCCGTTCATGCCGCCCGTTCGACGGAAGTTGACGTTGATAAAATCCCCTTGGCCGAAATTCAAATCAATATCATCAAAATAAAGGTAGACTTCGGCTTCTTCGGAGGATTCTAAAGCAAGGTGGATGAATCCGGTTTTCGCATGTTCCAAAGCGAAAATCGAATACCTACCCCCCTTAATTTCATCTACCATCTCCCCTTTTTGGTAGGTCAACGAGAGGCCATAACGATAGGCATCTATTTCATAATCTTCGCTCGGGAATGTATCAAAACAACTCGCGCATAACCAGCAATCATCCTTGATGGTCCGTTCCTGATAAAGGGCTTGCCCGCTTTCAACTAGAACAGAAGAGTATTCCGGGTATTTGAGGTAACTGACCATACGAGGAAGGAGGGTTTTTCCTTCCACCTCCACGGGACGTTCTTCTTTTGCGGGTTCCTTTCGGAAGTCATAACCCTCCGCGAATCCCCTTTGGAAACTATAGCGAATGATCTTTTGAAGTTTCTCGTTCCATTCGCGGACCATAAATCCGTTTGGAGTAGAGAGAATCACCTTATCCCCCGAACGGACTTCCGCTTGAAGGAAAGCGGGTTCTTTGGGGCTATAATAATTCGCGGAATTGTAGGCAATTGTCTGGATTTCGAGGTAATTGTCGCCTTGAGTTAACGCCAATGGAATTTCGTCCACTTCCGCGTATCCATGGCTGGTTCTGCAGGGGCCATAGGCCAGAAAAGAACCATTCAAATTAATCCGATAGAAATTGCATCCCGTCACATATAAAACGGGGGCGTCCACGAACGGAACATGAGCCGAAAAAACAACACGAGTATGAAGCTCTTTGGTTTCCCCTTCTTTCCAAGAAGGTTTTGCCTCAAGGAAAAAAGCGCGGTCCGAAGACCCCGAGGAAATCTTTTTCCTTTTTGCTGTGTCCATACTCACCCTACAACAAAATTCTATCGAAGATATGGAGGTTTCTCTTTTGCCCGTTCATCCTCTATTTGCAATTTTTTCTCCTTATCGGGCATCCACTAGTTCTTTGGATCTTTTGCGAAACGTTTTGGAGGTGAATTCCGCCTCCTCTCAATTGTTGCAATCGCTTCATTTCTGCGAGCATATGTACATACGAATACGCATATACGTCCCCCATATTCTTCGAGAACGAGTTACGAACAAAGAGATAATTGTTACAATATCACCATCCCAACAGGAGGTCGTTTCTATGTCTCGGATTGCCTTAGGATTCATGCGAATCGAAAACCTCAATAAAGAGCAAATCATCGAAATTCTCGAATACGCTTTAGCCCACAACGTCAACAAGATTGATCTCGCAGATATTTACGGCCACACCAAATGCGAGTCCTTGCTAGGTGAAGTATTCCTTGAACGACCGGACTTACGAAAGAAGTTCTATCTCCAAAGCAAAGTCGGAATCGCCTATGAAAGCAAGGGTTATGACTCATCGCGAGACTATATTATCTCCCACGTGCAAAATTCCATCGAACGTCTTCACTGCGGCTATCTCGATTCTTTACTCATCCATCGTCCAGATATTTTCATGGATAACGCAGAGATTGCCTTCGCGGTGGAATTCCTCCAACGGAAAGGTCTCATCCGGGACTTCGGGGTATCCAATTTCAACCGTTCGGAAATTGAGTATTTGAAAAAAAGAATGGGGACGCCCATTCGATTTGACCAAGTCCAGCTCGGGATTGGGAACACCGAGATGATCGATCCCGTCTTCTTAACCAACGTCCCTTCCTCAAAAACAACCGAGGACCTCTTCTTCTACCTCAAATCCGAAGGAATCACGATTCAATGTTGGTCACCTTATCAAATGGGGTTCTTCGAAGGCTCGATCTTTGATGAAGCAAAACATCCCGAACTCAATAACGTCTTATCTCGTTACGCGGAGAAATACCACACCTCCAAATGCGCAATCGCGACCGCGTTCTTGTTGAAACTAGATCCCCATCTTTGGGTCATCACGGGTTCTACCTCGATTTCCCATATCCAAGAGGCAATCGACGGGGAATCCATCGAATTGTCCAAAGAAGATTGGTATGCCCTTTACCAAGAAACCGGGCACTTCCTACCCTAAGGAATTAATCCTCGCTTAGGAAACCGACGAATGGGTCTTCCGAATCCGAGGAATGGGTGAGGTCTTTTCCCGTGTTCTTATAACGGTTGGGATGGGCCCGGAATTCACTGGGGGATACCCCATAGGTCTTTTTGATCATGTGATAGAGGGAGCGATATTCCGATAGCCCGACGCTTAAGGCGACCTGGTTATAGGGCATTTCGGTTTGAATTAAGTATTCCTCTGCCTTGGTTAACCGCAGGTAATAAAGGTATTCCTGAATCGTTTGACCCGTACGAGCCTTGAACAAGCGTTCCAAGTGATTTTTGGAATAGTGCAACGTCTTCGATAAATCCTTTAAGGGCAAAGGCGAAGAATAATGGAGATTCAGCAAGTTGAGAAGGGCGCTTGTCGGATCGTTGGTGCGGGAGGCGGATTCCCGTTCGGCGAACAACGCGATATCCGTAAGCATGCCGAATAAGACGTTGGAGGTCGCCGCTTGGGCGCTTTCGGTTTTCTTCTTCATGAGCTTGCAGACAGTGGATACCGATGCCGTCATTTTCTTAACGGGAAACCCATGGAAAATCACCGCTTTTTTGCTTGTAATGTCTTTTAAAAAGGCATTCACGATTTCATTGAGGTAAATATGGACGAAATAGAATTCCCATTTCTCGTTTTTGAGCGCTTTGAGGCAATGGTAATAGTAGTTGCTGCAGACCACCAAATCCCCGGGTTCGAGAATGACTTCTTCTTCCCCGAGTTTAATTTGTCCCTTTCCTTCCGTGGTTAAGTTGATCATCAAAACGGGATTGTTCTTCGTTTCGTTGAAATAAGATGGGCCGACTTTTTGGAATCCAGCGATTTGAGGCGCGATCAAAATGGGGGAGGAATGCTCTTCCTCGTAGTTGTAGACGGTATAACTTCCGTCCAAAAAGTCATTTACGTAACTACCAAAAGTCGTTGATGCCATACGGGATGTTGCCAAATTGCATACATATTATATCCCCCGTAATTGATGGGAAAAAGGCGATAAATGATAATTGTTCCAAAGTAGGAAATATCTCTATGAACCACGTGAGTTTTCATCGGGCAGATTATCCCCGTCCCGGATTTGTCCGCGATTCGTTTTTCAACCTCAATGGACCTTGGTCCTTCGCCTTTGACGACGAGGACGAAGGAATCCTCCTTGGATACCCTTCCACCGTCCCCGCGAGCAAACGGACGATCATCGTTCCCTTCGCCTATCAGACCAAATCCTCCAAAATCGCCGATCCAACCTATCACAAAATCGTCTGGTATTGGAGAAAGGTCCGTTTCCCCGAAGGAGCCCCCGACAAAGCCTATCGCCTCGTATTTGAAGGATCGGACTATAAAACCGACGTTTATGTTAACGGTCACTTCGTCGGAACTCATCAAGGCGGGTACACCCGTTTCTATATCGACTTACGAGGGCACATCACTCCCGGAGAAGAATTCTTGCTCGCCATCCGCGTAGAAGACGACAATGACACCTTCCGCCCGCGCGGCAAACAGGCTTGGCGCAGCCCTTGGGGTTGCTGGTACACGCCGACCACCGGCATCTGGAAGACCCTTTGGGCGGAGGAAATCTCCAAAACCCATTTGGAAAGTATGTTATTCACCCCCATCCCAAACCGCATCGCGGTGGAAGGGGAATACGAGATCGCGAATTACAAGGATAACCTCTCCCTTAAGGTTACCGCCTCCTTCCGCGGCAAAAAGGTTTCCAGTTGCATGCACCGCCTCTACGCCGGCAAAGGGAAAATCCTCATCGATTTGACCGCATTCGAGGAAGGGTTTGGACGCATCTACTGGGGACCCAATGACCCCGCGTTATTCGAACTCGAACTCACCTTGTACGAAGGTGGGGAAGAGATTGATTTGGTCAAATCCTACACGGCATACCGCGTATTTGAGGCGAAAGGGGACCGCTTCTATTTGAATTTGAACCCGTATTACCTTCGTTTTGTCTTGGAACAAGGATACTTGCCCCGTTCGGGGATGACTTATGAATCCGAAGAACAAATCATCCACGAATTGAACCTCATTCAAGCCTTGGGATTCAATGGAATCCGCATGCACCAAAAGATTGAGGACGAACGTTTCTATTATCTCTGCGATATCATGGGCATCCTCACGAGCTTTGAGATGCCTTCCCCTTACGCCTACGACTCTACGACGGTCGTCTCCACCTCCCGAGAATGGGTGGACGCCATCCGTCAATTCTATAACCACCCCTCCATCGTCATGTGGGTCGGGATCAACGAATCCTGGGGCACCCCGGATATCCTCGTGGACAAGAGCCAACAGGCTTTCGCGAAATCCCTATGCGAACTTGCCCGGGCCATCGACCCCACCCGTCCCATAATCTCCAATGACGGATGGGAGAACGTCGGAGGAGACATCATCACCTTCCATAATTATTCCCAGAATCCAGATGAATTCGCCTCGTTCTATCAAAACATGGAGGCGGTTTTGGGAGATAAGAACTTCCAAGTCAACAAACAAACCCGCGCCTCTTTCGCGGATGGGCATCATTACGAAGGCCAGCCCATCCTCATCGATGAATTCGGAGGGGTCGCCTATCAAAAGAAGGGCGATTCCGCCTGGGGATATGGAACCGTGAACTCCGAAGCGGATTACCTCTCTCGGATTGAGGCATTGGTAAAAGCGATCGTTTCGAATGACAGAATCGCGGGATTCTGTTATACCCAAATCACCGACGTAGAGGCGGAACAAAACGGACTCTTGGACGTGGAACGCAACCCCAAGGCCGATATCGCCGCCTACCGACGGATCTTTACTCTCGATGGCAAATAATCCTCCTTCGTTTTCCTTTCCCGTTACCCGTAAAGGCCAAATCAAATTCTTTTTGAAGAACCATCCCTTTCTCATCTTCCAGTTATCCTTGATTCTGGGGATTTTCTTCTTACCTAGCGTCGGGGTGATGCTCGTCCACTTCATGTTAGAAGGCTCGATTCTCTCTTCCATCAGCGATCCTATCGAACAATGGATGCAGGTATGCGCCTATCGCAGGTTAATGGGACTTGCCATTTTTCCGTGCTTCTTGCTGTTGTCCGTTGGAATATCCGGGGTATCCCATTGCCTCCGTAAGCTCATTTTCAACGAAGGTTTGTTCTTACGGGAGGATTTCTTCTTAGGCATCAAAAAGAACTGGAAAGGCAACTTCTTCTACGCGTTGATCCTCTGTTTCATTCATTACGCGTTATTGTTTTTGTCCAACATCATCTCCGCGGAGGCAGTGGAATACTATTATTTCCTCTATGCATTTCAGGCTTTATTCCTCTTGATAACGGTTACCTCCCTCCCTTATTTTGCATTCGTGGAGGACCGTTACTCGGATGGATTCCTGCATAAAATCAAATCCACCTACGCGTTGATGTTCTCCTCCTTGAAAGGGTTATGGCCGTCTTTGCTCCTAATTGGGCTTCCCATAACGTTGCTCTTTCTATTGGACGGATTCGTCTACCTCATTCCCTTTATTTGCTTTCTGGTCTTGTCCATCATCGAGTTCTTCTTTTTGCTCGGTTTCTCGTCCTTGACCGCCACCTGCTTCATCGCGGATGTCGCGGATGAAAAAATCCATCGATACCATTTCAAGGATTTCTATCGAAAGGGGTTATTCCAGAATGAGTGATTTCCTCGCGGAGCATATCGCCTTTTCTTATCGCGACAAAAAGAGTTGTACCCCCGTATTAACGGATGTCTCCTTTTCCTTGAATGAAGGGGAGAGTTTATGTCTACTAGGAGCCTCCGGAAGTGGAAAGACCACCCTCTTAAAGGTTCTCGCGGGATTCCTAAACGCGGAAAAAGGCACCTTTCTCGAAGATGGGAACGACGTCTTGCCCATCGTCACGAAAGATCGGGACGTCGCCTATATGTTCCAAGACCCCTTCCTTTATCCCCATATGTCCGTCTATGAGAACCTCATGATGGGTTTGTCGGGATTCCATTTGTCCCGCGAAGAAAAGGATATCCGGGTCAAAGAGATGCTCATAAAGTGCAATCTCCAGGATTACCTGAATCTCTCCCCAAAACATCTCTCCTTGGGTCAAAAACAAAAGATCGCGTTAAGCCGTTCCCTCATAAAGGAACCCTCCCTATTTCTCGCGGATGAACCCTTCTCCGCGTTAGATTCCCTTTCCAAAAAGGAATGCATGTCCCTCTTATTTGAGTTCGCATCCGTTGGAAAGAGTTCCATCATCTACGCGACCCATCACGAGGAAGACATCCTCTTCTTTTCCAAAGCCGCGCGGCTCGTGGACGGGAAGCTCTTGTTCGTCAAGTAATTGATTCTCACCAGAAATCCCTTGAAACGGCATTTCTGCGTGCATCCGATCGGAACTTATTCAAAAAGACGAGACCTCATCGTTTGTATGTGGCGTAATGTTGTCGTCCTTTTTTAGGTTCGTTGGCAATTGAAAACCGACGATACCCCAAAAAGGTTTTTTCTTTAGTCCTTTTTCCGATTTGGTTAACGGAAAACGGGCACCGCGCGGTGCCCGTTTCGTTTATAACAAATTCGGATTAGCCGATGACGACGTTGGTGTACGTCGCGCTCGAATCCTTGTGGGTGTAAAGACCCGCTTTCACGGAAGGTTGCAAGTCGGTGCCACCCTTCGTCCAAGTACCGGTCTTGGTGTAAGTGCCGCAGGTCATCATGGTGTCAATCGTGATGAGGGAGGAGGTAACCGTGACGTTGATGGAGAACGATTTGGTAACGTTGTGGAGGACGTTGATGCCATTACACCAGAGGTCGCCAACCCAACCGGCATCCACCCCACCGATTTTGCCGACGCATTGCAATTCACGGATTTCGTGCGGACGGTCGGTAGCACTGTATTGAATATACGTGATGAGGTAGTTATTGTCGTCCGCGTAGTAAGCGAGGAAGCCATAATAGGCCTCGTTCCCCGAAGCAGTGTAGCTACCGGCGATATCCGCGGAGAGGGAGTAACTCGAACCATTCGAGAGAGCCTTCACGGCGCCGCAGGGGGCGTTCCAATCGCATCCGCCAACGACGACTCTACCATCGGCATATTGCTTCGCGGTCACCGTACCCATCTTTTCATATTCCAACGGTATTTCAGCTTCCGGAGTGGCAAGGTATTCCAAGTTCCAATTGGAGGCGGAAGCGACGTCATTGTAAGTCACAACGCCGACTTTCTTGCTGGTATCCGTGAAGGGAGCGCTGAAGGTGTCGGTTTTGCTCCAACTATTTCCAAGGCCAGTCAAGGTGTACTTGACGGTGGTCGACATCGTAATGGTGACTTCAGCGGTCAATTTGAATCCGTCGGCAGGATGCATCGCGGATCCGTCAGCCCATGATTCGCTGAAGCAATCGGTGCTGACGCCACCGATTTTGCCAGATAAGGCAATAGAACGAATTTCTTGAGGACGATTCCAGTTACGATAACGCGCTTCTAGAGTGAGGTAGTTATCCGCATCGAGATAGTAGACGAGCAATCC
>JAXFGC010000006.1:0-76242 GCA_034171505.1 Candidatus Alloenteromonas sp. | reverse complement strand
GGAAAAGGGAACCAAGTTCTCCATCCGCGAAGGTGGCCGTACCGTCGGCGCTGGCACCGTTGCTGAAATTCTCCACTGAGTTTCGCTTCGCTAACCCATTAACATTGAAAGGCTACCCCTCGTGGGTGGCCTTTCTTTGTATTCACAGAATAATCTTCTTTTTTATTAGGAATCTTCTCTCCGATTGGGTACTATTATTGCAATATGAAAAAAGAAGCCAAACCATTACCCACTTATATTTCCCAAGCCCCGATGGGAAAGGAAACCGGAGCCTTTTTGATTGACGCTCTGCTCGCTTTAGCGGTCGGGATGTTAATGAACTACACCCTGGGCGCGAACGTCCTTGCGCCCGCGCAAGGTTTTTATGAAACGCGCGCCGAATATTACGATCTCGCGGTCTCCTCCGGGCTTTACGTCGCCCAAGATGGAGGCACGCCGTCGAACCTTACGTTCGATGGAGAAGGGAACGCCCTCTATTCCCATTGGGAGGACGCCCAGGAGATCGTTTGGAACTATTATTACGTCCTCTGTGCCCAACAAAGCGAAACCTCGAAATTCGAATTGACGGGATTTAAAACCAAAGTCGATGTATCCGATCCGAATTACCTCGTGGAAGCGGGCAAATACATCTATAAGACCGTCTATTCCATCGAAGGGACCGATGTTGCGGACGGCCAATGGTTTACCGTCCCCACCGATGCGGAGGGGAACCCAAACTACACCTTAGCCCCAGTTCCAAGCCCTGCGGTGGCGGATCGTCTAGCAAGCCCGGACGTCGAAGACGTAAAAGCCGCGAATAAAGACCTTTTTGAAGCGTATATGGGGGCCGATGGGAATGGAGCTTCGGGCTACTATTTCAATGCCTGTACGCACCTTTTGGCGCAGGATGTGATGGTGGAATACTCCAATCGTTTGAGCACCGTCTCCTATATCGCGAGTTTACCCTCGATTTTGACTCCTATTCTCGTGTTTTTCTTGATCTTGCCTTGCTGTTTGAAACGTGGGAAAACCCTCGGAAAACTCATCATGCGTCTCTCCGTCATCGGAAGCGACGGCTACCAATGCAGCAAAGGGAGAACAATCCTTCATGCGGTGTTCATGATGTTCCCCTTCACGATGTTCTTACTGCCTTTCAACCAGTTCCTGACCTTCCTTTTGTTCGGGGTCATGGTCTTTATTTCTTTCATCGTAAAGATGATGGGTCGGAATCACCTTTCGATTCACGATATGTTGACCCATACGATGGTAATCGACGACAAGACCACCGAAGCGATCTTCGATGATGAGCAGGAAGAAAAAGAATACGCGGCCACCCACGACGACACCTTGGCGCGTCTTATCAAGGGCGACAGCGGTCTTGTCAGCGATACTTCTGACGTCAGTGCCTCTCTTGCTTCGATTGGGGTTCTCGATTCCCGTACGATCGGGGCGGCTCGCGCCACCGCGGCGACCATCACGAGCTTCGATGAGTTCGAAACCCGAAACGGAGGAGAACAACCCGTTCTGCCCCCGATGATTGAGGAAGAAAGCGAAACTGATACGGAAGAGCCTCTTGAAGAAGATCCCTCGATGAAGGACATGATGGCCCTCGAAGGATTGACCGAAGACGATATTCCCGACGAAGAAGGCAATCTTCCCTCTAAGGACGAGCCCAAAGAAGAAGAGGATCCGAATTCCGACGAATTCATGGATGCAAAATAATCCAAGCAAAAAGTGCGACCCAATTGGGAATCGCACTTTTTTGTTGGATTATTTCCTTGCTTCGTTGATTTCCTTCGTTAAGCGGCGTTTCGTGAGGCTTTGGAGGGTCAATCGAATACCTCCATACACCCCAAGAATTACTCCGATGGAAGAGAGGGCGATGCAGGTCGCGAATTCAATGCTTTGGGGACGGAATTCACGTGTCCTGGTTTCGTCGTATTTGAACGAAGCGTAGAGAAAGATGAGACCGACCACCAGCAGAATCCCCGCGAGAACAAGGGCGGCATAGGAATGGGATTTCCCAACCTCAACGCGGCGAAGTTCTCGATGGAGGGATTCCATGCGTTCTTTCGGTTCCGAAAAGGCATCCTTCGTTTCCGAAATCGGGTGGTTCGAATTCATAGTTAGTCGCGGAAAATGGTGGCTTTCGCGTCCGCGAAGGCGCTGTTAACGAGGGATTGGATGGCTTCGTCGGTCGTGGCCTCCACATCGTTGAAGATCGCGTCCATGATGCCCGAAACGGCGGTGCGGACGGAAGCGGAGAGCTCATTGACCGGGGACATGAAGTATTCGTTGCCTTCGGAGACCTTTTTGTTGAGGTTCAAGACTTCGCCGATATAAGCGGATTTCTTGACGTCGTAATCCGTGGCGTAGTTGATGGTTTTGGCGGCATTTTCGAGAGTCGCCTTGAGTCCTTCGTCTTCATAGGAGCTTTGGCGGCAGGGGAAGTAGGCGGTATCAAGGGCAAGCTTCGCGGTGTTGGCGGTGCTGGTCAAATACTTGTAGAAATCAAGGGCGCCATCGATTTCATCTTGGTTGTTGTGGTTGAAGAAAGCGATGCTCGGGCCTTGGGAAAGGGTGCGGTATTCGCTGTTATCATCCCACTTCGGAACGCGGTCAAAGCCGATGGAGTAGCCATCCGCGGCGCACCAGGGGGCATTCGCGGTGGAGGTAATCATCACAAAAGCGTTGCCTTCACTCACGACGGTGGAAGGATACTTGGTGTAGGAGCCATCTTTCCCGAGTTGGTTTTTGGTGGCAAGCAAGCCTTCGTTGGACCATTTCTTGAGTTGAACGATCGCGGCTTTCGCGGCGGGATCATCGATGAAAGGGACGGATTGGGCAAGGGGTTTGGTGGCATCCATGAAGGTGATGCCAGCGGATTCGAGAACCGTGACGAAGAGGTTCATCGAGGATTCGTAGATGACAGGAACGGCGACGTATTGGCCATCTTCTCCGCGCCCCCAGTTGACGGAGGGGTAATCCACCTTCATTTGGCGGGCAAGATCCATCATTTCGACAAAGGTGGTCGGGACGCTGTAAGCCTGTTTGCTATCAAGCGAAACCGGAGCGGGGTATCCCTTTTCCACGGCACTGCCCGCGGCGACCGCGCCAACGGCAGAGAAGACTTCCTTATTGTATTGGAAGGCTTCACCGGACTTGGAGTAAGGAAGGGAGTAGTAGGACTTGCCGTCGTATTGTTGCTTTTCGGCAACGAGGTAACTTTGGTTGAAGTCGGAATCGGCTTCTAAGGTTTTGCCATAGTCGGTGACGTCAACGACGGCTTTCGGGGCCGCTTTGCGCCAGGCGGCGACATAGGTACCATAGGTGGTGACCATCGAGGGGGTATTGCCCGCGGTGAGAGCATCGCTGACCGCGTTTGCGGTACCGGTGTAGTCATTGTTCTTATTTCCTTTGGAAACAATGCTCACATGGACGTCGTCGTGGCTCGAGTTGTAGCTGTCGGCGATCCCACAAACGTATTTGTAAATGGTGTTGGTTTCTAAATCGGATCCGCAGGGAACCCACCAAACGACCTCGGTTTTCTCGGCTTTTTCCGATTGGTTTTCCGAATTGCTCGGAGTTCCGCCGCAACTACCAAGACCAAACGCGGTGATGGCGGCGAGAACAAGAATTTTGGAATTCACTTTCATAGGTCTCTCCTTGATCTAGTATGTTTTGAGACGGATTGATTATATCAATAAGATTTTATTCTTTAAGGCCAAAGGATGTAAAAAAGTGCTCATATGTCGGTAAAAATGAGTATCGATTTACTGATTGGTGGGGTTAGCCTTTGATTCCGCTTCGCCCAGTTCCCGACATGATGGATTTTCGGAAAACAATAAAGAGAATCAGGAGTGGAACAACCGTCAAAACGGAGGCCGCCATTTGCCAGGGAATCATGGTTCGCCACTCCCCTGCGCTCACCTCATACGTAAGCGAGCCCGTGCGGATAATGACCGAAATCACCTGGTATTCGGAGTTGGACACCGCGCGGGATGGCCAAACATACGAGTTCCAAGAGCTGATGAAGGAGAGAATCGCGATGGTGATGAGAGTGGGGCTTGCTAGAGGCGCCATGACCTTCCAAAGGAACTCCCAATCGCTTTTTCCATCGACCTTCGCGGCCAAATAGAGTTCATCGGGTATTTGTTTGAAGTTTTGACGCAATAGATAGATATAGAAGGAAGACGCGATCATGGGGAGAATCATGACCAAAATGGCCTGCAGATAGGTCTGGTCGTTACCGATGAATCCGAGGTTGGACATCGTCGTGTAGTTGGAAATCGCAAGAAGTTCTCCCGGGACCATCATGGTTGCAAGGAAGGCGATGAAGACGATGTCTCTACCGCGGAATTCTAGACGGGCAAGAGCAAAAGAAGCGAGAATGGTGGTCAATAATTGGAGAATGGTTGTCGAAATCGCGATGATTAAGGTTGTTCCAACGTGGGAGAAAAAGTTGAGTCTGCGGAAGGTGTTGGAATAGTTGAACGCGATGTTTTCCCATATCGCGGAGAGTTGAGGGACTAAGGCACCGTTAGTGGCCTCTTGCTGAGTCATAAATGAGGCGGCGATCATGTAATAGAAAGGGAAAAGAACCACAAGGGCCATCGCGCCCAAGAAAAGATAAACAAAGCCAAGGGCAATGCCTTTCCGAATGTTTTGGGAGCGGCGGATTTGTTCTGGGGTTTGGACCTTTTTCGATAGACGTCCCCTTCCTTTTGGCAAAACGAGCTTGAGGGTGGTCGGAATTTTTGCTTGTTTCATTTGTAGACCACTTTCTTTTTGGAGACCGCGAGCTCAATCAGGGTAAAAGTCAAAATGACAACCAAGAGGATGACCGCGGCAGCGGCCGCGAATTGGGAAGAAGTGTTCCAGGAATCCTTGCTCATCTGATCGTAAATCCAATAGACCGCGGTGAAGAGATTGGGTTTATTTGGGTTGTTCGTGTAATAACGGTTGACCAAACCGACGACGGAGGAATATTCCTTGAAAGCCCCGATGAACGAGGTGACGGTGATGTAGAGAATTTGGGGCGAAAGAAGCGGGACGGTCACCTTCCAAGCGGTTTTGACCTTGCCCGCTCCATCGATTCGGGCCGCATCATAATATTGCTTATCGATCCCTTCTAGCCCGGAAAGGAAAATGAGAATTTTGTAGGGAAGTGCGGACCAAATGATGTAGAGACAAAGGACGAACATGACGCTTTCCCAAGTTGCCCCGTTGACGTCTAGCCATTGAGTTCCCAGCCCAAACAAACGATTCCATATGCCAAATTGGCCAAAGATAACGCTGAATACCATGCCAACCGCGATGACGTTTGTAACGTAAGGCATGAAGAAAATGGTTTGGAAGAATTTTTTCAAGGGCCCAATCGAATGGATCAAGATAGCAATCAGCAATGCGAGAACGACCGAAATCGGAACTGTCACGAAGGTGATGAACATCGTGTTCCAAAAGGCGCTGTGGCCCGCGGGATTTAAGGAGAAAAAAGTCTGATTAAAGATACCCGTTCCCTCGTATTTTTCAGCAAAGCCCAAGACATATTGATAGTTATAGAAGGTAAAACCGTTATGGGCGCCGGTGACGTTGTTGTAATCTTTGAGGAAAGAAATAACGATCGTGGAAAAAATGGGATAGAACGTGAAAATGGCCATCAATATCAAGACGGGAGCGAGATATAGCCAAGCCTTCCACTGATTCTTTTTTTCCATTATTCGGTCTCAATTCGTTTTCCAGTAGCCACCTCAAACAAATAGACTTTGTGCGGCTTCAAGCGGAACTTCACGGGTCCTTTTTGATAATCGATATCCCCATCAACAATGGCTTTGATTTGTTCGGATTCGGCAAAAGGGGAAGATCCTACAAGCGTGGTGTCTCTTCCTTGGGTAAGAATATCTTCGATTTCAAAAGATAGTCCATCGCCGCTTTGTGGGATTATTTCAGTGAACGCTTCGGGGCGAATTCCGATGGTTACCTCTTGGTTCTGCAAGGTTTTTTGGACTGCAAACAGTTTTTCTTCGCCGATATAGACCGCGCCATTTTTAATGCATCCATGGAAGACGTTGATTGGGGGAGTTCCTAAGAATTTGGCGACAAAGAGGCAATTGGGATTCCGATAGATGTCTTGTGGCTTCCCGATTTGGCGTTCCTCGCCGTTTTCCATGACACAGATTCGATCGCAGATGGACATGGCTTCTTCTTGGTCGTGGGTAACAAAAATCGTCGTGATTTTCGTGGCTTGTTGCACGCGGCGGATTTCTTCACGGGTTTGGATACGAAGGCGCGCGTCAAGATTGGAAAGAGGTTCGTCAAGCAAGAGGACACGTGGCTGTTTGACCAAAGCACGGGCAATCGCGACGCGTTGCTGCTGACCGCCGGAAAGCTCGCTTGGTTTGCGGTGGAGGTATTCTCCGATTTGAACGAGATCAGCGGTACGACGGACCAAAGTGTCTCGCTCATCCTTGGATAGTCTCCGCGTGATCGGAATGGGGTTCCCGTCCTTAAGGAGGGTTCCGTCTTCATCGATTATGCATCCCTTTTTGGTTTGTATAGCGATTGCCCGATCGATTTTGCTTTGGGCTTCGTCAATCAATGCGTCAAGGTTTTCATCTCTTGGTCCGCCGAGTTTGCTGACGTCGGAATAGATTTTCCTTGAAGCGCGATAGGTCAAATCGAAGCGCTTCATAATCGCGGTGATGATCTTTATTTCGGGTTTCTTTTCCTCTTCGTTTTCGAGGATAAAGCACATACGTACCTCTTCTTTTTGCTTCAAGACGTCTCGAATGCCTTTATGGAAGAGGTAATCGAAATCTTTTTTGTTCTCTTCAATTCTCAGGCTCGTTAAGGGGAATTCGACGTTTTTGTAGACCGTCATGTGGGGGTACAGCGCGTAGTTTTGGAAGACTAGCCCAATGCCTCTTTTTTCCGGATCGAGGTGGGTGACGTCTTCTTGGTCGAAATAAATGGAGCCGGAGGTAACGTCCTTTAATCCCGCGACCATGTAAAGGGTCGTGGATTTTCCACATCCCGAAGGCCCCAAAAGACCCATGAGTTCACCATCGCGAATCAGCAAATCGAGGTCGGAAACCGCTTTGGTGGGTTCGCCGCCCTTGTCACGAGAAGGAAACTCTTTGTCTAAATGCTCAATTCGGATTTCCATAACACGAGAATAATACCAATTTTTAGAAAATACACCCGTTATTTTTGTTCCGCTTCGACAACTTCGTAACAGTTTCGAAAAATCTTTTGTTCGGAGTCATCCACAAGATGCACTCCACTGACATATTCCCCAAGACTTTGATGGTCGCTTCGGAAGGCCGCCATGCCCATGGAGATGGCCAAGGGAATCAAGAAGGTGACAATCGATCCCCAAAAGAGAAAAACAAAGTCGAACAACCAGAAAAGAACCATTCGAAGAGGGGTTAAGGACAATGCGTCCTTCCCTACGCGGCCTATGTGGGCGAAAAAGAGCCCCAAGGTTTTCTTACCCCTTCGGAAACAAAGGGGTATCACAAGCATCAAAAGGATGTGGGAGAGGGAAAAACAAACGAATAGGGAAACTAGTTCGAAAATGAGTTTCCTCTGGTTTGTTTTCTTGTATTCCCCTTGTTCGTGAAGGAGACCCAAAGCGATGTTGGAATATTCGTTTTCGTAGAAATCGAGGTAATGGACTTCATAATCGCTTGAAGAGAAAGCCCAAGAGCCGTCTTCTTGAAATAAAGAGGATCCTTCGACTTTGGCTTCTGCTTTATCGTTCTTATAACGAACCGACCCTTCTTCGTCTAAGAATTCGACAAAGAAATAGGTGAGGTTTTCTTCGTATTGGGTGCACTTTTCTCTTCTTGTCAGATCCTGTCCATCCAAATAGTCGGATAATCGAGTGAGACCGATATCACTTTCGACATAGAGGCGGGACTCTATTTGAAGAGATGCTTGGCGTTGCTGTGCTTCCGCGTAGGCGGGGAGGGAAGGAAGGATAATTTGAGCGAGTCCGAAAAAGGTCGCCCCCAAAAGAAATACCAAGAACAAGTCGAAGAATTTGGCCAAGAAAGATTTATGAAGGGGAGGCATGGGATAGGTTAGCTCTTTACTTTCCATTGTTGCCCTCCGTTATTTGGGATAAGTACAACCCGAAACATTTTTCTCTGCCGGTTTGCTTTGCTCCGAAGAAAGTGAAGAGATAATTCACGAGACAAAGAATAAAGGAGACAGTCCCAAGCAATAAGAAGATGTTAGCCGCCGTTCCTCCTTGCAGCGTAAACGAAGAGGTCAGCAAGGTAGACAAAAGCCCAATACAGGGAACGGCGAGAAGCATGGGCAAACTGGATAAGAAAATACGCGAATTCGGGTACCGTTCTCCATTATTTTTGGTATATTGGAGGTGAAGAGACTTCATAGAAATTGTTGCACCGGAGAGGAATAAGGGGAGAACCATGTAACAGACGATTACCCCGATTAAGGCGGAAATAAGGATCACGGAATATTGGTAAATAAGGAATGACTGATAGGCCGTCTGGTACGTTGCGTGAGCCTGAAGGTAAGGCTGATACATGGATTCGAGTTCGTCGCAGGCATCCTGGAGAAGTCGCTCATAGCGGTTAAGAATTGCCGTTTTCTTTGCCCCACCTAAGGCGTAATCTTCGTTGCGAATTGCCTCGTCGATTTGTGCAGCGGCTTCTTCGGTTAATAAGGGGTATTCCTCATCGTTGTAGAGAGACTCATTCTCTAAAATAAGTATCGATAAGTACTGGTCTTTTCCGAAAATTCCTAAGTCGAGGTACCCATCCATATGGTTCGGTTTAAATTCGGAATAGTAGTATCCAAGACGGTCGGAATGAAGGGAAATCTCACCCACCTCCAAATAGATGGAAGACAAATCGCTTTCCTGCCTTCCGTAACGAAGGAGACTCGTCTTCGTTAAGGAATAGAGGTATTCGTTGGCGAGTTCGGAAACTGTATAGAAGTCTCCGTTCTCTTTTTGAACTCCCAAGTGGCTTTCTTCGATGATTTCGACTTTGGTTTCCGCGTTTTCGGTGATGGCGGAAACGGTTTCGTTGAAGGAGGGCAAGGCGCCCAATATTGCATTTCCCAAAGGAATCAAAAGAATGGCTAAAACGCAAGAAATCAACGCATCCAAGCAAAAAGAGGCGAGACGTATGCTTCTTTTCACTTCGTTGGTCGGGTTTTCACTGAGGTTTGTCATCGCTATATTCTATGTAGAAACGCCCTTAATCGTAGGGGCAAGAAACTATGTTGTCAAAACATAGCTCTTTCCTTTCAGGAAGAGCGCGTTTTCTTTCCGAAAAATGCTTAAAATTCCTTATTGAAGTGCGCCAGCACCCGCGGTAAAATAACCCAGCCTTTGAAAAAGGGCACGTGGATCGTTAGCTCAGTTGGTAGAGCAGCTGACTCTTAATCAGCGGGTCGCGGGTTCGAGTCCCTCACGATCCACCACGTTATCAGTAACGGCCTTCGGGCCGTTTTTACATTTTCCGAAGTATCGAGGCCATCTCGAGGAGAAGTTCCTTGGTCTTGTCCCATCCAAGGCAAGGATCCGTGATGGATTTCCCATAGGTTCCTTCCCCAATCTTTTGGCACCCGTCTTCGATGTAGGATTCAATCATGAGTCCTTTCACGAGGGAACGGACGTTGGGGTTGAGGTTCATTGAGACGAGAATCTCTTTGGCGATGCGAATCTGCTCGAGGTATTTCTTTCCGGAGTTGGAATGATTGCAATCGATGATGAGTCCTGGGTTTTGAAAGTTTTCAGAGGTATAGATTTCTGAAAGGCGGGAAAGGGCCTCGTAATGGTAGTTGGGAGAGCTTCTTCCTTCTTCGTCGACAAATCCGCGGAGAATGCCATGGGTTAAGGGATTTCCTTTGCTTTGGGCTTCCCAACCACGGTAGATGAAGGATTGGGCGAATTGGGCGGCGTGAATCGCATTCAGCATTACGGACAAGTCACCGGAAGTTGGATTTTTCATTCCAACGGGGACATCGATTCCTGAAGAGACGAGACGATGGAACTGATCTTCCACGCTTCGGGCACCGACTGCAACGTAAGATAAGCAATCCGCGAGATAAGCGTGGTTTTCGGGATAAAGCATTTCATCCGCGCAAGAAAAACCGGTTTCGCGAATGGCTTTCATGTGCATTTTGCGAATCGCGATGAGACCCTTGAGCAAGTCCGGAGAACGGGTGGGATCGGGTTGATGGAGCATCCCTTTGTAGCCGGTGCCCATGGTGCGCGGCTTGTTCGTGTAGATGCGAGGAACAATCTCAATGACGTCTTCAATGAGGGGATAAATCTCGCGAAGGCGAAGGATATAGTCGATGACCGCATCTTCTCGATCGGCGGAACAAGGGCCGATAATCAAAAGGAAACGATTGCTTTTTCCTTCGAAAATTGCACGGATTCTTTCGTCGTTTTTGGCTTTGATGGCCGCGCATTCTTCGTCCATCGGATACATTTGGCGGAGTTCTTTGGGGGTGGGGAGTTGTCGGGTGAGTGTGAGGTTCATAAATTTTTGCTTTCCGAGGAGAAGGCTTCTCTTCTGACGGTGGAGGATTGCATCATCTTTCGTAATTCATCGATGGATGCGTGGGCGATGGCGTCCCGGATTTTATTCATTTCGTCGAGGAACAAATCCATCTGCTGAAGAAGCGTGGCTTGGTTCATTATGAAGAGTTCTGGCCACATCTCGTCGTTCATTTCGGCGATTCGGGTCAAATCACGGAAGGAGTCACCGGTATATTCATCTAAATGTGTCTCCTTTTTCGCGTTCATGAGCGCCATGGCGATAATATGCGTTAACTGTGAGACGTAAGCAATCATTTCATCGTGTTCTTTGGGGGATACGCGAACGATTTGCCCGGACCCTAGGGTCCGACCGAGTTCTTCGATTGCCCGTATGTTTTCTTCTTTGTTGATGGGAATCGGGGTAATTAGGAAGTTGGATCCCTTGAAAATATCCTTGCTTGCGTAACCGACGCCTTTTCTGGCTTTGCCCGCCATCGGATGAGCGAAGACGAAGTCGATGTCTTTGCCTTTGAGAAGAGGAAGAATTTCTCGAATGATGGGTTCTTTGATGCCCGTGACATCGGTTAAGAGGGTGTTTGGGGCGATGTCGTTTACGTGTTCCTTCATCCATTTCACCAAAGTGGAAGGATATAAGGCGAAGAGGAAGCACGGAAAGGAAGCAAGGTATTCTTTGGAAAAAGTGGTTCGGCCGTCTTGGATGAATCCCTTTTCTTTTGCAAAAGAGATTTCCTCTTCATATAAAGAGATGGCCTCGACGTGGTAGCCGTTGTGGCTTAAGGCTTCCGCGATGCTTCCGCCCATGAGGCCAAGGCCGATAATTAGGATCCGCTTGGGTAATTTACTCATACTTGGTTACCTCCATTCCGAGATTGGAAAGTTCATCAAAATATCTGGGATAGGATTTTTTTACGGCTTCCGCCCCGGAGATTTCGACGTCGCCTCGTAAGGAGAAGAGGCTTAAGGCCATCGCGATTCGATGGTCATTATGGGAATCAAAATAGAAAGATTGTTGGATTCCGTTGTAGGGGTGAACTACCGCGAAATGAGGGGTGAGTTCGACTTGGATTCCGGCTTTCGCAAGTTCCTCTTTCATGGCTTCCGCGCGGGAACTTTCTTTGAGGGACAATCGTTCGATTCCGGTAAACCTAGCTCCGTGAGAGAGCGATGCAAAAGCGAAGAGAACGGGCGCTAAATCGATGCAATTGTCAACGTTAATCTCCGCGAAACCATCATGCAAGGTTTTGAAATGCTTTGCAAAAACGCGGTCTCCTTGCAAAGAATCTTCGGAAATGGATGGCAAGGATAGAGGCGCTCCTAACGCAGCAAAGGCGGAGAGGAAGGCCGCATTAGAGGCATCATCTTCTACTGTAAACGAACCGCTTTGATACTCTTGATTTCCGGGAATGAAATAGCCATAGGGGGTCTCTTCGATTCGAATGCCAAAATCGGCTAAGACTTTTCGCGTGATGTTGGTGTAATCCTTGGATGCTTGAGCGCCCAAAATATGGATTTCGGAATCGCCCGGTAAAAGGGGTAAGGCAAAAAGAAGCCCTGTGATGTATTGACTAGAAGTTGAGCCATCAATTTCGTAATGCCCTGGAGTAAGGCGTCCGGTTACGACGATTTCTTTTCCGTGGCTTTCGATTGTCACCCCGTGACTGGAAAGGCAAGACTGATAAGGACCAACCCCCCTTTGAAGAAGGCGGGCGGTCCCCGTTAACGAGAAAGAAGGACATAACGCCGCGGCGATTGGGAGGAAAAAGCGAAGGGTCGATCCACTTTCGCGACAAGGCAGAATCGGATGGTTTTCAATCGGAATTCTTGAGGAAAATTTCGCGCTACCCCCTTCTAAATTTATCGAGGCCCCCAACGCGGATAAACAATCGAGGGTCGCCAAAACATCCTCGGAGTATTCGAGGTGATGGATGGTCGAACCACCTGCAAGCATCCCTCCGATGAGGTATCGGTGGGCGAAGGATTTCGACGGAGGGAAGGCACTGCTTCCCGATGGGATTCCTTTCGAAATACGAACCCTCATTCGCCCTCCTTGTGGGACATCAAAATGTCGATGGCTTCCAGATATCCAGGGAACCCTTTCCCTTGGACGGTCGCGATGGCGGCCAAAGAAAGGAAGGATACGTGGCGGAATTCTTCCCTTTCCTTGGGATTTGAGATATGGACTTCCACGGTGGGAATTCCAACGGATTTTAAGGCATCCAGAATCGCGATGCTCGTATGGGTGTATGCGCCTGCGTTAATGAGGATTCCATCGATTTTATCGAAATAAGCTTGTTGAATCGCATCAACGAGCGCCCCTTCGTGATTGGACTGGAAAAAGGATGCTTCGATGCCTTTTTCTACCGCGTAATCCTGGATATAACGAACCAAGTCATCATAGGTTTGGCGGCCATAAATCGAGGGTTCTCGGATGCCGAGCATATTGAGGTTAGGGCCATGGATAACAAGAATCTTCATTGGATAACTCCTTTGATGAAACGGATAACGGATCGAACATTTTCGCAGGGATAAACGCTGTAATCCGCGTATTTGCAATAGAGGGTGTATCGTTCAGAGAAACGTTTTCGGAGGGATTCCGCGTCGCTTGTCAACGGACGGGAGGTGGTCGGTACCAAACGAGATAATTCCCGATCGAGGAAGAAGACGATTCCGTTTTGGGAGAGACGTCTCATGTTTTCGGGATTCAGGACGCAGCCCCCGCCGGTTGAAATAACCGCCCCGGTTTTCTTGGATAGTTCCAAAATGGTTTCTTCTTCGAGTTTTCGGAAAGCAGGTTCGCCCTGCTCTCGAATGAAGTCGGGAATGTGAATATGATGGACTCTTTCGAGTTCGACATCCGCGTCGAAGAAAGGGCGGGATAATTCTTCCGCTAAACGTTTTCCAATCGTGGTTTTGCCAGATCCAGGCATGCCGATGAGAACGATGTTGAGTCGTTGTTTTCTCAAATTGTTTTCGATAATGGATAACGATGAAGAAGGAGCACCGAGGAAAAGTTCGCTTGCCGCCAAGGCTTGGCCCACGAGCATGTGAAGTCCTCCAATCGCTGGAATCCCTTTCTTTTTGGCTTCGATAACCAAGCGGGTTTGCAGAGGATTGTAGATGACGTCAATGACCCCAAGTAAGGAGGTGAAACGATCCAAACGGACGGGAATACCATCGATATCGGGGTTCATTCCAACCGGAGTGGTATTTACTAAAATGTCGATATCGGGTGGTATTTCTTCATAGGTAATGGCGCCTTCTTTTGGATTTCGCGAAACAATCCAAATCTTCTTGGCCCCTTGTTTTTGGAGGACGTAAGCGGCGGTATGGGAAGTTCCGCCCGTTCCAAGAATCGCGATGGTTTTGTTGAAACAATCGAGGTTTAGGGCTTCGACGAGGGCCAAAAATCCTGTGGCGTCCGTGTTGTATCCTTTGAGGATGCCACCTTGATTGGTGATTGTGTTCACTGCCCCGATGGCTTGTGCTTCGGTGGAGATTTCATCAAGATAGGGAATGACCGCTTGTTTATATGGAATCGTGACGTTGATTCCTTGGAAGGCTTTCTCGCGCAAAAAAGAGTCAAGGTCGGAAGGGGCGATTTCCTTCAGTTCGTAGGAAGGATTGCCAAGCGCCTCGTGGATTTCCTTGGAAAAGGAATGTCCGAGTTTTTCACCGATTAAGCCATATTTCATCATTTTCTCCCGAATTCCCCTAAAAGGAAGTCCATCGTGACAAACGCGGTTAAGGCATTAATGACCGGCGTAACGCGGCGTAAGAAACAAGGATCGTGGCGTCCTTGGATGGATAAAGTGGTCGCTTCTTTGTTTTCGTTAACGGTCTGCTGGGGAAGACCGATCGAGGGGGTGGGTTTCACGAAAGAATGGAAGAGGACGGGCATGCCATTGCTGATGCCTCCTTGGACTCCTCCCGAATGATTCGTTTTGGTTTTGACCTCCCCTCCTTCAAGGATGAAAGGATCGTTGAAAGAGGACCCGCGGAGGTCTTCCTGACTATCGATATCGCCGAAAACCACCCCACGTACCCCTCCAATGGACATAATCGCGTTGGAAAGGACGCCGTCAAATCGGCCAAACCAAGGTTCCCCTAGTCCAACGGGAAGACCAATAATCGCGGTCTCGATTTGGCCTCCGAGGGAATCGTGTTCTTTGGCAACTTTTTCAAAAAGTTCACGCATTTTTTCTTCGTTCTTTTGGTCGATGAGTGGGAAAGAAGAGGCAAGCAATTTCCGAACTTGTTTTTCGGGATGGACGGGGTCAAATCCTTCATCGAGGATTCCTCCCGCGGAAAGAATATGTGAGGCAATTTGGATGCCTTTGCTTTCCAAATAGGTTTTGATGATGGCACAAACCGCGACGATCGCGGCGCTGATGCGTCCGGAAAAATGTCCTCCCCCTCGGTAGTCTTCGAATCCATGATATTTTTCATGGGCGACATAATCCGCGTGGTTCGGGCGGAAGGAACGAACCTCGCTTTCGTAGGCCTTTGAATTGACGTTTTCGTTCGGAATCAAAATCGTAAGGGGGGCACCCGTGGTAAAACCCTGAAATACCCCGGAAATGATTTGAAAGTCATCTTTTTCATGGCGGGGGGTTTCTCCGACAAAGGAGGGGCGGCGTTTGGAAAGCTCGTTTTGAATCTCCGCTTCCGAAACCGGAATTCCGTTTGGAAGGCCATCAAGAGTGGCTCCGACATACGGGCCGTGGCTTTCCCCGAATAGGGTTAACGTAATGTTTTTGCCGATGACATTGCTCATTGGAATACCTCCTTGTGGTAGGAAAGAATCTCGGAAATTGAGCATTTTTTGATTTCATATTTCCCAAGGATGGGGCAAAAAACGGCATCAACGGTTTCCCCGTCCCCTTTTTTGTCGTGGCGAATAGCCGTTTCGATTCGAGCGACATCAATGGAAGGATCGATGGGCAAACGGTTTTGGATCAACACGTTTTGGATTTCTTCTCGAACTTCCGGGGAAGAGAAAGGAAGCATTCCCATCGCGATGGCTTCTCCATGCAAGAAACGTCCGTCGCCGCAAACTTCATAGGCGTGCCCAAGGGTGTGACCGAAGTTGAGGACTTTCCGGATGCCGGATTCTTTTTCGTCTTCTTCGACGACTTTCTTTTTGATGCGAAGGGCTTTTTCGATTTGGATTTCAATGGGGAGAGTCCCTGCCTTTATCTCGTCAAAGAAGTCTTTGTCGAGAGTAGCTGCCATTTTGACGATTTCAGCAAAACCCGCGGCGAATTGTCGCTTGTCGAGAGTGGACAAATAATCCGGATCGATGAACACCGCTTTGGGGGGATAGAAGCTCCCCACGATGTTCTTATATCCCTCAAAATCAATCCCCGTTTTTCCTCCGATGGAAGAATCCACCATCGAGAGGAGGGTGGTCGGGATGTTATAGAAAGCGATGCCCCTCATGTAGGTGGAAGCGACAAATCCCCCGAGATCCCCAACGACTCCTCCGCCCAAGGAAATGAGGCAATCTTTCCGAGAGAAATGGTTCGCGACCAAGAATGAAAGAATCTTTAAAAAAGAGTCTGAAGATTTGCTTTTTTCGCCCTCGGGAATTACGAAAATAAGCGAGTTCGGTATGCGTTTTTGGAGAGATTCGGCATAAATGGAAGGGACTCCAGAATCGGTTAAGATAAGCGATTTGGAATGAATGCCCAAAAGATGGGGAATCATCGCGGCGAGTCCCCGTTCAATGTGAATGTTGTACGGCCGAGAGGCGTGAACGGAGATTTTCATTGTTCCTCCCGGGCGTAGGTTCCAAGCAACTTGAGTTTATCGCAGAAAGTGGAAAGTTCCTCAAAGAGTTCCTTGCCGTCTATCGTGTTGATGTTGCCTTCGAGTTCTACGTAGAAGTAGTAGTTCCAAATTAGGCCTCTTAAGGGTCTGCTACGGACGTTCCGCATATTGAACCCGTGCGCCCCGATGATGTTGAGGGCTTTCGCCAAAGATCCCGCTTCGTTCTTCACGGTGAAAACCAAAACGGAGAATTGGTCCTTTGTTTGAGGGGAAGGAAGGGCCATTGCACGGGAAAATAAACCGAAACGTGTAGTGTTATTCGCCATCGAATTGATGGATTTCTCTAAAATCTCAAGGCCATAAATCTCCGCATTTTCGGGAGACGCAATGACCGCAACATCGTTTCGCGGGGAGGACAACAGGAGTTGGCAAGCCGCCGCGGTGTTAGAAGCTTCAACGCAGGCAACGCCAAGGCTCTTTAGGTAGTCATTGCATTGGGCGAGGGCTTGGGGATGACTCCACACTTCGACGATGTCTTCTTTCTTGGTTCCGGGTTTTGCCAAAAGGGCATGGGAGATTTCCAAGTCAATCATGCGGGTGAGGCGAAGTTCTCCCGAGAACGCCAAATCCATTACTTGGCCCACGTCTCCCGCGGAAGAGTTTTCCAAAGGCAAAAGCGTTCCATCGCATTCCCCGTCCAAAACAGATTTATAGGCTTTTTCGAAGGTTGGGAAGGAGATCAGCTTAGAGGTGGGAGCCATTCGATGGGCGGCGATATAGGCATATGCGCCGGGGACTCCGCAATAAGCGTACTTGGCTCCTTCCAGGAGTTTGGCCTGATAGGCACGGGAAGTTTTCATGAGGTCATGAAGGAAGGAAACATAGAATTCCTTAAGTTCGGGATCCTCGATATGCTGGACTTCTTCGGTGATGATTTCGCTTTCGCGGCTCGCGTCAAAAATGGGGAGCCCATGTTCTTTTTTGAAGGAGGCGATGTTCGCGGCCGCTTTCATTCGCCTGGTAAATAACGCGGCCAGTTCTTCGTCGATCGCGTCGATGTCTTTGCGTGCTTTGGTAAGTTCGTCCATGTGGTTTTCCTCGGGCGGAGAGCCGTACAAGAGTACTGAAAAATCATTTTATTGTGCAAACAAGAAAATGAAAGGAAAAAGAGTAAACCTCACAAACTTCGTTTGCGGAAATGGCCGGAAGTGTGGATTTTTGGGCTAAAAGGAACGTTTTCGTTCTTCACGTTCTCGATTTCTTCCTCGTTTTCGTCGGTGAAGTGGGCAAGGAAGAACGTAATCCCCATTTGACGGAGGGGAATCGTGTATTCGAACAGATTGATTTTCTTACTGCCATAGATGCGGGTGGTGCAACTGGAATCCCCAAGAACGGGATAGCGTGCCCCGAACGCATCCTCTAGGCAATAGGAGTGCTGATGACATTTTTGGCAATGAAGGGTTTTCGAATGGGTAAGCGTTCCAATGGGACAGCTCTTCATAATCATGACTTCCGGTCTGCCATAGACAAACATCCCAAGAGCAGGAAGTTCATCGTGACGGGACCGATAAGCGTCGATGGTCGCGGAAATGGAACGTTGATCGAGTTCCAAAGAGAAGACGATTCCGGAGAACCCTAGAGAGACGAATGCATCTATCGCGAAACTGTTCGTGATGTTGCAATAAGGAGAAGCAATTGCGTTGGAGGATTCGGGGATTAAGCACGCGAACGGAACGATTTCGAAAGGGGCGTGTTTTGGTTTTCCCGTGATTACGCGATTCCAATTAACAGGAGAATCGTTTGGATCCGCTTTCCAAGAAACATAGATTTTTGACGGCTCTCGGACCTCTTTCGGAGCGGGCGCAACGTACTCTTTCCTGATGGGGTTGCGGCGGACAATCAACTTCTGAGAGAGGACTTCATACGCTTGATTTCGAAGATTATTGAGTAAGGAAATTGGAATGAATGCATCGTCACCATTTACGGTTACGGCATCGATAAAATAGGGATAGTTGCCCGATTTAGCGAGCTGTTCTTGAATGCGGGAGACGGGGGTTCCGCTGGTTTTCGCCGCTTCCGCGATTCCGCCTTCCGCCTCCACTTTCACGCCGAGATATTCGACTTCCAAGCGAAGCGGCTGCCCGATTTTGATGGTCAAGGTACCCTTAATGGGAACGCGGAAAGGCTTCCGAATCTCTTCGTCGATGGATTCCTCGAGGGCGTAATTGGTCGTCCGAATCACTTTGACGTGTTCTAAGCCTTGCGCGTTCTCGATTTTTGGAACATCGATGAAATCTCCAGGGAATGCTTCTTCTACGGGGTTGCCTTTGACGAAGATCCTTTCCAAAGTGACTCCAAAGGGATCGCCGGAAAGGAAGCGAATGCCATCCAAGCGATGGACGGTTTTACTTAAATGAATCGTGACCCGCTCCTTACGGACTTGGGTGACCACTCCAATTTCTTCGCCTTGATGGGAAGAAGTGCCTTGAGATAATAAACGGAACGGTGATTCATCAAATAAATAACCTTTCGTGAATCCACGGGAATAAAGGGCTTGTAGTTTGGCTTTTTCTTGAGGATTGACTTCGGAATGAAGGGCGTCGAAATAGGCCTTCGCGGTTTGGTACACGTATTCTTTGGATTTGAGTCTTCCTTCGATTTTCAAGGAGTCCGCGCCTGCGTTTTGGAGTTCTTTTACTTCGTCGATTGTTTGGAGATCTTTGGTCGAAATCGCATAGACGTCCTCGTTAATTTTGACTCCATCCTCGAAAATATCGTACTTCATTCGGCACGGCTGAGCGCACCTTCCGCGGTTGCCGCTTCGCCCACCATTGAAGGAGGAAAGGAGGCAGTTGCCGGAATAGGAAACGCATAAAGCCCCGTGGATAAAGACTTCGACTTCAAGTCCTATTGCCTTGACTTCGGAGATGAAGTCCTTGTTGGCTTCGCGGGCTAATACCACGCGGGTGAATCCGATTTGTTTTAATACTTTGGCTTGCTCGATGTTATGGCAGTTAAGTTGGGTTGAGGCGTGCAAGGGGAGTTCCGGCAATGCCTGATGAAGATAGTAAGCAAGTCCAAGATCTTGAACGATGATCGCATCGATGCCAACGGAACAAAGGAAAGTGGCGAATTCCACCGCAGGTTCAAACTCATCCTCAAATAGCAGGGTATTTAGGGTCACGTAAACCTTTTTGCCGATTTGATGGGCAAAATCCGCGATTTTGGTGAGCTCTTCTTCGGAGAAATTATCGGCTCCCATACGAGCGGAAAAGTTTTTTCCGCCTAAATAGATGGCGTCCGCTCCACCGTGAAACGCGGCGATGGCGCTTTCGAAATTACCAGCGGGAGAAAGGAGTTCCATGTTTATTTTCCAGGGTAAGTTAAGGCGTTCAGCGCGGCGAAGGCTTCGCGAATTCGTTTCTCGCCCATGTTGATGGCAAGGCGGACAAAACGGGAGTATTCCTCGCCTCCGAATAAAGATCCGGGGAAGACTTTGACGTGAGCGTTTTCCAAAACGTAGGAAGCGAATTCTTTATCGCTCAATCCAGTCTTTTCGATATTCATGAAAATATAGAAAGTCCCTTCGATCGCCAGGCAATCGAAATAGGGGGATTTTTGAATTTCTTCAAAGGCGGTTTGGAGACGAATTCGATATACGTTCTGCACTCTTTTTGCGATTTCATCGAAATTTGCAAGGGCGGCAATCGCGGCGTTTTGGCTGATAACGGAAGGGGAATAAACGATGGATTCATTGATGGCTTTGGTAACGTCAATGAGCTCTTTGTCCGCGACCAAATACCCGATTCTCCAACCCGTCATGATGCTGTCTTTGGAGAAGGAACGAACTTGGATGCAACGAGAGGCCATGTCTGGAAGATTAGCGAGGGTTTCGAAAACCTCTCCGTTATAGATATAAGTCGTATAGATGTCGTCGCAGCAAACGATCAAATCATGGCGAATGGCGACGCGGCGAAGGATCTCTAATGATTTATGGGAATAGAGGTGCCCGCTTGGGTTCGCGGGGTTATTGAAAATGATGGCCTTGGTCTTTGGGGTGATCTTGGCTTCAATTTCTTCTTCGACCAGTTCAAAGGAATTCTCGTAATGGGTATTTACAATGACAGGAACCCCTTCGTTTAGGGTAATTTGGTCAAAGTAGTTGGCAAAATAAGGGGCGAAAAGAATGACTTCGTCTCCTGGGTCTAGGAGAGCCTTCATGGCAAGGAACATCGCGTGGGAAGCCGAAGAGGTGATTTGGACGTTATTTATGGAAATGTTTTGGCCAAGACGGGAGTTATGGAAGTCCACGATTGCTTCTTTAAGCTCTTTCTTTCCTGATGGGACGCCATAATGGGTTTCTTCTTCGAGAGTTTTAGCAAAGGCGTAACGAATGATGGTTTCGTCCGTGGAGAAATCGGGATCGCCAATGGAAAAATCATAGGTGCCTTCGGGGAGGGGTTTTTCTCCCGAGAAGGTCGTTGCGACGATGTTTTGAAATGGTTTGTGGAATTTCTTGGGATCCATATTGTTCCTATTATACGCGGAATGCGCCCGCTCGCCCGCGGTTTCCTCGAGGAGAACCCAAAGCAAGCGCCAAGGCAGAAAGGGAGGTTGTTTGAATTGGGGCTTATTTGTCTTTTCGCCTCTTGTCGTTAATGATTTGCATTTCTTTTGCGGTGATTACCTCAACCCCGTTTTCTTCCGCCCACTCGGCACATTTGGAAAGGACGAGTTTGAGGAAGGGACGTGGAACTCCCGCGATTGTCAGGAGGGCGTCGTCGGTGAAACGAACTTTTGTATTGAGACGTTTCGCGGCGTAATGGAGGGAACTTAAGTCAATTTCTCGATTTGGAATTCCAACTGCGTCTGGCTTGTGATAGGGGGAGCACCAGAAGTAACGGGAATCGCGATACCCCCAATTGGTGGGCAAAGGGCAGAAGTTCTTTCTGGTTGCCCCGTGGACCAAGGCTTCTTGGTATTTTCCTTTTAATAGAATGTGATCGATTTGAAGGATGAAGTGGGCTCCGTATTTTGAGGTGATGCCGTTGAAGTCGTGGTACGGACCTTCGTATTCATCTTGGACGACGTCGTTTTCCGCTCCGTCGAGTTCCCGCATCCAGGTGCATTCCATGACCTGGAGGGCTTCCTTGAGGACCTTGGGGTAACGGTGTTCGGGATCGAGTTCTTGGGAGAGGCTGTCCACAGGAGTGAAAATCAAGTTTTTGTTCTTTTCTTCGATGGTGTCGCCGGGGAATCCCATGTCGACGTGGTTCTTGAAGTTCTTTTTGGTGTAGGGAAGGAAGTTGATGGTGCATTTGCCATGTCGCAATAGCCCTTTGCAGGTGTTTGAGGAGTTGCGGCATTCAAGGACCATCGCGTAATACTCTTTTCCGGCGATGTAATAGGGGAACACTAACGAATAAGCGCCGAAACTCGTTACGGTTCCGGATTCATCTAACGTGCCGATGAGGGTCAAGGGCATCGGGAAGAAAGAAGAAGATTGATAAAAGTTGTCGACGATGCGGATTTCTTTGAAGTCTTTCATAATGGAATTCCTGGGGATTATTGTAGGGGAAAACTGCTCTCTTTCCTATTGGGTTTTGTAGAAACAAATATAGGAAAATGTTGAAATCGCATAGATGCCCCCTTTCTTTTTGGTTTTTTGGTCATTTCGATCCAGAAATTTGTTAAGAAAATTCGGCTTCATTTTGCTTTTTCTTTTCAAGGAAAACTCCTAAACTTTTCCCATGAGTCTTTATTCCAAAAATATCACCGAAAAAGTTCAAAAGTTAATTGACGATGCCGCGGCATCCTCGGAGCTCCCCTGTTATTCGATCCTAATTTCCGGCAAGGGAGGAACCCAATATTGGCAGGCGGGGTACCAAAACATCGAGAAGCGTTTGCCCATCTCCCGTGAGACCGTTTTCCGTATTTTCAGTTGTACGAAAATTTTCACTTCGTTCGCCGCGATGATTGCCTGCGAACAAGGAAAGATCCGTTTGGATCAACCCGTGAAGGATTTCCTTCCGACGTTCGCGAATCCACTGGTGGAAGATGGTGAGTCCATTCGTCCTGCAAAACGGGATTTGCTGGTCCAAGATCTCTTGATGATGCGTTCGGGTCTATCATATCCCGATGGCTCCATCCTTACAGGAAGAAAATGCGGTGAATTGTTGTACAAGATTGAGGAGACTCTTTTGAGCGAGCATCCAATGACCGCGGTGGACCTCGCTCTTGAACTCGGTAAGGTGCCTTTATGTGCCGACCCGGGGAGCGAGTTCCGTTATAGCATCTCCGCGGATGTATTGGGTGCTGTCTTGGAAGTCGCTTATGGAGAATCCCTCGATAAAATCTTTGATCGAATGATTTTCAAGCCCCTTGGTTTGAAGGATACGGGATTTGAAGTCCCGGAAGAAAAAAGACATCGGGTTGCAACCGCATACGCGAAAACCCCAGAAGGCTTGATTCCGCAAAAGGGATTCCATCTTGGAATTTCGGATGATGGTCGCCACAACTCTTGTTGTTTCGGCGGTGCGGGTTTGTTTAGCACGCTCGATGACATGCTGCGTTTTGCCCAATGTTTATTGAACAAAGGCGAGGGTTTGGTCGCTCCCGACACCTTCGAGCGTTGGGTGAACCCGGATTATTACGAAAGCGTTGGAGTTCTTCCCTGGAAGGAACTGCCCGGATATCGCTATGCGAATTTGCTTCGAATTAAGCTGGACGATCCGAAAGCAAACCATATTGTCGCGAAAGGCGAATTTGGATGGGACGGGGCTTTAGGGACTTACATTAAGGTCGATCCGAAGAATGGCATTTGTTATGTGATGGCGACCCAAACCCTCAATTACGGAACTGGCCCCATGACCCGCCTTCTTCGCCAAGTTCTCGCCGAAGACGAAAATAAGTAGATTTCATATTCAAAAAACTGCGTATAAACAAAGAAAATTTATGCTTCCAAATTTGTATCTTTTTGATAACATTAGGGAAGAAAGGAAGCGCATTTGCGCATTAATCGAAAATGAAGAAAATCAAAATTAGTGAGATTCTTGGTCTCGTGGCGATGGCGCTCGCACTCGTTGCGATACTCTCTCCGTTTGCCATGGCCTACACGCTTAACTATAGCGAAACCATTGCGGGGATCACCGTTTCCACGACCATTGAGGTTGGGTCGGCTTTTGGCCTTCTGTTTGGCGGAACCACTGGTCGCACGCTCGTCGGCCATGGCACCGAATACATAAAGGGTGTCCGTGCAGCGGTCGTCCCTCTCATTGGGTGGATCGCCATTGTTCTCGGCCTCCTCGCGGTTGGCGCCGCCGCTTTCTTGGCGTACAAGAAAATCAAATGCTCCGGTTACGTCATGGTTGGCGCTGCCGTCCTTCTTATTGCTGGAGGCATTCTCTTCTTTGCCGCTCGTAACTCCTTGGTTTACGCGGCCACCGACGAATCCGTGACGATGGATGATGTCAAATCCATGTTAGAGACCTGCAAATATGCCCCGATGTATGGCGTTGCTGGTCCGGCCGTCTTCGGTCTTCTCTCTGGCATCTCTGCTGGGGGATCCGCCGTTCTTGCCTACAATAAGAAATAATCTCTTTCTCTCTTTTCGTAACGCCGGAGCCTTAACGCTTCGGCGTTTTTCGTTAACAGCACCCAAGTTAAGGACACATATCCTTTTTGGGAAAAGGTTTTCAACAAGTCAGATTGATTGGGCTACCACACGAAGTGGAATTTCGCGGCTTCTCCGTTGTCCACGAGAACGTCTTGAGCGGTCATGGAACGGTTGATGACCGTTAAGAAATAAGCCCATTCCGCGATTTCTTCTGGTTCCGCCCAGGCGTGGAGCATGGTCTCATTAAGGACTTCCTCGTAAAGTTTTGGATCGTCGAGGATATGTTGGTTCAAGGCGGTTTTGACTCCGCCCGGGGAGATGCTGTTGCAGGTTGCTCCAAAAGGGGCGACTCTGGAAGCGACGTTTTTCATGTAGGCGAGCATCCCGCCTTTGGATGCCGCGTATTCGGGAAACTCCGCTCCCGTGGAGGCGCTGGAGGAAGCAACGAAGAGAATGCTTTTGATCGACGATTGGTTCACGTATTCTTCTGTCACGCGGATGGTTCCTCTCAAATTCACATCAATGGGGTCGTTATCTTGGACTCCCGCGTTGTTGATGAGGATGTGCAAAGGTTCAATTTTGGGAAGTTCGATGGAACGGATATCTCCCCGAAAATGATGGTAATGTTTGTCATTAAGGGAAGAGGGCAAGATGTCGATTCCATAGACTTCGTGTCCTTCGCGAAGGAACTTTTCAGCGATCGCCTTGCCGATTCCAAGGCTCGTGCCCGTGATAAGAATATTCATTTGGCCTCCTTTTGAACGAAAGCAAGATACTCACTTCCGACGTTATCCGCTTTCCATTTTCGACTTACATAATACCCAAGCGGGGAGAAAATAACCTCCAAAAGCAATTCGACCAGCATGCCTGTGGCAGCGCAGACGAAGACCTGAGTAATTGTCCAACCAAAGAAGTTGAGGGAAACGATTAAGGCGAACAAAAGGTTGTCGACGAATTGGCCGATTCCCGTCGAAACGTAGCTGCGAACATAGAAGGCGAGACGGCCGTCTTTATGGAATAATTTGCCAATGCCCCAAGAGAGAAAATTGTTGACAAAGGCCGATGCAATGAAGGCGACGCTGCTGCCGAAAATCACGTACCATTGTCCTCCAAATGTACGGTCAAGCGCGTTGTTAATGATGGATTCGCTGCCCTCCACGAACGACTCTCCCCATACTCCGGGAATAACGGAGGCGAGGAAGAAAAGAAGACACATTAAAAGATTGGTGGAAAGAGCAAAAATCGCGACTTTGTTCGCTGCTTTGGGACCGAAATGTTTGGTGATGACGTCCATGCTTAGGAAACACATCCAGGAAAGTAACGTGCCCGCGTCCAAGGCCAACCAATCCGCGGGGAAATTGATGGATTTGTTTGCGAGCAGGTTCATTCCTACGACAGATACGACGAAAAAGACCACGGTCATCGCGGGGATGCTGTGGAAGAGTAGCTTGTTTTCGTGGTGTTCTCTTTTGATGAACGAAATGAATCGATGGGACATCCGGACTCCTTTCCAGGAATCGCGAACGAGGATCCTCTTTGGGGCATAAAAAGGGCGCCCCAAGAACATGAGGCGCCTGAATGCTCACTCCGTTCCTGGTTTTGTTTAACGACAGGATGGTAACAGCGAACTGTCGGGAGATTTCTCCGCGGTGACTATAGCAAAAGGGAGGGTAGAACTCAACGAAAAAAGAGGAAAGTGACGGGATACCCGTATTCGTTCCCTCGGCCTCCCGGGGTGATGGAAAGCCTTTGCTGAAAATAGGAATACTCTCGATAAAATGCCCCATCCCCTTCACTTTCTAGGGAATAATTTGCCTTTGTTAAAGCCGGATGATAGATCTCGGATATGTATTCACGCGCGTTGGCTTCTTCGGAAAAAACGAGCACGCAATGGACTTCATCGGGCTCGATTTCCACAAGATACACATGGGTGATGAAAACGCTCTCGGGGAAGGTCGGGAGAAACAAGGTGTTTAACGGCTGGTTTAGGAGGAACAAGTTCTCGCTATCTTGAACCATCATCCCAAGGGCAAATTCAATAATCTCGACCTCATTTTGGTTATGAAGAAAAACCACCGCCTGATTGGTTTTGTTCTCCATCCGAAAGGTTTTTGTGTATAAACCGTCTTTTCCTAAAGTGAATCCGTTTCCTAATAAATTCTCTCGATAATTCGGAAGTAGATTCGTTCCAAAACTTTTGATTTGGACTTGCTTGTTTTCCATCTTGTCGGAGAATGCAAAAGTGGCTCCCGCCGGGAAGGGGATCGCATGGGCGTCCCCCGTCTTTTCCGTGATAAACGATTGGATGTTCTCGTCGAATTCGGTTCTATTCGGAATTGTTGGAGGATAATCCAAAGTGTTTTTGATCACCTCTTCATAAACTTTTCCAATGGAAGAAATTCTCGCGGAGATGGACGGTTGGTTTTCGTCTTGTTCATAAAAGGAATAACTGATGAAGAACTCGCTGTAACCCGGACGGATTTCAAAGTTTTTGAGGGTCGCGATGTCGCGAACTTCCCCGATCATGGAGAACCAAATCTCGGGGAATTCAGAATAGGGGTTCGTAAGTATGGCTTTCCCGTCGTAATAGGTAAACGAATTGATTGCCGCGGAGGCAAGACGAGTTAATGAAAAAGTGGAATGAACGCTTTCAAATCCCACGAAATCGCCAAAAATGAGGTCGCGGTCCATCCATTCAAACTCGAAGGTTCCTTGATTCGGAAGGGATATTTCTCCCTTTTGGGTTCCTTCTTCATAAAAACATGAGGAATAAAACCAAAAAGCCGTTTCTTCATCGACGATGAGTTTCCCGTTGTTCGAAGAGAGGGTTAACCACCAATAACGAAGAGTATCATCGCGTTCTACTTCGATGGGTTCCGTTTCCGAAAGGGAAGAGGATTCGCTTTGGGAGGAAGCGTCATTAGAAGAGACTGGATGAGGATATGCGCAAGCGCAAAGAAGGATGCTCGAAAGAGCAATCACTGGTATTTTCATTCATGAGGTCTTTCTCCCCGTCCCAAGGAAATTTTATCGCGGACAAAGGAGAAGAAAAGCCCCCAAACAAAGTTTTGCTTATAATGTTGTTCATGGATTCTTTTGGTCGGCTGCTTCAACGATATTACGAAAATAACCCTCGTGTTTTGCCCTGGCGAGTTGATCCTACCCCATATCACGTTTGGATCAGCGAAATTATGCTCCAACAAACTCGGGTAGAAACGGTCAAAGGGTATTACCTTCGTTTTATGGACGCCCTTCCGAGCGTTTTTGATTTGGCTAACGCCTCCGAAGAAGTCCTTTTGAAACTTTGGGAAGGTTTGGGATATTACTCTCGCGCGAGGAATATCCTTAAAGCAGCGAGAATTATCGTGGAACGATATGGCGGCGAACTTCCCTCTTCGCGGGAAAAACTCGCTGAACTCCCCGGAATCGGCCCTTATGTAAGCGCTGCGATAGCATCCATCGCTTTTCATCAAAAAGAGGTCGCGCTTGATGGTAATCTCGTTCGCATTTATGCCCGACTATATGCAGAAGACGTCGACATAAAAACGGCATCTTTACGAAAAAAGATGGAGAACGTATATCGATCTTTGATGGATATTGACCCTTCAATTTTCAACCAAGGCCTCATGGACATCGGTCAAACGATCTGTCTTCCGAATGGCACCCCATTATGTTCGGAATGTCCCTTCAAAGGCCTTTGCAAAGCTCATTTGTTGGGTAGGGAAAATGATTTTCCTTCCCCAAGAAAGCCCACGCCGAAGAAAAGAGAAGAACGAACCATCGTTTTGCTATATTCCGGAGACCGTCTTTTCCTTCAAAAACGCCCAAGTCATGGCTTGCTTGCCAGTTTATACGAACCCATCAACCTCTCGGGCCATTTATCGGAAGAAGAAGTTCGTGAATTCTTGATGAATTCGGGGTACGTTCTCGCTTCTTTTGAAGAAATTGGGCATGCGGAACATGTCTTTTCTCATAAGATTTGGGACATGGTGGGGTATCGTGCCATTTTGAAAGGACAAACGGATAACTCTTCCTTTATATCTATGGAAGATAGAAAACAACGAATTTCCATTCCGAGTGCTTTCTCCTATTTCCTTGGGGAGTAGTCTGTGAACGGGAGAAAACCACCGAAGAATGATTTGGTGTCTTTTCCTGCTCCCTCTTTCCGATATAATGTTCGCGCTAGGAGGTAAAACAAAAAGCATGTACACCAACGAGAACAAAGCGGTGGAGTTAGCGAAGTTCCTTCTCGACTTCGACTACGTAATCATCGACACCTGTTCTCTGATGGAAAGTTCTTTCCCGGTCTGGATGGACCGTCTTGTGCTTGCACGAGAATATTTGTCTGGAACGAAGTGCAACATTTACGTTCACCAAGAAAGCATTGGCGAACTGCAAAAGCTTGCACGCGACAAAAGAGAGTTTGATCGTTATGCGTCCACGAAAAGGGCACTGAAAATTATTCGGCACGCAAAATGGCAAAAGTTGCTCAAAATCCTGAAAAAACAAAAGAAATCTGAAAAGAATTTCGCTGATAACGCCATTTACGTCAAAGTTTCTCTTGATCGTCTCAACCAAAAAATTCTTGTAATCACGCAAGACAAAAAACTTGCCAGTGACCTGATTTCCCTGAATCGCCTGATGTCCCAAAAGGGACGTCCGGTTCAGGTTTATCGTTTTGCAAAGGACACGGGCGAATTGGTCATCAACCGCGGTGAAACTACTTTCTCAGAGAAACCAAAAACCGAATCGACTGCTTCGTCTGAAAACGGAAAGTCGGCCCAAAAGAAAGGCGGGACGGGGAAGGATCCCGTCAAAATGCCAAAACTAGCGGAGGTCGTTCCGGAAAAGAAACCGGATGTGGCAGCAACCCCAACCCCGTCTGCAACCGAACCCGATTCCCCGGTGGTCAAGACGAACAACAAACTGTATTTCACGAGCAATTCCTTGGACGCCGCCATTCAAGGAGCCGCTTCTTTAGTGGATATCATGTTCCGTTATCCAACCATCCCTTACCAAGCCCAATTCCATGGACCCTTGGATGTGACGAGCGATGATTTGGAACGCATCCTCGAAAATTGCAGCGCCCAATTGAAGGAGAAAATCGTTGTTTCCTTCCGCTATCGGGACATGACAATCCTTGTGGAAACGCTCTCCAAAGGATATCGCGCCTCGGTCTCCATCACTCCGAAAACGAGTCCCGTGAAACCGAAAGCCGTCCCAAATCCCCCAAAAGAACCGGAGGTCATTCCGGCCAAAGAAGCTAAAGATGCTCCCGCGGGACCCGATGAAGAGGCCCTTTATCAACAAATCCGTGAGGATTTCTTAGGGATTAAGGATATCTACTATGTCACTTATTCCTACCTTCGCAACCGTTACTCCATTGGCATGAATCGTGCCACCAAGGTCATGAACCGCTTCAAAGAGGAGAACATCATTGAGTCCCAAAACTCGGGTCCGAAGGGCTTCCGCATTGTTGGACGCTCCGAACCGAGCGCTGAAAAGGCCAAAAAGACCCCTGGACCCGCTCCGGAAATCCTCACGGAAGAAGGTTACCAACACATCAAAGAGGAAATCTTCAAACGGAACATCCCTTACGTCACGAAGCCCTATATTCAAAAGGAATTCGGCTTGGGAAGCGTCCGCGCCGCCAAAGTCATGACCCGTTTCCATCAAGATGGGGTTATTGCTGACAAGCCAACCGATTCGAGCGGTTTCTTGGTCCTTCGTCCCGTCGAGGAGAAACCTGTCAAGGAATCTCCCGCGCAGGTAAAACCCGCCAAAGGAAAGGCCGCCAAGAAGGAACCCGTTTCGGATAAGCCGACGGAAGAGGTTGCCAAACCCGCTTCTACGAATAAGAATGGCGTGCGCGCGAAGAAGAAGGCTGAACCCTCCAAACCCGATGCGACGAATTCGAAGTCGGACAAACCAAAAACCCAAAAGAAGGTGGGCACCAAGCCCTCTTCCTCACCCAAGAAAGAGAATGGCCCGAAAGCCCAACCCGCTCAGAGCCCCGCATTAAGCGCCGCTTTCCAAGGAGAGGCTAAGCTTCAAGCCTTGCTCGATGACCCCAATGCCACCAAAGAGCAAATCAACACCGCCATTGAACGCCAAGTCGCTCTCTATGGAGCGTTGACCCCCACGGAAAAGCGAAAAGTCACCCTCAACAAAACCGCGCTCGGTAAACTCCGCCGCAAATAATCCCTAGAGCCAGGTCGCCCTGGCTCTTTTTGATTGCATTTTTTCTTTTTCCCCCAAACAATACCCGTGTGAAAAAAAGTTATTGGATTTCCCTTATCGTTTATCCCCTCATCGCCATCGGCATGTTTTGCCTGTTTTTCTTTATAAAAGGGGACTATTCCCAGTTTGGATGGGGCAACGCCCTCTTCTTCGCTGGGGCGATGACCATTGGATCGGGGTTGCTTGTTTTACTCGCCCATTTCGGGTCATTTGATTTCATCGTTTACGGATTTCGCAGCATCTTCAAACACATGAATCCGAACTACACCAACTCTTCCGACAAGTATCCGGATTACTACGCTTATCACGAGGCAAAGACGGAAAACCGTCAAAAAGCAGGAATTTTTGTTATTCCTTGGTTGATTTTTGGCTTAATTCCCATAATTGTCGGCTTCTTTTTAGTCTAGTTGACAATTTTGGTAGCGCTTTCAAGAAAAAAGATTAAAAAAGCGAGAAAATTGACAAAATTTTCGCTTGACGATTTTTGAATGTACCTTTTAATCAACTCATCTCAGAAAGGAGAAATTCAAACTATGAATAAAAAATTCTTAGTTCCTACCCTCGCCTTGGGCGCACTTATGCTTGCTGCTTGTGGCGGCGGAAATTCCACCGGTGAGTCTTCTGTTACCAGCGGTGGTGGCAACTCTGGCTCCGCTCCCATCTCTTCTTTACCGGTCGCCTCTGGTGCTCATCAATTCATCGACCGTTCCTATGAGGAACGCGTCGAAATCCTCGGCAAACTCGAAAAGTATGCCGTCGACCACGCCATTGCCGGTCTTCCTCTTTACGAAGACTCCGGCTACGTCATGTACCAGGACCGTATTGTTAAAGGTACCAACAACTACGTTACCAACTACGGCTTCTCGATCATGCGCGATGGTTACATCAAGGAAGGCGTTAAGCTCACCGGTGACACGAGTGATAAGTACGGCATGTACTATCACACCTGGACCTCGAGTGACCCGGGTACCTTGAATGCTTGGAACGATGATGGTTCCGCGGTTCCGAACCTTCTCGCTAACGCGACCTCTGCCTACTTCGGACAACAATTGAATTCGACCAAAGACGGATACGAATTCCACGGTGTCCTCTCCACCGACGACCACATGCTTGCGGTCGAAAATGGTGTCGTCGATTCCAATCCGACCGCGACCGAACTCCACCAAACCTGGCGTATGCACGTTCGCACTGGCGAAAAAGGCGGCGTTGCCTACCGCACCAATTCGAAGTTGGCGGACCGTGCCGTTTACGATGGCAAATACGTCACCCTCGAAGATTACATCACTCCGTACAAGATGCTCTTGAACGGCTCCAATGCCCTCTATCGTGGTACCGAAATGGCCAAGAAGACCGGCAAAGGCGCGATTGTTGGTGTCAGCAACTACTACTCCACCACCAAGGGCTTGGGCGTCAAAGGTGTTAACACCAGCGAAGCCGCGGAAGCCGCTTGGGAAAACGTCGGTATAAAATCCGGCACCGACGCGGATGGCGACTACCTCGAATTCACCTTCCAAATCCCCGTCAACCGTTTCTACGCGATGTACTCCATCAATAGCGACCTCCACGAACCGATCCCGGCTTCGTTCATCGACCTTGTTGGTATCGACAACTTCGCTGGTTACAGCAACGATTTGACCACCAGCCCGATTGACAACCTCCTCTGCCTTGGACCGTACTACCTCGAATCCTGGGAAACGGAAAAACTCGTTACCTTCAAGCGTAACGACAATTGGTACGAACGTGTAGAGAACCCGAACCTCTATCGTATCGAAGGTATCCACGAAGCGATCTTGACTGGCTATGCCCAAGACAAGACCGTCGGCTTCAAAGAATACCTTGCTGGCAAGCTCGACTCCGTCGGCATCCCCTCCAATTACCTTGCCGATTACTCCAGCCACCCGCAATCCACCCGTGTCCCTGGTGAAGCTGTCTGGAAACTCAACATCAACAGTTGCACCCAGGAACTCTGGGAAGAACTCTTCGGCGTGAAAGGCTCCATCGCCCAAACCGCTGAAGCGGATTACTGGGATGTCAAGCCTTGGATGTCCAACGAAAACTTCCTCCGCGGTCTCTTCTACTCGATCAATCGTCAAGAATACGCCTCCTACAAGGGCGGCACTCCGTCGATCAACTACTTCTCCGGCGCTTACATGTCCAATCCGGAAACCGGCCAATCCTATAACTCCACTCCGGAGCACGAAGCGGCCCTCGAAGACTTCTGGGGCGACACCATTGACACCTATGGTTACAACTTAGCGCTTTCCGAAAGTGCCTTCGAAGCGGCTATCACCGAACTCATCGCTGAACAAGCCATCTCCGAAACCGATACCGAAATCTCCATCGACGTTTGGTGGATGTTTGAGTACCAAATCGAAGAAGAAGGCGCGAAGATCAAAGGTTACGTCGAAACTGCCTTCAACAAAGCGGCTGCTAACCTTGGTTTGAACCTCAAATTGACCGTCAATAATTATGCCGGCACTGTGTGGACCGACGTCTACTACAAACACTTGATGCTCGGCCAATTCGACCTTGGCTTTGGTTCAATCAGCGGGAACGCTCTCGACCCGCTCAACTTCATGGAAGTCTTGAAGTCCTCCAACTCCTCTGGCTTCACCCTCAACTGGGGCGCCGATACCACCGCTGTTGCCGAAGATGAATCTGCTCTTGTCTTCGAAGGCGAACGCTGGTCCTTCGACGGCCTCTGGGATGCTGCCGATGGCGGCGTCGTCCTTGACGAAGATGGCCAGGCGATCAGCGCGGTCAAGGTTGTCTGCAGCTCGCTCGTCCAAAACGCCGACGGCTCGGTCACCGTCACTGGTAAGATCGACGTCCTTAATGATGCGGCTCTCGAAATCGAAATTCTCGACATCTTCGGAACTACGGACCCCACTGAGAGCAGCGATTACTGGGAAGTCTATCCGGACGAAAGCTTCATGTATGGCGATGAATACTGCACCGACATCTCCTGGGATGATGATGGCAACTTCACCTTCACCCTCTTGGCTCCGTTCTCCACTGGCATCATCAACGCCGGCGGTATCCCCGTCTTCGGTGTTGACTTCAACCAATACATTGAAGGTGTCTATGGTGGTATGAAGTCCGCCTACGCGGCTGCGGTTCTCCCTGAGTAACCTTAGTTCGTAAGTCGATTCGTCAAAACTTTAGCAGCGCCAGGGACCTCTCTGGCGCTGCTTCTCTAATGAAAGGGTCCCGAAAACCTTTCATTAGAGAACATAAATTGAACAATTTCGGGCAATATGGTTTTATTACTTTGACAATGAAAGGAGGGGTATATGTTTCGTTATTCTGTGCAGAGAATTTTCTTGGCCGTTTGCACGACCGCGATTATTCTCACGATGACGTTCTTCTTGGTGAAACTTCAACCGTTCCCCAAGCTTATCGGCGCCAAACCGGATGCGATTCTCGCCTATTATTTGCATCAGGCGGACCTCGGTTATGTGCGTTATGACACCGTTCCACGCCCTGAATGGGGCGCGATGTTGGATTCCTATGTTCCGGATCGCGGCACCGCGTATTACTTCTATGAGGAATCCCTTTTCGTCCAATACGGCGCTTGGGTGAACGGCATTTTTCATGGATCTTGGGGTTTGTCCAACAAGATCATGCCGAACGTTGATGCGATGCTCATCATCCTCGATCAACGTTTGCTGACCACCATTAAGGTCAATATTTGGCCGGTACTCATCTCCGTTCCTTCCGGTATCGCCCTCGGTATTTGGGCGGCGTTAAAGAAGAACAAGATGACCGACCACATCATTTCGACCCTCGTCATGGTGTTCATCTCCGTTCCTTCCTTCATTATCATCAACTTCCTTTTGTATATTTTCGCCTATACCTGGAAAATCCTTCCGACCCAGTGGCCAAGTTCCACGGCGGACCCCACTCAACGTTTCCTAGGCTACATTATTCCGACGATGGCCCTTTCTTTTGGCTCCATCTGTGGTTATTGCCGTTTCACCCGCGCGGAGTTGACCGAAGTCATGTCCAGCGACTTTTTGCTTCTTGCGCGCACGAAGGGCTTAACCAAAAGCCAATCCATCACCCGCCACGCGTTAAAGAACGCGATGGTTCCCATCCTCCCCTCGATCCTCTCCGAAGTCATTGGCTTACTCGGAGGCTCGATGATTCTCGAGCAGCTCTATGGAATTCCCGGTGTCGGTAAACTCTACATCACCGCGATTCAGAGCAACGACTACAACGTTTTGATGGCGGACATGTCCCTTTACACCTTAATCGGCTTGGTGTCGGGCGTCTTCTTGGACCTCTCGTACGGGTTCATCGATCCGCGTATCCGCATGGGGGCGAAGAAATAGTATGGCTACCCAAAATTACACCTATCGCGATTCGAAGAACGTGGAACACACGATCTCGTTCTCTGAAACCGATCTCCAACTTATTCAGTACGATACCCGTCTTACCGACGTGAAGATGAAGTCGAAGCCGACGACCTTCTTCAAAGATGCGATGAAGCGTTTTGCCAAAAACAAATCCTCCGTCGCCGGCGCCATCATCCTTGGCACCATCCTCGCCCTTTCCTTGTTCGTCCCGGTTTTGGACACCAACGACATTAGCAAGGATAACCCGTATTTGCTCTCCCAAAACTTCCTAGAACCGAAACTTTTCAACGCGGGCACCGGTTTCTGGGATGGCACCAAAGCCTATTCCAACACCCCGATTGATTTCGATTGGGACGCTTACGCGGAAGATGGAACCTATTCTGGCGTTCCGTATTCCGATCAAGCCAACATCTTCGTTACCAGCGCAATTCTCGGGGATATTACCTATTCCAAGGTTGGCGAACTTAAACTTGACACCGTTCAACCCTACGCCCGCGGCGGTTACATCCGTGTTTCCACTGCCCCGACCCAGGGCGACAGCAGTTTGATTTCCCCGAAGAATACCTACTACACAAACTACTATAACTATCACGTCGAAATTGAGATGGGTGACCCCGCTAGTTTCGACGACTTCCCTTACGGCGCAAGTGGCGTTTATACCGTCGGCATGATCGTCGATGGCGCCACCATTCCCTTAACGGATGAACTCCAAGGCGCTCAAAAGGTCTCCATCGATTTGGCGGATTTCCCGACGCTTGCGTCCTCGGATTTCACCGGCCAAATCTCCGTTACTTTGAAGGAAGATTCCTCCACCAAGAATTCGATTCTTGTGAAATCGGTCGTCGTTTCCGCGACCGATGGGGCGAGCGCGGTGAACGACGGCGTTAAGGAAAACCTCGAAAAGGTTTCCGCAAGCGACGCCAACCTCACCCTGTACCGTGCCCAACAAGACGAAATGAAGTCGTATCGGTATTCCGTTAGTGGCAAAGAAGACGCCCAAATTTTCCACGCGGACTACGTCGTTGGATCCTTTGTTTACGATCCCTACGAAGCCGTTTATGGGGAATATGCCCGTTACGACCTCACCAAATCCCACATGAAGGAATGGAACGACAAGGGATGGATTGAATTCGATTATCCTTTGGCGGACTTCCTTGCTTCCTCGATGAGTTCCTCCGAACAGGCACGATTCATCGCTGGGGCTCGCTTGACCGAATCCGGCGAGAAGTATTGCCCGCTTCGAATCTCGGAAGAAAACCCGCTTTACATCAAAGTCGTTGGCGCCGGAAATCTCCGTGCGGCCAACTTCGGCGGTATCGTTTCGAACTACCGTTACTACGGTTATTCCTCCAAGCCTCGGTTCATCTTTGGCACCGACAAGAGTGGGCGTGATATGTTCAAACTCGTCTTCTCCGGTCTCCGTTTCTCCGTCTTGCTTGGCGTCATCACCACGGTCATCAACCTCACGATTGGTTTGATTTGGGGTGCGATTTCCGGCTATTTCGGTGGAGCGGTCGACATGGTCATGGAACGTGTCAGCGAAATTTTGGGTGGCGTCCCCTGGGTCGTCGTCATGACCCTTATCCTTATTAATAAACCGGATGGATTCCCCATCTGGATTATGGTTGGCATCGCGTTGTGTGCGACGGGATGGCTAGGCACCGCATCGTTAACACGTACTCAGTTCTACCGATATAAGGACCGAGAATATATTTTGGCGGCTCGTACTTTGGGCGCTCGTGACACGCGACTTATTTTCCGTCACATCTTGCCCAACGCGATTGGCACCCTCATTACCTCCTCGGTTTTGATGATCCCCTCCGTCATTTTCTCGGAAGCCTCACTTTCCTACTTGCATCTTGTTAATGGTATGCAGGGTTTTGGTTCCACTTTGTCGGAGAACCAGCAATACATGACAACCCAACCGTATTTGATTTTGTTCCCCTCCGCGGTTATGGCTCTCATCATGATTTCCTTTAACCTCTTCGGGAACGGCTTACGCGACGCGTTCAACCCGTCGCTGAAAGGAGGCGAGTGATATGGCAGTCGATTTGTCCCCCAAAGATCGTGAATTGATTGAATCCGGCGATTCGAAAGAAAAAGAACTCGCTCTTCAAGTCAAAAATCTCACTATCTCCTTCCGCACCGATAACGGAAAAGTCCAAGCAGTCCGTGGCGTTTCCTTTGACCTCTACAAAGGCGAAACCCTTTGCATCGTCGGGGAGTCCGGATCGGGAAAATCCGTCACGTCGAAGGCAATTATGGGCATCCTTTCGCCCAATGCCATCATTGAAGGCGGCTCGATTATCTATAACGGAATCGACCTCACCAAAGCGAGCGAAACCCAATTTCAACGCCTCCGCGGCAAAAAGATTGGGATGATTTTCCAAGATCCGCTTTCGTCTTTGAACCCCATCGTCAAAATCGGCAAACAAATCACCGAAACGATGCTCATCAACAAAGATATGTTGAAGCGTTACTACGATGATTTGGTCGCCCCCGCCCTTACCGCCTATATGAACGCGAAGTCCGCCCGGGACATCGCCATCTTCGAAGCCCGGGCAAAAGCGTCTCTTTCGATGAACGATTACGAAGACCGCCATTCGGTTCTTCAAGAAGAAATCGCCGAAGCGAAAGCTGCCTTCAAGGCCGCGAAGAAAACGGGAGACGATACCGCCTCCATCCTTGCCCGCCTCGAACGCGCCAAGCAAGGAATCGTTGACCTCGAAGCAGAAAACAAAGCTTACCTCGCGCAGCAAAAAGCCGCCGCGAAAGTGGGAATCGCTTCTGCCAAAGAAGAGTTCAAGAAAGCGGCTCCGGGACTCAAAGCCGCCCTAAAGGCCGCCCAAACGGATGCCAAGATCAAGACCAAGGCTCACCACGAGGAACTCAAGAAAGTCCTCGCCGAGAAACTCTCTTCGATCAACGCCCGACGCGACGCCCTCTCTTTAGGTGAAGCGCAGATGGACCGTGTCCGTGCGTTAAAGAAAGAAATCCTTCAGGTGAAGGTTTCTTACAAAGCGCGTATTTTGGCCTGCTATCTCTTCCCGAAGGTTCACGCCCGCTTGGAAGAGGAATTCAGCGCAAAACTTGCTCCTCTTGAAGCGGAATTGAACGAAATTTTGAAAGATTTCATCGCTCTTGAGAAGGAAGAAACCGACGCGCGCTACGAATACCAATCCCAGGTGAAAATCACCAAATCCATGGCCAAAGAGAAAGCTCTCTCCGTCATGACCGAGGTCGGTATCCCCCAAGCTGAACGTCGATTCAAGCAATATCCCTTCCAATTCTCCGGCGGTATGCGGCAACGTATCGTTATTGCCATCGCGCTCATTTCGGAACCGAATATCCTTATCTGCGACGAGCCGACCACCGCGCTTGACGTCACCATCCAAGCCCAAATCCTTGAGCTAATCAACCGTTTGAAGAAAGCCCACGACATGTCGGTCATCTTCATTACCCACGACCTCGGTGTCGTCGCCAATATGGCGGACCGCGTCGCGGTTATGTATGCGGGAAAAATCTGTGAGTATGGCACGGACAAAGAAATCTTCTTCGATCCGCGTCATCCCTACACCTGGGCCCTTCTTGCTTCAATTCCCGATATCGATAGCAAAGAAAAACTTGAGGCGATTCCGGGAACTCCCCCTGACATGATTTACCCCCCGCAAGGCGACGCGTTTGCCCTCCGCAACCGCTACGCCATTGGGCTTGACTTCAAGTACGAACCCCCGTTCTTTGAAGTTTCCCCCACCCACTTTGTCGCCAGCTGGCTCGAATTCGAAGGCGCCCCAAAAGTGGTCCCGCCGAAGATTGTCAGCGAACGTATCCATCACGCATTAAGAGAAGAGGAGGCGAAAATCACCAATGAAAACAAGTAAGTCCCCGCAAGACACTTCGTCTAACGACATCGCCGACGCCATCACCGATTCCACGGTGGTGGACGAACAAAACCTTCTCTTAGCGGAAGGGGCGGAAAACGAAAACCTCGCCGATCGTCAGGAAGAAGAAACCTACGAACGCGGTGAACACCGTTTGGACGATCACGTCCCCACTTTGGAAGAGACACGTGCGCGCTACGCGAAGGAAGAAGATGTCCGTCGTCACCGAAAAAGCGTGGCCAAGGCAGAACTCGAAGCCGCCCAAAAGGCTTACGATGCCCTCGCGCAACAAGTTCGCGCCGCCTCTCAACCCCATTCCACGACCGCTGCTCCGGATCCCAAACTCGTGGAAGAGGCCAAACAACGCGTGGAAGACGCCAAACTTGCCGTCTCATTATCCCGCTTGACCTTCAAGCCGGAACTTCGTGAAAAAGGAACGATCCTCGCGGTTCGTCACCTCCGCATGTTCTTCCGCCTTGGCACTTGGCCGAACTACGTCAAACTCAAAGCGGTTCATGACGTGAGTTTCGACCTCCAAGAAGGGGAAACCTTCGGAATCGTCGGTGAATCCGGATGCGGAAAATCCACGACTGGCCGCTGCATTATGCACCTTTACGACATCACCAGTGGCTCCATTTACTATAAAGGGTATCGTATCGGCGCCGGTGACCGTTGGAACAAGAAGGAAATCAAGTATTCCCGTATCCATACCCGCGAAGCCATTAAGGCCTTGAAAGCCGAACTCGCGAAGAAGGAAGCGACCTTAACCGGAAGCGCCCTCGAAGAAGCCCGCCGTGACATCGAGGCACAAATCGCCGCGATTCAAGAACGTCAAAAAGTCGTTTTGGAGCGTCAACGTTCGAAAATCAAAGCCATCCATTACGACAACTTGCACGCCCCACGCCGCTTGCTCAACGAAATTCAAATGATCTTCCAAGACCCCGTGGATTCGTTGGACCCGCGTATGACGGTCGAAGATATTATCCAAGAAGGTCTTCGCATCCAAGGCCAACACAACGCCGCTAAGAACCACGAAAAGACCGTGGAAATCTTAAAGAAGGTCGGTCTTGTCCCCGAACACGCCTCCCGTTACCCCCATGAGTTCTCCGGCGGTCAACGGCAACGTATCGGTATCGCCCGTGCCCTCATTATGAATCCGAAACTCCTTATCTGCGATGAGCCGATTTCCGCGTTAGATGTTTCGATTCGTGCTCAAATCATCAACTTGCTCAACGAGCTAAAGGAGGAAATGGGCCTTACGATGATTTTCATCGCCCATGACCTTTCCACCGTCAAGTATTTCTGCAACCGCATCGCGGTTATGTACTTCGGCAACATGGTGGAACTTGCGACATCGGATGAGCTCTTCCGTCATCCTCTTCACCCCTACACCAAATCCCTTCTCTCGGCGATTCCTCAGCCGAATCCCTTCTCGGAAAAACGTCGTCAACGCATCGTTTACCAACCGAACTTGGTTCACGACTACTCCGCCCAAAAACCGACTTTCCGGGAAATCTTGCCAGGGCACTTCGTCCTTTGCAATGATGCCGAGGAAGCGGCTTACCGCGAAGAAATCGCTGCCTTGGATTCGGGCGAACTCGTCATTCGTGGCGGACGCGAAGTCGCTGCGGACGAATCCGTCGATTAACGGAAATAACGGGCGAAAATCGGTCTTCCGAATTCGCCCGTTTTCATTTTCCTTTATGCGGATAAGGCATAAAATGAAGGCATGGAAAAAACCAATGTGATGCGCCTTTTGTCCGTTACGGACATTATCTATGAGGAACGGACTTACGACCCCGACCTAACGGCGGGAGAAGAAGTTGCGATGGCGTTAAACGAAGATCCGGAATGTGTCTTTAAGACATTGGTTACCGAAGCCCCTGACAAGAGCCACTATGTTTTCTGCATTCCCGTGAAGAAGAAGTTGGACTTAAAGAAAGCAGCGAAAGTAGCGGGAGTCAAAAGCGTATCCATGATTCCCCAAAAAGAGTTATTGCCCTTAACCGGATATATCCATGGAGGATGCTCCCCCATCGGCATGAAGAAGGCCTTTCCGACCTTTATCGATGAAACCGCCCAATGTTTTGACCGTATTTTTATCTCCGGCGGACGACGCGGTTTTCAAATTGGTTTGGACCCTTTGGAACTCTCGAAATACATACAAGCCCCCTTTGTTTTACTCACTTCCGACTAATCCCAATTGTTGCGGCTTAAATTTTTTAGCGACAACTTCACCGGAAAATGGAAATAAGTAATAGGTGGAGGTTAATTTTAATTTATGGATGATCAACACATTTCAAGGGAAGATTTTCTGCATGCCTTCGGAAACCTTTATCGTATCTTTTTTGGCAAGGAGATAGTGAAGGCAGGTTATCCCGTATCTGATAAAAAGCTCGAAGAGGACCTTCGCTTTTTGGGAAAGGCGTTGTATGACGCGGTGAATGAGATATGGCCAAGGAAAGAGAATTATCCGGAACTTCAGGGAGGATATTGGGATTTCCAAAAGTGTTGGGTGCTACGTTTAATTCTGGAACCTCGGAGTGCGGCTTCGAAGATATTCGCGGCATCTCGAGCCCTTCATCATTGCGTGTACGAATACTGTAATCGCATAGGTTTTTGGAATGCAGACTTTGAATATCGTTCGATTTTTCGTTGTTACATAAAGGACATCCTTACGAAAAACATCGATGAAATCTGGAAAGATCCGACTTTATCCGAGATTTGTTTTGAAACGATAAAAATTTAGCACTCATTGCTTGACACTGCTAAAAAGCGGGGTAATATATTGTTAGCACTCGGAAGCAGTGAGTGCTAAAAACCACATTGGAGGTAACAATATGAACTACTATCCCATCTATAACGGAACCCGCTTCCTCGATCCGCTTTTCCAAGAACTCCTCGGCGTCAAAGACGGCCTTTTGGATGAAAACCATGGCGCCCTTTCCATGCGCACCGACGTTCGTGAAGAAAACGATGGCTACGTCATGGACATCGATTTGCCGGGGATCCGCAAAGAAAACATCAACATCTCGTATGAGAACCAAGAACTCACGGTCCGCGTTCATGTGAACACCATTCAAAAGGACGAAAAAGGACAACCGAAGGGCTTTATCCGCCGCGAACGTTTCTCGGGAAGCGCGAGCCGTTCCTATTACGTCGGTGACATCGACGAAACCGCGATCAAGGCGGAATATGTTGATGGCGTCCTTCACATCTTCTTCCCGAAGGAAAAGCCGATCAAGAACGTGACTCACACCATTTCCATCAACTAACTGACCAACGCTAGCCAAATTGGCGTTCGTATCCGGGCCTGCTTTCCCTCCCTTGCGGGCCCTTTTCTTTTTGCAGGTAATTCTTTATGATATGGATACCCCCCGGGGGTATGGATATGAAACGAAAATATTCGGTGAGTGGCATGATGTGCGCATCCTGCCAAAAGACAGTGGAGAAGACGGTGGAAGGTTTGCCCGGGGTTTCTTCTTACTCCGTTTCTTTGCTGACCAACTCCATGTTGGTGGAGTTTGATGAAACCCTTTGCAATGACCAAACCATTATCGAAAGTGTCGAAAAACAAGGGTATGGGTGCGCTATTTTCGTTAGTGAAAGCCGAAAAGCCGCTCTAGCAAAGAAGAAGGCGGAACAAAAAGCAAAGCTCATTCGTTTGGTGATTTCCTGGGTTTTGATGATCGTTCTCATGGGATTCTCCATGACTCCGATGTTCCTAGGACACGATTTCATGATGCGGGAGGATTATGTCCTTCTCATGATATGGGATATCGCGATCCAAATTGTTTTCGCGTTGGGAATCGCCGCTTTGAATTTTTCCATTCTTGGGTCGGGTTTCAAAGCCTTATTCCAAGGGCATCCTAATATGCAGTCGCTTGTTTCCGTTGGGATGGCGGCTTCCTTCTTTTATGGAATCTATTGCTTTGTTCGAATCATTCTCATTTATTTCGGGAATGGTGACTACATGGAGGCGATGCCTTACACGATGAATATTTACTTTGAGTCGATGGGCATGATTCCGTGCTTCGTCTCAACGGGAAAATATATAGAAACGCGTGCGAAGGAAAAGACGACCTCTTCGATTGGGGCGTTGCTGGATTTGATCCCCGAGACCGCGGTTGTGGTGCGGGACGAGGGGGAAGAAGAAGTTCCGACGGAATCTTTGCTTCCCGGAGACATCGTGTTGATCGTCCCTGGGTCCTCCATTCCCGCGGATGGGGAAATCGTTTTGGGACAAGGATCCATCGACGAATCCTCCTTAACGGGAGAATCCCTCCCTCGAGATAAAGAAGTCGGGGATAAAGTCGTCGCGGGAACCATCAATATGTCGGGTTCGTTCCGTTATTGCGTTTCGGCGGTCGGGAAAGAATCCACGATGGGAAAAATCGCTTCTTTCGTGGAGGAGGCCAGTGCGAAAAAAGCTCCTCTTGCTCGTTTGGCGGATAAAGCTTCCGCCGTATTTTGCCCCGTGGTCATGGGGCTATCCTTATTGACTTTTATCTTTTGGGCGATCGCGACTTCGTTTGGGTGGTTTGGGAGCCAAGGCGCCGATTGGAATCTTGCTTTTCAACTCGGAATCTCCGTTCTTGTGGTGAGCTGTCCTTGCGCCTTAGGCTTAGCTACGCCCGTTGCCTTGATGGTGGGAACCGGGATGGGGGCGGAAAACGGAATCCTTTTGAAGAATGCCGAAGCCCTTGAAACCATGGAAAGAGTGGACGTTGTTCTTTTTGATAAAACCGGAACCTTGACCAAAGGGAAAATGGAAGTCTCCCATCTAGAAGTCCTGGAAGGAAATAGGGAAGAAGTTTTGGCTCAAATCGCTTCTTTGGAATCTCTTTCCGAACACCCTCTTGCGAAAGCGCTTTGTCGTTACGCGGAGGAACAAGGTGTTCGAATCATCCCACCTTCCGTTTTTGATTCCGCCTCGGGAAAAGGGGTAAAGGGAGATGGATACATCGTCGGAAACGAGAAATTCTTAAGTGAAAATCAAATCCATCTATCTCTAGATGTTCTAGAATCTTCTTTACAAGAACAACGGCACGGAAAAACCGTGGCTTATTTTGCGAATTCGAGCACCGTTCTCGCATGGATTTCTTTTTCCGACACTGTAAAGGAGACTTCGAAGAAGACGGTTGAACTCCTAAGGGCGATGGGAAAAGACGTCCGGATGCTGACGGGAGACGGGGCGGAAGCTGCCAAAGAAATTGCCTCTCAAGTTGGCGTAGAAACTATTCACGCTCAAATTCTCCCTCAAGAAAAAGCAAGTATCATTACCGCTTTGCAACAAGAAGGGAAACGAGTGGCGTTCGTCGGAGACGGAGTGAATGACGCCCCTGCCTTAAGCGTCGCGGATGTCGGTATCGCCCTTGGCACGGGAACGGATATCGCGATTTCCTCCGCGGACATCCTCCTGGCCCATAGCGATCCTTTGGACGTGGTATCCGCCTTTGGATTAAGCAAAAAGATCGTTCGAAACATTCGTCAGAATCTCGCTTGGGCGTTTTTTTACAACGCCTTGCTTATCCCCTTTGCCGCGGGGGTGTTCTACGGGATTCCCGTCACGGGTAACTGGTTGACGGGATATCAAAATCACTTGGTTTTGACCCCGATGTTGGGGTCGCTTGCCATGTCCTTAAGTTCCATCAGCGTTGTCCTTAACGCTTTACGAATCAAACACTTCAAAAAACAAGGAGGAGAATAACCATGTTTGGAATTGGAAAAAGAATCGTGACGGTCGTGAAAGTCGATGGTATGCATTGCGTCCATTGCGCCGCCAAAGTCGAAAAGGCTTTGCTTGGCATTCCGGGAGTAAACAAAGCCACCGTTGATTTGGAAACGAAATCCGCTCGCGTGATTTCAAAACAAGCAATCGCGGAAGAGGCGTTCAAAGAAGCGATTGAATCGGTCGGCTTCGTCTATTCTGGAGCGGAAGCGAAGTGAAAGCCAACCACGCGGAAGTTCGCCGCCAACTCTCCATCGCCCGCGGGCAAATTGAAGGCATACAAAAGATGGTGGATGAAGATGCGTATTGCATCGATGTTTCCACCCAACTTTTGGCGACCATCGCCCTGCTCAAACGTTTGAACGTCCGGGTTTTGTCCGCTCACCTTGAAGGGTGCGTCAAAAGCGCAAGCGATGAAAATGAGTTGGACGCGAAAATCCAAGAAGTCGAGAACATCCTGAAACGGATGAGCGAGTAACTAGGCAAGAATCGGGATGATTTCGTCTTGGAGTCCCCCGACGACCACGAGTTTTCCTTCGCGAATATGGAGGTCGGTTTCGGTGCGCATTCCGAATTCTTCGGTATAAATCCCCGGTTCATCGGAGAAGGATGTGTTATTGAGGAAATGACGGGTGTCGTGCGACTCGTAATTGTCGAGATTGGCGCCAGCTCCATGCGGGGAAACGTCCGCGGTGATGCTATGCCCAACGCGGTGGACGAAATATTCCCCAAATCCCGCATCGGTGATGATTTTCCGTGCTACGTCATCGGCCTCGTAGGAGGCCACTTTTCGCTTCGGCAGTTCGGTGGTTAAGAAAGAAATAACACCATCTCTCGCCGCTTTGATGATGGCGAAACGATCCACGTATTTCTTCGGAACGGTTTTGCCAACATATCCCATCCATGTGATATCCGCGTAAACCGACCCTGGCTCTTTGTTCTTCGCCCACATGTCGATGAGAACGAGGTCGCCTTTCTCAATTGTAGAAGAAGTCGATTCGTTGGGGGTGTAATGGGGGTTCGCGGCGTTCGGTCCGATCGCGACGATGGGAGGTTCGTCGAAAACCATTCCTTCTTCGTGAAAGCGACGGCAGATGAAACGTTGGATTTCGTATTCGTCCGAAGATCCTTTTTCTTTGACGTGTTTTGCGATTAGGGCGAAGGCCTCGTCTTTGATTTTCAACGCTTTTTGGCAAGCATCCACTTGGGAGGCGTATTGGGAATCCGTCAAAGTCGCGGTGAGTCCTTGGAGGACGTCCGCTGAGGAAGCGACTTCAATTCCAAGGCTTTTGATGAAGGCTACAGAGCCATAATCCGCCAAAGAAACGCGGGGAAGTAGTCCGTTTTCGGAGATATCCATCAAGACTTTGCCGTAGGAAGAAAAGAGCTCTTTTTCGAGTTCCAACATCCGTTCCCAGGTTTTGTAGGGATGGATTTCAAACCGATCCGAGCAGTCTTCGAGGAAGATAGTGTCAATGACGTGAGCGATAATCTTCGGTTTTCCCGACGCGGGAATTGCGAGGATGATTTTTCGGGTCAAGAATTTATCTCCGAGGAGTTTCTTTACGGTGGGGTTATGGGATTCATAGTCGAGGAGAATCCACGCATCGGCGTCTTCGGCGATGATCTTGTGTTGAATTTGAGCGATGTCCATGTTCATAACGGCATCAGTATAGCCTTTTTCTCCGCAAGGGAGAAACGATACGATAATCGCTTTCATTAGGGTTTCTCTCTTTTCTGGTGTTCGAGTAGAATAGCGTCAAATGAAAACCCATTTCTTGATCGGAGGCGATGGCTTTCCTCCGTTGAACGAACATCCAAACCCCTATTTTGAACGGGAACAATACATGACTCTCAATGGCCTTTGGGACTTTGAAATTTCCAAAAATAAGGGACCCATCTATTCATATTCGTCCAAAATCCTTGTTCCTTTTGCCGTGGAAACTGAGGCGAGCGGAATCCGAAAACAGGTCAACCAAGACGACGTTCTTCATTATCGGAGAAATTTTGTCTTGCCAAAGAATTATTATGGGCTTCGAGTCATCCTTCATTTTGAAGCGGTTGATCAAGTGGCTTCTGTTCGCCTGAATGGACACTTCCTTGGAACTCACGAAGGCGGTTACCTGCCCTTTTCTTTTGATGTCACGAAATATCTCCAGGAAGAAAACGTTTTGGAAGTAGAAGTGACCGATGATGTTTCTAGTCCCATCTATCCTCGCGGGAAGCAATGCAAGAAGGGACATGGAATTTGGTATACCTCCACGAGCGGCATCTACCAAAGCGTCTGGCTGGAAGCCACCCCCAAAAGTTACCTCGTTTCCCAAAAGACGACCCCGATCTTTTCAAGAAAGGCGGTTCGTTTTGACCTTGAAACACATGGAGAAGGAGAGACTTTTGTGGAAGTCCTTTATGACTCAAAGGTCATCGCTAGAGAAAAGGCGGAAAATTCCTCCCTTGAAATCGATTTGAGTGAGAACTTCCATCCTTGGAGCCCCGAAGAACCGAACGTTTATCAAGTTTGTTTCCATCATGGAGAGGACGTGGTTAAGAGCCAATTCGCGATGAGGGAATTTGGCAAAACCACCTACAATGGCCATCCCGTATTCTCATTAAACGGCAAACCCTATTTCTTAAGCGGTCCCCTTGATCAAGGGTATTTCCCCGAAAGCGGCCTCACCCCTCCAAGTGAGGAAGCCATGTTATTTGACCTCAAAAAGATAAAGTCTTACGGGTTCAACATGCTTCGAAAACACATCAAGGTTGAACCCCTTCGGTACTACGCTTTATGCGATAAACTCGGCCTAATTGTCCTTCAAGATTTCATCAACGGTGGAGGATCGTATAACCTTTTCCTGTTTGCCTTGGGCACCTTCTTGTCTCCAAAATGGAACGACGAAAAGAAATGCTTCATTCATAGTGTCGGCCGAGGAAAGAAGGAGTCACGGGATTTCTTTGAGAAGAATTTCGAGGAATACGCGAACCATTTCTACAACATTCCATGCATCGCGGTTTTCACGATTTTCAATGAGGCCTGGGGGCAATTCGAAACCCGAAAATTCGTGGAACGTTTACGCGCGCTTGATTCCACCCGTTTGATTGACGCGAACTCCGGTTGGTGTGACCAAGGCCTGGGGGATTTTGATTCTCGTCACATTTACTTCCGAAAGGTGAAAATGAAAGGGGATGATAAACGCATCCTCTCGTTAAGTGAATTTGGCGGATATTCCTATCACATCGCGGAACATTCTTATAGCAAGAAAGAATTCGGCTATAAACGGTTCTATTCTCACGAAGAATTAAACGAAGGAATCAAAGCGCTTTACTTGACGGAGATCCTCCCCTTGCTGGAAAAAGGCTTGTCAATCGCGGTTCTCACACAATATAGTGACGTGGAAGACGAGGTAAATGGCCTCGTTACCTATGACCGGGCAGTGACGAAGGTGGATCCTTCCTTGCTCTCCGCGATTCACAAGGAGCTCCGATTCAAATGATTAAAGCCGTATTCTTCGACGTTGATAACACCCTCTATTCCTGGAAAACCCGCCGCTTCGTTCCTTCTGGAATCGAAGCCGTGAAAGCCTTGCAAAAGAAAGGCGTTAAGGTTTTTCTATGCTCCGCTCGCCCCTATCATTCCCTCAAACAATTTGGGCTTTTTGACCTTGGCATTCATTGGAATGGTTGGGTCGCCAATTCAGGTGGGGTGGCCTATTCCCGGGGCAAATTTGTTCAAAAGATTCTTTTGGATAACTCGCTTGTCCATGATTTCCTTCGCTTTACCAAAGAACAAGGATGCATGGTGCAAGTCATCACCCCATTGCTCCGTTATTACAACGAAGAACCGAACGCTTATTTCGCAGAATACGCGAAGGTCTTCACCGAACCCTTCGCCCCGGTGGCCCCGTTCCATAGCAAGCAGGTCGTTGACTTTCTTCTTTTCGCTCCCAAAGAAAAGGAAGATGCGTTTCGTTCGGCCTTTCCGACTCTTAATTTCTTCCGTTTTCACGATTATGCGATGGACGTCACCCCCGTCATGTATAGCAAAGGGGAAGGAATCCGCAAAGTCTTGGAAGCTTACGATATCGATCGAAGCGAAGCCCTTGGTTTTGGGGACGATGAACCTGACATCGGCATGAAAGAGGGACTCGATCATTTCTGCGCGATGGGAAACGCCTTGGAAAAGGTGAAAAAAGAGGCCGAACACGTCACCGATATGATCGATGAGGATGGCCTCTATCATGGCTTACGCCATTACGGTTTGTTGGATTAATAGATATTGAATCCGTTATTGACCCCGCTGAAATCGGTGGAGGTAATAACCCCTTTTAGATTCTCCTTGATGTAGTCCGCGGTAATATCGACGGGATAGGCATTTTCGATTCCCACGACGTTGTTCGAATCTGAGGCGCTACGGAAGTAGTTGTAGATTTTGTTTTCGTTCTGATGGAAATAGAGGTAATCGATGATTCCGGCGAGATAATAGTCGTTGTCATTCAACGTGCCATAGGTGCCGGTATCCCCGGTATAACAGGCTCCATGTGAAGACTGACTCTTAATTTCTTTGCCGGTGACATAGGCAAAGACGATTTCGTTCATGAACGGGGTTGCTTTGTAGAGGTCCCCATAAGTGACTTGGCCGGTGTATAGGGTTGCGCGTTGGGAATTTTCGATGGTCGCGACGAGTTCCGGATATTTTCCTTTGTAACGTTCGTAGATGGCTTTGACCCCCAAACGGGCGACGCCATAATTGTCGAGATTGCCTCCCGAAAGGTTGCCAAGGACTTCATTGGTCTTCTTTTGGAATTCGTCATCGAGGTATTTGTTGAGGATGGCGTTAATCTCGGAGTTGCTGCCATAGGAAGTAGGCGCGTAATGGTACTTCGCATTGCTCGCGGTTACGACCCCATTGTCAATCGTTAGTTCAAAATAGCTGTATGCGCGACCGTTGTAACCCCCATTTACGAGGGGCACCCCATTGATTTCGTCGCTTTCGGTGTAGTGGTTGTGACCATGGAAACTGCCGTCAATATAATCCTTGAGGTTGGCACTGCCGAAACCTGCCCGAAGGGCGGAAACGGCATCGTGGAGGATGCTAACGACGATGTCCGCGCCATTCTTTTTCAGCTTCGTGGCTTCGGTTTTGATGACATCTTGGGGAGAGGAAAAACGGAGATCGTTAACGATGCGGGATTGGATGGAAGTGGTTTGGCCGGCGCCGATATTGCCGATGATGCCAATCTTGTATCCGTCGCGTTCCACCATGAAGGACCCTTCGGTACGGCCCCAGGAAACACCGGTTTTGTAATCGAGGATGTTTCCGGCGAGGACGGGAAAATCCGCCATGTCGATGAATTTTTGTTGGGCTTCCAAACCATAGTCAAAGTCATGGTTGCCGAGGGCCATCGCATCGAAGGGAACCGCGTTCATACATTCGGTGATGCAAAGCCCGTGGTTCGAATTGGATTCCCAGGATCCTTGGAACATGTCTCCTGCGGAGAAAACAAAGGTATGCTCGGGGTCTTTTGCCTTTTCATCATGCAAGAAGGAGAACAAATTGCCGATTCCCGCTTCGTATCCTTGAGAGACAATCGAACCGTGGAAATCGTTGACGCAGTAGAACTTGAACGTCGCGGGTTCGCGGGTGTCAACGCTAACTTCAGAAGACTCTTCGCTGGTTTCTTCGGAAGGAAGGGAAGAAGCTTCGCTGGTGTCGGTAACGCCGGAGGAACTGGAATCGTTTTCCGAGGCGGAAGAGTTCGGACGAGAAGGGGCAATCGTGCATGCGGAAAGGGCAAGTAGGGAAGCCGTTAAGGAAATCTTCCGGAAAAAGGATAAAGTCTTTGAGGTTTTCATGGCGATATCATACCATTACAATGTAATGGAATCTAAACTTTTCTCTGGTGTCGCCTTGGTCGCTCAAGGAGGCGGTTCTCGCGGCGCGTTTACCGCGGGAGTCGAGGATGTCTTTCTTCGGGAAGGCATTCGTTTTCCTTATCTCATCGGCACCTCCGCCGGAGCCCTCAACAATTTGGATTTCCTTTCGGAGGATTATGGGCGTTCCAAGGTCGTCACCACCGAACTTCTTTCGGACAAGAAATTTCTCTCTTTCCGAAATTTAGTTAAGAAGGGCGGTTTGTTCGATTTCGAATATTTAATCCATGAATTGCCGAAAAAATCTCTTCCTTTTGACTTTGAAACATTCGAGAATTCCCCCGTTCGGTTTGTCTGCGCCGCTACGAGTTTGGAGACCGGAAAGGCCGCCTATTTCGAAAAAGGCGTGGTTCAGGATTTTTGGAAAGCGGTGGAAGCGTCCGCCTCTTTGCCTGCGATCAGCAAACCGGTTCTCGTGGATGGACATTACTATCTTGATGGGGGACAAAGCGCTCCAATCCCTTATCAAAAAGCGATGGAAGATGGGTATCGTAAATTGGTGGTTATCCTCACCCGTCCCCGCGATTTCCGAAAGAGAATGAAGGTCGGGGTGGCCAAGGAACTCCTTTACAAAGCCCTCTATCGAAACAATCCCGAATTTTTGGAATCTTATTTTGGCTACTCAAAGGTTTATAATGCCGCGGTGGAAGAACTTCTCCAAATGGAGAAGCGCGGCGAAATCTTCCTGATCGCCCCCGAATCGGCGCTTGGGGTGTCCAAAACCGAACATGACTCCGAGAAACTTACTCGCGTCTATGAAGCCGGTGTTCGCGTCGCCGAAAAAAACTTACGTGCCTTGAAGGAATTTCTGGACCATGAATAAAAACGATAAGAAATCCACCCGTCCGACTCGCGGACTCGTTGACCCCCGTTCCGTTAAAGAATGGAAGGTCTATAAAGAAACCACATTGATGGAATTCCTTTTGTTCAAACTCGGAGAAAAGGAAAGGAAAACCGTCAAATCCCTCCTTTCGCATCACCAAGTCGCCGTGGGAGGGGTCATGGTATCCCAATTTGATTACAAGATTTACCCCGAAGACGTCGTCACTGTTTCCGAGCGTCCCATTCGTCGCAAGGAAGTGAAGCGCCCCACCATCCTTTACGAAGATGAAAACATCATCGCAATCGATAAACCTTCCGGGCTCTTAAGCGTGGCCACCGAAAGGGAAAAGGGCAAAACCGCCTATCGCATCGTTTCGGATTACATTGCCGCGAAATCCCCAAAATCTCGTATTTTCGTCGTCCATCGTTTGGATGAGGATACCTCTGGTGTTTTGGTATTTGCCAAAAACATTGAAACACGGGAAGCCCTCCAAAACGCGTGGCAAGAAGTCGTTACCAAACGTTTCTATTATGCGATTGTCGAAGGAAAGATGGAGGAGCCAAGCGGTACCTTCCGTGACTACTTGGCCCAAGACAATTTCCAATTGGTGTACGTTACGAAAAACAAAACAAAGGGAAAACTCGCGGTCACTTCTTATAAGGTTCTCGATCAGAAAGGGCCTTATTCCTTGTTGGATGTCTCCATTGCCTCGGGCAGGAAAAACCAAATCCGCGTCCAACTCGGATCCCGCGGACATTACGTTATCGGGGACGATAAATACGGCGAACCGACCGACCCGTTGAAGCGCCTCGGCCTCCACGCCTATGAACTCGCCTTCACCCATCCTTTGACGGGCAAGTCCTATGACATTAAGTCCCCCCTCCCCAAAGATTTCAAAGCGTTGTTTTCCGGTGCGGCGATTTCGGAAAACGTCCGTCGTGAAATCGTTAAGAAAGAGCAAAAAGACAATCGCTTGACCCGCAGACAAACAAAGATCGAAAACGGCAAAAAGCGTCGCGAAGCCCTCGCGGCACGATATGGAGGTGTCAATAAGAAGAAGACCCATGGGAAACGTTAAGTATTGGTTAGGGAAACTACGGGAATCCGTATTGTCCACTTTGCCGATCGCCTTAACGATCACGGCCTTCTTTTTGGTGTTCCGTTTTGCCGTTCCAAGCGATGTATTTGACCCTGCCTTCCGACTCAATGACATGGATATGTTGTCCTTCGCTCTCGCGGTCGGGATGATTGTTATCGGAATGATGCTCTTCAACGTCGGGACCGAGCAATCGATGTCCGAAATCGGTACCCAAATCGGCGGGTCGTTGATGAAGAAAAAGAATTTCTTCTTCGTTATTGCGATGACCTTCATTTTGGGCGTCCTCGTTACGGTTGCCGAACCGGATTTATCTGTTCTCAGCAGCCAAATTGGAGTAGACGAGGCCATCATCGTCTGGACCATTGGCATCGGGGTTGGCGCCTTCCTCGTGGTTGGGGTGGTTCGGATACTGTATGGCAAAAACCTCAATACATTGTTCCTTGCGTTTTATGGTTTAGCTTTCGCATTGATTTACTTAATCGACCCCCGCTTTCTGCCCATTTGTTTTGATTCGGGCGGAGTTACGACCGGCCCCGTCACCGTTCCTTTCTTGCTCGGATTTGGTTTGGGGTGCGCGGCGAGCCACCGAAGCAACAACTCCAGCGATTCGTTCGGCTTGACGGCGTTATGTTCTGTTGGGCCGATTTTGGCCGTCATCGTCATCGCGATGATCATGAAGGGGCTTGGTCAAGAATTGCCCTCCATGGGCGAGTACGCGGATCCCTTGTCGAAGATTTCCGATAGCTTGGGGACGAACTTTGGGCACGCGCTTCTTTCTTCTTTGTCCTCCGTCGCCTTGTCGGTAGGGCCCATCTTGCTTTTCTTCCTTATATATAACTTCCTGTTCCTGCGGTTGAAGTGGACCAAGATTTTCCGAATCGCCCTTGGCATGTTGGTCACTTATGTGGGTTTGGTCTTCTTCCTTTCCGCGGTTGAAGCGGGGTTCATGCCGATCGCATCCAAACTCGGCCAGGCTCTTGGTTCGAATTCGGATATGTTCTGGGTGGCTTTGCTTCTTGGGGCGTGTTTTGGTATCTTCGGCGTCTTAGCCGAACCGGCGGTTCACGTCCTCGTCCACCAAATCGAGGAGGTCAGCGAAGGGACGATCAAATCCCGTACCGTCCTCTTTGTTTTGTCCATTTCCATTGGGGTCGCGGTCGTCCTCCATTTGCTTCGTTCCCACTTCGAATTCACGATTGCATATTACTTGATCCCGGGGTACATCCTCGCCTTTGTCTTAAGTTTTTTGGTGCCCCCGATTTATACCGCGATGGCGTTTGATTCGGGCGGAGTTGCCTCCGGTCCGATGACCTCAACCTTCGTTTTGCCTTTCTGCATCGGCTTTGCCTATGCCCAAGGACAAGACGTCTATCTCTATGGATTTGGTTTGGTGTCCCTCGTTGCCATGATGCCCCTCATTGTTTTACAGGCTCTAGGCTTAACGAGCAAATTGAAGGCCAATGCCGCTTTAGCGAGGGCCAGACGCCGTTTGGTCGAGGAAGACGACGACCAAATCGTCCATTTTGTTTGGGAGGAATGATATGCAACAACCATTACGTTACGATCAAACCCACCGCTTAACCCCTTTGTATTTTCTGGTCAGCGTCGTCGCCAAAGGCCAAGGGGAGGCCATTTCGACCCTTATCAAAAACGCTGGGGCCTATGCGACCTTCTTCCTACATGGAAACGGCACTGCCCCCAACGAATTCTATGAAATTCTCGGGGCAGGCACCCTGCATAAAGACGTCGTTATCAGCATCGTCCGGATGGATGCCTGGCCAACGCTTCGAACCGCGTTAAGCGAGCGCTTCTCGTTGAGCCCTCTCTCCGCGGGAATCGCCTTCATCACTCCCTTGGATTCCGTGGCTGGGGTCAGCATCTATAAAATGCTCTCCAACAGCCGGCACTTCGAACACCCCCTTCCCAAATCTCGGAGGAAAAGTCAATGAACGAACCTTATTGCGCCATCTTATCCATCGTAAACCGTGGATTCACCGATCTCGTCATGGAAGCCGCGAAAACCGCGGGTGCCCGTGGGGGGACCGTCTTAACAGGACGCGGCTCTGGCAACAAGGAAGCCGAGGCGTTCTTTGGGGTGACCGTGACTCCCGAGAAAGAGATCGTCTTGATTTTGGTCCCCCGTGAAATACGCGATGACGTTTTAAGCGCGATCAACGCGGGAGCTGGCATGAATACCAAGGGGATGGGCATCGCCTTTGCCCTTCCCGTCAGTGACGTTGTTGGCCTTTCCGAAGAAAAGAAGGAAGAAGAACCCGAGGAGAAAGAAGAAGTCGTGGCTCCCCAAGCTCCGCTTCCGAAAGAGAATCAATGAGTTCGTCGACGTCCTCCCTCCGTTCCTTGCGCGGTAAACATAGCGGTGATTTCCTCCACCGTCATTGCGGTTTCCTTTTTCGCGCGGATTCGCTTTTCTATTACGGCCTTCTCGTATTTCTCGTTGCCTTGGGGTGGATTGGTTACTCTCTTTTCGCCAATTCATTTACCCAACTGTTGAATTGGGACTACACCTGGCAATACGTCCCTTTTGCCTACACCTATCACGATGCTTGGCGAACCTTCTTCACCACAGGCAAGTTCCCTTTGTATGACTTCGCCACTTGGATTGGCACCGATTCGATTGGCTCGAATAGTTACTATGGGCTATTCGATCCCTTCGTGATTGTGATGGCTTTGTTCCCCAAAGCCTGGATTCCCCAATTATTCGCGATTCTCACCGCGGTCAAAATCGTCTGTGCCGCATTGCTCACCCGTTGCTATTTGAAGTACATGGGGATTAAAGAATGGACGGCTCGGTTCGCCGCGCTTGCCGCCGCGCTTTCGGGATACGTATCCTTCTTTGTTGGATTCCCAAGTTTCTTAAGCGCGGCCATATACATCCCCATGATTCTTTGGGGAATTGAACGGGTCATCAAGGAACGGAAACCCTTGGTTTTGGTTCTTGGGGTATTTCTCGAAGGCATTAGTTCCTTCTTCTTTTTGGTGGTCGCTTGTATTTTTGGAGTGATTTACGCCTTATGGCGTTATTTCACAACGTTGAATCAGCGAACCGCGAAGGAAAACGGGGCGGTGATAGCGATGGGGGTGGCCGCCTTCGCGGTTGGCATCCTGCTTTCGGCCTTCTCTTTGCTTCCTTCGGTTCGCGAATCTTCCCTTTCCGGACGCGGATCCTCGATTGGCAGTGCGTATCTGAATGCCGTAATTGGGGCGTTCAAAGAGATGGATTTCCGTCATTGTTTCAGCCTCATTTTTGAAATGGTTGGCGATCATCCTGGACGCGAACTCATGGGGATGCTCTCGTTCTTTTTCCCGACCGCGGGCCATATTGCCTTGCCTCTTGCTCGAAGCGGATACGACGCTTGGACGAGTTCTTTGTTTTGCTATACCCCTTGCGTCATTTTGTTCTTCATGGCGTTGCTTGAGTCCATCCGTCAAAGAAAGGGTCTTCACTTGGTGGCGGTATTACTCTGCGTCTATGCCGTATTCACCAACTTCTCGTATTTCTTTTTCTACGCCTTTACGGGGAATGGTTACGGACGCTGGTTCATCGTTTTGATCCCCCTCATCACCTATTACTGTGCCTGGGGATTTGATCAGCGGCAAGAAGCCCCGAAATACATGCCCGTTTTGGCAGGGGTCCTCGCCATCGCGGGAACCGTCATCACATTCTATCTCACCGAACATTTACTAAACGGGGTCTCTTTCCCGCGGGATCCATACAACCCCAATAACCTCACATATTGGCAATCGAGTTACGTCACCGCATCCGAAATTTACAACAATAACATCGCTTCTGCGTGGTATTTCTATTATCAGTTGGCGCTTGTCGGAATTGATTCGGTCTTGCTCATCGCCGGTCAAAGGAAGAAGTGGTTGCCAAAGACTTTCCTTGCTTCCGTCGCGGTGGAAGCCATCGTCATGGGCAATTTGGCTTATGCCTACGATGGCCTTTGGAGTTATCAATATTCTTTTGCGGGAGGAGCAAGCAACCGTGAAAACATCACCTTGATTGCGGAGGCGATCGATTCCTCGGAAGCCCCTTACGCCCGTACGTACGCCGATTACTGCGTTGGCAATAAATACTCTCACCGTGTCGGTGGGCTCAACGCCTCCGCGGAATTCCATTCGTTGATGAATTTTGACGTCGAGGAATTCGCGGTCGCCAACCAAATGAAATCCGGAAGCAGCACCTTGGGCGAAGCTTACGGCACGAGCGGAATCAAAAACGCCTCTTGGAGTGGTTATTACGCGAATAAACGCGAAGGGACCGACTCCGCGTTAGGGTATCGTTATTACCAGGTCTCCAACTCCTATTCGGCTTGGAAACTCGCGGATGGGTCGTCCCTGTTTCCGACTCCGAACGTCCCGTTTGAAGCGGAAGAAGTCGTGGGAGCTACCTCCGACCCCAATCGTTCGCGCCTTTACCGTGTCCCTGACACCGCCCGCCCACAACTCGGTTACGCGGTGGATTCGAACCAAATTTATTCCCTTGTCCACACGTCCGAAACCAGTGACGCGACCAACTTCACTTCCTTGCGCGGGGGAGAACGGGGGTTCCGGGAACTTCTCCGTTTTGGTGATGTCATCACCGAAGGAGCGATCGTCAAGGAAGGGGAAGAACTCCCCGAAAACTTCGCGGTCAAAGAAGAAATTCCGGATATTTTGCCTAGCAGTGAAATCTACAACACGGGTTCCTCCCTCCGTCTTCGTGCGGATTATTACACCGTCAGCGATGGGGACCTCATGGTTCCAAACGTCAATGCCTCTTATTACGAAGAGGGCCTAGGCTTTTTCCTCAATCATTACGAAGACAAAGACCAAATCACAAACCGAACCACGATTCTTCGTGATAAAGGAATGGTCGCCTTCACTCCGGAAACGGGCGAATACTTCAACGGAGATAAAAAAGGCACCTACTTTGATATGTTCTTCTACAATTCCTGTTACTCCTCTTCGAATGTTTCGGACTATTACAACGCGGTCCCCCGTGTCTACGTGATTGGAGATTCCTATAACGAAGATGGAACCTTGAAGAAAGAAAATGACGTCCTTTGCTTCGAATACAACATGTTCGATGGAGCCCGAAAGGTGGACAGCGGGCACGCATATTATGGATATTCGCGCGCGAGTTTCGGGTTATACGCAAAGGGACGCGCGAAAGCAATTGTCTTCTGCTACCCCGGCAATTCGCGTTACCCCACCATTCAATTCAACCCCCGGGATCTCTATTTGCGTGCGGTCCCCTATTCTTCTTGGCGTGCCAAGCAAGACATCATTCAGCAGGATAAGCTTCAAAACGTTTCTTACGATACGAACGTGTTCACCTTCGATACCGCTTACGATGAGGATCGTTTGGTGACTACCTGTATTGGTTATGATCCCGGATGGCAGGCCACCGCGACTTTGCCAAACGGAGAAAAGAAAAAGTGCCAAATGCTCAAACTCAATGGGGGATTGGTGGGATTTGTCGCACCTCACGCTTTGGACGAAGATGGCAATCCTTTGATGCTTCGTTACGAACTCCGTTACTCGACTCCATATAGCAACTTCTCCTCCGCTTTATGGGTGGTTGGCATGCTTCTTGTTCTTGGGTATGCGGGCGTTCGTCTTGGCCTTTCGATTCACGAAGAAAAAAAGCGCATTGCTGCGCTTGAAGTTCCAACGGATTCTGCCAATTAAGGGTACCGTTCTCGCTTATTTTTGAAAACTGGAGAGATAAAGATCGTAGACGCGGTTCTTGGCGACCTTTAACGCGGATGCCACGTTTTTGACGGCTTCTTTGCCGCTTCTCCCCCAATCGAGTTCATCTTTTAAGGCCAAGAGAATCGTGTTGTCGGTGACCTCATCGATTTCATGGTTGCCTTCGACAACGAGAACCATTTCCCCGCGTAAGGAAGATTCCTCTTCCAGGGCGATTTCGCTTAAGGTGCCACGGATGAATTCTTCGTGGGATTTGGTGAGTTCCCGGGCGAGGACCGCTTTTCGATCCCCGAGAATCGCCGCCATCGCGATTAGGGTTTTGACGATGCGGTGGGGCGCTTCGTAAAAGATGAGGGTTTCTTTCCGCTTGGCAAGTTCGGTGAGTTCGGCGTTCCGTTCACTTTCCTTGGGAGGCAAAAATCCTTCGAAGTAGAAATGGGAGGAGTCTAGACCGGAACAGGCCAAGGCGTTGATCGCGGCGCTTGGGCCGGAGACGACGGATACTTTGATGCCGTTATCAAGGCACTTGGAGACCAGACGCGTTCCCGGATCGCTCAAGGTGGGATAGCCCGCGTCGGACATGTAACAGACCTTCTTCCCTTCTTTTAGCAATGAGACGATGCGGTCACTCGCGGCTTCCTCGTTGTGCTCGTGGCAGGAAATAAAGGGTTTGGAGATGCCGAGGCTCGCCATCAAAGAGCCGGAATTCCTCGTATCTTCCGCGGCCAAAAAATCCGCGTCCGAAAGCACTTCGACGGCTCGAGGGGAAACCTCTTTTCGGTTGCCGATCGGAGTGGCGATCAAATAAAGAAGCGGGGAAGGTCCTTCGAAATTGAGCTCTCGCTTCATTTCTTCGCTCCTTGATTGGATTCATTATTGGGCTTCGGGCGGTTGTTGGGGCGATGGTGATGATGCTTCGGGCGGTTATTTTGTTGGGGTTTCCCCTGGTTTTGCTGCTGCGGTTGCTTGCCCTGATTTTGCTGTTGCTGCGGTTTCCCCTGGTTTTGCTGGGGCTTGCCTTGGGGATGGTTATGGTGCTTCTTTTGAGGATTGTTTTGGCCTTTTCCTTTGGGCTGGTTGTTTGGGTGTTGGCCTTTGTTTTTGCCTTGTTGGCCATCGCGAGACCCTTCGGGGGAATTGTCTTTTGACGCGATCCCAAAGTCGGGCAAATCCTCGGAAGGACGTTCCTGGACCTTCTTTTTGTAGACCCCTCGTTTCATCGCGATGATATCTTCCAGGGAATAGGTCTTGTAGTCGCCTTTATCTTTGGAAATGAGGGTGACCGTGCGGGAAAGGATGTTGAATGAATGGACGACATATTCCCCGTCGGGGGTGGAAACCATTGATCCGAGTATCGGGAAATCCTTTTTCGCCTCGGTGTAGGCATCATCCTCATACTGCAAGCAGCAGATGAGTTTGCCGCAGGGGCCGGAGAGCTTTGGGATATTGATCGTAAGCATTTGGTTCTTCGCCCGTTGAATGGAGACCCCTTCGAAGGAGGAGAGGAAGGTGGAGCAGCAAAGGGGAAGTCCACAGATTCCAAGCCCACCGATGGTTCTGGCGCGTTCGCGGTTCGCGAGTTGACGGAGTTCGATTCGGCAAGGGAAAACCGGGGTGATGAGATGAAGGAGTTCACGGAAGTCCACGCGGCGTTCCGCGGAGGTGTAGGTAATCGTCAAATGATCTCCGGACAACGAATAGATGGCTTCGAGCAAATCCATCGGAAGGTTCAGCCGGTCCACGCAGGATTGGACAATCGCGAGAGCCTTCTTTTCCATTACTTGGTTGGAACGGAGGCGGTTGAGATCGGTCGCGTCGGGGATGCGAACGATGGGTTTGAGCTCCAAATCCGAACGGAATTCCGAAAGGGGAATCGAACCTTTGGTGACGGTCGCGACTTCGTATCCATTGATGGTATCGACGACCACTTTGTCTCCATCTTTGATGGAGGCATAGTCGGTATAGAAGTAGTAGGACTTTTCTCCTCCGCGGAAGCGGACGGAGATGAAATATCCTTTCTTTTCTTGGGCGGTATTGGTTTCGTTCATGGGCGTTACTCCTGAAATAATTCGTGAATGAGGTGAATGAGCAACAAGCCGATTTGGATGTTGCTCTCGATTTCCCCTCGCAATGTCATCGTGGACATGAGGGCTTTATCGGGGTTCTTCAAGGCGGGTAGGGTGGCTTGAAGGGTGGGCAAATAACTCGTCAAGGCGATTTCCCCTCCTTGGGAGAGGCGGACGATATCCTTGAGGGCAAGGGTCATCATGTCAAAGAAGAAGCGCGCGTTTTTCTTGGAATTGACGATGGGGATAATGTCCTTCTCCATCACAAAACGCGCATACGCCTCCCCTCTTTCGAATGATTCGAGGGAAGTGAGGAAACATTCCTTCGTCGCGGTGTAATCTTCATCCTCCGCGTATTCTTTGGCGAGCCCTGCGTCGTTATGGAAGAAAGAGAGAATCTCCGCGTCCAGGGGATCCACCCCCAAGGCGATGGCCTCTTTCTTCACTTCCTCTTGGGGAACGAGCATCATGCGGATGGTTTCGCAACGGGAGACGATGGTCGGGAGAATCTTCGATGCGTTTCGAGTGGTCAATATCGCAAAGGTGCTCGGAGGGGGTTCTTCGAGGAACTTAAGGATACTGTTGATGGCTTCGACCGTCATATTCTCAAGTTCGTTGATGACGTAGACGAGCAATCCTTTTTTCTCAATCGCGGTTTGCTGGAAGGAAGAGAGCAGGTAAGCGACGTCCTCTTTTTTGATGGAACCTTCGCTTCCGTCGATGAAGATGAAATCGGGATACTGCCCCTCGTCAATTCGCCGACAAGTCCGACAAGAGAGATCGGCGAAAGGGGTGGGGTGGTCGCATAAAATGGATTTCGCGAGGTAAATCGCGGTTTCCTTCAACGGGACACCCGATTCCCCCGAAAGCAAATAGGCGTGCGAAAGGCGGTTGGAATTCAAGGCGTTCGAAAACGTCTGAAAAACAAGGGGTTGGTATTTGGCGACGTATTCTTCAATCGCCATCTTGGACCCTTTCTATTATGGCGCGATAGGCATCTTCGGTGACTTCTTCGATGGATCGGGAAGCATCGATGACGATGTATCGTTCGGGAAAACGCTTTGCCAAGGCCAAAAAATTGCTTCGGACCGCGTGATGGAAAGAAAGCTTTTCCAAATCCAAACGGTTAACTTCGCGGTTTGCGTTCTTGGCGATTCGGGCTAAACCTTCTTCGGGCTCAATGTCGAAAAGGAGGGTCAAATCGGGATAGGTCCCTTCCGTGGCGAACAAATTGATGGAAAGGACTTCATCCATGCCAAGACCCCTCGCCCCGCCTTGGTAGGCAAGGGAGGAATCAAGGTAACGATCGCAAAGGACGATTTTTCCTTCTTTTCTGGCTGGCCAAATCTTTTCCACGAGGTGTTGCCGACGGCTCGCGGCATACAAAAGCGCCTCGGTTCGGGGGTCCATCGCGGTGTTTCCTTTATCGAGAATCACGTTTCGGATTTGCTCGGCGATGGGGGTGCCACCGGGTTCCCGGGTGGTGATGACCGAATAGCCTTCTTTTTCCAAACGTTCGGCGACCAGGCGGAGTGCGGTGCTTTTGCCCGAGCCTTCGCCTCCTTCAAAAGTGATGAATCCCTTCATAACGTTTTTCTTCCTTCAAGTGCTTTTTGAAGCGTTAGCGCATCTGCGTATTCTAGCGATGCGCCCATTGGCAACCCATATCCAAGACGGGTGACTTTCACGGGTTCGTTCTCCAAGAGTTTGGCGATGTATAGCGCGGTGGTCTCCCCGTCCAAATTCGGATTGGTGGCCAATATCACTTCCTCGATTCCTTCACTTTGGATGCGGGTCAAGAGGGCATCAATCGCGATGTCGCCCTTCCCAATGCCTTTTGAGGGAGAAAGAAGTCCGCCCAAAACGTGGTACACCCCATTGAAGTTGAGGTTTTCAAATGCGAGCGCGTCTTTGGAGAGGGAAACGACGATGCAAACGCGGTGATTCCGGTTTGGGTCATCGCAGCAGTCGCAGTGGTCCCCTTCCATATAGAGCCCGCATTTGGGGCACTTATGGACGGAGGTTTTGGCGCGTTCGATCGCTTTGGAGAATTCCTCTGCGTCGGATTCTTTCATTTCGAGTACGCTAAAAGCCATCCGTTGGGCGCTTTTGACGCCGACTCCCGGAAGTTTGGCAAAACTATCGACTAACGCTTGGTAAGTGGGCAGTTCCTTCATTAGAACATCATGCCCGATTGACCCGTGATGCGTTCCTGAATCTCATCGGATTCTTGTTGGATTTGGGCCATGACTTCATTGATGGCCATCGCAAGGGTCTCTTGGAGCATCTCCGCGTTATCGGCATCCAAAGCATCTTTGTCGATGTGGATGGAGGTGATGGTGCGATCGCCTTTGGCGACGACGTCGACCATTCCGCCTTTGGAGACAGTGAACTCTTTTTCGTTCAAAGCGTCTTGGGCTTTCTTAAGCTCCCGTTGCATGCGTTGGGCATTTTGGAGCATTTGTTGCATCGGATTCATAGAATATTTCCTTTCTTATCGAGGTAAATGCAATTCGATATCTTCAAAACGGGGTAACCGTCCGAGTTGTTGGGTATTGAAGAAGGCGTTGAGGTGATTCACCCGCGAAACGGAATCGAGGGCGAAGACCCGGATGGGCCGGCCAAGCAAAGCGGAAGCAAGGGCGGAGATGGCTTCGTTGTTTTCGCGGAAGTTGGCCTTTTGGGCGAGGGGAGAGAAGTTGTAGCAGACCAGAAGTGCCTCTTTGCAAAGACAGAAGGGGGAACCGTCCCTAAGCAATTGAGCGACCTCACCCACCCGAGGATCGAGGGCCGCGTCATTGAGGAGCGCCCAACGCTCCGTGAGTTGTTTCCGTTCGGCTTTGAAGTGTTGCCCAAGGACCATGATTTTTAGGACTTCATCATCGGGAAGGAGGATGGGGGAACCCTCTTTGACCAAGGGTCGGCTGGATACTTTTGACAAATCGAGTTCGGTGACTTGGATTTGAGGTGCTTCAGGCTCAACTTTTGGTGTGGGGGCTGGAGCGGGAGCCGGGGTTGGAGCAGGAGCTGGCGCGGGCTTGGGCGAATCTTCATCCATCGGTCCATCGGGGGCATCGAGGAAGGAAGGGACGCTGGTGCCAGTATAAACGGTTTCGGGGATCGGTTCGGGTTTCGTAACTTTTTTCGGGACTTCTATGGTCGATTCCACTGGCTTTGGCGCGGGCGTCGGAACCGGTTTTTCTTCGACTTTAGGGGTCGTGACGGGCTCAGGTTCTTTTTCTTCGAACAATGAGGCGAGTTGGAGCAAGGTCAGTTCGAAGAGGGAACGGACGTTGGAGACGCTTTTGAAATTCCTTTGGGTCTTTAGGAGGACATCGATCATCTCGTTGGCCTTCTTCGTGTCAATCGCTTCGGAAAGGTCGATGGCGCTTTCTTTCTTCAAGACCTGGAGGAGACTCTCTTCCCGCGTGCGTTCGAAGATGAGAAGGTCTTTGAGGATATCCAAAAGGGATCCCGTTAAGCGACAGATATCGATGCCCGCGGCATAGAAATCCGCGAGTTTTTGAAGAACGGATACGATGTCGCCGGAAGCGATGGTTTTGAGCAAGGCGACCTTTTCGCTTAAGGAGGTAAGCCCAAAAACAGTGAGGACGTCTGCTTCTTTTAGGTTCGATCCCCCATACGCGAGGGCTTGGTCGAGGATGGAAAGGGCGTCGCGCATCCCGCCATCGGCAAGCTCCACGATTTGGCGGAGGGCGGCCTCTTCGTAGGCGACGCCTTCTTGCTCGAGGACCCAAACCAGTTTTTTGGATAAATCACCGTCTTCAATTTTGCCGAAGTCGTAACGTTGGCAACGGGAGAGAATGGTCGGAAGGACTTTGTGAGGCTCGGTCGTGGCGAGAATAAAGATGACGTGTTCCGGGGGTTCCTCTAAGGTTTTGAGCAATGCGTTGAATGCCCCTTGGCTCATCATGTGGACTTCGTCGATGATGTAAACCTTGTAACGTCCTCGAATCGGGGCATAACGGACTTGATCGATGAGGTCGCGGACTTGATCGACCCCGTTGTTGCTGGCCGCGTCAATTTCAATCACGTCGGGGTGGGAACCCGAGGCGAGTTGCTCGCAGTTGGGGCAGTGGCAGCATTGATGTCCAATGCCTTCTTCACAATTTAAAGCTTTGGCAAATAAGCGCGCCATCGAAGTTTTTCCGGTTCCGCGGGGTCCGCAGAAGAGATACGCATGGGCGATTTTCCCATTGTTGATCGCGTTTCGGAGGGTGCGAACAATCGCCCCTTGTCCCGCCACTTCGTCAAAAGTTTGGGGACGATATTTGTTGTAGAGAGCCTTATATGCCATAGCAAATGAAATTATACCGAGTCCGTTTCTTTCTTCCTAGTCTCTAATCTAAGATTAGGAAGCCTTGCCCCTAAATGCTATAATCTCGCTTGACCCGTGAGGAATTATGGAAGAATCAATGCGCAAACGCCTCAACGCGACAAAAGTCCGTTTTGAGGAAATCGAAAAAGACTTAGCGTCCGACGAAGTGGCATCGGATGTAAGCAAAGTCACCCGTTTATTAAAGGAAAAAGCCTCCCTCCAAGAAGCCTATGACCTTTATGTTCAATATTTGGCCCTCGAAAGCGACGTGAAGGACTCTTTTGAAATGGAGAATTCTGGCGATCCCGAACTTGCTGAATTCGCGAAAGAAACCCGAAAAGAAGCCACGAACAAAATGGAACAGATGGAAAAGGACTTCAAAACCATTTTGCTCCCCAAAGATCCGAATGATGGCAAAAACATCATCGTTGAAATCCGTGGCGCGGTCGGGGGAGATGAGGCCAACCTCTTCGCGGGGGATTTGCTTCATATGTATTCCCATTACGCGGAACGCCAGGGATGGAAAGTCCAACTCCTTGACGCTTCTTTGGGAGCGGCCGGCGGATACTCTTCGGTTTCCTTTATGATCAAGGGCGAAAACGTCTACTCGAAACTCAAATTCGAAAGTGGCGCCCACCGCGTCCAACGCGTTCCAAAGACCGAGGCCAGTGGTCGAATCCATACTTCCACGGCGACCGTTTTGGTGATGCCGGAAGCAGAAGAAGTCGACGTCCAAATTAACCCCAATGACCTAAAGATTGATACTTATCATTCCCAAGGGGCGGGTGGCCAAAACGTCAACAAGACCGAATCCGCGGTCCGTATCACCCACATTCCAACGGGACTTGTCGTTGCCTGTCAAACCGAAAAAGCCCAGCTTCAAAATAAAGCCATCGCGATGCAGATGATTCGCGCGAAAGTCTTTGCCTATTATCAAGAACAAGAAGACGCCAAACGCGCCGCCGAACGAAAACTCAAAGTTGGAACCGGAGAACGTTCCGAAAAGATCCGTACCTACAATTTCCCCCAAAACCGGGTGACCGATCACCGAATTGGGTTCACCATCAACCAATTGGACCGTGTCCTCGAAGGGGACATGGATTCCGTTATCGAGGCGTTAATCCATTTCGACCAAGAGCAAAAGATGCTTGAGCAAGAAAGGGCGGAAGGCCATGAGTAAGATCCTCGAGGTCTATTCCCACGCCATCAAACTTGGCAGCGAACACGGTATCTTGTCCCAGGATTTGCGGGTTCTTATCGCCGCAGATATGGGGTATTCGGAACCGATTGACACTTTGTACCACAAAGACGACGAATTTACGCAAGAGTCCCTTTTTTGGGAGCAATTTGCACGGTTAATGAAACAAGAGCCTGTGGAATACATCCTCCACCAATGCAAGTTTTTGGACCATAAATTTTACGTGGATGAACGCGTCCTTATCCCGCGGATGGAGACGGAGGAACTAATCGCTAACATCACCGAACGAATTGATAACTACTACGACCCCCGGAATTACTTGGTGGCTGTGGACGTGGGAACGGGAAGTGGGTGCATCGCCATCACCCTCAAAAGCCTATTCAAAAACTGGCTCGTCTCCGCGAATGACGTTTCCGCGGGGGCTTTGGAAGTCGCCAAAAAGAATGCCGCCACATATAACTCCCCCATCCGTTTTTTCGAGGGGAGTGCCCTGCAGCCCTACATCAAAGAGAATATGGCCGTGGACATCATTGTTTCGAACCCTCCCTATATTCGAAACAAAGATGAAGTTCAGACCTCGGTGAAGGACTATGAACCCGAAACCGCTTTGTATCTGGATGAAGACCATTCTGTCTATGAAGAAATCTTCCGTGACTACAAAAAGGTGAAAAAGGGTTCACTGCTTATGTGTTTTGAGATTGGATATGACTTAAAGGAATACCTCGAGGGGCTCATGGAAAAGTACCTTGAGGATTATCAATACGAATTCATTGATGACTTGAACGGCTTGCCCCGTTTCTTGTTCGTCTATTGTGCATAGGAGGTCCACATGGAAACCCTTCATTTGAACTGGAGCCAACTTGAAGACGCCGCGAAGATTCTCCGAGAGGGAGGCGTGGTCGCCTTTCCGACCGAAACGGTTTATGGGCTTGGGGCGATCGCCTCGAAAAAAGAAGCTTTCGAGCGTTTGGTCGAACTGAAAAAGCGTCCTCCCGAAAAACCCTTTACCCTCATGTGTTCGAGCATCGGGGAAGCGGTCCGTTATGCCGAAATCGACCACCGTTCTCGCGCGGTTTTGCAAAAGTTCCTTCCAGGTGAAGTTACATTGCTTTTGTCTCCGCGTCCTCATTTACCCGCCTGGATTACCCTAAATAGCAAATACATTGGCATTCGTATTCCGGAATTAGAAGAAGTCCGAAACCTCATCGCGCTGGTAGGTGAACCTTTGCTGGTTCCAAGTGCGAATATTTCGGGTGAAAAGACCGCGACGAATTCCGACGAAGTTTCCAAATCGTTTGAAGGGCGAATCGATGCGATTATCGAAGGAGAATGCAAGGACAACCTCGCCTCGACGATCGTTATCTGTGGCAAAGGAGAAATCTCTTTGGTTCGCGAAGGCCCTGTTCGTTTCGAAGAAATTAAAAAAGTTTACCAGGAGGCCTCTTGCACGGTCTCCCTTGCCTCCGATCATGGCGGATTTGTCTATAAAGAAGCGATAAAGAGACATCTTCTTGACCGTGGATTCCATGTTTTGGACGAGGGAACGCACGATACCAAGAGCTGCGATTATCCGGATTTTGCTTTCTTGGCGGCGAAAGACGTCGCGGAAGGGAGAAGCGAACGAGGAATACTTGTCTGCACTTCCGGGGAAGGCATCATGATGGCCGCGAATAAGGTCCCCTCCATCCGTTGCGGTGTTGGATACGATGATGTTGTCACCGCGAAATGCGTGGAGCATAACGACGCGAATATGATTTCCTTTGGAGAGGCGTACATGAGCCTGGAAGACGTCCTTCGCCGCGTGGACATTTTCTTGGCGGAAAAACCATCTTCCTCCCCGCGTCATCAACGACGTGTCGGAAAAATTAATGCGATAAAGTAAGGAAACGACGAACATAAAACATCGATGGGAAGGCATTTTGTGTCTCCCCATCTTTACTTTTGGTCAGATTTTTCCTCGCGCGCGCAATATTAGTAGGTATGAAAAATCAGTTCACTTGCCCCCGATGCGGGAACACGGACCCTCGCTACGTGGGGATCAAAAATGGCGAGCCTTATTGTCGAAGATGCATTGCTTTTCAAGGACAGGAAGCGGTCAACGAGCCCCTTCCTCCGAAGTCCGTAGAACTCTCGTTGCCCTATTCTTTATCCAAAGACCAGAAGGCGTTAAGCGATCGAATCGTCTCGAACTTCATTCAGGGAATCGATACGTTGGTTTATGCGGTGTGCGGTTCGGGCAAGACGGAGATTTCTTACGCCGTAATCGCCTATGCGATGAGCAAGGGAATGAAAGTCGGATTTGCTTTGCCGCGAAGGGACGTCGTCATCGAACTCTACCACCGACTCAAGTCCGCGTTTCCCGATCAGAAAGTGATTGCCGTGTACGGAGGAAACAACGATACCATCGAAGGTGACCTGATTATCCTAACTACCCATCAACTTTATCGATATCCCGAGTATTTTGATTTGCTCGTGATGGATGAAATTGATGCTTTCCCCTTCAAAGGAAATGAAGCGTTAATCGGTCTATACAAGAAATCCCTGAAGGGTCATTGCCTCATGATGTCGGCAACTCCAAGCCGAGCCATTGTTTCCGAATTTTCCGTGGGAAATAGGGAAATGCTCACCTTGCATACGAGATTTCATAAACAACCGATTCCGGTCCCTAGGGCTCAAAACGTTTTAGCTCCAGCCCAAATCATGTATTTGCTAAAGAAACTTTGCGTCTATCAAAAGGAGAAGAAGCCTTGTTTCGTCTTCGTCCCGACCGTGGAACTCAGCGAATCCATCTTCAATCAATTGAAATATTTCCTGCCGAACGGGGATTACGTTTCTTCAAAGCGCCCTGAACGAACGGAAATCATCGAGAAGTTCAAAAAGGGTGAACTTCAATACCTGATCACCACCGCGGTCCTCGAACGAGGAATCACGGTGAAGAACCTTCAAGTCATCGTCCTTCGGGCGGATAACGCGATTTACGACGCGGCCGCCTTGATTCAAATCGCGGGACGTGCCGGAAGAAAAGCCGACGCCCCGACCGGAGAGGTGATTTTTTACTATGAGCGACTCACTCCAGCCATCAGCAAAGCCATCGAAGAAATCCGTTACTGCAACACGTTTTTGTAAGGTCTGTTTCCGTCCGATCGGCGACAATTCCTTTTCGTATTTGCTCTCTCCTTCCTTTTGTCTTTGCCATTCTTGTTATGCTTCTTTGCAACCCAAAATTCAACACTTTCGGGTAAAAGGAGTGAGGGCGTATGCGCTTTTTCCCTATTCGGAAGCCTTTCGGAGCATGCTTTTTCAGTACAAAGGATGTGGAGATATTGAATTGGCTCCTGCCTTCATCGGGCACGTGATTCCTTATTTCCGACTTTGGTTCTCGGGATACCATTTCGTTCCCGCCCCATCGAGCGTCGAACACGACGAAAAACGGGGCTTCAATCAAATTGGGGAGATCCTTCGTTATTACTCGCTACCCGTGATTGATGTTTTGCGGAAACCGTTCCTCCACAAGCAAAGCGATATGTCCGTGAGGGAAAGGGCCAAAGTGAAAGACTATCTTCGTTTGGCTCATCCTGAGAAAGTCGAAGGCCAAAAGGTGGTTTTGGTGGATGATGTTTATACCACCGGTGCAACTTGTGCGGCTTGCGTGGAGTTGCTCAAAAAGGCGAAAGCCAAATCCATTCGTGTCCTAGTTTTGGCGCGAGTCCAAAAGAAAAATGATTCTCTCGTCGATTATGGCGCGAATGAAAAATAAGGGGGACGCCTATGCGTATTCGACTAAAAATAAGGACTATTTGATCCACTTTAGTGACCAACGAAAGACCAAAAGTTCGATAAAACACCGCCCTTTCGTTGCCTATCATTTTATAAAATGATATGATTTTGCGGCTTTTTGAAAGAGGATTTTACGTGGCAAACATTTTTGAAACCATCTTCAAGTTCGAAAAAAGAGAACTCAACCGCTACATGAAGGAAGCGGATCGCGTCATCGCTTATGAGGAGGAAATGTCGAAACTCAGTGACGAAGAACTCCGCGAACGCACCAAAAAATTCCAAGATTATCTCCATTCCTCCGTCGACGACGAACAAATGGAAAAACGTCTGGAGGAAATCAAATACGAGGCATTCGCCGTCTGCCGGGAAGGCGCCCGACGCTCTCTTGGCCAATTCCCTTACAAGGTCCAGATTGTTGGCTCCCTTGTTTTGAACGGTGGCAACATCGCCGAAATGAGAACCGGTGAAGGTAAGACCCTCACCGCGACCATGGCGGTTTACTTGAACGCCCTCACCGGACGTGGTGTCCACGTCGTCACCGTCAACGAATACCTTGCTTCCCGTGACGCCGAATGGATGGGTAACGTCTATCGTTTCCTCGGCCTCACCGTCGGGGTTAACCTCGCTTCCAAGACGGCTTCCGAAAAACGTGAGGCCTACCTTTGCGATATCACCTACACCACCAACTCCGAACTCGGCTTTGACTATCTACGCGATAACATGGCCCAATCCCTCGATGGGCGTGTTCTCCGTGGTTTAAAGTTCTGCGTCATCGACGAAGCCGACTCCATCTTGATCGACGAATCCCGTACCCCTCTTATCATTTCCGGCGGACAACGTTCCAGCGCCTCCCAATACCAAGTCGCCGACCGTTTCGTCAAAATGCTCCGTCCAGGGGTTGACTTCACCGTCGACATCAAGGACAAAACCTGCAGTTTGACCGACTCCGGCAACGACAAAGCCGAGAAGATGTTTGGCATCCGCAACCTCTACGATCCCCAATACCAAGACCTCGTTCACCGCATTCACCAAGCGCTTAAGGCCAACTACATCATGACTCGCGACGTCGAATATATGGTCGACGCCGATCGTCAAATCCAACTTATTGACCAATTCACCGGCCGTATTATGAAGGGCCGCGAATACAACGATGGTCTCCAACAAGCCATTCAAGCCAAGGAAGGCGTCGAAATCAAATCCGAAACCACCGTTTTGGCGACCATCACCTATCAGAACTTCTTCCGTCTCTATAAGAAAGTCTCCGGTATGACCGGTACCGCGAAAACCGAAGAAGAAGAATTCGAAAAGATTTACAACATGCGCGTTATCGTCATTCCGACGAACCGCCCCATCCAACGTGTTGACGATGTTGACATCATCTATGGTACCCATAAAGGCAAATTGGATGGCTTGGTTGCCGAAGTCAAAGCGCGCCACGAAAAGGGACAGCCGATTTTGATTGGTACCGTCTCGGTCGAATCCAACGAAGAAATCTCCGCCCTTTTGACCCGTGCGGGTATCCCCCACGAAGTCTTGAACGCGAAGAACCAGGCTCGCGAAGCCGAAATCATCTCCCACGCCGGTGAAAAAGGCGCGGTTACCCTCGCCACCAACATGGCGGGCCGTGGTACCGACATTAAACTTGGTGAAGGAGTTCGTGAACTCGGCGGTCTTTGTGTCTTTGGCACCGAGCGTCACGAATCCCGTCGTATCGATAACCAGTTACGCGGACGTTCCGGACGTCAAGGCGACCCGGGCTATTCCCGTTTCTTCGTCTCCTTTGACGATGAACTCATGCGCCGCTTCATGAACGACGAACAACGCACCCGCATGCAATCCCTCTTGGGCGATGAACATTTGGAGAACAGGATGATTCAAGGCATGGTCACCAACGCCCAAAAGCAAATCGAAGGTAAGAACTTCGACGTTCGTAAGAACTTGCTCGACTACGACGACGTTTTGGCCAAACAACGCCAAATCGTCTACGATCGCCGCGACCGCATCATGCTTTCGGGCGATATCGCCGACCTTATCCACGACTTCTTCATTACCGCTGGCAAATTCTTGGCGAAGAAATCGACGATGCCGGGACGTGACGAAGATTTGATCTCCGCCGACTTGCTCCGCAAAACCGTGGAACCGGCCTTCTTGCCTGAAGGAACCATCAATGCCGCGGCGTTTGACGAATCCACCGTCGAAGAAGGCGGCGAAGACTTGGGCGAACTCCTCTATCGCCATTTCATCAAGAAGCGTAAGACTTGGCCCGCGGATATCGCTGACCGCATCGAACGTTCAATCACCCTTACGGTCATCGACCGCAATTGGACGAAACACATCGATACCATGTCCCACCTCCGCGAAGGCATTGGTCTTCGTTCCTACGCCCATACGAACCCGCTTCAAGACTACGTCAACGAAGGCTATGACCTCTTCCGCGAGATGAACAACACCATCGCGGTCGACTGCGTCTTTAACTTCTTGAATGCGCGTCTCCGTACCCAAGAACCCAAACCGGAAGAACCCAAGCCCGAAGCCAAGCCCGAGGCCAAAGATGTTACTCCCGAACCCAAGCCGGAGCCCAAACCGGAGCCAGAACCTGAACCCAAACCGGAAGAACCCAAGCCAGAACCCAAGCCCGTGGATCCCGACCAAGTGGTCCATCTCAACGTCGGTATGCAAGCCCCGCAACCCTTCGTTTATAACGCCCGTCCCGAAAGTGAGGACAACAAGCCGATGAACCTCGATGAGGCCAAGGAAATCACCCGCCTCATGAGAGAAAAGAGCGTCACCCGCGCCCAAGTCCTCGAAGCGACCGGACGTGACCCGATGTCTTTCTCCCTCCTTTGCAAGGACGCGAAAGCCATCATCCGCTTCCTCATGGGTGAAGAAGCGCAAAAAGAAGCGCCCGTCGCCCCGATTTCCGCCGACTCTAAGGAGTGAATATGAGAAACCTAGCTGAATTAAAACAAGGCGTTTATGAGCTAGGCAAGCTCGTCGACAGCCTTGGAGAATCTTTGGATTTGCCAAAAATCGATGAGGAAATCGCCCTCCTCACCGAGCAACAAAACGCGGATGGATTTTGGGATGACCCCAACAAAGCCCGCACCGTCACCAGCCGTTTGGCCGCCCTCACGGAGAAGAAGACCAAATACTTGGAATGCCGTAGCACCTTCCAGGATATCAAGGACATGATTCCGGAAGTGAGCGAAAAAGACGCGGAGATGATGGAACTCCTCGACTCGATGGAAACCGAACTCACCAAGAAATGCGAAGATCTCCAACATAAACTTCTTTTCTCCGACAAATACGATTCTTTGAACTGCACCATCGAAATCCATCCTGGCGCCGGCGGAACCGAAGCCCAAGACTGGGCCTCGATGTTGCTCCGTATGTATGGCCGTTTCGCCGAACGCAACAACTTTAAAACCCAAGTCATCGATATCGAAGAAGGGGATGAAGCCGGCATCAAAAGCGCCACCATCAAAATCATTGGGGAAGACGCCTACGGTTTCTTAAAAGGAGAGAAGGGAGTCCATCGTTTGGTCCGCATCTCGCCTTTTGACGCGGCCGCTCGCCGTCACACCTCCTTTGCTTCGGTCAACGTCATCCCGGAGTTCGGTGAAGTCAGCGACGTCGTCATCGATCCCAAGGATTTGCGCGTGGATACCTATCGTTCCGGCGGAGCGGGAGGACAAAACGTCAACAAAGTCTCTTCCGCGGTCCGCATTACCCACCTTCCCACGGGAATCGTGGTTCAATGCCAAATTGAACGCAGCCAACTTATGAACAAAGCGACCTGTATGTCGATGCTCAGCGACTTGCTTATGCAACGCAAGCTCGAGGAACGGGAACGTCAACTCAAATCCATCCAAGGGGAACAAAAGAACATTGAATGGGGCTCCCAAATCCGCTCCTACGTCTTCCAACCCTACACGATGGTCAAGGATCACCGCACCGACTTTGAAACCGGCGATGTCAACGGCGTGATGGACGGCAATATCGTTCCGTTCATGTACGCTTATTTGGAGATGGAGTCTCGCAAGGATGGCAAAAAGTCTTCGTGATATTTTCACCAAACATTTTTGGAAACGGATACTCTTTATTACTCTTGGCTGCTTTTTGTTGGCCTTTGGGGATGCCGTTTTCATTACTCCGTTTGGACTCATTCCCGGAGGCATCATTTCCGTTGGCATCATCGTCCAACATTTCCTGGACGTCGGGGGCATCGCTTTCCAAGTGGTCGATATCGTTACTTGGGCACTTCAAGTTATCTTGCTTGTCATTTCGTTCCTTTTCTTAGGCAAGGAATTTACCCTTCGTACTTTGTACGCGACCATCATTTATCCGCTATTTTTCACCCTTCTTTACCGTATTCCGGTCGTGGATGGGCAAACTCTTGGCAACTACCTCGCCAAGCTTTTGATTTCCACTTCCCAAGAAGGGGTGTTAACGACCGCGACTTTGCTAATCAGCGCCATCTTCGGCGGAGCCTTCATCGGAAGCGGAGTTGCTTTGACTTATCTCGGGGATGGTTCCAGCGGAGGATTCGACGTCCTTTGCGTCCTCACTTCCCGTCATACCCCCATCAACGAGGCCGCGATGTCCTTTATCATCGACGGCAGTCTTGTCGTAGCGGGTATCTTCTGCACGATGAACCTTTCCTTTGGCTTGCTCGGTATCGTCGCCGCCTTCGTCTGCGCCATTGCGATCCAGTTCATCTATTCCAAAACCACGAGTTACGTCATTGCCGAAATCATCTCGGACAAATCGGATGAAATCATTGATTACGTCATCAACAAAATGGAACGTACGACCACCGTCATCGAAGGGGTGGGCGCGTATACGGGAGAGACCCGCAAAATGCTTCGCGTGGCTTTTTCCAACCGAGAACTCCACGATTTCCGTGAGTTTATCGGACAAGTCGATCCCCGTGCGTTTGTAACCTTTACCAACGCTTCCATGATCAACGGGGAAGGGTTTGATCCCCTTGTTTCCTCCCGAAAGCAAAAGAAAAACTTCGAGGATCGTTCATGAGCGATCCCAAACCCTTTGAGCTCGTCAGTAAATTCACTCCCACGGGTGACCAACCCGCGGCCATTTCCGCTGTTTTATCCCGCGTTGCCGCTGGGAAGAAATGGACGGTCATCCAAGGGGCGACCGGCACGGGAAAGACCTTCACGGACGCCAACATCGTCGCGACCCTCAACCGCCCGACCATCGTCATGGTCCACAACAAAACTCTCGCGGCCCAGCTTTACGGGGAATTCAAGGAACTCTTCCCAAACAACCGCGTTGAATATTTCATTTCAAACTTTGATTTCTACCAACCGGAAGCCTATCTTCCCAAATCCGATACCTACATCGATAAGAACGCGGTCATGAACGAGGAAATCGACATGATGCGCACTTCCGCGATGAATTCGATATTGACGCGGAGGGATACGATTGTCGTTTGTTCGGTCGCGGCGATTTACGGGTTAAGCGATCCGGCGGAATACAAAGGTCTCATCTTCGAGATTCGCCAAGGGGAAACCTTGGACCGTTCCGCCCTTTTTCATCAGCTTTTGGAAGCTCAGTACACGCGCAACAACCTGGATTTGAAGCCTGGCACTTTCCGCGTCCATGGGGACATCATCGATATCGCCCCCGCGACCCATGATTACTTCATTCGCTTGGATTTGTTTGGGGATGAAGTCGAATCCATCCAACAGATCGACTCGGTCACCGGTGAAATCATGCGGACTTACGCGACGTATCCCATCTTCCCAGCCTATGACCACGCTTCCACGAAGAAGCGAATCCAAAAGGCCTGCGAAACCATTTCCATTGAACTCGAAGAGCGTTTGGCGGAACTCCGTTCCCAAGGGAAACTATTGGAGGCGGAACGCCTGGAAATGCGTACCCGGCAAGACATGGAATCCATGCTCGAATTCGGTCGCTGCCCCGGCATTGAAAACTATTCCCGTCACATCGACCAGCGCAAGCCCGGCCAGCGCCCCTTTACCCTTTTGGATTACCTCCCAAAGGATTATTTGATGCTCGTGGACGAAAGCCACGTCACCCTCCCCCAAATCCGAGGAATGTATAACGGGGACCGTTCCCGAAAAGAAACCCTCGTGGAATATGGGTTCCGTTTGCCGAGCGCCCTCGATAACCGTCCTTTGAATTTCGAGGAATGGCTGGAACTCCTTCCCGACGCCGTAATCTGCACTTCGGCCACCCCAGGGGATTACGAACTCGCCCAGACCAACCAGGAAGTTGTGGAGCAAATCATCCGTCCGACGGGGCTTTTGGATCCGGTGATCGAAGTCCGCCCGACCATGGGTCAAGTCCAGGATTTGATGAACGAAATCAAGGAACGTATCCAGAGGAACGAACGCGTGATGGTCGTTACCTTGACCATCAAGATGGCGGAGGATTTGACGAGTTATCTCCGCGACCAAGGCATTAAGGTCACCTATCTTCACAGTGAAACCAAAACTTTGGAGAGAACCGAAATCATCTATCAACTTCGCAAAGGAAAATACGATGTCTTGGTTGGAATTAACCTATTACGGGAAGGCCTTGATATCCCCGAAGTGTCCTTGATTGCCATCTTCGACGCGGATAAGGAAGGATTCCTCCGTAGCACCCGTTCCTTAATTCAAGTTATTGGGCGCGCCGCGCGTAACGCGAACGGGCGCGTCATTATGTACGCGGATGAAGAAAGCGACGCGATGAAGGAAGCCATCGCCGAAACCATGCGTCGACGTTCCATCCAAATGGCCTACAACGAAGAGAACGGCATTATCCCGACGACCGTCAAGAAAGAGATTCGCGCCCCGATGCATAACAGCGAAGACCCGAATCATTCCTTCCGTAACAAAGACGGGAAGATCAACCGGAAAGAACTTGAGATGCGCATCGCCGATTTGGAGAAACAGATGCGTGCCGCCGCGAAGGTCTACGACTTTGAACGGGCCGCCGAGCTTCGGGATTTGATGTTTGAGGCGAAGGCGATGTTGGAGGAGAAAAGATGAAAGAGTACGACGTATATTTGTTTGATTTCGACGGGACGTTATTCGATACCCGCCTTTCATTGCGTGCCGTTTGGAAAGCCGCTTTTGGGGCCATCGGCCAAACCGTCACGGAAGAGGAATCCGACGAATTCATGCATCATAACCTTTATGAAATCTTGG
>JAXFGC010000038.1:0-2434 GCA_034171505.1 Candidatus Alloenteromonas sp. | reverse complement strand
CGTTTTCCATCGACGGGGTAACGGATTCCTACACTTTGGATTCCGATATTTCCTGGCACGCGAACGATAACGCAAAAACCACTTTCCGCGCCTTTTATGGGGCTACCTATCATTTCGTCATGCGATACGATGGATCGAACTACTTTCTTTCCTGCACCGATGACAACCCCTCCGACACCGCGGTTCTTCTTCTGAATGTCAATTCCGCTTATTCCTACATCTATCTATGGAAAGACGGGGGATCAAGCAACTCCGCTTGGCCAGGGGCGACTTTAGGTACCCCGTGGACTAGCAACCAATCCGGGAAGCCCCTTTACTACAAACGTTTCACCAAGGGCCAATACGAGAAAATGATTATCAACGACAACAAAGGTAGTCAAACCGCAAACATCGATTTGCCGAGTAAGGGATCGTTCTCCCATGCCCTATTTTGGTTAGATTCCCACACAAACGGGAAATACGGATTCGTTCAAACCATATAGTCAAAAACCCCTTCTGACCGATGGGCGAATTTACATACTAATTTTTCTTCAAAATACATTCCAAAAATTGGCAAAAGTCTCGATAATTCCTAAGAAAAATACATTCCAATTTTTGCTAGAAATATATATCAATTTCGGATAACAACCCAATAACCGGTTTTGTCCGATCCCGCGTTGTCAGTGACTATTGGGCCACCAAAGCAAAATGTTGGAAATAAGTTTATAAACACCAGTCCAACGCGAAGATAGGGACGAATTCAATCCCGTTCTCCGTTTTGTAATCCCCGTCATGAATCACTATCCCGGGAAGGGTTTTGTTTCCAAATTTTTCTTTGAACTTCAAAAGGGAGCGAATGGAATGGGAATCCGGACTTTTCACTTCCAAAGGGCAAACCTTGTGGTTTTTGATGCAAAGAAAATCAATCTCCATAATGGGCTTATACGTTTTCGGATCTCTTTTTTGGTAAAAGAACAAATCCGAATAACCTTTGGATTTTAGGACTTGGGCAACGTAGTTCTCCATGAACATACCTTCGTTGATGTGGAGCTTGTCATAGATGAGGGATTTATAGAACAGTTCATCTTCCTCCGTCTTGCCAAAGCTCAGGGTATATAAAAGCCCCGTATCGATGAAATACGCCTTTACATCGTCCCCGTCCGCGGTGAGAACCGGGACCACGGAAGGATCGGAGGAGGCGAAACAACGATTCACGATATAGGCATCCCCGAGCCACTGAAAGGCGGATCCGTATTCCCTCACCCTTGCTTGCGAATTGACGTGGCTTAACTTAAATCGCTTGTCGTGGTTGGATAATTCACTGGGAATCAAACGAAACAGATTCATGAGGTGAAGCGGATTCACGTTCTCCTGCGCGACGAAGTCATCGGAATAAAGTTCAATGATTCCTCTTTTTTCCTGCTCGGCCTTCACCAAATCCTTGGTTTTTAGTTAAGTGGCGACGCTTTTGGGCATGCCTCCCACAAAGAGGTATTCCCGAAAGAGTTGGTTGATGATTCGATAGCTGACCGAAAACTTTCGTTTCGCCTGGATATTAGAACCGATAAATTCCACCAAATCCTCTCTCCCCATAGCCCTCAAGTATTCTCGAAAAGTGATGGGACAGACATCGACTTTCACTTCTTCGCTTGGCAGGAGGTATTTCTCTTCCTTCGCCCCCTTCTTTACGATAGAGGCGAGCGATCCGGTTTCCAAAATGTCGTACCGTCCGTCAAGAAGCAAAGTTTTGATCGCTTGTCGAGCAGGTTTATAAAGTTGGATTTCATCCAAAATGATGAGGGATTCCCCCGGATAGAGTTTGGTATTGTATGCAATCGACAGGTAATCGTAGAAAGCGTCGAGATCCTCCAAGGAATCCACGAAGAGGTTCTTGATTTCCTCGGAAGCCTTATCAAAGGATATCTTGATGAATGATTTGTACTCTTTGTGGGCGAATTCTAACGCCAAAACCGATTTCCCAACCCTTCGCGCACCACGTAAGAATAAGCATTTCCTTTCTCTGGCGTCTTCTTTCTTCCATTTCAAAAGTTTCGCGTAAACATCCCGTTTGATGTAATGGCCGTATTCCAGGGCGATTTCATATTCATCCATCGGTGCATTCATGGCGTTCTCCCACAAAACTGAAAGCAAATTTGAACGGTTTCCCACAAAACTTCCTATTATTTCGGGGCCTTTTCCCACAAAACTGACAAGTTAAGAAAGGGTTTGCCATCCCAAAGAACAAGATACAAAAGGAGATTTCTGGATCATCCCAAGGGAATTTGCCAATCACTAAACCATCATTCTTTAAGCGGTTCTCCGAAAGGAGAAGGACAGGCCAAATTTACCCCTTGCATAAGAAAGGGGACTCCCCTATAATTTTCTTCGCTGCGGGAGTGGCGGAACAGGTAGACGCATACGTTTGAGGGGCGTATGGGGCAACCCGTGTGAGTTC
>JAXFGC010000020.1:0-39846 GCA_034171505.1 Candidatus Alloenteromonas sp. | reverse complement strand
TTCGCTGAAGCAATCGGTGCTGACGCCACCGATTTTGCCAGATAAGGCAATAGAACGAATTTCTTGAGGACGATTCCAGTTACGATAACGCGCTTCTAGAGTGAGGTAGTTATCCGCATCGAGATAGTAGACGAGCAATCCGTAGTTATGCTCGGCAACGACATCCGTGGAGATGGTGCCTTTGATGTCCGCGGAAATTTGGTAGTGATGGGAATCGGCCAATTCGGATTCCACGACGTCCTTGCGGGCATACACCCCGGTTAGGCCAACGTGGCCCATTCCGGAACCATCGAAGTAAGAGACTCCGTCTTTGTCAGTGATGTGGCCTCCGCCGAGGGCTTCGTAAGCACTATTGCCGTAGGCGACGCGGTTTTCGCCGTTGCAGGCGTAGTTGATCGCGATGGAATTGACGATTACTTCGGACGCGAAGGTGATTTTGAAGTAGTCGGGTTTGGTTTCGAAGCCCACAAGGGGAGAGGCGTCGATTAAGCCCGCGCCCGTGATGGTCTTTTCAACGCTGCCGAGAAGGATTTTGCCTCCGACGTGCCATTGGGTGGAATAGTAATCCACCGTGAAGGATCCCGCTGCACTCGCGGAATCGACCACGAAGGATTCAATGCCGTTGATGGGATCCGTGTTTTCCAGGATAGCCCCGGTTTGGAAAGTTCCGAGCTTTCCGTCCACCGCGACGGTTTTGGAATAAGATACTGCAACCGAGTTACCTTTATCCGTGACCCAAGTGGTGAGTTTCGTGTCTTCGGACGTCGACAAGGTGTTCTTGTCTGCGGTCGCGTTAATGGCGTTCTCCGGGGTGGAACCAAGGTCCGCGCGGATACTTCCGCGCACCGAGGAGAGACCCATTGCCGTGACCGTGATTACGCCGAGGGCAGCGATGGATGAGAGAAATAGAAAACTTTTTCTCATTGGGAAAAACCTCCATAAATCGTTGTTTTTTTCGACACTTTGATTATCGATGAAAGCGCTTTCTCCGCGTATGCTGATTGATTTCTTTCATATGCATTTTTGCACACTCGCAAAAGATGTAAGGTGCATTTTTGAGCAAACGAAAAGGACGCCGAAGCGTCCAAATCGTTTCTTATTATTCCTTTTTCTTCTTCAAGGCGATGGCCGCGCCAAGGGCAACGACGACACCGAATAAACTCGAAGCGGCGATGATCGATCCTCCGCATCCCTTCTTTGCGGGAGCGTTACTTTCCGAGGAAGAGGTTCCGCCTTCTTCGGAGACAATCGGGGTGGAAGTCTCTTCCGAGGTACCGGTCGAAGTTTCTTCAGAGGTTTCGCTTCCCTCGGTTTGGGGAGAAGTGACCGCGATCAAGTATTCCAGGGTTTCGGCTTGGTTGCCGTAATCATCGGTCGCGTCGACGGTGACTTTGTAGTTCCCTTCGACTTCCGGGGTGAAGCCGTTCTTGACCAAGGCGATTTCGTTTTCGCTAGGATCAAAGACCTTGACCACCGCATCGATGGGGTCGTTTCTCGAGTTCGTGGCGGTGTAAACGGGGAGTTTGATGCTCTTACCGACGGTTCCGGTGCTCGGACGGGTTCCGATTTCCCCAATCACCGGGGCTTCGGAGAAAGTATAGATGCGATCTTGGCTCGAAAGGGTGAAGTTGGTGAACGTCGCGGAGGTGTTCACGATATTGAAACCGACTTTCGCGCCCGAGAGATTCCGGGCAGATAACCCTTCGAAGGTCGCGGCATAGGCGGGAGAGGCACCCGAATTCAGATAGACACGGATGTCGTTGCCGTCGATTTCCACCTCCATTTGGTTCTTGCTGCCGAGGTAATCCACGCCCGCGTCGACCTCGTGGAATTCGGTTCCCCCGAGGACCGTGCCGTTGACTCTCGCGGTGACGTTCACCTTCGGGGTGGCGCCACTCCATTGGGAGAGCCAAACGAAGACGTAATTACTGGAGTTCAGATAATAGGGGACGAGCCCGGTTTTGTATTCCGCCGCGGTGAAACCCGTGATTTGGATTTCACTGCCCATGTGGAAGGAGGCCTCTTCTTGGGAAATGAGGGCGTTTGTGCGTTGCCACTCGGTTCCCCCTTCATAGGAGGCGGTTAAGGTCTTTTTGTCTTCGGAGAAGGTCCAAGTCGAGGGACGGGGGCCGGTCAAGCTCCATCCATCTTCATTAACGACCGTATCCCCTTTGGAGAATCCCGTGATGGAGAAGGAAGAGACGTCCCCTTCGCTTCCCGCGTTGAGGAACCCAACATACGGGGAGAAGGAATAATCCACGTCCAAGGCGACGTCTTCAAAAACCAAAGTTTCTCCGATGTAGAAGGAAAGTTTCCCGCCTTTGAGCATCGAACGAAGGGTCAGATCGCCCGAATAGGTCGAAACGGTGTCGAAGGACTCCGAGGTCACGACCCCGTTCTTCTCCACTTCCAAGACAACCGAAGCAGAAGAGACGATGACCCGCGCGAAGTTATCCTCGTTTTGATAAAAGGGATATAAACCAATCTTTCGCGAGGAACTCACCGCAAGGAAGGTCGCGGAGACATTCACGTCCTCCCATTTGTTGGAGGCGTAAAGGACACCCGCATAAGAGGAATCATCCTCTCCTAAGGACGCCGCGGTGAAGTGGTAAACCCCCGCTTCAAAGGAGATGGAGGCGAGTTCTTGGGAGGAGAGCAAGCAGGCGCTTCCCCCAAGGGTCGCGCTATACCAATTGAAGGGGACGTAGGCGGATTCCTCAAGGTGGAAGGGCAACGTAAGCGAAGCAGCGGCTAAACAAAGGCCGACGCGCCCTTTGCCCGCGACCTCGTTGACTTTCTTTTGGATGCGGCTTTCCCCGTTCACGGAGAAATCCAAGGTGGAGGATAACCGACGGACCGTAAGAACGATGTCTCCGTCTTCCAAACTCAAGGAAGTCGTTTCCTCAATCGAAGTCGGGGAAATATTGCCAGGGGAGGTCACGGTCGCGATCTTTCCTTTGATGGAAGCAGTATACCCGGTGGTCTCTTTCTTCAAGGTCGCCAAAAGGTAGTTGTATTCGTCTTGATACCAGGCGACAAGCCCAGCTTCCCCTCCTACGGGCAAAGAGGTAACGGTGGTCGTGACCGCATAATTGGATTCCTCATACGGGTTTTCCTTGAGGAGCATGTTGTTCTCCACCGCATGGGAGGAAGAGGCATCTAAGGAATACCCCAAGGCGTCTTTGCCCCAGCTCGAGGATTCCCCTTTGCCGAGAGTCCCCTCTTCCACGGTTTGATAGGCCCCCGCGCGATTTAACGAGGTGACCGAGAAATCCGTGAAGGTCACTTCTTCGTTATAGGCGTAAACCCCGACCTTTCCGCGGACCCCCGCGTACGTCGCGAGGTCACGGAAGGAATAGAATCCGACTTGTTGGCCGTTGATGTAGGCGTAGAGTTCATCCGCGTCCCCTCCGGCGCTGCGCTTACGGGAGACGGAGAAGGTCCAATTGGAGGAGGGTTCCACGCATTTGCTGGAATTCCCGCCGTCCATCCAAGCGTCGTTCCATTCCGAGGCGATGAAGGACCCGTCTTTATAGACGAACGGGTTTTGGCCGTTGATGCGTCCCGTGAATTCGACCACGCGCATCGAGGAGGGACGTTCGACGTTCGACCATTCCATGTAGACGAGGAGGTAGTTGTTCGCGTCCACGTACCAAGGAACCAAGCCGATGTGGATGTTCTTCGACACGGGCCAAGAGGATACCGCGGTTCCCGAGACCGACACCGTGTAATCCCCGATCGCATTGACGTCCTCCCGCACGGCGAAATTGCTTCGCATCGAGGAGGAATTGTTCTTGGTCACGATCGAATCCTCGCCAATCGTGTAGTAATTGCTGACGGAGCCCGATCCGCATCCAAGGGACCATTCTTCACTGACGAAGGCCTTGGTTTCCAAAGGACGGGTGGCGGGGACGGCAAGCCCCAGAAGCAGGGCGGGCAACATCAAAACGAGCTGTTTCATTTATTCACTCCTTTTTCCGCCCATGCCATAGGTTTCGAGGGCGGATAATTGTTCATCACTAGATAAGGTGATTCCCTCAATGTCATAGGAGCCAAAGGCCACCTTGGTCTGGAGGATCGGCTCGATGTTGGCGATCGAACTCCAGGGGAGCCAGGTTCCGACGCTTTTGAAGGCAAAGTCGGAGATGGTCGTGGCCTCGGGCATCATCGCGGGATACTTGAAGCCCATGCGCCCATCGTAGTCGGTGCAGAGTTTGGTCGCGTTCTCCACGAGGATCGCCGCATCCTTGAAGAATTCGTTCCCGGATTCGAGGTAGAGGCGATACAAAGCGAAGAAGGCATAGGCGATGTAGTTGTCCGCGGAACTATGCCCCGTCGCGATAAAGGAGAAACCCATCGTCCCTCCATTGGAGAATACATTTATGGAGGAGTAGTTCTCTTGGGCATAAACCTTAAAGTCATAGGTATACATCCAAGAGAAGGCGCAGACACCCGCGTGCATCGCCGCCTTGAGGTACTTCTCGTCCTTGGTCAAGGTATACGCGGCATCGAAACAATGGATCGCGTAGACCGCGGCCTCCTTGTCCACCGTGTTGGGGTTATCGGGGGTGCCGCCGACGTATTTGCCTTTTTCGAGATAGAGGGTTTGATAGCTGTATTCCGCGGCTTTGATGGCGCTTGCCTTATAGGTTTCATCCCCCGTGAATTCGTACATCTTCGCGAGGAATCGGACCGCGATGGGGGTGTTCAACGGGCTTGTTCCTTGATAGGAGGAATTATCCGTGCGGGTGCAGGGGGAACCGTCGTTTTCATAGGCGCGGTAGAACGACCCGTCCTCATTTTGCTTGGCGACGAGGTTCTTGCCGAACTTATTGACCGCGGTGATCCATTGGGTCTTGGTCTCCCCGATGCTCGCGGCGTACAAGGAGGCGTCGAGCAAGGCCTCCATTCCATCGACGGCGCAACGGAGGAAGACGGGATAATCCCGCTTATTGCCTCCTTGGGCGTTTGAGGAAGGATCCCACCAAACGATGGGGAAATAGGAGGAGTTGATGGTGGAGGAACTCCAGAAATTCAACGTGGTCTCGCCTTTTTGCTGGGCGTCGATGTTGCTATGTTCCTTGCCGTAACGATAGAGTTGGTATCCCACCGCGGCTTGTTGGCCGACGAATCCGAATTGGGAGGAATACCCTTGGTCGGCGGTCGCGTTCGGCAACGTCAAACTCCAGGGTTCGCCTCCATAGACGTTCCCGGTTCCATCGTATCGATATTCCTTGATGAGGAGGTCGAGGTTTTGATCGTAGATGGTCTTCATCCCGATGGTCGGGGCTTTGGGGGCGTTGTCGTTATAGGCGGCGATATAGGCTTCCACCATCGCGTCGTTATGGGTGGATTCGGCAATGGAATAGATGCCCAAGGAATAGGATTGGACGAATCCTTGTTCCACGGGATGGTAGCGACGGGTCGTGGAGGCACCGTAATCGTAGGTGTTCGGTCCTTCCGCGCAGGGATAGGTGAAATTCACGCCCAAGGAAGGGGTAATGGAATAACCGATGGACCCGTATTGGAGTTCCGCGTCGGTGTATCCGTTGGCCCCGCCCCCCAAGACGGGAGAGGAGATTTCGGGGCGGAGGTGCGATAAGGCGACCGCGCTTCCCGCATCGCTGTTGCGGAGGAAGACCATCGGGAGGCCGGTACGGGTCTCCTTAACCGTGACGTTCCCGGTTAAATTGAGGTTCGATGCAATTGAGCCCGAACGCATATCGGAGGTGTCCTTGTACAAAATCGAGGGAATAAAGAAGGTGAATTCGCTTGGATCCTCGCTTAAGGAAACGTCCAACAACGAGAAAGTCGAGGAGAATCCGTAATCCTCCGAAGAGGCGACCAAGACTTCGACTTCCCGGTCCACCGCGAACCCTTTGGAGGAGGGCAAAAGGTAATAACGGTCCTTGACCAAGAAGGTACTGCCTCCGTCGGTCGTGACTTCCGCCGAAGCAAGAAGCGCGTTATCCACTTTCTCAAGTTTATCGTAAGCTGCGCTATAGGAACGCTGGGAGAAGGTGTCGAGAACCCCATTGGACGGGGCACGTACCGCGATGGAGGCGGGTTTTTGGCAGAAGAAACGCTTGGTCCCATCTTCGAACAATGCCAAACGGAAACCCCCGCCGGAAGTCGCTTCAAAGCGAATTTCGGAAGTTCCGTTGCTAAGGCGATCCTCTTGTACGCGGGAATCTTCGCTGCTGGTGCTGCTGCTATCCATAAGGGAGGTCGACGTGCTCTCTTCGACATCGCTGCTTGGGATGGAACTGCTGCTATTTGGCCGCTCTCCAAGGCACGAGGCCAAAAGGAAGCACAAACCAATGATACATTGTCCTCGTTTCATAGTCTTATCCTTTAATTCCGCTCATGGCGATTCCTTCCGTAAAAAACTTTTGGCAACAAATAAAGAGGATGAGGGTGGGAACCAAGGCCACCATCGCCCCCGCCATTAGCAAGGGGTAACGGAGGTTGTGGGCGGTCGAGAGGGACTTCACCAACAACTGGATGGTCCATAACTCGGGCTTCATCCCCACATAAAGCAAAGGGGTCAGGTAATCGTTATAGGCCCCGTTGAAGCCCAAAATGAATTGGGTGAGGAGGGCAGGGACGGACAACGGGAGAATGATTTTGAGAAAGATGCCAACCTTCCCCATGCCGTCAATCTCCGCGGCCTCCTCGAGTTCCTTGGGCAAGGTCTTGAAATATTGATAGAGGAACAACATCGATCCCGCGCTGCCGAACATCCCCGGGATGATGATGGGCCAAGGGGTGCCATACCAGTGGTAAACGGTCGCGAACAAGACGAAACTCGGCGCGAGGATGATGACCCCGGGAATGAAAATCGTCATCGTGATGAGGGAGAAGATTAGTTTGCTTCCCTTAAAGCGGATACGGGCGCAGGCATAGGCGCATAAAGCGCTGTTGAAGGTGGAAAGCAAACACGTCGGAATCGTATACATGAAGGTATTGAGGAACGCCCCCGCGACGTTCTTGGTCGCGAAGAGTTCCGCGTAATTCCCAATGTCGATGGGATCGGGAATCCACTTGAAATCGAAGAGGTTTTGTTGGCTCGTGAAGGAGGTGGAAAGAGCGAACAAGAAAGGCACGACGATCATGATGGACGCCAAAATAAGGATGAGGTACATGATGCTCTGCTTCACGACCTCCCAGGGATTGACCTTCTTATGTCTTTTTGCCACTTTGTTATTACGAATCATAGTGCACCCAGTACTTCGATACGAAGAATTGAATCAAGGAGATTGCGATGAGGATGACCCCGAGGATGATGCCCATCGCGGAAGCGTATCCGAGGCGGTATCCGTAATCCACGGACGTGAACTTGTAGATGTACCACACGGGCATGACGTTCCATTCCTGCATGGAGTCCCCCGTCATGACCTGGAACCGCGTAAAGTCCTGGAACGACCCCGCGATACCGGTTAACAGGATGTAGAAGGAAACCGGGGATACCCCAGGAACCGTGATGTGGATGAACGATTGGAAAGCGTTCGCCCCATCGACCATCGCGGCTTCATAAAGTTGGTGGGGGATGTTCTTAAGTTGGGCGTAGAAGAGCAAGATGGAGGTGCCAAGGCCGCTCCAAACGCCCATGAAGATCATCGATCCCCAGAAGTTATGACGGTTGAGGAAGGAGACTTTGGGCAAGCCAATCGCAACGAGCATGCGATTGAGCAAACCGTATTCCCCTTGGAACATCCATTGCCAAATGAAGGTGATGGCGACGGCGCTGCAGACGGTGGGAACGTACAAAAGGACCTTGAACAACGTCCCGCCTTTCTTGATGCGGAGAATGAAGGTGGAAAGCAGCAACGCGCAGAACATGCCGATGGGCACGCCGATCGCGTTGATGAGGGCGTTCCGTAATCCTGAAAGGAACCAATCGTCTTGGAAAGCGCGGACGTAATTGTCGAACCAAACGAACTTCATGAGTTCGGGGGCGTTCATTTGATAATCCGTGAAGGAAATAACGAACGCATAGACGAGGGGAAAGGCGAGGAACAACAACAAGCCGATGCAAAGAGGGGCGACGAAAAGGGCACCGGAAACGCCGTCGGCGACCTTTTTCCGTTTCGCGCTGCTAAAAGTGGCTCGTTTCATAAACTAATTCAAATATTGCCCGATTTTGGATTTTACCTTTTCGAGGAACTGATCGACGGTAATGCGGTCCGCGGGATCGTCGGCCAATAAATCCGCGGAGAAGGTGTCATAGGTGAGTTCCTTCCATTGTTTCGAACCCCGATATTGCCACAAACCATACGGCTGGGTTTTCGCGGATTCGACGAAGACGGAATAGGAGGCCTCGTCCAAATGGTTGATGGACTTTTCCCGGGCGATGACGTCAGGATCCATCGCAAGGTCTTGATAGACGGGGATTTGGAATCCGGTCGCGGATAAGATTTCCTGTCCTTCGCGGGAAGCGATGTATTCGATGAGCTTCCACGCGGCCATTTGGTGGGTCGAGGTGGTGGAAATGCCATATCCGACGGATCCGGAGTAGGAATTCTTACCCGGATAGACTTCGAAAGAGGGGACATAGGCAACACCCCAGTTGAAATCTAAGTTGTTGAAAGAGGTGACGAGGTGGCGTCCCCCGATGCAGGTGGCGACCTTCTGCATGGAGAAGAGGGCTTCCGAGGAGGAACCTAAAGTCCAATCCCGCGGAGGCATGATCGAATCGGTGCAGTAGGCATCTTGGAGGAATTGATAACCTTGTTTCAAACCGTTGATGGAAGCCGCGTCGGTCGGGAAGGCGTTGCGCTTGGCGTTCAGAAAGTCTCCTCCCGCGGACCATACGAGCCCTTCGGGACCAATCCCAGCGGTCGGATAACGGGTGATGTTGCCGTTTTTGTCTTTCTTTAGAAGCGCCGCCCAGAAAGTTTTGGCCTCGTCAATCGTCATGGGACGGTCGGTACGGGGGTAATCCACCCCCGCGGCATCTAAAATGTCTTTGTTGTAATACATCGCGATGGGACCAATGTCCTTGGGCAAGCAAAGTTGACTGCCTTTCCCCGCGGTGAGGTTCTTGGTATCGTATTGATAACGCGTCATGACCGAGGAGAAAATTTTACTTTCGTCGATCAAATCGCTGGAATTGACATAAGGAGTGAGGTTAACCAATTTGTTGAACTTGGCCCAGGCGGTGAAGGCTCCATCGGGGACCATGTAGACGTCCGTGACGTGGTCCGTGGCGATGTTGTTTCCGTAGTTGTCCTCATAATCTCCGAGGATCGTGACGTTGACGTGAATCGTCGGATAACGGGCGGTGAAACCCTTTAACATCGCGTTGAGGATGGAACGTTCGACTTCGGTACCCGCGGAGTCCCAATGGGTGATTCCGATGGTACATTCTTCCCCATCGTATTCGTAAACCGCGCCCGCCTTATCGTATTTCTCCATGATCATCTCAAGTTCGGATTTTTGGATGGGAACGGAGGATTCGATAACGCTTTCATCACTATCGACGGGGGTCGGGGAAGGGGTTGAAGAGGAGTCGGGGACATAAGAATTGGTGCATCCGGTTACCAAAAGAGTTAACAGACCGGCACCTAGCAAGAAAAGCCTGTTCGTTTTCATGGTGTAGTTCTCCTATTGCCTTATTATTTTTTCGTCTAAATAAATTATGCAAAATACGGAAACATTTTCCAGTTATGCAAATTAGCACCATGCCACAACGAAAATGGAGTCTTTTTGTATTTCGTGAATTCGAAATCGCACGAGACATATACGTGTTTTCGAGTTTGCGGAAAAAGCCACCCTCAAGAAAGAGGCGGCCACGATGAGCTGATGTTCAAATTGCTATGACAACGCTCGACATGTAATCGACGAAGATACCAAAGTGGCCAGCGAACCGATAACCACCCCATCATATTTCACTTGCGCTTCACACTTGATCGTAGTAGTTTTCGCAGCAATACCTGAAACAATACTGATATACGTTGCTTTGCTTCCGGAATCCTTATGCGTTCAAAGTGTATTTCGCTTTCAAGCTGATGTCCTTCGTAACGATGGTCAAATCGGTGAATTGACCCGAATTCACGTTGGAGGGATCGGTGTACCAACCCGCGAAGGTGTATCCGTCCAAAACCGGGGTACGGATGGAACTGAGGTCCGCGGTCTTGCCTTCTTGGACGTCGATGAACCATTTCTTAATTTGCGTGCCGTCGACGAGGGCGTAGCCGTCCCCCGCGTCAAAGGTGAGCGTGTGGTAAACGACTTCCGAGGCGGAGGAAGAGGATTTCATGCAGAAGAGATACACCCAGGTGGAGCCGTTGTATTGATAGACGTTCCCCGATGCTTTGTTGAGGAAAAAGTCTCCGGATTTTGCCCCCTTGGTGTTCGAGGCGGTGGGTTCCCCATAGTCGGCGAACCAAATGGTCGCGTGGGGTTTGGTCAAACGTAAGGTCTGAATCGATCCGTCGGAGAATTCCACCTTAATCACGTAGTTGTCCCCCGTGCTTTGGGTGGCATCGACGGTCATGGAGACAATCCAAACGCCATCCTTGCCGTTTTGAATGTCGAAAGAATAGGAACTGCCGTCGGTTAAATACACCGTGACGACGGTCCGCCCGTCTTCGTCAGGGGCGCTCGCGGTGATGTGATCGATTCCCGTGCCGTCGTTCCCGTCCCGTCCCGAGGGGATGGTGATCGCCCCGGTGGAGGTGCCATCCGTATATTGGATGTCCATCGTGACGTCCCCGGTTTCGTTCTCCCCGATGACGATGTCGGAGATGCCCTTGCCTTCAATGATGGGAACTTCGATGTCTACCGCAGGATAGGAGGCATCCGAGAATGTGATGTGCAGGGTCACGGATTTGCCGTCCTCGGAAACCGTGGAAGTGATGTTTTCAATGGACACCCCATCGCTTCCCGGGACCCCTTGGGGGATGGTAAAGACGACGGGGGCTTTCTCCTCGTCCTCGAAGGTGATCGTGATGATGGTCGCCCCCGTCATGTTATCCACGCGGGCGGTGACATCCGTTATCACGAGTTCATCGCTTCCGCCGAAAAACTTTCCGGCGCAGGACATGAGGGAGAAAGACGCTAAGAGCACCGCTCCTTTTCGAAACCAATTCCATTTTTTCATAAGTTACCTCCTTGGGCGACGTTCTTTAATGTTTCAATCTTGGGGGCGGAGTCCAAATCCATATATGGGCTGCCCGATTCTTCGCTTCCGTTGACGTAGAAACGGAAGGGGTGGGATCCGATGACGAGGGGTACCGCTTCCTTTAACAAGAGGGAATTCCCTCCCGCGGAAGTTTCCACCAAGTAACGGAGCAAGTCGATTTGTAGTTCCTCCGAGAAGGAATTCTCATCGTTATTCGATAACCCTTCCACGACGGAGAGGTTCACCCCTCCCCCATAGGTGGCTATCGCGGTATTGAGATACGAGGACCCGTCCTTTTCATGGACGAGGGAAGAGGATCTCGCGGAGGAGAGCAACGCGTTCTTCATGGGGAAGATGTCATCGATCGTGATATCGCGGTCCCCATATCCCAAAGAGGTCAGCAAGACCGAGATGTTCTCCTCGATTAAGCTCGATACGTCGATGCTTTCGACGCTCTTCCAATCGTAGAAACGGTTGGATCCCGTCAAAGCCAGGTGCACGGGATAGGAGGTCCGTCCCATGTTCTTGGGGATGCCTCCAAACGCGGAGAGGTAGTTCGTAAGTTCCGAAGGGCAATCCCCTTGGAGGATCGGACCGTTGAAGAAGGATTCAAACGCGATGGAGAAAACGCCGCTATGGCCGAAGAGGACGTCCTTTAAGGTGACGCGAGAATCATAATTCAGCATATCCCCTTCCACGATTCCTTGGACGTTATCCAAACTCTTTTGGACTTCCTTCACATCGTGGACGTAATCGTAAAGAAGGGTACCGTTTTCATCTTTTTTGTTCGCGTTGCCCGCGACGGACTCGGAAATAAAGGTATTGATCCTGGCGTTCGCGTCATTCTTTCCTGTGCCGGTAACATACGCTTGGGCGGTTGAGGTATAGGAGACGCCATCCGCGTAAGTGACGTTGACCTCCGCCTCCGGATTAAAGGCGTTCGTGTGGTCGCTGCCGAGCATCAAGTTGTATTCCCCGGAGTTCTTGAGGATGGAGTTGGAAATCGTTAATCCATCCGCGGAGAAGGCGCGTACCGCGACTTTGCCGTTGGAGATCACCGAATTCTCAATCGTGACGTTCTTGCCGTGGACATCGACGACGCTTCCCGTGTAGGAAAGGTCATAAAAGTTGCTCACGTTATTCGTGTTGGAGAGATAGACGTCCGAGACAGTGACCCCGTCCTTATCGATATATAAACCGACGTTATCTTGCCCCAAGGTGGAGATGAGGGAATATAGTCCCGGTTCCCCTAAGGCGTATAAGGGCAAAGGACCAAAGAAGTAATCCTCCCCTTGGGTGGGTATCAATTTGCCTTTCCCCTCCTTGGAATAAGTCCCGTGATGGGGGTAACAAAGGGAATCCATGTTGATGGAATACCCATTCCCATACAAATCCCCTTGGAGGTGAATCCCCGCGAGGAGCGTTTTGGATACGGGGGTGGAATTCATGGAATTATAGAAATCAATGAACGTGGTGTCGTAGGTCGTTTCAAACGCGTACACCTCATCGGAGAAGGAGAAACTTTGGGAATCGAAGTCATAATGCCCAAAGAGTTCCCCGCCTTCTTTGCCGGTTAGGTAGGTGCTTGAATACCCCGTGATCTTGTTGTTCTCCGTGATGGGGACATAGAGGTCGCGGAGGGAGGATAACGAGGTACGTAGTACGATATTTTCCCCATTGGAGGAATAATTCGTGCTCATCAAGAGGTCGTCATAAGAATAGATATTGACCCCGTCGACGACGGTAAATTGATAAGTCGCGAAGAGATTCAAACTCGGTTCGCGCAAGGTAAGGTAGGATTCTCCCGCGCTTAGAAGAGTGACCACCCCATCCTCGTAAGAGATGTTGGGGGAACAATCCGCGAGGACGTTGGTGCTGCTATTGCCGCTTGGGGTGAACGCGGTGGAACGGACTTCGAACGAAGATTTGGTTTTGGTGTACCCATCCACGCGCAATTCATCGTACTGGAGGTCATATAAGCCATAGGTGGGCATGCCCGTGATGGAGGATCCGCTTCCCTTGCGTAAGGGATTGATAACCATCGCCCCATTTTCAAAGGCGACCCCGATGAAACTGCGGGAGACGGTACCCCGTTCATTGGAACAGATAATCTCCATTTGACCTTCTTCAACCGCGTGGAGGTAATACTTGGAACCCTCTTTTTCGATAGTAAAGAATTCGGGATCGGAATCGTTGAGCTTACGGGTCTTCCAAACGAGGTCGTTCCCCTGGGCCAAGAGGATGTTCGGCTCGGTGATGGGGGACGCCTTTAGTTCATAACGTTGGTTGGGGTCGATAAAGAACCCCTCGTTCTCCTCATAATCCCATTGAATGCCGGAGATGTCCGATGCGACGTTGTTCTCCAAAATCTGGATGGACGCGAAAGTGAACAGGGATATCGCAAAAGGCAGTAAGAGCAAAATCGGGAGGGTACGGTTCTTCATGATGGCACCTCCCCCATTTGGTAGAAGGCTTTCGGAGCGGACCTCCAAAGCAAGACGGAACAGGGAATGAGTCCCGCGGCGACGACGGAATTCGCGATGAGGTAAATCGCATAGGAAGGAACGCGGGCCAGCACCCCGAAGAGGAAGAACATCAAGAAGACCAAGATGGGAATCAAGATGGCGAGGGCCTCATTTAATCCCCTCATCCAGACGTTCTTGCTTTCGCTTAAGCTCTTCATGTCCCCGTATAAACCAAATACGTCCGTAAAGGCGAACATCAAGGTTCCCAAGAACAAAGAGGTGAAGAACACGGGCGCGGATACTTCGCCCAAAGAAACGAGAAGAACCAACGTAATCAAAAGGGAGGCTTCGGAAGTCGCGAATGGAATAAAGAGTTTCGCGAAGAGTTGGTCCTTCACGGGATAAGGCAAGGATTTGAAGTTGAGGATACCCTTCTTCTCGCGGCTTACGGAAGTGGAGGCGGAGGCGTTGATGACCCCCGCGAAAAGGAGGATGACCATCAAGGCAATTCCCCCTCTTAAATCGGGGAAATAGGTGGAATAGAAGGATAGGTTATCGCTAAAAACGTTATTGAGGACGTCAAGGACGCTTAATGTCAGGAAGGGGCACATGATGAGGAGGGCGGTATAGGAGAACAAATTCCCTTCGTCCACGAACAAAAGCAGGAACTCCTTCTTGAGTAAGCTCTTTCTTTGGGTGGTCACTTTCGCCGGGCGGATCCGATGTTTGGACGATCCATAAGAGACGGGGTTCTTGGAAAAATGGAAGTAACAAACTGAGGATACCCCGATTCCCAAAATCAAAATAAGGAGGGACGCCCCCGCGAAAATAAGGATACTGGAGGAAACGTTCTTGACCAAAATGCAGGCCTCTAGAAGCGGGTATCCCGGCAATAAGAAATAACGGGCGTTATGCAGGAAATCCAGCAACCCAAGAGGCAATAAACCCCCGATGGAGGCGTCGCTTAAGGAATTCCAGAACAAATCCAATACATAGGAATAGGCATAACATAGCCCGAGGACGAGGGCGCTTGCGAAAACCACTTGGGCGATCAAGGATTTCTTCAATAGTCGACCCACGTATTCAAACAACAAGGAAAGAAGCAAGGACAAACCCGTCACGAAGAAGGAGGTTAGCAAAGGAAAGAAGGCAACGAAGACGTAATAGGTGGACACGCTATCGCGGTTCATGCCATAGACCACTAACGCAGGAAGGGAGAGGATGTATCCGTAAAGCAATTCCTCGAAAAACAAGAAGGTGACTTTCGCCAAAACCTGGGTAGAGGCGGAAATCGGAAGGGGAAGGGAGATTCGACTGTCGTCTTTGGCAAACAAGGTCTTTTTCCCTTCGACCGCCAATAAGACCGCAACCCCAAGCAAGGCCAAAAACAAATACGCGGCCAAGAAATCAAAGGTCCCATAAGGGGAATAGGCTTCGACCTTGCCGTCAATCCCCTTAAACAAGAGGCCCAAGATGACGGCGAAGGCGGCAACGAAAGCAACGCGCAGGAAAAGACGGAGGATTTTGATCCACCCTTTCTCCTCCTTTCCCGAACTACGGAGGAGGAATTCCTTGCGCAGAAGCTCGAAGAACATCCTTTATTCTCCTTTGCCTTCCTCTTTCCCGTAGACGGAGAAGAAAATCTTCGCGAGGGACCGTCTCTTAATGGGGTCTTTCTTGAAGTCGATGAGTTCGGCGACCACCCCATCATGGATGATCGCGACCCGGTGACACACACGGGTGACGAGGTCGATGTTATGGGAGGTGATCAACACGGTTTTGCCGTTGAGGGCGAAATCCCGAAGCATGTTCATGAGGGTTTCGTAGACCATGATGTCGAGACCTACCGTCGGTTCGTCGAGGATCCAAATGCTCGGGTTATGGATGAGGGAGGCCATCAAACAGACCTTCTGTTTCATACCGTGGCTATACTCTCCGACGCGACGGGAAAGGTCCTCGTCGGATAAGTCGAACTTCTTCTTGAGGAAGGCCATGTTGTTTTCGAACATCTCTTGGTACATGCCATAGGAAGAGGCGACGAATTCGAGGTATTCGTTCCCCGTCATGACTTCGTAAGCGGAAGGTTCGCTTGGGACATAACCGATTTGCATCTTGGCGTCGATGGGGTTGTCCTTGACGTTATGGCCTTGGATGAGGATTTCCCCCGCGTCAAAGTCTTTGAGCCCAACGATGGAGTCGATGGTCGTGGATTTGCCGGCGCCGTTTTTGCCGATTAAGCCGAAAACCTCGCCTTCATACAAAGAAAAATCCACACCTTTGAGGACTTCCTTTTTGCCATAGGATTTATGGAGCCCGGAGACGGAGAGGACGACGTTCGGTTGGACTTCTTCCTTCACCGGGTCGGCCTTCTTCACGAAGGGCTTATGGATGGTTTCGTTCATGGACGCTCCTTTCCATAACGGGTAATGCAGAGATAATCCCCGCCTTTATACTCGCGAAGGCCGTATTCCCCTTCGCAGCTTAAGCAATGGTAATGCCTCCCGTCGTAACGGATTTCACTCGATCCGCATAAAGGGCAACGGGAAGAGAAGGCCTCTTTATCCACTTCCATCGCTAGACCAAGGGAATAGAGGATATCGAGGATGAGTTCGTCGTTCCCCTCTTTGAAACAACTAAGCAACGCCACGCGAGAGGGGGTTAAGGCACGATTGTCCAGGGTCAGGAAGATGACTTCCCCCGGATAAGAAGCATAGGAGGCTTTCTTTTGGAGGAACCCTTGTTTTTCGATTTGACGGACGGGAAGGAGAATCGCCCGAACGGAATCGAGGACGTTCTTGCCCTCCTTAAAGAGGCTTTGGACTTCGATGGTTTTGTTCACCGCGTCAAAGGAAAGACGGTAGGAAAAGGGAGGGATGGAGAAACTCACCTCGGGTAAACGAAGGACGTCCCCTTCCTTTTCGACTTTGCCTTTGCATTTTGGGGATTTCAAAACCTTCAAAAGGGAGGCGACGACATAGAAATAAAAAGAGTCGTCCCCTTTGTTGGGATTGTCCGTCGAACGTAACGCATAGGACTTATAGCAATAACTGTATTTGGGATCGTGGAGCAATACGTTGTTGGGGACAATCGGCAAGGTCAAAGGATGGGAGGCACCCACCTTGTAGAGTTCGGTGGATTTGAGTTTTTTGACCTTCCGCAGCAAACGTCTCGCGAGATCGAATGCCTCATCCCGCCCGTTTTGGCGGACGATTGGATACTTTAACCTCTTCTCCTTTTGGCGGCGGATGTCGCGGGAAAAGGAATACTCCCCAAAGGGCAAACCCACCTGGCCATACCGTTCGAGGAAGGAATCCATTAAGGGATTGATCTCGAAAAGAATGGTTTCCAAATCCCCTTCCAGAAGCGAGAGATAAAATGCGAGGAAGCGGTTCTCATAGGTAAGAAGGCTGTCGGTGGTCTCGATGGAATGGACGTATTCGGGGGCCATTCTCCCTTCTTTTTCCTTCCAAAGCTTCGGGTCACGGAGGGTTTGCTCCGTCGATTCGGCGGAGAGTTTCCCCGAGAGTTCGCTTCGTTTGATGACCTCCGAAACGGAGACCTCAATATGGGGACGGTAACAAATGGAAAGGATTTTATCGAGGACGCTTTTGATGGCGTGAAGTTCTCCCATGACCTGTTCATAAGGGTATTCATCGATGAAGGAAAGTCCCTTGTGGGCCGTGAGGAAAGAAGCGGGATCCCCCGTGAGTTTCGCCTTATATTCCGAAGCGAAGTTATCCAGGAATCTCGCGTGGCCCGCCATCTTATAACTTCTTCACGAACTTATCGATTAAGTGGGAGGTCTCGGGGAAGGATCCTTCTCCATAGGTGGAAAGGATCAAGGACTTGAGGTCCAAGAGGCCTTGACGGATGTAATCCTCAAATCGTCCCTCGAGTTTGGCGATGACCTTTCGGGCAAAGAGGAAGTCCAAGGCATCTTCCTTGGTTCCCCCGAGTTCCACGAATACGGGGACGAACTTCTCAATTTGTCGGAGGATGCGGTTACCAAAGGTCAAATCGAAGACCTCATAGGTGTAATCCGTAAGGGTTTTGAACTTCTTGTAGTCCTTTTCGGAGAGCAGGTTGTCCTCTTTTTCATAAGCCGAGGCAAAGAGTTCCTGCAAACGAGAATAGGTGAGGGTGATCTTGGAGGATTCCCCTTCCGGGACGAACGGCTCGTTCCGGTCATCAAAGTCGATGCTGATGGCGCGGTCATAAACCTTGTCGGTGATAACGAAGGTGGATTCGTCTTTGTTCGCGGTTCCGATGAAGTAGGTGTTCGCTGGAATTTGGAGGATGCCATCTTGCAGGTGGAGCGGCGCGTCAAAGTCGTAAGGGAACTGCATGATTTTGATCTTCCATTCGTCCTCGGGGTATTCAAGGACGGAGAGGAAATCGGCGAAATAATATTCCACACGGGAGATGTTGATTTCGTCGAGGACCATGATGTTGATCGCGTCTTTGCGGTAGGAAGCCTTATAAAGGCGTTTCAGGAATTCGGTCTCACTATAGGACTTCGAGAAGTCGTTGTAGTAACCAAGGATCGAAGTGCGGTCCCTCCAAGTGGCTTGGACGGCCTCGAAATAGGACTTCTCGGAGATGAATTCGGAGAAGTAACGGGCGAGGGAGGATTTGCCGGTTCCGGAAAGTCCTTCCAAGATGATGAGTCGGGAAGCGGAGAGTCCAGCGAGGAATTCGCGGATGACACGGAGGGAGAAATAGAGCCCTTCTTCCGCGGCGAGGTAGTTCCGGAAGCGCACGGCGATTTCGCTTAGGGAGAGTTCGTCGCACGGGATGGCGCGTTCTGGGGTCGCGCATTCATCGTCAATGGAGACAAGTCCCGGGAAAACGCGGGATTTCTCCTTTAACGGGGAGCCGCTTTCTTCGGCGGATAAGGTCGCGGAGGAAGTTCCTCCCGCGCCTCCGTTCCCCGAAACGGGATTGCCTTCGCCAAAGGAAGCCGCGAGTTCCCCTTGTTGGAGGGCGCGGTGTTCTTCTTCTAACGCCTCGAGTTCCGCTTTGGTTTCGGCGGTGGAATTATCGAAGAAGCGATAGGGTTTATCGATGTTCTTGACGTTGATGACCAACACGGCGACGTTAAAAATCACCGAACCGATGACGAGGTAAAGAAGTGCCCCGAGAACGATGGATTCAAGCAGGAACAAGAAGGAGGTGCCAATATAATACGGGAAGGGTTGATCCCCGATTTGGGATACCATCGAGATGCCAATCCAGAGAGCGCTTGAGACCAAGATAGTGACGACATAGGTGATGATCCATTTCTTGGAATTCGGCTTCTCGTCATAGTATTTGGCGAGTCGATACTCAAAGAGGACCGCGGATACCGCGACCACCAAATACACCGCGAAGAGGAGCACGAGGACGTAAGCCGGGAAGCTGCCGACGGGGACGCCATTGACAATGCGCCCGTCGAGGGTCTCCAAGACAAACAAGGAACGAGCCAACTCTTGGATGGGGTTGTTTTTGGCAAACATCGGGTTGTTTCCGTCGATCGCCAAAGCGGCAAGTAACACCATGATGCCGTAGAAGAACACCAACGCGACGGCGATGAGGTTCTTTCTCGTTAAATGGGGTTTATTCTTCATTGGGTTTTCCCTCCTGAAATAAAGCAATGTATTGTTCTGGGGACAATAAGTGTTCCCCGGGTGCTAATTCGTACGTTTTCGAAGAATTGGTTTCGGTATCCGTGACGGTGATATGGGTACCCGTATCATCGGTTTTCATGAACACCATGTAATGGTCGAGGACGTCTTCGCGAATCCCATCCCCCTCCTTTCCGAGGTATTTCCCGTCCTCGAAGGAATAGGTGGCTCCCCGGTAGACCAAGCATTCCCGATAACGGGACTCGAGGGGATTTCCCCCTTCGAGGTCGTAATCGATGAGATCGACAAGCAAGTTGGTTCGTTTGACCACCGCCTCATCGTATTTGCCCGAATAATGGTCAAACATGAGCAAGCAATAGATGACCGACAAGATGGAGACAATGCCAGAGGGGGATTGAAGGAAGAAGACGATGATCCCAAGCCCCTTTAATCGGAATCCGTTATAACGGCCAATCAATCGGTCAAACGTCAAATCCCCTTTGTACTGCACCCCAACGTCGGTGACATCATTGGAGTCCCCTTGGGTGACGAAGTACTTGTTGCCGGTGGAGTTGACTTGGATGTCCACCACACGGTGGATGATGGTGACCCCGTTATCGTTTCGGAAAGCGATAACATCGTATAGTTCAACCTCATCCTCGGATTTGTATTTGGTCAATCCGATAATGTCGTACTTATCAAACTGATTGGTTAACTCGGGATGGGTTAAGACGGCTTCGGAGTTCCGTTTGCTCATGGAACCGGAGGCAATCGCGACCACTCCGGTATCCCCAAAAGGCATGACGTCGTTGTTAAATTTCGCGACTAACGCGCACGCGAAGATAGCAAAAACCGCCCCGAGAACGACATAGGAGGCGATTTTACGGGTTCGTTTCCAAGCCCTCTTGCTTTTGTTCTTTTTGTCCTTTTCTTCTTCGACCGCATCATCGATCAAAGCGATGTCCCGTTTACCCTGGGACACCGCTTCGATGTTCGATTTGTAGTAATGCCCAAAAAGGATGGTAAATACCGTGCAGAAACTAAGAAGGCAAACGACCGTAACGACGAGGGTAATTAACTCAGTCGAAGTCATACGGCGGCCTTAGTGTGAAGATTAGGCAACAATGGACGGGGTGAAATCAATAGAGACCGCAGAAGAGACTTCCATCGCACTTTTCAAAGTCTTTAGATTATCAACAATGGTGTCAGCACCAAGAGAGGCGACTTCACTGGCAGGCATTTGCACGGGGTTTTTTGAGTTAAACGCGGTGCCCCAAGCAAAAGTATAAGTCAACGTGTAATCCTTGGCTTCAGTGGTCGGAGCAACGACAAACGAAGAGTTTTCGTTAACAGTAACGTCCTCGCCTCCACACTTACAAGTAACGGAACTTAAAGCGGCGAGATGTTTCGTTTTCACGATCTCCGGAAGGGTGGTAGCCCATTCGACCTTAACGTTTTTGCTAGTCCCTGCGGAGGATTTGGCTTGAACATGGATGGTCACGACAGCCGTCAGATCTTGAGTTGCCGATCCTTCTGCTTTGAAAACGGCGTCTTCAGCCGGAGTTACGCCGGCAGCTTCAAAGACAATCGTGCCATCAGTAAGGGTCGCCGACACGGCAACACGAGCATCTTTAACATCGCCGACGGTCACAGAAACCGGGTAAACCTCAGTGCTGTCAACCACTCCGCTGATAACCCAACTGGAGAAGCCGGCGCCCATAAGGGCGACGGACGCCATCGAGGCGATGAGGATTCCTAAAGTTTTACTTTTCATATTCTATTTCTCCTTTTTGAGAATTAAGCAGCCTTTTGGTTCAAATTGACGGTGAGGACGATGGAACCAGGAACTCTGGAACCGCCATCATCGACCGTGAAGGCGTCATGCATCGCGTTGATTTCCGCGACGCACTTATCGGCATTCGCGGTGGTCTTCAAGGACGGAGTCGCAGTGAACTTTTCGTTATAGTAGGTGGCGGGGGATTTGCCATCGAAGACGGTTCCCCAACGGAAGGAAAGGTTCTTGTTGTCGAGGCTAATGGTCTTGACGGTTCCGCTGGCGGATTCCGAAACACTCGCGGTCGCAAGATCGATTTTCTCCGGAGCTTCGAGGTAAGTAAGCGTACCGTTTCTTCCAAAGAGGTCGGTTTCGGTGGTGTAGGTTTGCGTCACATTGCCTTCCGTTCCATTGACTTTGGAAATGCTGAAGACCAATTCGTAGTTGTTTTTGTCAAAACCAGAATCGGTACCAAAACGGATTTCAAGCGTCGAAAAGGTGATGCCGAGGTTGCCGGTGGTAACCAACTGTCCATCCCCAGTGGTTTCAACGCGGAAGAAGTTGGTTTCGTTGGCCTCCGGGACTTCGGTTTCCGCCAAGATGATGGTGGAATCCGGTTGAAGAGCGGCAACGAGTTCCAAGGTCGCGTTCTTGGCGGTGTCAACGTTGACTTTGACCCCGTCCATGTCCACCTTAGTGTTTTGGACGCCGACGATATAAGTCGCAAGGCCGGTGGTCAAAAGGGCAACGGAAGCGAAAGCCGCGAGGCCGCCAGCAATCCATTTGCGTTTGGATTTCGAATTCAATTCTTTTCTCATCAGTGATTCTCCCGAAAATAGATTTTCGTTTTTACTGGGCAAAATAATACCCCCCCCGCACGAACCAACAACAAGTTTTCCCTTTCGGCCTTATTTTGACTTCCCTATTCGTTTGAAAAGTAAGTTTCTCTCCGATATTAACAATCCTCAATATTGAGATTTATGAATATCATACACCCTCAAAATTCGAGGCTTTTCCCGTTTTCAAAACGTTGAGAAAAAATTACTTTTCAAAAAGGCAACTCTGCCCAAAAAAGAAGATAAATTCGGACATATGTCCAAAATAGAATACTTAAATACCTTGGTTTTTAAGCACAGACACATACACGTATCAACTATTTTTGAGTTCGTATATTTTTTGTCCATCAAAAAAGCCAGTCGCTGGGGCTGGCAAAAGAAAGACAAAACGAGAATCAAGAATGTTCGTCGTCGAGGTCTTTGGAGGCCTCTTTTTGTTCTTCGACGAACTCCGCGGCTTTCTTGGCGTCTTTTTTGGTGACCTTGATGTCGAACTTCTCTTCTTGGGAGAGGACAACACGGGGATAAGAGATGTCGATTCCCGCGGCGGTGAGGATCGCGCGGTATTCCCGGAGCAAGTCACGTTGAACTTGGAAACGGTCCGCCTCTTTGCAGGTCGCGACGATTTTGACGGTGACGTTGGAGTCTTTGTATTCGGTGACGCCTTTGTAGAAGGGGCCGGTGAGGATCGCGGGGATCTTTTCCTTGATGGAATCGAACTTCTCCTCGAAGAGCTTTTCGATGAATTCGATGGGGACGTCATACGGGAAATCGACGTCCACGACCGCGAGGGAGGGTTCGCGGGAGAGGTTCACGACGTTCTTGATGTCGCTGTGATTCATGATTTTGATGTTGCCCGCGCAATCCAAGAGTTTGGTGGTGCGGATGCCAATCTCAATGACTTCGCCGCGGAACCCATCGATGGAGATGATTTCGCCCGTGTTGAATTCGTTCTCAAAGATGATGAACATCCCGGCGATGATGTCGGCGATCAGGGATTGGGCGCCAAGGCCAACGATGAGGGCGAGAATGCCAATGGAGGCAATCAAGGCTTCCGTGTTGACCCCACATGCCTTTAGGAAATAGATGATAACCGCGATCGCAGATCCATATTTGACGAACCCATCGAGCAAGCTGAAAACCGTCTTTGCCCGATCGGACTTATGCGCCCGAAGGTGGAAGAGGGTCCGAAGCAGTTTGGCGACGGAGAGGATCAGCAAGATCAAGATCAAGCAGCTTAATGCGGTTTGTCCAAAGGCCGGGGCAACCTCCACGATGTTCCCGGCGTCGTCGGTGGTCGTCTCTTTGACGATCCAGACGAAACGGTCAAAGAACTCGGTCGCGAAGGCGGATTCCGGGGCGCAGACCTTGATGATGACCAAGGTGAGATAGGCCACCAAATACCCGAGGGATAACCCCACGAGAATCCAATGGACCAGGCGTTTTTTGTCGATTTGTTTCATGGCAATTCTCCTTTACATATCGATTCCATAACTGGTTTGTAATTTGAAGGGGCAATATTCCGTGCCCTGAATGACGACGGAGGAGGGGAACGAGTCCACTTCTCCCAAGAAGAAGGCGGCCTCCCCTTCGACATCGACGAGGAACACGGTGGCCTCATAGGTCGAGAGGTCCAACTCCACGGAGGAATACGTATTCCCCACTTCAACATCCCCTTTTGGGATGGTGAGGACCGTCGGGGTTCCCAAATGGTCGGTGAGGGTAACCGTGAGGTCCCCCTCCAAACGTCCCGAGATGCCGATATCGAGCTTCTTTGTCGAAGGGTCGTAACTGAGATAGCCCGCGTCGTTGGATGGGTAATACCCGTTGTCATCGAGGCCGACATTCACCGAACCCGAGGGCCAACCAAGACCTTCGATCGAATAACCGACCCCGTTCTCAAGAAGCATGACCGCGAGGGTAACCGCGTACGTCCCGTTGGGGATGTTTTGGAACACCGCGACGGAGTCCTTCCCGACCGCTTCATAAAAGACCGAATGATCCTCATAATCGACGTTGAACAACCGGAATATGTAGTAGATGTCCTCGCTCGTCTCCTGAGGGTCCATATAGTAATAGAGATTGGACGTGTGGTCGGAATTGTAGGTCACAAGGGCGTCCGAGGCGTATGGTAACGAGAAATAATATCCAGAGGTTCCCGAATGTTCGATGATGGAGAGGGTTTGGGTGATTTCGCCCACCAAAGACTCGACCCCTTCGATGGTCAAATAGTAACGGAACGTATAGACGCCCCCGTTATTTAGGCCCAAGAAACGGATGGGTCCATCAAAAGAAGTGAGGTTCGTTTGTTCCGCGACGACCTCTTCGCTTCCTTCTCCAAACACCCGTACCGCATAGGAATCTCCCTCCGCAAGGCTGCCCTTGAAGCGGAGGTTGACGGGGATGGTGAGGCCGTCCGTGTCATTGATCGAATAGGTGCTGTCAAACACTTCCAAACGTTCCAAAGACAGCTTTGAGACGGAGGCGACAATCTCGCAGGAATCGTCGCAGGGGAAGTAGTTCGAACCATTCACCTCTTGGATGAGTTCGTCGTAATCGTAATCGTAGATTCTCGCGTTGGCCTTTACGGAAAGACGCAGGTTCTCTTCCGTGCGGCTTAACGCATGGGTATATCTCCCGTCTATTAGGTCGGTTGACATAAATGAAAACGTTTCGGTTTGGTCATCCGGGTAGGTAACTTCCAGGGTGATTTCCCCGGATACCTGATCTCCGAAACCAATGGTCAAGCGGTTATACACCGCCTCCGCGGACCATTCCATGACTCGGTCTCCGACGTAATAGGGGTAACTCGAATAGTAGGAATAAAGGTTTCCATTGAGGGAAATATCCGAAATTAAGCGGGCCGTGTATTGTTTTTGGGTGATTCCTTCGACAAAAACACGGTTCCCATCAACCTTTGTTTCGTATCCTTCGATTGCCTCCTCGGTCTCATAATCCGCGACCTCGATGCGGCAATCGAACTGCTCATTTAGGGGTGAAGCAAAATAGAAATAGGCGTTCGAGGTTCCGTCCTCGTTATAAGTGAATTTACAAGAAGTGATTGCCTCCGAGCCATCCGAAACATAATGGTTCGTTACGAGGATGGGTTCGGAACGGAGGATGTTCTCCTCTTCCATGATTCGGAACTCAAACGAGGAATCTTCGTAACGGGATATCGGAGCATAGAAAGCGCCGCCTTCAAGGGGATATCCCTCCCCGGCGGAAAGGTCGAACAACAAATAGGTGAGCCCTTCTTTTTGTTCCCCCGTGAAATAGAACGTCGCGTAAGCGTCGACGTCCGTTCCGTCGTTATTGGGCAGATATTCCACTCGATAACGGAGGAAAGAATAGGTGCCATAACTCGGTACCACGACCGGCTGAGAAGTAGAGGTATCCTCTCCAAAGAAAGGATCCACGGGAATTCCCGGGACCGAGACAACACCCGTAACGGCGGCCACCGCGACCGCGGCAACCGACGCCACCACGGTGGTGGCGCTCGCGGCGACGGACACGCTTGCCGTCATGCTCGCCGCCCCGGCGGATGCGCTGGAGGAGGCGGAGGAAGAGGCGTCCAGAACTTTCTTTACGTCTTTTTCAGATAAACCATTCGTTTCTTCGACTTTGAGATTGCCCGCGGTTCCGCCGATCTCAGGGCCCGAAAAGGATTCGGGTTCATCGGGCGTGGATTCGCGGCTTCGATAATCTTCCGCGGGAAAAAGCTGGACCTCTGATCCACGTTCGAATTCATCGCATTCGAAGATTTCTTTATCCAAAGCCCGCTCCAATCGAATTGGAATAATTGATTTATTCCTCGGGAATACTATTGTTCTTCTCCTCTTTTTTGCAAGATAGGAATCATTCTTCGTGAAAATTTCATGAGAAAAAGGCGAATTTCATCGAAATAGCTTTGTGCAATAACCCCAAAAACCAAAAATAGACACTCACAAAACGATGGGGTATCAATAAGCAAAAGAAACAGCACACTGTCTATCCTTAAAAACATTGATGGAATCGAAGGAATTTACCGTTTTACCCCGTTTACATTAAAAATTGTGATATTAAGGTTTTTCTTTTATGCATAAAAGAAAGTACAACTTTAATCAATGGACTTTTGAAAGCGCTTTCTTTTCTTCTTTTTTAAGAAAAGTACAATGGTAGCAAATAGAGGAAACATATATGAAACTCAAGATTTACTCCGCTATCGCAGCAGCCGCTCTTTTGTGTTCGGGCGCGGTCGTGTTAATCACCAAAACCGGTCCGAACCTTGCCCGTCTTTCCGGCGAAGACACTTCGTATACCCTCTCCATCAATAACACCCAACGTCTCGATGCCGATGGATCCATTCATGTGAACACCACCGCCAACAACCCCATCACCTTCACCGCGACCGGGGTTACCGCAAGCAGCGAGGATTACATCGTTGCCTTAACGAGCGGCGGCACCCTCGTGAACTCCACCCCCATCTCCGGGATAGGCACCATCACGGTTACCTTTGACCGCGAGAACGATTCCGACACCTTATCCCTCTCGGGTTTGGCTCACCCCGGACAAGAAAATGGCAAGACCGCCATCTGTGCCCTTGAATCCGGAGTCGAAACCCCGTTAACGAGAACCTGGGATGGCATTGAACTCAAAGCCACGGGAAAAATCTCCATCAAGGATATCCAAATCCATTACTCCTGTGCCTCTCGATTCGAAACCGAAAACCCCGTTCGTTACGAAGCGGAATATTCGTTTCATAAATTCCAAAGCTGGAACTATGGCGAAGGAACTCCAAGTTTCTTCCACAATGATTCTGGTGCTTCAAACGGTGTTTACCTCGGCGACATTTGGGACTGGGTCCAACAAGACGGCTCCCTCTTCTTCGACCATTACGCCTTCCGTTCTGGCGAATACAAAATCCGTACTCATTATCGGACCGACGACGCCAATCGCGGTATGCGTTTGAAGGTCAATGGCACCGATTATTCCTTCACGTGGGGCAACGCCCCAGGATGGGGGGATTGGGCCGACCGTGACGTTCCCGTCATCCTTAACGAAGGCTGGAACCGTATTGAGTTCAGCTTAATCCAATCGAATTGGGTCCATCTCGATTACTTTGAAGTCCGGAGCGACGTAACCAACTACATCGATCCCACGGAGATGATCGAGTCCACGGTTTTCTACACCGAAGCGGAAAACACCAACCTTTGGTCAACCGCCACTTCGACCTTCCGTACCTACGACTCCAATGTGTTTTCCATGAACGTTGGGTGCGGATTCGGTGATGCCGACGGCAATGGTTTTGAAATTAACACCTTTGCGATGCAGGCCGGCGAATACCAATTCAAAGCCGGTGTCCTAAACGCGGGAAGCGACATCGAGGCAATTCTCTACGTTAACAGTCAGCCCGCGGAAGGAACCATCGTTACGGTTCCAGGCGCATCGACTTTGCAAGAAGTCACCATCTGCAACGTGACCCTCCAAGAAGGGAACAATCGGTTAAGCTTCGGACGTCATGGCACGTGGTGCAACTTCGACTACTTCCGTTTGGTTCCGGTCGAATAACTCATTCTCCATCAACGATTACGCCTCCTCGTGGGGCGTTTTCTTTTGGAGATTTTTCATAACTCTGTAACTTCTAGTGTGGTTTCATCTGGTTTCTGAAAATAATCCCGCCGAAAACCGCAACGACAATGTAGGATGCGAAAGATTCGTGCCGCCTCAAGCGAAGCAAAGAAAGTTTCACTGAAAGACAAACGTTAAGTTACTGGAATGGATCACCGCTTTTAAACTGAGCAGTTTTTGCAAAATCAAACAAATTGCGCAGTATTGTTCCGGCGAAGTAGACGCTTTTCCGAAACAACCCCTCGGTTTGCCAAAAGAATCGAAGCAAATCCAAAGGAAAGCAAAAATGGGTTAGAATCCATGTAGGTCTCCTTTCGTTAGTTGTGTGACCAACAAAAAACTCACAAAGGAGGCCTTTTCTGGTAACCCCGACTGACGAAAGCTGTAACTTCTAATGCGGTAGGCATAAACCTCAACCACACTAAAAGTTACAGATTTTTTCATATCCAAGCCAAAAATAGGCACCCCGTATATGCGAATTCGTTTATTTATTGGGATCTTAAACAGACTTTTTCTCTCGAAATATTTACCATTTTCAAAACAAAAAACCATCCACGAGGTTAGGACCGAACAAATCCCTTCTTCGTGGATGGATGGAGGTTTTCCAACAAGTTACCTTGTCGACGAACCTTGTCCCCAGCGACTACGCAAGAGGGACAAGGGTGATGGAGTCAACAATGAACCAATCCGAGGAATTCGAACGGACAATGGAGACGTAGTTGAGTTTGCTCGAAGAGCAGACAGACTCAAGAACAACCTCAGAAGTATGGCCGTAGTTCCAGGCTTGACCAGAATATGCGGCAAGGTGGAAGGTGGTCGTCGCGTCGTTGAACGTGACGTTCGCGTTGTTGTTCGATCCGCCTTGGGCGTAGGTGATCTTTAAGCCATAATTCCCGTCCACGGGTACTTTGAAATAGAGATCCACACCTTGACCGACCGCGTTGATTTCCCCAACCGCGTATCCCCCTTGCATGGAATCGCAGGAGAAGGGCAATCCACCCGTATGGAAGTAACCGTATTCCGCTTGAAGGGTGAAGGCAACGGGAGTGAAATCCAAGGTTTCGGGATCGTAGCTTTCCCCCGTTCCGATGATATCGAGGTAATCGAGTTGCACCCATCCTCCGTATTCAGGAGAATCCGAGGCGGTGCCATGTTTAAATAACGAAATGGTGTTGTAACCTTGAGCAAGGTTCAGTTTCACGGAGACCTTGCCACATTCATTCGTGCCACTCGCCCAGCCGGTCGCGGTTTCAAATACCACGTCCGTCACTTTTTGTTCGTTAAGGTAAAGGGCCATTTTCGAACCCGCGGCCCCCGTCCAATAAGCGATTTGGACTTCGTGTTCCCCTCCTAAGGGGGCAAAATGGACCCATTCCGCGCCTTGACCGCAATTATTGAAATCGCAGGCGATGTATCCGCCCGATGCGTTCTCGCATCCCGCCCGTTTGGCACTAATGCCATCCAGAACGCCGTCCTCGGCTTCCAAACGGATGGTTTTGTCGATTCCGTTATAACCGTCATCCGGGTCCTCCAGATAGATGGAGTCCGTAATGACAAATTTATTGGATAGCGCGTTCATCGCCGATTCGATGCAGGCCTCTTTTTGGGAAGCGGAGATATTCTCGGGAACATAGGCAAAATCAGAAGTTAACGTTCCGTCCACGAGTTCCACGAAATAGGTCAATCCCGCGATGTAGCGTCCAACGTCATAACTCAAATGGAGGTCGTCCCGGAATAACGAGGATTTGAGGAAGGAAGTACGCGCGTTTTCCACCGCAGTGCCGGGGACCAATACCTTATCGAACTTCTCGTGAGGTAAGATGACTTCCTGAAGGGTGGAGATGATATCCGCGTACATCTCTTTGGTATTCGAATGGTACGTCTCCACGAATTTGGTGGTTAAGTTCGTCTCGGGATAGGCCCAGGTCATGTTATAAACGAACTTGGTGTCCTTATACGCGTTATTGGTTTCCACGAAATCCAAGAAATCATCGAGGTGGGAATAGGTCGACGAGTCGGTGGAATCCATCGATTGTTGTTGAATTGAAACGAAGTCCCATTCTTCATCGTTGATCGCGTACAAAACCGAGGTTTGCTCGATTAACGACCAGTTGGGGGCGGTTTCGTTGTCAATCTTTCGATATTCATACGAACCATGGGTCCTCGTGTCGGTTTGGGAGAAGGAATAATGGTCATCGATGGACGCCCCACCGTAATACATCTTCCCAATCACGTAGTTTTTGACTCCCAACGCCTCCAAAACATCGGGGGAATATTGATAGGTATCCTCTCCATAGGAGTTGCCGATTTCGAGGATTTTTAGCACCCCATCCTCGTTCCAATCTTTCTTGGGGGTCACCACTTCTTCCGATTCGACGGAGGAGGATTCCTCAACGGAGGAAGGAATGGATTCGTTGATGGATGCCTCTTCCGACGGAAGGGGCGTCTCCTCGGAGATAGAAGGAAGAGAGGATTCTTCTACATCTAGACTCGGAAGAGAGGAAGAGGAGGAGCCTCCGCAACTAGCGAGGGCGAACCCAAGCAACGCGGGAAGCAAAATCTTGATGTGTTTCATAATGGTCTCCTTAACGATATGAATACGAAGCCTTACGGATGACTTCGATCGAACCAAAGGCAATCTTGGATCCCGGGAAGGATAACTTCACGTAATCCGTGTTTTTGGCAAAGACGTAGGGGATTTCTAGTACGTCTTGGAAGGTAGAGAGGGAATAACCCGTATTGGACGCGAGGACGGTGCCGAAGGTTTCGTTGTTGCGCAACACTTCCACCGAGATGGTCCCTCCCGTCTTTTGGGCGTAATTCAAACGGATGACCACTTCCTCCCCTTCTTCCACCCCATCGGGCCTCGTAAAGGCCTGGGTAAAGGAATCCGTGCTCATGGACAATGTGCTTTTCGGAGAGGAATGGAGGGTCTCGTGTTCGACTTCCTCGATGAAGAAATCGTCAAAATAGAGGATGTCGCCTGCTTTCGCGGATAAAGCGAAACGGAATCCAACGTCCATCGTTGAGGAGGTCGCCTCAAAGATGAAGTCTTTATTCAATAGATTCCGCGTATTGGCAAAGCTGATGCTCTGCTCTTTTTCCCCGTCGTTTGCGTAAAGCAGCACGGTCGTGTCATTCGCGGTTTTCACATAAGTGGATACCCGATAATGCGAACCGACGCGTAGATTCGCGAAACGGTGGTAGGCGGCCGTTTGAGAGTCGTTCGTGAGCTGAAAACCAAACGATCCCGCGTGGATGTAATCAAGGCCCGTGTCCTCGATGTTCGTGAAAGAACCTCCGCCGCTTGTTTGCCAGTTATCGAGGTTGCGGTTCTCCCCGTCGTTGTTGTCAAAACAAATCGAGGAATCTGCTTTCACGGTGCTGACGGGGACGTAATAGAACGTATCGTCCATCGATCCCCCGTTTTGTAGCAACAACTTCTCGAAGTTCTTTACGTAGAGGGAAACGATGTCGTCAATCTTGATATGGAGGCCGTATTTCTCAACGTTCCCGATTCGTGTCGTGTAGTTTTGGTCGTTGTAATACGTGCCTTCCCCGTAATGGTAGAACGCCTCGTTGATGGTCTCGTATTCGGGATTCCCTTCTTTGAATCCCTTGATGATGCCGAGAAGCCCAGTCGCCGTCGCGGCGGTGCAATCTCCGTCATAACCCATAAGGGAGGCCCATTTACAGACGTCCATGTAGGAATTCCCGCCATAAAGGAGGGAGAGAACCGTGAATCCCCCGTTGACGGAGGGGTCGGTTTGGACGTTATCAAGACGATAGAGATTCCGCCTCGCGGTCGCGACTTTCTCCGCGGCGGAGGCCATGTCAGAAGGGAATTCGCGGTACGCCTCATAAGCGAGTTCATACATTTCTCGCGGCCAACTGCCCACGGGCAAAACCGGCTTTGCTTTTTCCAAAATCGAATAGACGTCATCGTCAAAATAGGCGATGGAGTAGCAAGCGGCATAGAACTTCGCCCAAATTACGGGGTCGTAATATCCGACGTTGGAGGCGAACACATCGGTGAGGTCCACCGCGAGGTTTGGCATCCCTCCCGCGTTCATTCCCAACGTTTCGTTTTCGATATAGGCTTCGGTGCACCAGCCATAACGGTTCCCCGATTCGATGGTGCCCGTGTAAGGGGCCAACATCTTGTTTTTGTTGATGAGGGACATCGCATCCGCCCCGCCGCCCCAATCGAAGACTTTATAGTCATACCAGGCATCCGTGATGGCTTTGGAAGACACCCCGTATTCATCGATGATGGTTTGGTTAAAGATATCGAGGTGGTAATCGTCGTCGGAGGCGATTTCCTTTTCGCCATGCAAACCCGTGTTCTTTAACCGGTTATAGGTGTTGGTGTCGCCGGAAGGTTCGTAATATTGGTAATTCCCCGCGTAAGGGCCATAGCAAAAGCTGAACCAATGTTCGGGGAGGACCAACCGAGGGAGTGGCCCATCCCAAACGAATTCATACCCGGATAGGAAACCCGCCATTTGGCCAAGGAGGCCACCCAAGGTTTTGTTCCGATATTCGTCCTTTCGAATCTCTTTGGTCTCAATCACCACGGGAACGGAGGAGGCTACCGGAGGATTGGAGGCATCGTTCGAGGAACCGCCCGGTCTCGCGCAAGAGGCCAAAAGGGTAAAGGAAGCCAGAAACAAAGGAAGGAATCGTCTCATAATTGCCCGTTCATTCCTTTCACCATGACCTCCTGCATGTAATCCACGAATTCATGGGCGGTCATCTTGCCCGTGATCCAGGAGGACATCTTTTGGTTGATGCGTTGGTCCACTTGGTTGTAGTAAGTGCTATAAGGAACATCGACCGTGCGTTCCTTTCCACCCGTAATTACCCCCACGTAGTCCTTTATTTTGGTTTTGTTTAGCTGGTCGATGTAGGTTTGTTGGACCGATTTACAGATGGGGAATCCCCCGACGGATTCTTCCGCGAGGGCTTGGACGGCCTCCGCCTTCATGAGGTAACGAAGGGCGGTTTGGTCCAGACTCGGGTGGGAGGAGGTCTTTACCGCGAAGAAGCAATCCTTGAAATTCGTGGAATAGGAGGCATATCCCTTTTCCTTGACGGGAATCGCGGCCACCCCCACCTCGAATTCGGTGTATTCGGTAATCTCCCTCAATTGCCAAATGCCATCCACGAACATCGCGATGTTGCCATTGAGGAAGCGGTTGATCGCAGAGGCAACTTGGGTGTCGCTCGTGCTCGGCATGGATTTGTCTTCCTTGAGCATGCCGTCAAACCAATCGTAGACGTCATAGAAAGGTTGGGTGTTGATAACGGGGTTTCCGTTCGCGTCAAAAATGTTCTCTCCCCCGCTGTTCTTGGAGTACATTCCCGCGTAAGAGAGGAATGGGCCCGCGGAAAGACCGAATTTCTTTGCCTCCCCTTCTCCGCTGGTGAGTTTCGCCGCAAGATCGGCAATCTCCGCAAAAGTCGAGGCGTTGTTCCAATCCCCCGAAGGATAAGCGACCGTTTCGGCGTGAGTTGCGTTATATTCGTCAATCATGGTCTTGTTGTAATAAAGGACCATGTGTTGGGTTCCTGAGGGTAAGCCATAGTACTTCCCGTCCTTCATGGCGACCCCATCAAAGGACTCGTTCACGTATTCGTCCGTCGCTTTGAGGTCGGTCACGATGGAGGTCAAATCCTGGAGTTGCCCTTTCGCGACCATGTTGGGGATGTGGGATTCGGCGATTCGCCCAATGGTTCCACCGGTTCGACCGGCGAGGTTCGCGGCCACCTTCGTGTAATAGTCGTCCCAGGAATCCGTCTTGATGACTTCCTTTTCGATGACGATGTCGAGGCCGTCGCGGGCCATTAACTCATTGGCTTTCGCAATCTGGGCGTCCCAACCGGGGCGTTCGTTGTTGGAATTGATGATGGAGAATTTCACCACTCCCGAGGTGGGTTCTTCTCCCCCGGGGGTTTGACCGCAACTGATAAGCAATCCGCTCACGGCGAGAAGTAAGAAACCAAGGTGTTTTTTCATTGTTTGTTTTCTCCTTTTTATTTGAGTCCAGTCGTTGCAATACCTTGAACGAAGTATTTCTGACAGGACAGGTAAACTACGGCAAAGGGGATGATCGACAAGGTGCTCGCCGCCATAACGCGTCCCCATTCCACACCCGTCATGCTCGCCTCTTTCATGGAAGCGATGAGCAAGGGAATCGTCGTGAGTTCCTCGCTGCTTAAGTAGATGAATTGACCAAAATAATTGTTCCAAGAACCGATGAACGAGAAGAGGCCTAAGGTGATCAACGCAGGCTTGCAAAGAGGCAAAATGATGTTGACGTATTGCTTAAACACCCCACATCCATCGACCTTCGCGGCATCGAGCAAGTCATTGGGAATGGATACAATGAAGGACCGAAGCATGAACACCCCATAGGTGTTGATCATGCATCCGGGAATGATGAGAGGGAGGAAGGTGTTGACCCATCCGATTTTGGCGAAGACGACGTAAAGGGGCAGCAAGGTGACTTGCCCCGGAATCATGAGGGTCGCGATGAAGATGGAATAGATGAGCTTATTCCCTCGAAACTTAAGTTTGGCGAAGGCGAAGGCCGCCAAAGAGGAGGTAAAGAGGGTACCCAAGGTCGAGGTAACCGCGATAAAGAGGGAATTGCCGTACGCCCGCCAGATGATGCCGTTTTCGTAGGCGAAGACATCGATGTACGACGAGATGGTCAAATCAAACGTAAAGATGTCCACGGGGACCTTGAAAATGATCAAGGGATTCTTAAAGGAATTGAGGACCATCCAATAGAATGGGAAAATCGTGAGGATGGAGGAAAGGATGAGCAGGATGGTGAAGAATATCTTCCGGAGCCGCTCGGCGGTATGCACTTGAAGTCTCATTCGTACACCACCTTCTTCTTCACAAAGAATTCAATCGCGGTGATGATGCCAACAAGGGAGAATAGCACCCAACTAGCGACCGCCGCACGACCCATGTCGGCCTGGTTAAACGCGTAATAGAAGATGTACATCGATAAGGTAAAGGTCGAATAATTCGGACCACCCCCGGTCATGATGTAGACCTCGTTGAACATGTTGAACACATCGATAAAGAGCATGACGACGACAAAGAACGTAACCGAGGATAGCATCGGCATCGTGATACGAACGAACTTTTGCCACCAGGACGCCCCTTCAACGTCCGCCGCTTCATAGAGATCCTTTGGGATGTTCTTTAACCCCGCGTCGAAAATGATGTAGTAGTAACCGATCTTTAGCCATGTGGATACGATGGCCACCGCGATGCGGGCGAGGGTTTCATCGTTGAACCAGTCCAACGCGTTGATTCCAAATATCCCAAGGACGGTGTTAAGGACACCCCCATTGGTTTGGAAGATAAACGACCAAACGGTGCCAATCGCGATCGTGGAGGTCACCATTGGGAGAAAGAACGCCGCCTTATAGAACTTCTTTAACGGCAATTTCCGATTGGTCATGAGGGCTATGGTCAACGAACAAATGAGGGTGGAGGGAACCACAAGGCCGATGTAGATAAACGTATTGAGGATTGAACGCCAAAAGACGTCATCCCCAAAACAACGCTCGAAGTTTTTGAAGCCCACGGGCGTCGGCATGTCGATGTAGTTCCATTCGCAGAAGCAAAGGACGATGGAAAACACCAGCGGGAACGCGACAAAAGCGAGGAAACCAATCACTTGGGGGCTAATCAAAGCCCAACCGGCGATTTCCTCTCTCCGTTGTGCCTTCGTGAGCTTTTTAGTCGCCATCGATGAACTCCTTGGCGTAACGCTTCGCGTCCTCGATGGTCTTTCGGACTTCGGGGAGGCATTTCTCCAACGTTCCATCCACCAAACAGAGGGTGGGGATAATGCTCTTGCGGTATGGGGCACGAGTTTCGGGACTAATGCCGAGTTCGTGGGTGCCGGAGGAAAGACGGGAGAAATCCCCTAAGCAAAGATGGGAGAATTCCCGAGAATAATCCCCAAATAAAGGGGCATAGAACCGGTCATGGTAATGCATGTCCCCATCGGTATGTCCGCTTTGGAAGAGGGGCATGGCCTTGGCCAAGCCATCGTAATACCCTTCTCCCGCGACCAGGAAATCCTTTTGGATGGTACGCAGGCGATCGCAGAATTCGACGACCCCGTCATATAGTTTGGCGTTCCGGTCGTTTACGTGGCAGGCGGCGATATCGAGGAAAGCCGCGTCGAATCCATAGGCAAGGGTCGCGGATTTGATTTGTTCAAATAAGTAATCCTGGAAACATTTGACCGCGACATTGGTCTGACGCAAGAAAGAGGAGTCGTAATGACGTCCCCCTTCCCAATCGACCGATCCCGAATGGAAATGCCCGCCCCCGCAGGTGAAGAACTCCGATGGCTCTCCCCAGGTTTCATATCCGGGAAGATTCGAGTTCACCATGTTCATGCCGTACATCGCCATGACGCGAACCCCTTTTTGGTGGAGGGCGTCCACCATATCCTTCAATGCTTTTGGCCCACCCAAGCGATCGTCGGGGGTGTAGTTCCCGTATTTGAAGTAGTAACGTCCTTCCCAACCGGGGAGATATACGAGGATTCGTTTTCCTTCGATGTATTTGGTTAACTCCAATATCTCGTTTTTGGCCTGTTCATAAGTGTGGAAAATCTTACCCGTATAAGCCTCCATATGGAGGGTTACCACAAGGGAGATTTGTTTAAACCACGAGGGGACGTCCCCCCTATTTTCGTAATGGACGAGGCCATAGGTGGATTCCACGTATTGCCTTTGTTCCTCATAGACTTCTTCAAGGGAGTCCGCGTAATAGACCTCAATCTCCGGAGAGCAAATGGAATTCGTGAGTTCCGTGGCGTCCTCTTCATAGACCACGTCCACCCACATCTTGCCTTCGTGAGCACGCATAAAGAAGTGATGGGTTTTGACCGGTCCAGACAAAGAACGGATGACGAGGTATTTGCCTCCGACATCAAAGACGAGCAAGGGGGTTTGTAAACCTCTCCAACCCTCAGGATAGGTAAGGAGCAAACCGTTCTCCGTGATGGGTTTATCGTGGTCAATCGTGGTCAAAAGAGTGCCGATTGGTAGGTCATCGAAGCGTATCTTAATGGAACGAACCAGGCGATCCAAAGAGGCTTTCGCGGTTAGAACATGACGATTTCGGCGGAGAACGTGGGTCAAATTCGCTTCTCCGGGCACCAAATCCTCATCTCCCCAGGCAATGGAAGAAGAATGGTATGTCCCTTCTTTTTCCGCGTATGTTCCCCGCAGCGGGAAATAGACGTTCTCTAGCGAGAATATCTCTAGGGAGGCTTTGAAATCCCCAAAGTCGATTTTGCTGGTGTTTAACTCATAGGAAAGTTGTTGCATTCTCATATGGATTACCCCAAGAAACGGATATCGATGTAATCAATTTGGTAAATATGTTCGCCTTGGTCGTCGGAGGCGTTCATGTTAATACAGTAAATGTAGTTCTTGTCGTACTCCAAGGAGATCTCACAGGTCGCGGTGGCAACTTCAACGCAATCCCAACCATTCGTGCGCGGCAAGGAAATCGTGGAGGCCTCCATCCGTTTGAAGTCGGCGGAGTGGGCCAAATCCACGGGTTCGTATTCGGTGGTGAAGAAAGAGGCGACGCATCCATCCATATTCGTGGCATAGGCGATGGTCACTTCATACTTCCCGGCCTGTTTGGCGTTAAACTGCCATTCGACCCCGTCGTAAGTGGAATCGAGGTTCCCCATGAGGTATCCGTTGGAGAATTGGTATTCGTCATGGCTCTTGATGCAGGGGTTTTTGCATTCAAAGACATTGTTGTTTTTGTTCTTATGACGCGGGGATCCCATCTCCGCCTCTAAGCGCCAAGAAGGAGGTTCGACCCCGTATTCGGCCATATCGCCCGGAAGATAGGTCCCTCCATTGCTCCTAAGCACGAAATAATCCATCTCAACGAAAGAACCCCAGTTGTCGGTGGCGTCCCCTTCTTTACAGACCATGATGGTGTTCCATCCCTTTTCGAGGTCAATAAAGACTTTCGCGAGGTCGGGATTGAAAATGCCATCTCCCCCATACCCCGTGTTTTTCGGGCAGGTGTACCTTGCGGAATAGGTTCCGTTTACATAGACGGAGAGGTGCCCTGGCACTTCTTCACAGAGATAATAAAGGTCGAGTTCATAACGATCCGCGATGGGACAGAGGTAATTGATAAAGACGCCTTGCCCCGCGTCATCGATTCCTCCAACGTAAGCCCCTCCGTGAGCGAGGGGGTTATTACGGAAGTTCGAGTTGTTGCCTTTCCCAGTCCCGAAGTTCGCTAGGTAATCCTCCGCTTCAAAGACGACGTCCTCCATCACTTTGGCCAAAGAGAAATCAAGGGACGACACTTTCCCTCGACGGGTTCCGACGAATCCGCAGACTTCAAAATGGATTTCTCCCGATAAACCAAGGTCGTTGATGTCGATTTCGGTATCCCCGATGTCGGACTCGATCACGAGTTGCCCGTCCATTTCAAAACAGACGTGGTATCCATCCACATCCGAAAGGGGGTCGAACGAGATGATGCCCGTTTCGGGATCAAAGGAGAGGTTGGTGATGCTTCCGATGCTTTCGTCCACCGAGGAAGTTCCGATGGAACTGCTTTCAACCGGAGTCCCTCCACAGGAAACCAGAAACACCCCCATTAAGGCGGGCAATAAGGCGCGGATAATCTTTTTCATCGCGAGTTCTCTCCTTTTATTCCACAAGGTTGACCTTGTATTTCTTCTTTACACACCCCTGTGATTTCCCTTCGATTTGTTCAACGATCACATTGATGGCGTCCTCCACCATCTCCTCGTAATTCCCCGAAATGGAGGGGAATCCCGAATAACTGATGGGCATCGTCGGGAAGCGGCGGAGGCCGTTGAAGCCGATAATGTGGATCTCTTTTTGGGGGAAGTCCCAGCGGAAGACGGAGGCGAGTTGGTCGTCGAATGCGAAGACCCCCGTGCATCCTTGTTCAAATAGTGGCAAATAGGCGTCGTGGATTTCCTCTCCCGCGTATTCGGTGTATTGGAGACCGTGTTCTTGGCAATACAAGGAAAAGCCTTTGAAACGGTAGTCGGATACTTCATTGACGCTGCCGCTTAAATAGAGGAGCTTTTCGTGTCCTTTTTCATGGAGGTATTTCGCGGCGAGATATCCTCCTTCCACATCGTCCGTATAAAGGACATTCACGTGCACATGGTCGCATCCACGCCCGAAAAGGAGGACGGGACGGGAGGAGAGGTTCGCGATCTCAATCGCATCCAAACGGGGAATCGTAAAGGTGATGATCCCTTCCGCGCCCGTGGCAATCGCGGTCTTGATGTCCTCTTTCTGGGTATACGCGTGGTCGATGGGGAAAAGGAAAACGGAATATCCCTTCTCCTTGATTTTGCGGGCCATCATTTCGACGGTTAAGGAGAAATAAGGAGATACCAGAGAGTCCACGAATATGGCGATGATATTGGACCTTCCCGTACTTAAGGATTTCGCGAATTGGTTGGGGGTATACTTGAGCTCAATTGCCTTTTGGCGAACCTTAGCCTTCATCCCCTCACTGATGTCGGGGGCGTCGCTCAAGGCGCGCGAAACGGTCGTCAAAGAGACGCCGAGTTCAATGGCGATATGCTTCAAGCCAACTTCGTTTTTCACGCTTCAATCATTCCGAATAATCGAAAATTTGCAAGATTTACTTAAGCGTTAAAGTTTTGAATTAATCAGAAGTTATCGAATGTTTTTTACCAGTCAAAAAAAGATATTAGTTACTTAAGCGTTTGTGTAAAGAGGATTTTAAAACATAAATTCCATATGAACTTGCCCGATTCTGGTCCCTGTTTTTCCCGAAGCGCACGACTGTTTTCTATGGTAATCTAGGGAAGGCAGTCGGTCTTTTCCTCAATCTTGCCTACGTTATATGTGTTTCGGATTTGGGCAATGATATTCAGGGGTTCTTCTTCCATTTGGGCGAAAGAGTTGCTAACCCAGGTATATAGCAAGGCGATTAACGGAAAAGAGAAACAGGAATAAGAGATTCTGCATTTCAGACACAAACATACCTCTGACGCTCTGGTTTCGGAGGTTTTCTTTTTCTCTAAGTTTTATCGTTGTTTTCAAACGAAAAAGCCGCCTCTTTCGAGACGGCTAGGTTCGCTTTGAGATTGCCACGATCCGTGGCCTATCTGTCATAAGTCAAGCGACTGGGTTGCTTCGTCGTCAGGTGAACCCGTTTCATCCTTTTCAGACAATGAGATCCGTCCTGAGACAGAAGTGTCCCATGACGAACCCGATTTCCCGAAAAAGAACAAACTCCGCTCTCTCCGACGAAGCCCATATTCGACCCGTGGGACTCAGAATCGACGACGGCCGGGATTTCGCTCACTTCATCACATATTGTGCGACGTGGGGCGAC
>JAXFGC010000002.1:0-39932 GCA_034171505.1 Candidatus Alloenteromonas sp. | reverse complement strand
AGCGGCCCAACATGCTTCCCTGTCACGGAAGAGATCACGAGTTCGAATCTCGTATGGTCCGCCAAGCGTTGTGGCCCGGTAGCTCAGCTGGTAGAGCAACGGACTGAAAATCCGTGTGTCGGCGGTTCAACCCCGCCTTGGGCCACCACAATCAATCACTGGGCGACGCGAAATGCGTCGCTTTTTCTTTGCTTGTCCCGTCTTGGGTTCCCTTGGGGCCGGCAATCGGTTTTCGGCGTTTCGATTTCAGGTTTACTTTCCACTCGTAATGACCCTCTTTCCTCCTTTATAGGAGGCGGAGGGTCAACAATTTCGTGTAATTCGGAGTGTGGTGTGGTAACTTATTCTCGCGTGTTACGAACACATTCCACTATGTCAAATCTTAGATTTGATGATTCACCTGTATCGATTTCCAATTCTCCAAAGGGGGTTAAGTAAAACATGAAGCCGGGACAAAAGGCCGTTTCCATATTGCCGAAACCCTATTTTTTCTCGGGATTCCTCTGCCTTTTGACCCTGATCGTGGGGGCGTTCTTCCTCAACGAAGTCTCCTTTTTCAACGAGAACTTCGAACTCTCCAAGATGAACGACGTTGAGTTCTTGGTGACTTTCGTCGTCTTCATCCTTCTTTTTGTCGGTTATTTCCTGTTTGCCAAGACCCGTTTCCGTTACAAGGAACCCGTATGGATCGACATCGTCATCCTTGGGGTGCTCATCACGGGATTCCTCGGGATTTGGCTCTTCCCCGAAGAAACTCCCGTGGGGGAAGTGGTTTACGTGGTCACCCTGGGTGAGCGAATCCGCGACTTGCTCTCCATGGGCGTATCCACCCTGCTCGTCTACGTCGTCTTCGTGATTGGACCTCGGACCACGAAAGGGAAACAGTTTTCCTTGGTCATCGCCATCTTCCTCGTCCTTTTGGCCTTGTCCGCCTGCATCTATTCCTTGATTGTCGAATTCGACATCATCTCGTATTTCTTCCGAAACGACGGTTCCATCACCGGCCAGGTCATCCAAAGCTATACGAACAACCGGAATACGTTTGGCACATTGCTATTGTTCGCCTTGGGAGCGACCGCGATCCTCAACACCCATCGCCCGAACATCCTCTATTCCTTATTGTTCTTGGTTTTCTGCTTCTTTTTGTTCCTTACCCTTTCCAAGACTTCCTTGGTTTTGGGGGCGGGGTTCATGGGGGTTTATGGCCTTTATCGATTCTTCTTTACCTTCCCCCGACATAAGTTCCGGAATACCTTGGTTTTGATGGTGTGCATCCTCTTCGTGGCCGCGGTTTTGATCATGAACTTTACTTCCTGGCTCGATTTTTTGGGGAACATCGCCGCGGGGACGAAGAACGTCTTCGTCCACCTCACGAAGTTTGGCTCCTTTCAATCCCGCATCGACACCTGGGAAGTTTGTTTCGCGGCCTTGGACACCCCTTCGAAACTCCTCCTTGGCATGGGGTATCGAAACATCAACTACTATGTTTACGCCTTGAACTTCCAGGCCTTGGGGCATACCTTCCCCACCCATAACGGCCTCGTGGATTTGTTCTGCCGTTCGGGAATCGTCGGGGCCTCTTTCTTCCTCGTTTTGCTTTTCTACTATTTCACTTGCTTGGCCCTTTCCATCAAGAAGGAGAACCACTTAAGCATCACCTACCTCTTAATCGCGGCCGTATTCCTCTTCCACGCGATGACGGAGACCACGGACTTCTTCCTAATGGACGCGAAAGCCTTAGGGCTTGCCCTCATGGTTCTTTTTCCCGTCCTCTCGATGCGTTACCGCGACAAAACGGGCATCGCGGTGGAGGAACGCGATTTCTTGATGTCCTCCCCTTCTAAATTACCAAAGGTCCGATACGAGATTCCCGCGTGGCGGAAGATGGGCATCGCCCTATTCATCCTCGCCCCCTTCGTATTCGCCTTCTCTTGTTCGGGCGCGGCCTTTGGGTTCTATTACGATGCCTCATTGCTGTTAAACCGCGGATTCTACCTCTCCGTGACCCTTAATTACTTCCTTCTCCCTTACGCCTTCTATTGTGGCACTTTCCTGCGGAAGAACCGCGGCCTTTACTTCACTTTGTTAATTCTTTTCTTCTTGGCAAGTATCATCCCCACGATCTTTATGGATGGGAACCTGTCCATCCTCGTATCCCTTCTGGCCTTGCCCCTTCCCGTCTTTGGCGGGTGCTTTACGAGGAACGCCCGAAGAGGGAGACACCCGAATCTCTTCTCCCATACCTTTGCCCCGTATTTGATTCCGTTCATTGTTTCCAACCTCCTTTGCCATATTCTCGATGGCAGGATGGACGCCTTGGTCTCCCGTTACCTTTGCCTCTTTTTCGCGTTGCTTGGTTTATTCTCTCTCCTTTTGTCCTTAAGCTTAGGGGCCGTCCACCGTCATTGTCTCTACCCGATTTCCCATCAAGCCGATCGCGCGGAGATGCGGGTCTCTTTGCTCGTGTTTAAGTTTTCGACCAAGGCGAGAAACGCCCGTTACCTCTCCATCTTGCCTCCTCGGATCGCGAAAGAAGAAAAAGCCAAAATCAAGGCTATACAACGTCAAAAAGCCCATTAAAATAAGAAAATCAAAGCAAAATCACCTCTTTGCAACCAAAAGTTGCCGACAAAGAAAAGCAAAGTTGGTAGAGCAATCACGGGCCGCAACCATACACTGATGCCGTAAGCAAAGGAGCGAACAAACATGAATATCGAAATCGCAAATCGCCTTGCGCAATTACGAAAGCAAAAAGGCTATTCGCAAGAACAACTCGCCGAAAAACTCGGCCTCTCCCGCCAAGCGGTCTCCAAGTGGGAACGCGCGGAAGCCTCCCCGGACACGGACAACCTTATTTGTCTGGCGAGGATTTACGGGGTGTCCCTCGACGACCTCCTCAACACCGAGGAACCCATCGAAGACATCGTCCGCGATACCCGCGAATCCCAAAACCCGGAATCCCCGAAGCCCGAGGAACCGAAAGAAGAAAAGCCGAAGAAGGACTCGGTCAACATCGGCAAGGACGGCGTCCACATCGAGGATGAAGACGGCACCACCGTCCACATCGATTTGTCGGGTCTCCATGTCCACGACGCCCGAAGCGGCGAACGCGTCGAAGTCGGCGTCAACGGAATCGAGGTTCCCAAGCACCTCCACAAAGAAAAATCGTTGCTCGAGGAAATCCTCTGGCCGACCTTGATGTTAGGAGCGGTCATCGGATACATCCTCATGGGATTCTTCTGGAACAACCCCGGGGGAATCGGTTGGGCCGTCGGATGGACCCTCATCCTCTACGCGATCGCCTTGGGCAGCCTCTTTGAAGCGATTCGTAAGAAACGTTTCTCCTCGTTTGCCCTCCCCGTCCTCATCACGGGGGTCTACGTCGGACTTGGCATCGTATCCCTCTTCTATGCCTGGCCGATGCCGACCTGGCATCCTTGGTGGGTCCTCTTCCTGCTGATTCCGATTTATTACCCGATCGCGGGGGCCATCGATAAACGGATTCACCGTCATGACGTGAGCATCGCCATCCACGGCGACGTCATCGACGAAGACGACGAAGACGAAGAAGACGAGGAAGACGACGATTAATCCCAAGAGGGGGCAAGCCCTCTTTTCTTTTGGACGAAAGAAGTGCGGTTGTTCAAGAATGCAAAACGGATTGACGTCCCCCTTCTTTTTGGGGATTCGCGAAATCCAAGAATCAAAAATGCAATTTCGTAGATGGATTTTTTCGCTTTCCCGATATAGCATAATTCAAATCCCAAAGGACATAACGTATGGAAAAAGAAACTCGCACCGCCAGCCAAGCGCCTTTCCGTTTAAACATTAAGCGGACGATGCTCATCGGCTTTGCCTTCTTTGGCATCCTCTTGATGTGGCAAATTTACGACTCTTGGTGCCCGACTTTCCTCTCCCAACTTTTCTGCGAGGCGATGGGCGTGGATTCCACGAGCGGCAACCGCGAGGTCCAATACCTCGTCGGTATCATCATGGCCCTCGATAACCTCGCGGCCTTGATCCTCATGCCGATCTTCGGTCGTTTGAGCGACAAGACCCACACCCGCATCGGCAAGCGCATGCCCTTCATTCTCATCGGCACTTTCGTCTGCGCCATCGCCCTCCCCTTCATCCCCTTGTTTTTCTACTACTCCCAACTCGGTGGGATGATCGCCGTCATGGCCGTCGTCCTTTGCTCGGGAATGATGTACCGCAACCCCGCGGTCGCCCTCATGCCCGACATCACCCCCAAACCCCTCCGTTCGAAAGCCAACGGCATCATCAACATCATGGGGTACGTCGGCGGACTCGTCGCGACACTCCTCGGCATCGTCTTTGTTCTCTCCGACTTCTTGGGGATCGGCAAAAAAGGCGACACCACTTGGGCCTACAACAACATCTGGGCCATTGAAATCCCCTTCATCGTCGCGAGTGTCTGCATGGTCGTCTCCGCGGTCGTCCTCTCCTTGACCATCAAGGAAAACGAACTCGCCGTCGAACTCCGCGATGAACTCGATCGCGGCGAAAAAGCAGCCGAAATCGAAGACAAGATCACCGATGACGATGCGCCCCTCACCAAGGCGAACCTCATCATGTTAATCCTCATCCTCGTCGCCGAATTCTTCTGGTTTATGGCGGATAACGCGATTGGCACCTTCATGGGCAACTTCACGATTTACTATCTCCAATGCTCGACCCAAAGCAACATGATCAACATCATCGCCGGTGGGGTTGGCTCGGTGCTCGGCTTTGCCCTCGGCGGTATCATCGCCGGCAAGATTGGGCGGAAATGGACGGTGTCGGGTGGCTTATTCATCTCGATTCTCGCCTATGCTTTATGGGGTATTTTCACCTTCGCGATGCCGTATGGTGGCACCGGAGTGTTCCCCGTCTACATCTATTTCGTCTTCTTCCTCAAGGGATTCGGCATGTCCTTGGTCCACATCAATTCCTTCCCGATGGTCGTCGAACTCTGCTCCAAAAAGAAGATCGGCGCTTTCACCGGTTACTATTACGCGGCCTCGATGACCGCCCAAACGGTCACCCCGATCGCCCTTGGTTCCCTCTTGCTCGTGGATGGCTTCTCCTGGGAAATCCTTCCCTTCTACGGCCTCGTCATGACCGTCGTGGCCACCGTCATCTTCCTCTTCGTCAAGAACGTGAAGACCAAAAAGACCAAAATCGCGAAAGGCTTAGAGGCCTTCGGCGAGGACGACTGATGCCCGCCTCCTTGCTCCACCGCTACTTCGCGGAAGACGTATTATCCGAAATCCCCTCTTCGGAAGCGGATTTCATTTTCGTCGGAACCCAGGGTCCTGACCCCTTTATGGCCTATGGGACCAACCCCTTTTTTGGGAAACGAAGCGACGTCCCCGAAGTCAACCCCTGGGGCAGCAAGATGCACCAGACCCATTTAAGCGAGGTCTATGCCCCGATGGCCCGTTACGCCTATTCCAAAAGCGGACGGGAAAAAGAGATTCTCTTCGCGTATTTGGAGGGGTTGCTCCTCCATTTCACCTTGGACCGGCTCGTCCATCCCTACGTTTTCTACCGCACGGGATTCGACGAGAACGGCAAATACGGGGGCATTTACGTCTTCTACCACGGGGCGTTTGAATCCGTCCTCGATAAAACGTATGGGAAACGGAACAAACGCTTTCTTCCGCCTGCGAAGGCTTTGCCGGTCATCCAGGAAGAAGACCTAGACGCCTTATCCCGCATGTGGGCGAGCTGCGCCACGATTCCCTTAAAAGAAAGCGCGTTTACGGAATCCTATTTGGAGTTCCGTTCCGTCATGAAACTCCTTTATAGCCCGATGGGAATCAAACGAACCCTCTTTAAACTCGTGATGGGCAAGACTTCGAAAGCCTATTCGCTTTCCTACCCCGCCTCCTTAAAACGCTTCGCGGCGCTTGACGTGGAGAACCTCTCCCATGACGTTTGGAAGGATCCTTGCACGGGAGAAGAACATCACGAATCCATCCCCGATTTGATCGAACTCGCCAAAAAAGACGCGAGAACGGTACACGAAATCGTCCAAAAAGCCCGCCTTGGACAAGACATCGCCTCGATGTTAGACGAATACGAAAGGGGACGCGACCACGACGGGGAAGTTTACGGTAGGAAGAAGAAGCACTGCGACATTTGCTTCCTCAAGCATCCCATTAAGATTTAATCGACTTCTCCGCTTCTCTTTGCCGTTTAGAGCGGTTCTCCTCTATCTTTCTTTGAAAGATGAAGTAAAATAAAGGGAACTATGAAACGATACGGACCTTGCAGCGGCGTTATCTATTCCAAAGGGGCGATTCTCCTTTGCCGCAAAATCGGGGCGGACGGTTACCCCGAATCGGGCTTTCATTTGCTCCACGGAAGCGATGAAACCTTCCAAACCCTCCACGATGAGGTTCAGAACGAATTCAAAGGTTCTTTGACCCTTATCCACGACGAAGGGAACTTCCCGTTAGGGGATAAACAGGTGAACCGCGTTTTCCTCGTCCGCGAGAAAAGCGCCCTCTCCTTCCCTCATCGTTACGAAGTGAAGTTCCTCCATGAATTCCAAATGGATTCGGTCTATCTCGAATCCAAGACCCGGAAAATCCTCACCCGTTTCTTTGCCCTTCGTTTCTATTACCTCGGATTCTTAAGCAACGCCTATGACGCCGAAAGCGCCAAAACCGCGACCATCCTTTTGTCTTGCCTCCGTTACTTCGCCGCCAAGGGCACCCTTCCCAAAAGCGAAGTCCGCCTGTTTGAGGACATGACGAGCAAATTCGCCCCCGTCAAAGACCTCCGCAAAGCCTTCCGTTATTTCCTTTCCTTCTACGACCTCGACGTCAACGAATGGAAGGAGAGAATGGAAATCGATCATTCCCGTGTCAAATGAGGAGAACCCTATGGATCTTTCGTTCCGTCGTTATGAAGACCACGCCTTCATCGTGGTGAAAAACAAGGTTGGTCTCACCCTTGAGCTTTCTTCCTTTGGGGCGGGCATCCGCGAAGTGCTCCTCCACGATGTACCCTTAACCTTATCCCCCAAAACGGATAGGGATTACCTTTTTGACCGCGTCTTTTTCTTCGGCAAACTCATCGGTCCGGTCGCGGGGCGACTCGACCAAGGGAAATTCCCGGGTTTTGACGATTTCTCCTTCCCCTTAACCGGGAATGGGGTATCCCTCCATTCGGGGGACCTCAACTACGCGTTCGATGAATTCGAATACCGCATCGAAAACGAAAAAGACGGGGTACGGGTGGTCTTCTTCGCGACCCTTCCCCCGAAACCGGGATATCCCGCCTCCGTCCACATCGAGGTGCAATACTTCGTTTTCGAAAACAAGAACGCATTCCTCATGACCATTCAGGGCATTCCGAGCATCCCCGCCCCCCTTCACCTCACCAACCACGTTTATTGGGGCTTAGGGGAACGCGAGTCTTGCCGCGATGACCTCTTAAAACTCGACGCCGACCAAGTCGTTTCCTATGATGAGCGGTTGTTGCCCCTTGTGAAGGTTCCGACTTCCGGGGCGTTAGATTTCCACGTTGCCAAACCCATCGGGCCCGCCGCGGAGGAAATCGAGGCGGAATCCCTTGCCTTAGGAGGGATCGATCACGGCTTCTACGTGACGACCCGTGATCCCAACGTCGTGACCTATGAATTCTCCTCCCCCCGATACACCCTGAAAATCGGAACGGACGCGAAAGCCTTCCAGATTTATAGTTTCAACTTCCCCGTGGAGGGAACGGAATTCTCGAGCGGCATCACCCCCAAGAAGCGTATCGCGATCACGAGCGAACCCGTTTTGGATTCAACGATTCTCGCCACCGACTTCATCCATTCCCCCGACCATCCCTTCCTTACCACCACCCAATTTACCTTGGAGGAGCATTTATGATTCGTTTAAGCGACGCCAAAGCCTTATTCTCCGCGAGTTTCCCGCAAGAAAAGAATCCCCGGGTCGTCTATTCCCATGGGCGTATGGAAATACTTGGCAACCACACCGACCATAACCATGGCCTTTGCCTGGTCGCTGGGGTCGACCTCGGCATCACCGCCGCGGTGAGCCCCCGAAACGACGGGGAGGTCCATATCGTATCGGAAGGATACCGTCCCTTCTCCTTTTCCATTTTGGATTTGACGAACAACCCCCGCGAACGTTCGACGACCCTCGGCTTAACCAAAGGCGTCCTTTCGGGGATGAAGAAACTCGGCTACAAGATCGGCGGGTTCACCGCCGCGCTTGTCAGCGACATCCCCTCGGGAAGCGGGGTCTCTTCGAGCGCTTGCTACGAATCCCTCATCGTCAAGATCGTCGACTTCCTCTATAACAACAACATCGTTTTGCCCCTTGCGATGGCCAAAATCGGCCAATACGCGGAGAACGTTTACTTTGGCAAACCCTGCGGATTGCTCGACCAAATCGGCACGAGCTTTGGGGGCACTTGCTTCTTGGATTTCCACGATCCCAAGGATATCGCGATCGAGACCATTTCCTGGACTTTGCCGTTAGATATCACCTTGGTCCTGACCCCCTCCTCCCACGCGGGGCTCGATTCCCTCTACGCGGCGATTCCCCAAGACATGAAGTCGGTCGCGAAGAACTTGTTTCAGAAAGAAGTGCTCGGGGACGTGGACGAGGCCACCTTTGGCCAAACCATCGTCCTTCCTTCGGCTGGGGTTTCCGAACGCGCCAAACTCCGCGCCCAACATTTCTTTGACGAGAATCACCGCGTCGAATCCGCTTACGAAGCCATCAAGACCCATAACCCCGCCTCGTTCTTGCACGCGGTCGAATATTCGCAGTTCTCTTCCGCGAGTTTATTGGCCAACACCATGATTCCGGGGCATTACGCGAATTCGCCCCAAGAAGCGGTCGATTCCGCCGTGAACGGGCTAAAAATCGGCAAAGCCCGCATCATGGGCGGGGGATTCGCCGGCAGCATCATCGTCTTCACCCCCGCTTCGGAAACATCCGCCCTCCGCGAGAAAATGGGCGAAAAATACGGCGCGAAGAACGTTATTCCCGCGACGATCGTCGATGGAGGTCCTCGCCTCGTCGGGGAATGAGCCTTGGTCCGCGTTTCCCTGTTGCTCACCATTCAAATCGGAAACTTCGGATACTTCCTTTTCCTGTTCCTTTTGGGGACCCTTGTTTACGTCTCCCGCCAACTTTGCTCCCACTTCGGCAAAGGGTTTTCCAACCGCCTCATTCTCACGTTGCTTTGGGGGAATTTCGCCCTCCATTTCCTAAAACAATTAAGCCCCTTTTACATGCTGGACTTCCCCTTTTCCTTGACACGGAGTTCCTTGGAGAACTATTGCGCCGTCTTAATCGTGGCAAGCCCCTTCATTTACCAATTCGGCAACGATTACCTCAAGGATTACCTCTATTACATCGGGGTCATCTCGGGGGTTATCGTTTATCTTTTCCCGACAGCGGCCTTGGGCGCGGATTTGCGTGACCCCGCGGTGTTCTTCGACGTGATGCGTTTTTACCTTTGCCACGCCCCGCTTGTCATCTGCGGCTTCTTGATGGTCGACCAAGGGTTCCATCGCCTCGATTACCACCGTTTGTGGGCGATTCCCTTCTTGTTCGTCGCCGTCAACTTCATGGTGTTCGTCAACGCGGTCTTCATGGGGCCCGTCTTGCATTTCCCAGGCTGGCCCATCACGTGGAGCGGCATTTCCAACCGCGATGGGTTCGTGAACCAATCGATGACCTTTGGTCCGCCTCCTGCGTTTGACGCGATTTTCATCAGCTGGCTCTATCCCGTCTTACCTCCGGGGTTATGCACCTATTACGTCGACGGGGTCATTCACTTCACCCCCGCGGTTTGGCAGTTTTTGCCCGTGGGGTTCGCCACTTTGGTTTTGGGCCCCCTTCTGGCTTTGCCTTACGAAAAACGGCATATGAAGATGGATTTTTTGGCTTTTGTCCAAAAGAGGCGCCTCCGCCACTAAGGCAAGAGAAGAGTCCATTCTTGAAGAAGTGACCCAAAGCCACTAAACTTTACAAAGAGGTTACCCTATGAATGAACATAAACGTCTGGCCGGGCTCCTTTGCTCGGTGACTTCCCTTCCCTCCAAACACGGAATCGGGGATTTTGGCCCTTGCGCCTACCAAATGATCGACCGGTTGAAGGCGAATGGTTTTTCCCTTTGGCAAATCCTGCCCTTAAATCCGGTGGGATACGGGCATTCCCCGTACCAACCGTATAGTTCCTATGCGATGGATGAGCAATTTATCTCTTTGGAGATGCTCGCCTCGGAAGGTCTCATCCATGACGTTGAGGGACTTCCCGTCACTTCCCACATCGACTACGAAAAAGCCCGAGAATACAAACTCCCCTATCTCCGGCGCGCCTTTGAAGCGGACCGTAACGCCTCGAAGAAAATCGCCTCGTTTCAAAGGAAGGAGCCCTGGGTTCGCGCGTATGGGGTATTCGCGATGTTCCACCGCCGCTACCCGATGTCGTGGAACGAATGGCCCCAAGAAGCCCAAGATTGGATCAAGAACCCCCGCCGCCTCTGCGGACGCGATTTGCTCGACGTCCGTTTTGAGAAGTGGCTCCAAATGAAGGCCTACGAACAATGGGGCAAACTCCACGCCTACGCCAAGAAGAAAGGCATCGCCATCATTGGGGACATCCCCTTCTACGTTGGTTTTGATTCGTGCGACGTCTGGGAACACCTCGACACCTTCTTGATCAACTCCGTGACCTTGGAACCCGAATTCATCGCGGGCGTACCCCCGGATTATTTCTCCGCGACCGGGCAGCGTTGGGGCAACCCCATCTACAACTGGGACCTCTTGAAGAAGACCGATTACGCCTTCTTGCAGGAACGCATCCTCCGCGCGAGCAAGATCTACGACATCATTCGCCTCGATCACTTCCGTGCCTTCGACACCTTCTGGAAGATTCCCGCCTCTTGCCCGACCGCGATTGACGGGGAATGGATCGAACCCCCGGGATACGCCTTCTTCGATTCCCTCTTCCAAAAGAACCCCGCCTTACGCGAAAAGATCATCGCCGAGGATTTGGGGAACCTCCGTCCCGAAGTCTTGACCCTCCGCGACCATTACGAGTTCCCGGGGATGAACGTCATCGAGTTCACCTTCGCGGATGCCGAGCTCGCGGGGAAAGCGGAATGGCACGCCGAGAACATGGTGGCGTATTTGGGTACCCACGACAACGACACCATGCGTTCTTACTTTGAACATTTAAACGATTACGACAAATCCCGTTGGGTCGAGGCCCTTGACCGTTTGGGAATTCCCCAAGGGGACGTCGTTTCCCGCTTCTGCGCTTATTGCATGCGCTTGCCCGCGAAATGGGCGATCCTCTCCCTCCAAGATGCCTTGGGACTCGGGGGAGAAGCCCGCACCAACGTTCCGAGCACCGTCAACTCGGTGAACTGGACCTACCGCGCGACCTCCATGGAAGAAATCGAGAAAGGCCTCTCTTCCTTGAAACCCCTCATTGTCGAAACCGGGAGAAAAAAGTGATCCGCGTTGGCTTAATCAGCCTCGGATGCGCCAAGAACCGCGTTGACAGCGAGATGATCCTCGCGATGTTTCCCCGCGACCAAGTGAGCCTCACCTCCTCCCCTTCCGAAGCCGATCTCATCATCGTCAATACCTGTGGGTTCATCGAATCCGCGAAGCAGGAATCCATTGACGCGATTTTGGAAATGGCGAGCTATGGCAAAAAACTCGTCGTGACGGGATGCCTCGCGGAACGTTACGCGGAAGAACTCAAAAAAGAGATTCCCGAGGCGGATGCGATCATCCCCATCCGGGAATATGGCGAACTCCAAGGCGTGTTTTCTTCGTTGCTGGATATCGAAGGAATCCTCCCTTTGAATCCGCTTCGTCGCGTGATCAGCACCGCGCCCTTTTCCGCCTATTTACGCATCTCGGAAGGGTGCAATAACTTCTGTTCTTTCTGCGCGATTCCTCTTATCCGCGGGAGGTTTCGTTCCCGTCCCTTGGAGGAAGTCCTCGAGGAAGCGAGGGACCTCTACCAAAAAGGAGTCAAGGAAATCTCGGTCATCTCCCAAGATACGACCGCTTACGGACGCGATTTCAAAGGCCAAAAACCCAATATCGTCGATTTGCTAAAAGCCTTGGAGGACATCGGGTTTTTTTCGATTCGTCTGCTTTACCTCTATCCAAGCGAAATCTCCGACGAACTGATTGACCTCATCGCGAAAAGCAAACAAATCGCCCATTATTTCGACGTGCCCGTCCAATGCGCGAGCGATCACCTCCTAAAACTGATGAGGCGACATGCAGACGCGGAAGAAACCATCCTCCTGTTTGACAAAATCCGCCAAAAATGCCCGGATGCCGTTCTCCGCACCACCTTAATCGCGGGGTTCCCCGGGGAAAACGAAGAGGACCAACAAGAGACCCTCGAGTTTATGGAACGGGTCCGTTTTGACCACTTAGGATGCTTTACCTATTCCCGCGAAGAAGGAACGGCCTCCTACGACTATCCGAATCAAGTCGAGGAAAAGGTCGCGAAAGCCCGTCAAGAGGAAATCATGAAGCTCCAACGGAAGATTTCCTTCCGCGCCTCCAAAGAACAGGTGGGCAAGGTCTACACCGGTTTGGTCGTGGGCAAAGATCCACGAAGCGGCAAATACCTCTTCCGGTGTTCCTGGAACGCCCCCGATGATATTGATGGGGCCATTTACCTCGATTCCCATCGTCCCTTAAAGGAAGGGGACATCGCGAGGGCGAGAATCACCGACTCCATGGTTTATGACCTCTTCGCCGAAATAGTCGAAGAATAAGAACTACTTCAGAACCTTCCATTGACCGAATCGGTGGGAACAAGGCGAAGGACATAGCCTTTGCTCATTCCACCATTCGCGATCCTTTGGACGGTTCTTTTGTTTTTCCGGATTTGGATTCCGATTTCCTCCCGCGTGATTCTCGGGTTATTCCGCAGGAGGGATCGGACTTTGAATTTCACGGGGCTTAACTCCCCTGCTTCTTTTTTTCATCCGCGCGGTCATGAAATTTTGTCACCCTATATGTCACTCTAGAATCAAGGGTTTGAATGGATAATGCTTTGGGGAATGAAGAATGAAACCGAGTTGGGTTTTCCGAACCATAACCCATTTCTATTTTGCTTCGGCCGCTAAAGCCGTATTTTGTTCTCTATTTTCGTAATGGGCCAAGAAAACAGGATAGTGGGTAGTCTCTTTAACCCCTTCCATAAGCTTGTGAATTGCCATGGGCTTGGAATTTTCAAAAAAAGGTTGCGTGAGCCTACATCTCTCAATATAATCTCTCTTGCGGCTGGGGAAATACCCGGTTTGCTACCGCGCCCTCATAGTTCAGCGGTAGAACAGATCCATGGTAAGGATCAGACCTCTTTTCGACTAAGGGTGAGGGCACCACTTAACAAACGACCCGCATGATGTGCGGGTTTTTTGTTTGTTACTGCTTGCACTTCGACGGGAAAACCATGGGTTTGATCTATCTTCTCGAATAGTGCGATGAATATCGAATGTTCATCTTCGGTTTTGCTCCATTTCAAAAAATTGCGTGCTAGAATAATGTGGAACGAGATACTGCGACGGACCAATATGCCTTTTTAGGAGAGCTACTATGTCTATTACTCCTTTTGTTAAATGGGCAGGCGGAAAGCGTCAGCTCATGAATTATCTTCAACGGTATAAGCCCGATGGCTTCGGGACTTATTTTGAGCCCTTTGTGGGAGGTGGCGCTTTTTTGTTGGAACTCACCCCCGAGAAGGCAGTAATTAACGATCGGAATTCGGAACTCGTTTCCGCGTATCGGTGTCTTGGCAATGAAGAACTCTTCAACGAGATGGTTCGCTTGTGCAAAGAACACGAAAGCAAACATTCCAAAGAGTATTACTTCGAAGTTCGGGAGATGGATAGGGATCCGAATTTCCCGTCTCTCCCTCTTCCTGTTCGTGCCGCGAGAATGCTTTACTTGAATAAGGCGTGTTTCAACGGCCTTTACCGAGTCAATGGGAAAGGGTTCTTTAACGTTCCATTTAACGGAAAGACAAATGTCCGTTGCTTTGATGAAGACAACATTCGCCAAATGCATAAGTACTTCATGTCTTCGGATGTGAAGGTTCTCAATGGAGATTTTGCAGACGCCGTCCTCACCGCAAAAAAAGGGGACTTTGTTTATTTTGACCCCCCATATGACGTCCTTGGCGAACAATCGTTTACCTCCTACACCAAGAATGGATTTGGGAGCGATGAACAAATTCGTCTACGTGACTTGGTCGTCGAATTGACCAAACGTGGTGTTTATGTGATGCTCAGCAATTCAAATACGGAGTTTATTCGTGATCTCTATGCGAATTTCCACGTTCATATCGTGGAAGCGACGCGCCTAATCAATTCCAAAGCGGACGGACGGGGAAAAGTGGAAGAAGTCCTCGTCACGAATTACGAACCTCGATGAAGAAACCATATTTTCAAGGAGATAGTTTCACCCTTTATAAAGGGGACACCTTTCGTTTATTAAGAACCGTTCCTGAGAAATCCGTCGATTTCATTTTTTCCGATCCGCCTTATTTCCTCTCCAGCGGTGGTATCTCTTGCCAAAATGGGAGACAGGTTTCCGTTGACAAAGGCGAATGGGACAAATCTTTGTCCGTTGACGATCGCCTCAAATATCATCGGAAATGGATTGCTCTTTGCCGAAAGGTCCTCAAGGATAACGGCTCCATCATGATTAGCGCCACTCTTCATAGCGTTTATGCCATTGGCGTCGCGTTAGAACAAGAGGGTTTTTCCATCATCAACAACATCGTTTGGCGGAAAACGAATCCCGCTCCAAATTTAGCGTGCCGTTGTTTCACTCATTCAACCGAAACGATTATTTGGGCCCGGAAACAGCTAACGTCAAAGAAAAAAGGGCGCCACACCTTTCAATACGAAGAAATGAAAGCGGAAAACGGTGGCAAACAAATGAAAGATTTTTGGGAATTCGAAGCGGAACCGGATATTTTTACCTCTGGCACAACCGCCGTCAGCGAAAAGAGGCAAGGCAAGCATCCGACCCAAAAACCGATAGCTTTGTTGGAACGCATCATCAAGGCCGCTACGAAGCCTGGCGATCTCGTTTTGGATCCCTTCAGCGGTTCGTCGACCACCGGGATTGCCGCCCTTCGCTTGGGAAGGTCGTTTATCGGCATAGAAAAAGAAATCGAATACTTGGAATTATCCAAAAGACGTTATTTTGAGGAGAAACAAAAATGAAGAAAAGAGATTTTAAAACCTGGATTTTGACCATGAGGGAATCCATCGCTTCATGGGATTATTATGCGGATTTTGCAAAAGTCTACTCGCATATCCAGCCTTTTAAGGTCGAACTCAATATTCTCAATGCCTTGGTGGGATCTCGGAATCCTCGCGAAGAGTTTATTGATATTTTGAATAACTATCCGCGCGTCCTCCGCGTTGTGCCGCTTCTTTTGGCGAAACGTGGCTCCGAAATCACGATTACGGAGACCAAGTTCTATCGAGTTTTTAATTTCAACAAGATGGATGCTACCCCCGAAGAATATGCCGATTTTATGGAAAATACGGGATTATTTGATTTGTTGAGCAATCACCTCATTAACAACGTAATCGACTATGTGACGGGCGTGGAAGTCGGCATGGATACCAACGGCAGAAAGAACCGAACCGGCCACAACATGGAAGATTTGGTGGAGGGGTATATTTTTTCCGCTGGGTTTGTTCCAAATAAAACGTATTTCAAAGAAATGACAATCCGCGAAATCGAAGAGAAGTTCCACATTTCTTTAGGTGCTATAAGCAACGAAGGAAAGACGGAAAAACGGTTCGACTTTGTTCTTGTCGACCCCCGTGGCGAAGTCTACGGAATGGAATGCAATTTCTACAGTTCCGGTGGTTCGAAGCTCAATGAGACCGCGAGAAGTTACAAGAATATCGCCCTGGAATCTTGTTCCATTTCTCATTTCCACTTTATTTGGATTACCGATGGGGTAGGATGGAACACGGCCCGTCATAACTTGGAAGAGACCTTTGATGTGTTGCCATTGCTCTTCAATATCCATGATTTAGATTCCGGCGTTTTGGAGGAACTCAATAATCCTGTCCGACCTTCGAATCTGCTCAAGATAGAAGAATAAACTTTATAGGTTCAATGTTATCTCATTTGGGTGAATTTGCTTTCACCCATTTTTCTTTTTACTATCCCTTCTTTCTTCCCCTTAAGGGGGAAAGCGCTTATACTTCTAGAGGCAAAAACGAAGGGGAATCCCCCTTCTGGTAGTAGGAGATATCGTTACGTTCATGGCTAATTACAAGAAACTCGCGAAAGGATACGAAGCAAAAGCGCTCGAAGCCTTGCAAATCCTTATTTCGAAAAAGTCGGTTTATGATTCTTCAAGCGTCGGTGAAGGCGCTCCATTTGGCAAAGGCGTCAAAAGTGCTTTGGATTTCCTGGCAAAACTTGGCAAGGATTATGGTTTCCGGGTCGACACCTGCGATGGGTACGCGACCGAGATCACCTTCGGAGAAGAAGGGCCGATCGTGGGGATTTACGCCCACGCGGACGTCGTTCCCGCCAGCGGAGTATGGACCACCAAAGATCCTTTCAAGCCCACGATTGTCGGAGAGGGAAAAGAAGCTAAACTCATTGGGCGTGGCACCAGCGACGATAAAGGACCCCTCGTCGCCGCTTTCTATGCGATGAAACTCCTAAAAGACAACGGACTCATCAAGGGATACCGCGTCCGTTTGGTCGCGGGAGGAGACGAAGAAAGGGGCTCGGGATGCCTCAAATATTATTTTGGCAAGCTTAAGAAACCCCATTGCGACCTTGGATTCACCCCCGACGCGGACTTCCCCCTCATCTACGCCGAAAAAGGCATGGTCAAGAAAGCGACCTTGACCAAGAAAGTGGATCTTTCCCCGATTATTGCGATGGATGGAGGCGTGGTCAGCAACGCCGTCTGCGATCGACTCATGGTTACCTTGCCAAACGACAAGAAATTCGTCGAAGCCTTCAAGAAAGCCGGCATCCAAGGGGAAATCACTGAGGAAAAAGGCTTTATGATCGTTCTTTTCAAAGGGGTATCCGCGCATGGATCCCTCCCCGAAAAGGGCGTCAACGCGGCCTTGATCGCCTTTGAGTTCATCGGTAACTTCTACCATAACGAATTCCTGGTTTCACTGGCCAAGACGTTAAAAGATCCTCACGGCAAGGGGTTTGGAGGGGATTGCACCTCCCCCGTCCTTGGGGAATCTACCTACAACTATGGTTTGATCCGTTACGACTCGGCCAAGCAAACCCTTTCCATCTCGGTGGACTACCGTTATGGGGAGACCGCGAAACCCGAGGAAGCGTTAAAGGCGCTCGAAAAGGGAACCGGAATGCAAGTGAGCCATCTCGGATTCATGGATCCGCTTCACTTCGATTTGAAGTCCCCGCTCGTCTCTACCCTCATGAAGAGCTACCGTCGTTCCACCTTGCGTTTGTTCGACAAACCGATGGCGATCGGAGGAGGCACTTACGCCAAAGAAGCGAAGAACACGGTCGCTTATGGTTCGGCCTTCCCCGGACACGATGGGGCCATCCATTCCCCCAACGAATACATCTATATCGATGACTTCAATCGTCAAATCGCCATCTACGCCGACGCGATCGCTTCTTTGGGAAAGGTCCTTCAAAAGTGAGAGGCCGTTTTAAGAAATGGGCGGCCCCCTATTTGGCAGACCACCCCGAAGTGGCTTTCGCTTCGATTTCTTCTAGCGACCCTTTCTTCACGGGCGCCCCGCTCGCGCTGGAAATCGGCATTGGGAAAGGCGATTTCTTGCTTCGATACAGCGAGTTAGAACCTTCTTACCATTACTTGGGGCTTGAAAGGGACGTGTCGATTCTCGGCATGGCCGCCAAGAAATTCGTGGAGGCGGGCAGAACCAATATCCGCGTATGTGGGGAAGACTTCGATGACTTGTTCGAATCCCTTTTTCCCCTTCGCTTCCATGTGATTTTCCTAAATTTCTCCGATCCCTGGCCGAAGAAACGCCACGAGAAACGACGCCTCACTTACTTGCCAAGACTCACCAAAATCGCTTCGCTTCTCTCTTTGGGTGGGGAATTGAGGATCAAGACCGATAATGACATCCTCTATGCCTTTACCCAGGAACAAATCCAAGGGCTAAAGGGGATGGAGGTCATCCAAGACGAAGCGGATTACGTCTTTGACGAACTTCACGACGCGATGAGCGAATACGAACGGAACTTCCGTAATTTGAATCACCCCATCCACCGCATCGTGCTAAAGAAAACGGAGGAATAACGATGAAAGGATTCTTTGCTTCCACTTTTCATGAAATCCCGGTCCTTTATCTCGTCGAGGACCCCGTTTCGATTCCCGACCAAATCAAAGAGGTCGGCGATCTTAAGATTCTCTATAAAGACGGACGACGCATCGGGGTGAACTTCTTTGGTTTCCCCACCGAGGAGAATGGATTTATCCCCCTTCCCAACAAAGACCTGTTAGCTAAGGTCAACGCCCTCTTACGGGAGGCGGGAGAAGAAACCGTGGACGTTTCTTCCTCGGGGTATCGCATCGCTAAGGTCCTCCATATCGATGAACACCCCCTCGATGAGAAGAAGTCCATCGTGAAAATGTCCGTGGGGGAGAAGGAAGTCATCACCTCAACCCGTTATAAAGTCGAAATCGGACAAAAAGTGGTCGTCATCACCGACCATACCTTCCGATTCGATGGGACGTATTTCACCGCGTCGGTGATTCGAAACATCCCCCAAGACGTTGAAATTTGCTCTCCCAAAGACGTGGGAAAAGGGGACGTTTCCACTTCCCCAGTATCCGTCGAAGGAGAAGTCGGAACCGACTATTTCCTCGCGTAACGCGCGCGTCCTTAAAAAAAGTAAAAATAGGAAACTCACGGCTTGTCCTGAGTTTCTTTTTCTTTTCATGAAAAATGTAAATATTTTCAAGAAATTTACATTATCTTTCAAAGGATTCGCTATAATGAAAGCGTAGAGGGAGGAATCTCACCATGGATAACATGAAAGACCGCGTCACGATTTACCAAGTGGCGAAGGCAGCTGGGGTCTCTTTGGCGACCGTCAGCCGCGTCATCAACAAGCGGGGGAGCGTCACCCCGGCAACTCGGGAAAAGGTCGAAGCCACCATTGCCCGCCTTGGATATAAGCCTTCGGGTTTGGCCCAGGCCCTTGCGACCAACCGCACCACCAACATCGGCGTCATTATTCCAAGCGCCAACTACGTCTACATCTCCAACCTTCTTTCCGGCATCACCGAAACCGCCCGCGACAAGAACTACGTCCTCACCCTCTTCGCGACCTCCCATTCCCGCGAAGAAGCCCTCACGATGATCGAACGCGTCATCTCCACCCACGTGGACGGGGCCATCGTATTCGACGACCAACTCAACACCGAGGACATCGCGAAGATTTCCTCCTATAACGTCCCGATCGTGGTCATCGACAACAAAGTCGAAGGGGAGAAGGTTGGACACATCCATTTCTCCTATAGCGCCACCTTGAAGACCTTGATCCACCAATATTGGGCCGAAGGAGGCGAGATGCCCATGACCTTCCTCCACGTCCATAACGCGGGTCGCTTGCTCTCCCGCTGCGAACGCGTGTTCGTCGAGACCCACAAGGAACTGAACCGTCCCTTCTCGGTCATCAACAGCGACGACTCCTACACGCGCACCTACACGGACTTCATGGAGTATTTCAAGAAGCCCGAGAACCGCAAAGGATTCTTCATCGGATACCGCGATTCCCTCGCCTGCGCCATCATGAACGCCGCGACGGATTCGGGACTCCGCATCCCCGAGGACATCCAAATCGTCTCCCTTGTCGGAACCAAGTATTCCTACATCGTCCGCCCAACCCTCTCCGCGATGCACATCGACATGCACGAGGTCGGCAAGCGCGCGATGTACATGCTCACGGACTTGATGAACCACGAGCTCATCGACCGTTCCGCCCACTTCGATGCGAAATACGTCCCGGGACAAAGTACCTTGCCCCGCAACAAATGAGAGGCTTCGGCCTCTTTTTTGTTTTGATACAAATTTCGTCAATTTGTTCAAAATCGATGATTTTGGTTTGATTTCTTTTCGAATTATTGTTTCGGAATCCGATTTCCCCCAATTTTCGATAAAACCTCGATTCCATCGAAACAATCTCCCCATTTCGATTTACCGATTCCCCGATATTTTTTCCTACAATTCCTTCGCTTCCTTGGGGTAGACTTATGGCAAAAGGAGGCAATTCCCATGCCAAGATTCATTCTCAACGAAACTTCTTACCACGGCAAAGGCGCCATCGCGAACATCCTCGTGGAAGCCAAAGCCCGCGGGTTCGCCAAAGCGTTTGTTTGCTCCGACCCCGACCTCATCCGTTTCGGAGTCACCAAGAAAGTGACCGACCTCTTAGACGCGGATTCTTTCCCCTACGTTATCTATAGCGAAATCAAACCGAACCCCACCATCCAAAACGTCCTCGACGGGGTGGAAGCCTTCAAAGCCTCGGGCGCCGATTTCATCATCGCCATCGGCGGAGGATCCTCCATGGACACCGCCAAGGCCATCGGCATCATCATCACCAACCCCGAATTCGCCGATGTCCGTTCCCTCGAAGGAGTGGCCCCGACGAAGAATCCCTGCGTCCCGACCATCGCCGTCCCGACCACCGCCGGAACCGCCGCGGAAGTCACCATCAACTACGTTATCACCGACGTGGAGAAGAACCGCAAATTCGTGTGCGTCGACCCCCACGACATCCCCGTGGTTGCCATCGTCGACCCCGATATGATGTCCACCATGCCCAAGGGCTTAACCGCCGCGACGGGAATGGACGCCCTCACCCACGCGATTGAAGGTTACATCACCAAAGGCGCTTGGGCCCTCTCCGACATGTTCCACCTCGAAGCCATCCGCCTCATCTCCAAATCCCTCCGTGGCGCGGTCGACAACACCCCGGAAGGACGCGAAGGCATGGCCCTTGGCCAATACGTCGCCGGCATGGGTTTCTCCAACGTCGGACTTGGCCTTGTCCACTCGATGGCCCACCCCTTGGGCGCCGTCTATGACACGCCCCACGGCGTGGCCAACGCGATCCTCCTCCCGACCGTCATGGCCTACAACGCCGAAGCGACCGGCGAGAAATACCGCGAAATCGCCCGCGCGATGGGCGTGGAAGGCGTCGATGCCATGTCCCAAGCGGAATACCGCAAGGCCGCGATCGACGCGGTGGCCAAACTCTCCGCGGACGTCGGCATTCCCTCTTCCTTGAAGGACATCGTCAAAGAAGAAGACCTCGACTTCCTCGCCGACAGCGCCCTCGCGGATGCCTGCTGCCCCGGCAACCCCAAGACCCCGAGCAAAGAAGACGTCCTCGCCCTCTACCGCTCCTTGATGTAAGAAGAACCAACGAAACCCGCGTTGAGCCTTGCTTGCCGCGGGTTTTCTTTTGCCCGAAAAACATCCGTTTTAGCAATCGGAGTAAATATTTGCTAATATTTAGCACTCAATGCTTGACACTGCTAAGATTCGAGATAAAGTAGTAGTGCAATCCAGAAAGGAAGTATGGTTCAACATGATTCATCCATTGCATGACTACGTCCTCCTCGAAAAGGTCCCCCAGGAGAAAAAGGTGGGATCGATCGTCCTCACGACCGAAAAGAAAGTGGGGAATGTCGCGACGGTTATCGCCCTTGGTGAGGGGGCCGTAAACGAAGAAGGCAAACACATCCCCTTCTCCGTCAAAATCGGCGACAAAGTGATCTACCGCGATTATTCCGGCACCGATTACGAAGAGGAAGGCCGTAAATTCATTCTCATCAAAGAAGAAGACATCCTCGGTATCCTGGACTAAGAAAGAAGGCATATTCCAATGGCAAAAGAAATCAAATGGGGCAAAACCGCCCGCGATGAAATGGTGGAGGGCGTCGACATCCTCGCCAACACCGTAAAATTGACCTTGGGGCCCAAGGGCCGCAACGTCGTCCTCGATAAAGGATACGGTTCTCCCCTCATCACCAACGATGGGGTGACCATCGCCCGTGAAATCGAACTCAAGAACGCCTATCAGAACATGGGCGCCAAACTCGTCTATGAAGTCGCAAACAAAACCAATGACGCGGCCGGGGATGGCACGACCACCGCGACCTTGCTCGCCCAGGCCATGATCCACCGCGGCTTCGCGGCCGTGGAGAAAGGGGCGAACCCCGTCTTTGTCCGCTTGGGCATGGAAAAAGCCGGCAAGGCCGTCGCGAGCGAACTCCTAAAAATCTCCCGTCCGATTGACACCAACGCCGACATCGAATCCGTCGCCACGATCTCAAGCGGGGATCCCGAAACCGGCAAACTCATCGCCGAGGCCATGGCCAAAGTTGGCAAAAACGGCGTGATTTCCGTCGATGATTCCAAGGGAATTGAGGATGAACTCGTCATCACCCAAGGCATGGAATTCGACAAGGGATACGTCTCTCCCTATATGGCGAGCGACCGTGAAAAGATGGTCGCCGAACTTGAGGACGCGATGGTCTTCGTCACCGACCAAAAGGTCTCCGACATCAATTCGATCCTCCCCATCCTCCAAGGCATCTGCGACGCCCATAAGCCGCTCCTCATGATCGCCGATGACTACGATAACGACGTCATCTCCACGATCGTCGTGAACAAACTCCGCGGTACCTTCAACGTCGTCTGTGTCAAGGCCCCTGAATTCGGGGATGCCCAAAAGGCGGCCCTCCAAGACATCGCCATCCTCACCGGCGCGGTCTTTGTATCCAAAGATCTCGGAATGGAACTCAAGGACGTCGCGATGGGGGACCTCGGACGCGTCAAGAAAGCCACCATCAAGAAGGACAAGACCGTTCTTGTGGGCGGAGAAGGCGACAAGGAAGGACTCGCCGAACGCATCCACGAACTCACCAAGCAAATGGAGGCCTCTTCGAGCGATTACGACAAGAAAGCCTTGGCCAAACGCATCGCCAAACTCTCCGACGGGGTCGCCGTCCTCAAGATCGGCGCCTTGACCGAAACCGAGCTCAAGGAAAAGAAACTCCGCATCGAAGACGCCTTGAACGCGACCAAAGCCGCGGTTGCCGAAGGTATCGTCATCGGGGGAGGCGCTGCCTTGTGCGAAGTCTACGCGATCCTCAAGGACACCCTCAAAGACGAAAACCCGGATGTCCAAGCCGGTATCGACGCGGTTCTCCAATCCCTCCACGAACCGCTTCGCCAAATCGCCTTCAACGCGGGCTATAACCCCGATGAAATCGAGGCCGAGCAAGCCAAAGTCGGCAAAGAGATGGGATTCAACGCCAAGGAAGGCACTTGGGTTAATCTCTTCACCGCGGGAATCGTCGATCCGACCAAGGTGACCCGCAGCGCCATCCTCAACGCCTCTTCCATCGCCGCATTGTTCGTCACCACCGAAGCCGCGGTGACCGAAATCAAGGAAGAGAAACCCGCTCCCGCCGCCCCGACTCCCGAGATGTATTAATTCGCTTTCCACCCTTTGGGCGAAGAGGTTCCCCCTTACCCTCTTCGCCCATTTTTTGGAGGTTCTACCATGAAAAGACTACCCAGTGAACTGATCGACATTGAATCCCATTTCTTCGACATCGATTCGAAAACCGGGATCGCCCACATGAAACTCCATTTCGACAGCCCATCGGATCTCTTTGAAGAGAATTCGGTGACCAAAATCCCCGTGTTCAAGGACGATTTCCTCGAATGGATCGATTTCGTGATGGAATACACCCCCAAAAAGACCAAGATCCAACTCGAGGTCACTTTTTCGGATTGGGGAGGGTATACCAAAGAGGAGATTGAACGGATCTTCTACGCGAACCTCGGCCTCGAATTCAAAAAGAACTTCCGTGAGGCGCGGGGAAAGAACGTCCTCGCCTTTTCCCTGATGGGCATCGGGGCATTGTTCTTCATCGCCTATTTTGTGATGTCCCTCCTTTGGACCGAAGGCGGGATCGCCTCCGAGATGGTCAAATACATCACCGATAGCGCGACCTGCGTGGTTTTCTGGGAGGCCCTCACCATCCTGGTGGTGGAGAACAAAGAACGGCGCGATGGGGTGAAGCGCCTCATGAAACGATTCCATTCCATTTCCTTCTCTTTGTCTCCCGAGAACGTAGAAAAGGGCGAAGAAAAGAAGTAGAATAGCCCCGTTATGGATAATTTATTTGATGATTTGATGTACCGCGGGCTCATTCAACAATGCTCCAACGAAGAGCATGTCCGCGAATTGTTATCGACCAAGCAAGCCGTTTATTGTGGCTTTGACCCAAGCGCGGGTAGCATGCACCTTGGCAACTACGTCATGATTTCCCTTTTGAAACGCTTCCAAAAAGCGGGCCATAAGGTCGTGGCGCTTGTGGGCGGGGCGACCGGCATGATTGGGGATCCTTCCGGCAAGAGCAAAGAAAGAAACCTCCAAAGCAAGGAACAGCTCGAAGCCAACACCGCCTCCATTCGCGCCCAACTCGAACGGTATATCGATTTGTCCGATCCCGAGAAAGGCGAACTCGTCTCGAACTTCGAATGGCTCGGGCCCTTATCGATGATCGACTTCCTCCGCGACTACGGGAAATACTTCTCGATCAACTACATGCTTTCGAAGGAAATCGTCAAGAGCCGCCTCGAAGATGGAATCTCCTTTACCGAGTTCGCCTACCAAATCCTCCAATCCATCGATTTCTATCACCTCCACAAGAACAAAGGGGTGAACATCCAACTCGGGGGGAACGACCAATGGGGGAACTTAACTTCCGGCTTGGAACTCATCCGTAAAATCGAAGGGGAGGAAGCCGACGTCGAAGTCATGACTTCCCGCCTCATTTTGCGAAGCGACGGCAAGAAGTTCGGGAAATCGGAAAAAGGAGCCTTGTTCCTCGACGCGAACCTGACTTCCCCGTATACGATGTACCAATACTTTCTCAACGTCACCGACGAAGACGCGATCCGTTTCCTGAAAGTCTTCTCTTTCTTAAGCAAAGAGGAAATCGAAGAAGTGGCCCGCGAACACTTCGCCTCCCCTGGCGCCCGTATCGGCCAAAAGAAAGTGGCCTACGAAATCACCAAGGACATCTATGGGGAAGAAGGGGTCCAAGAAGCCATGAAGATGACCGAGGCCCTCTTCCAAGGGAACGTTGCTTCCTTGACCGGGCACCAAATCGAAACCTTATTCGGGGACAGCAAAAAGAAACTCGAGGAAGGAACGATGCTCGAAGACATCCTCATCGCCTTGGGAGCCGCCTCCTCCAAACGGGAAGCGCGTACCTTCGCTACGGGAAACTCGGTGCTCGTCAACGGCGTTAAGGAAACCGATCCGAAGAAAGTCTTCTCCGCAAGCGACGCCATCGAAGGGAAATACCTTGTGGTCCGTCGGGGGAAGAAGAACTACTACCTCGGGGAATTCTGAGAATCCGCGCCTCGCAAGGGGCGCTTTTTCGTTTCAAAAAAAGTAAGTGACAATTCCTTACTTTTTCCCTATTATTAGTCTATGGCAAGTTACATTATCGATGTAGTCGAGTCCTCCCCCGCGGTGATGCACCAAATCTCCGAGGCGTTGCAGGGCACGAAGTTTACCGTACGCGGTTTTGTGAAAGCCGCGCCGTTTCTTACGACTTTCAGCGCCAATCCGCCCGATTTGGCAATCATCGATCTCCGAATTTTCGATGCGTTTGGCATCGACATCCTCAAAAAGATCCGCGCTTCCGAAGGGGAAAAACGCGACACCCGCGTCATCCTCATCGGTTCCTCCGCGACCGTGGAAGACCGATGCAACGTCTACCATTCCGGAGGTGACGGATTCTTACCTTACCCCTTCGAACGAAGAGAACTCTACGCGATGGTCGTGGCCCAGATGCGACGGGTTCAAAAGAGGAAAGAGGTCATCCATTGGGGCCCCTTCACCCTCGACAAGATTGAACGGGAAGCCCGGAAACTCAACCAGACATTGAACCTCACCAACTGTGAGTTCCTAATTTACCAAGTCCTAATGGAAGCCCAAGGCGCTGTGGTGACTCGTGAGCAGCTCTACACCTCCTTCGGTGACCCCCATAAGCCTTACGATCCCCGTTCGAAAGCCTTGGACATGCACATCAAGTCGCTGCGAGAGAAACTCGGGGAAGGCGGACGTTTCATCGAATCCATCTACGGTGGTGGATATCGCCTATTGGAATAACCATGGATTTTCGTTTTGCCTCTCCTTTGGATGCGACGGCCTTAAGCGACCTCGTTTCTTCCCGTTTTTTCTCACCCAAAAAAGCCTCCGATATCATCAAGGACCCCGAAAACATCGTGGTTCTCGCGATGGATCACGGGGAAGTCATCGGAATGGGACTTTTGACCCGATCGGGCCTTCTGCGTGGCATCTACGTGAAACCCCCTCGACGGAGGGAAGGTATCGGTACGAGCCTCTTCCGCCTTTGCTACGAAGAGTTCGCGAAAGGCGGGAAGAAGAACTTCGTCGCGGAAGTCGGAGTGAAAGACAAAAGCGCGAAAGCCTTCCTGGAGGCGCTTGGAATGAGCGTCGTGAAGGAAACCCTAGAATTCCAAATTTAAGCACAAGAAAACCCCGGGAAATTCCGGGGTTTTTGGTTGGCCAGAAATCAGAGCAAGCGGTTGTAGTACTCGATGATTTGCGATTCGTGGATATCGGTCGGGAGCTCGTTGCGTTCGGGTTTGCGGGTGAAGACGCCGGTGATCTTTTCGGCGTCGACGGTGACAAACGGAGCGACGGGGAGTTTGGCTTCGACGCATTCCTTGACGACTTTGAGGGGGCTATCTCCCTTGAAGGAGATGACATCGCCCACCTTGCAGAGGTAGGAAGGAATATCCACTTTCTTGCCATTGACGAGCACGTGTCCGTGGTTCACGAGTTGGCGAGCCGCGGCGCGGGTGCGGGCGAATCCCATGCGGAAGATGAGATTGTCGAGGCGGGATTCGAGAATGCGGAAGAAGGCAAGACCGGTGACGGTTTCTTTGTCGGCTTTCGCGATGGTGAACAAGCGGCGGAATTGACGCTCGTTGACTCCGTAGAGAAGGCGGAGTTTTTGCTTTTCGCGCAATTGGTTGCCGTATTCGGAACCTTTGCGCTTGCGGTCCTGACCGTGTTGGCCAGGTCCATACGACCTCTTTTTGAGTTCTTCACCGGTTTCGAGGACGGAGAAACCAAGGTGACGGCTTTTTTTCCAGGTGCTTCCTGTGTATCTAGACATCTTTCATGTCTCCTTTCTTGCGCAAAGAGAGGAGTGCTTCTTCCATCTCCCCGGGTGTCCTCATTGTTTCGGGCCAGTAGCAAGGGCCTTACTTGGTAGAAGAGAGGACGTCGGACGGGAGCGTAGAAACCTGCTGCTTCGTTACGCAAGTGTGATTATACGCGCGTGTATGGGTGGAAAGCAAGCCTCATTTCTTTTCTTCGCGTTTAGGTAAGTTCAAGGGATATCCAAAAGGCAAAAAGAAGCGAGAACGGTGGTCGAATTCATTCCGAAACGTGATTTGATTTCTTTGATGAATTTACCCCAATTCGCATATACGTCCCCTCTCTTTTTGATCTTTGACTGGTTTTTCCTCAGGTTCGGATCGACGAATCGTCCGCCCAAAACTTTTTTCGCATACAGGCGCATTACCCCTGCTCATGAGTGCGCAAGCGTGCTAAACTATGGGTATGAAAATCCTCGACACTGTTAATTACCCCTTAATCATTACCCTCTCCTCCGTGGGTGTCGTTTTGATTGTTGTTTTGTTCATCGTTTTGAACTTCACTGTTTTTGCCCATCTCCGCAGCAACCGAACCGTCAATGAACTGGTCCGTAAATTCGAATACCTCCATGCCTTGTTGTTCGGCCAATGCCAAACCCACATGAAACGCATCGAGAGTATCTCGAACTATAACCTCGAATACATTCCCATCCACCAAACCTTCACCCGTCGGGCGAAGGAAATCCGGGAAAAAAGCGATGCGACCGCCCAACTTGAGATCAATAAGCTAAAGGACATGATTTCCGAGCGCGACTACAAACGCCTAAAAGCGGAATTCCCCAACGCCTCCCAAGTCATCGCCCGTTACGAAGAAGACGTCGAATCGTTGTCCCGCGACCTCTCTTCCGTCGTCCGCCCCGAAGAAGAATGCCGTGCGGCCTCCCTCCTCGAGAAGGAGAAACTCCGCAAGGTCAAACAAGATTACTACGTCAAGCAAGCCGACCTTTCGTTGGTGAACTCCACTTTTGACGATGCCTTTGCCAAGATTGAGGACGTCTTCAAGGAATTTGAGGACTACGTCGAAAGTGCCCATTACGACGAAGCGAAGAAACTCCTCCCCAATATCGGCGCGGTCATCGATGCGTTGAACAAGATTCTCCTTATCATGCCGAATCTCTGCCTTACCATCCAATCGATGATTCCGGAGAAACTTTCCTCCCTTCAAAACCGTTACGAAGAGTTGCTCAAAGCCGGTTATCCCCTCCATCACTTGATCACCAATTCCTCCATCCAGGACATGCAGAACCAACTCAAGGACATCACTTCGAGAGTCAAAAAGTTCGAAGTCAGCGGAGTCCAACAAGAATTGGATGGCATCCTCGCCCGAATCGACGATTACCTGAATTCTTTTGAAAAAGAGAAGGATGCCCGCGTCACCTTCGATTCGGAATGCGATGGCATCTACAAAGAAGAATCCAAAGTCGAGAAGCGTTACATTCGTCTTTGCAATTCCTTGTCCGATGTTCGCAAGATTTACGTTATCCCCTCTTCCGAACAGGAAAAGATCGATGAAATCAAGAAACTCATCAACGTCTCGGGAGCCGCAAAGCGGACCCTCGATACCTTGATTCATTCGGGGTCCCGTCAACCGTTCACGTTGCTTGTGGAGCGCATGTACACCTTGCGCGACGATGCGTTGCGCGCCTCCAACGCGATTGAGGATTTCAACCGTTATCTTTTGACCTTAAAGGCGGATTCGGAGGAAGCGAGTCGAAGCCTCTATACCTATGACACCCGTTTGCGCGATTCCGAATATTCCCTTTCCCGCATTTCCGTCCCCGCTTTCTGCGAGCCGATGGAAGAGAGAATCAACGCCTTGTTCGGCGTCATCGACCAAATCAAATCGAAACTCTCGATGCCAATTGACGTGGTCGCGGTCAACGAACTTGTGAACCAACTCAAAAGCGAAGGCGACGCCGTCATCCGCGAAGTCGCTAACGGCCTACAAAACTGCGTGTTAACCGAAGCCGCCCTCAAATTCGCGAATCGTTCCCGCGGGGCCAATCCTGAATTCAACGCCCGCATCGTCCAAGTCGAAGGGCTCTATTTCGCCGGTCAGTTCGCGACCGCCTATTCCACCATCCGCGAGCAAATCAAAAAAGAGACGAGTGAAGAATAAGGAGGACTCGAATGCTGTATTTCGACGCCGCCTCCACGACTCCCCCGACCCCAGAAGCTCTCGAAGAATATACCCGGGTGGCCAAAGACCATTTTGGCAATAGTTCCTCACGTCATGGTCTGGGGTTCGATGCTTCCAAAATCCTTGAAAGGACCCGGAACGATATTCTTTCCTCATTTGGACTATCCTCTTCCCATCGTTTGGTTTTCACCGCGGGGGCAAGCGAGGCCAATAACCTCGCCCTAAAAGGGGTCGCGTTTGGTTATTCCAAACGGGGCAAACGCATCCTTTCGACCCCGATCGAGCATCCTTCCGTGAAGAATGTTTTGGCGGAACTCTCCTCTCGATTTGGTTTTGTCGTGGAGTATTTACCCGTGAATTCTTCGGGCGTTTTGGAACCTTCTACCTTAAAGGAAGCGATGGGGAATGACGTCATCCTCGTCTCCGTGATGGGGGTGAATAACGAAACGGGAACCATTGAACCCTTGAAGGAACTCGCCTCTATCGTCCACGCCTACCCCAAAGCCTTCTTCCATAGCGACGTCACCCAGATGCTAGGAAAAGTGATGGTTCCTTATCCAAGCCTTGATTTGTTCTCCTTTTCGGGCCATAAGTTCGGGGCCGTCAAAGGGGTTGGGGGACTTTGCTTCAAAAAGACCATCCGCCTTGTCCCCCAGGTAAACGGTGGGGAACAGGAGTTCGGCTTCCGCGCCGGGACGAGCGATGTCCCCTCCATCGCCTCGATGGGCAAAGCCTTGGGCATTGCTTACTCTACGCAGGCGGCGAATGAGAAAAAGGAGAAAGAACTCCGCGATTACCTTCGAAAACAATTGGAAGCGATCGACGAGGTGGTCATCCATTCTCCCATCGATGCCTCCCCTTACGTCCTTAACTTCTCATTGACCAAACACAAAGCATCCGTCGTCGTGGAGGCGTTGTCCCAAAAAGGCATCTACGTATCTTCCGTTTCGGCCTGCTCCTCCAAAGGAGAGGTCCACAGTTACGTCCTTGAGGCGATGGGCAAACCCTTGCGGGAATGCGAAAACCCCATTCGCGTATCCATGCTTCCCTCAACCACCAAAGAAGAAATCGACACCTTCGTTTCTGCTTTGGCCACCATTCTCCAGGAGGTCCGTCCTTTATGAAATTCGATTCCTTGCTCATCCATTACGGCGAGCTTTCCACGAAAGGCGCCAATCGTTCGTCGTTTATCGATCGACTCGTGCATAACATCCGCGTCGCTTTATCGTCTTTTCCGACGTTAAAGATTCATGGAACCCGCGATTTTTGTGCGGTGTATCTCAATGACGAGGACCATGAAGCGGTCATCTCGCGTCTCCAAGAAGTCTCGGGAATCCAAAAGATTTCCTTGGTCGCCCAAGTGGGGAAAGAACTCGAGGATATCCAAAAAGCCGCGCTAGAATTGCTCGCCCAAGAAGGTGGGAAAACCTTTAAGATCGATGTGAAAAGAGTCGATAAATCCTACCCTTTGGATTCCTATGGACTCGCCGTTGAAGTCGCGGATTACCTCATTGACCATTCTTCCTTGACCGTCGATCTCCATCATTACGACATCCTCCTTCGCATCACCGTGCGCGAGAAAGGCGTCTTCCTGTCCTGCCATGAATACCTTGGACTTGGGGGTTATCCCTTGGGGATGAACGGCAAGGCCGCGTTGCTTCTTTCCGGAGGCATCGACAGCCCCGTCGCCGCCTATTCATTGCTTCGGCGTGGCTTAATGGTCGAAGGGATTCATTTCGCCTCCCCTCCCTACACCTCCGAACGCGTTATTGATAAATTGCAGGATTTGCTTGGCTGCTTAACCGCCTATCAGCCTTCCTTCCGTCTCCATATCGTCCCCTTCACCAAACTCCAAGAAGCGATTTATGAGCACGTCCCCGAGCCTTATTGCATCACCATCATGCGGCGGATGATGCTTCGAATTGCCGAGAAAGTCGCCCGAAAGAAAGGGTGTCTGTGCTTGGCCACGGGGGAATCCATTGGGCAAGTGGCCTCCCAAACCCTCGATTCCCTTTACGTCATCAACGAAGTCACGAATTATCCGATTCTCCGTCCTTTGGCGACCGCGGATAAGCTTTCCATCATCGATACGGCCAAACGCATCGGGACGTATGAAATCTCCATCCGCCCCTTCGAAGATTGCTGCACCATCTTCAAACCCAAGAAGCCCAAGACCAAACCCAAACTCGAGGACTGCCTCTACTACGAATCCAAATGGGATTACGCCTCCATGATCGAGGAGGCGGTGAATTCCCTTACGACCCTTCGCATCCCAGAAGTAGGAGAGAGCAATGGGTAAAATCCTAAAGGGCTCCTATTCGGGGGAACGCCCCTTATTTGGGGTGAATGCCTCCCAAATCAAGGAATGCCGTTTTGGAATCGGGGAATCCGCCTTAAAGGAGACCCGCGACATCGAAGTCACTTCCTGCGTCTTCGAAGGGAAATACCCCCTCTGGTATGGACGGGGAATGAACGTAAAAGAATGCATTTTCGTCGAATCCGCCCGCGCGGGAGTCTGGTACACCAAGAACGCTTCGTTTGAGAACATCCAATATGGGGCGCCCAAAGGCTTTCGCCACTGCAAAGGCTTAACCCTTCGAAACGTCATTTTCACGGTTCCCGAGGAAACCTTGTGGTGGAATGAGGATATTCGCCTTCAAAACGTGACCGTCCACTCGGGCACCTACTTTGGCAAGGAAGCCATTGGGGCGGATATCGCTTCCCTTTGCCTTAACGACAGCAACTACGCCTTCGACGGGGCGAAAAACGTCCGGATTCGCCATTCCAAAATCATTTCCAAGGATGCCTTTTGGAACAGCGAGGATTGCGTCCTTGAGGATTGCCAAATCGAGGGGGAGTATTTCGCGTGGAACTCCAAAAACCTGACCCTCATCCGTTGCCACATCACCTCCCTCCAGGGATTTTGCTACATCGACGGGTTGACCCTGATCGACTGCACCTTCGGAGAGGTGGACCGGAGCTTTGAATATTGCTCGAGGATTGACGCGACCATCCATTCCCCGATCGTCTCGGTCAAAAACCCGCTTTCGGGGGTGATTCGCGCGAAACAAATCGGGGAAATCATCCTCGACGACCCCAAGATCGATCATAGCAAAACGGAGATTCTCGTCGATGAATCGCTTTGATGCCTATTTCGATCGCCTCCATAGCGATTCTTGCAAGTACGACCTCCCCGAAGGGTCGATCGCCCTTTCCCTTGCGGACACGGATTTCGCGACTTCGAAGGAGATTCAAGACGCCTTGACTTCAAGGGTTGGGTTCCCTTTGTTTGGATACGTCAAAGAGGATCTGGGGTTTGCAAAAGCGATCACCTCTTTCTATTCCCGTCATTATGGGCTTCGCCTTCAAAACGAAAATGTCCTTTTTTCCACGGGCGTCATCGCTTCCTTAACCGCGGCGATCCGCTGCTTCGGAAGCAAGGGAATCGGCCTAATGACCCCCGCGTATAACGGTTTTCTTTCCACGACCGAACATTCGGGATATCCCGTCATCAAAGTCCCTTTTCTCCAAGATAAAGACGGATACCATTATCCGTTTGATGCCCTTGAAGAAGTATTCTCACGCATCTCCTTGTTCATTCTTTGTAACCCCCATAACCCCTTGGGCCGGAACCACGGGGAAGAAGAACTCTTGGCCCTTTGCGAGCTTGCCAAGAAACATAACGTCGTCCTATTTAGCGATGAAATCCACGGTCCGATTGGGAAGGCGGGGTCGAAGTATTTGCCAATCTTTGCTTTAAAAGAAGCCAAAGAAGTCGCGATTTTCGCCTCTTCCCCGTCGAAGGCTTTCAACGTCGCGGGGATCCAAACCTCCTTCTGCTACACGGAGAACCCCCTTTACCGCGAGGCCATGCAGGCGATGCTCTACGCGGATGACTGCGGGGAACCCTCTTCCTTTGCCTTCCCCGTCCTCAAAGCCGCGTATGAAAAAGGCGATGAGTACGTAAGAGAACTCAATGCCTACCTCGATGAAAACCGAAGGGTCGTGGAGGAATTCCTTCGCGAAGTTCCTTCCTTCCGAATCGATTCGGGGTCCGCGACTTATCTCCTTTGGATTTACGTGGGGGAAGGAAAGGCGGAAGAAGTCACCGAACTCTTTTCCTCGGTTCACGTATACGTATCTTCGGGAACGATGTATGAGGACGATAGCCACATCCGGATGAACATCGCCCTTCCAAAAGCAAGGCTGCTAGAAGCGTTAAACCGAATTAAACCGTTGATTGGGAAATAACAAAAAACCGCAGGTCGCGCCTGCGGTTTTTGCTTGCTGTTTCCTTACTTCGCTTGGGCTTTGGCGACGAGCTCACTGAAGGCCTTCGGATCGGCGATGGCGATCTCGGAGAGCATCTTGCGGTTCATCTCGATGCCGGCTTTCTTGAGTCCGCCCATGAACTTGGAATAGGAGATTCCATTGAGGCGGCAAGCGGCATTGATACGCTTGATCCAAAGTTTGCGGTAGTCGCGCTTGAGAAGGCGACGGGAATTGTACGCGTAACGGAGCGAGTGGCAGACTTGCTCTTTGGCGGTCTTAAAGAGAAGGTGCTTCGAACCGAAGTAGCCTTCGGCGCGCTTCAAGATCTTTTTACGACGGGCACGGGTAACGGTGCCACCTTTAACTCTAGCCATTGTCTGTTATCTCCTTTATTTCGCGATGAAGAAGCGGATACGCTTGTAGTCCGTCTTGTCGATCATTCCCGCGCGACGGAGTTGGCGGGATTGTTTCGCCGTTTTGTACGGCGCGTGGTGGCCTTTGTAGGCGTGCACGAATTTGAGCTTACCGGTGCCGGTAACTTTCACACGCTTGCTGAGCGAGCGGTTGCTTTTCATTTTTGGCATAATGAGAATTCTCCTTCCTTATTTCTTGCCTTTCGGTGCGACGATGCAGGAATAGCATTTTCCATCCCAACTCGGCTTTTTCTCGATGATTGTGGGGGCATCTTCACTTTGAATGAGTTCCACGAACCGCTCCATGAGTTCTTCGCCGATTTCCTTGTGGACCATCTCGCGTCCCTTGAGGATGACGCGGATGTTCACTTTATCACCGTCCTTGAGGAATCCTCTTCCTTGCTTGGCCTTCGTTTGAAGGTCGTGTTCTCCGATGGAGACGTGGAGTTGGATTTCCTTGAGTTCCATGGCGGCCGCTTTGGATCTCCGCTTGTTTTCCTTCTCGGTCTTTTCCTTCTCGTAACGGTATTTGCCGTAATTGAGGATTTTGCAGACCGGGGGATTGGCTTGCGGTGCGACGCAATAGAGGTCGAGTTCGTAACTGGCGGCGATTTCGTTGGCGCGGCGAGACGACATCCGCCCGAGGTTTTCACCATTCGGCCCGATGACTTGAACTTCCGGATAACGGATGTTCTCGTTGATGGGATCGAACCGTTTTTGCGGGCGGTTGCGGTTTTGGTTCATGTAAGCGATGGGACATTTCCTCCTGATCAATCAATAAAAGCCGGGCGCAATGGGTCCGGCTTCTGAAACAAGGATTGTGTTCAGTAGTGCTTTGCCAACGTCCCGAAGGAGTCTGGCGAATCGCCGGAAGCGATTGCTTTCTACATTTATCGACGGGGATAAGTATACTCGGAATGACCCTTCCTTCAAGAAGGAATGTTCTTAGGAGAGTTCCTTCTTACTTTTGAGTTCCCTGAGTAAGGAGGGAATAAAGGCGGAATCGCTTTTTTCGAGTTTCTTGGGGAATTTCTTTTTCTTCGGGAGTCCCGAGGCGGAAAGGCATCCCTTTGGGGAGAAGTACCCATCCGCGGAAGGATGAAGGAGGGCTTCAACGTCAATTAACGAGGCTTCATCGGGAGAATGGAAGATGGTTTGGAAAATCGGAGACAAAAAGGAAGCGAAAGCCTTCGGGTATCCCTTTAGGAACAACGGGGTAAAGGTGACCCCAGGATGGGCGAGGACGGGGAGAAAGGGAAGGTCCTCCTGCCTTTGGCAATAACGGCCATATAGATAGATGCCCCGCTTACTTTCCGCGTAAAGCCCAATCTTGGATTTGGGATAAGGATGAAAGAGGGAATCGCAGCTGATTTTCGACCATGAGGCGCTTAAGGATGAGGTGAAGAGAACAACGGGTTTATGTGCTTGGGAGGCGAACAAGGGAATGAGGCTTTCATTGAGCAATACCGTTCCAATGAGATTCGTTCCCAGGGTCAAGTCGTATCCATCGACGCTTAAGACCTTTTCCATTCGGAACACCCCCGCGTTATGGACGAAATAGTCGATGGGAAAAGGAGAGGTGCTTAACTCCTCCACGCAAGAAAAGATGCTTTGGAAGGAGGATAAATCCAAAGGATGGAGGTAAATCTCCGCGCCGGGAAACATTTCCAACAAGGATTTCTTCGCTTCTTCCGCTTTCTTGGGGTTTCGGCATAGAAGGTGGATGACCGCCCCTAAGGAAAGGAGGTTTTTGGCAAGTCCAAACCCAATCCCCGAATTCCCTCCGGTGATATATACGTGTTTCCCTATGAAGGAATCTTTGGGCAAAGAAGAGAGGTATTTTTCGGCTTTTTTCTTCATTTACCGGGAATTTTAGGGAAAGAATGGGGGCAAGGCAACATCGCACGAAGAAATGTGGTATAATCTTTGGTGATATGAATTCCCCTCGTTTCCTTTTCCCCTTGTTGCTATCCACTTTCCTTTTGGGGTCCTGCGTCCCTCCTTCGGACAGAGCCTCTTCAAGCAGCGACGAATCTAGTAGCGAGAATTCTTCGGTTCCCCTTCCTTCGAGCGAAGAGTCGTCTCTTTCATCGGAAGATGCCTCGGTCCCATCTAGCGAAAAGACCACCGAGGAAACTTCTTTCCCATCCAGCGAAATCCCTTCCAGTGAAGAGGGGCGTTTCTATACGATTACCTTCGGATCGACCCGTTATACCGGAGACGATGCTTTCACCGAGGATTCGTATTCGAGCGATGTCTCCGTCTCGATTTCGGGATCGAATTGCTATTCGGGCGGGCTTGGGTCTTCGGTTCGGGTGGGAAGCGGATCCCGTTCGGGCTCCCTTTCCTTTGACTTAGGGGAATCCATTCAAGGGATGGATATCTATTCTTACGCCTATGAAGACCCCTATTCCTTAACGGTTACCTCGGGGAGCACAAACTTTACCTCAGGTGTTTTCTCTTCGACCGAACTTGAAGAAACTCCAACTTATTCGGTGAATTTCTCTTCCCCCGTCACTTCCTTTTCCATCGAAGGAAGTGTCCGTTTCTTGCTCGCCTCGATCCGCCTTTATCCTTCACGAAGCGGAAGCATCGATGCCTCTTCCTCAGAGGAAAGTAGTTCAAGCGAAGATTCCAGCGATTCTTCGAGCGTCGATGCCTCCATCTCCGAACCGATTGACGATTATTATTCCGGAATCAATTGGTCCTTGTCGGGCGCGTCCTTAAAAACCGCGTTATGCAACCGCATTTCCTCGGGATACGTCACCAAATCCTATGATTTCGCTTACGACGCCTATCCTTCCACCGACACGGACGAAGATGGGAAAATCATCGATATGTATTCCTCGTATCGATATTCCCCGACCTCGGACCACCAAGGCGCCCCGGGAAAAGGGAATTACAACGCGGAAGGGCAGATGTTCAACCGGGAACACACGATTCCCCAAAGCGTTTTCAACGAACGTTCCCCGATGAAAAGCGACCTCCATCACCTGTTGCCGACGGATGCTTACGTCAATAACCGCCGGAGCAATTATCCGCATGCTTACGTAGGGTCGAACATCCGTTACACCTCCACGAACGGAACAATCGTCGGAAACGGGGATTCCTCCAAAAACTCGGGATATTCCGGGAATGCCTGCGAAGTCCCCGATGAATACAAAGGCGACATCGCCCGCATCTATTTCTATTTCGTGACGCGTTACCAAAACGAATTGACCGGTTGGGGGAATTTTAGTGCGTTTACCAAAACCACCTATCCTTCCTTATCCTCTTGGGCGATTGCCGTTTATCTTGAATGGAACGACCTGGATCCGATATCCGAAAAAGAAATTGAACGGAATAACGCGGTCTACGAATATCAAAAAAACCGGAACCCCTTCGTGGATGTTCCGGGTTTGGCCCATAAAATCTGGTCGGTTAATTGAGGCTGTTCTCGCCGACGGCATCGTTGATCATGACGTCTTGGGATAAGGCAATCATCGAAATCAGGAAGGCAACCCCAAGGACGAATAGAATCGCAAGAAGGACGCTCGCGACTTTGGGGCGGGTGTTTTTGAAATAGGTGTAGAAGGGGAGGATGCCTAAAGCCAGGGAAGAGAAACAGATGGCAAGGTAAGCCAGCCAGGTTTTATCTCCCGCGTAAAGGTCTCCAAACGCCTTGAAACCAAAGACGAGGAAGAGGATGAGCCCGATTCCCATGATGGAACCCGAAAGGATTTTTCCGATTTTCGTGGCTTTGCTTTGGGGGATAATTCCCACGATGAATCCGGCGATATAGAGGAGGAAAGAGACAATCGCGAGGTACATCATTGCTCGTTCACCTTCTTGTACCGTTGGTTTCGATCGGTTTTGCTTAACGGATTCGCCATTTCAATCTTTTTGGCTTCTAAAGCGGGTCGGAGGTAATTTTTCGCTAGGCCAAGGCGAGAGGTTAATCCCAAGAGGCTCAAGAGTTCGGTGGCCCGGTAATAGGTGCCATCTTCCATGACGCTCAAGAGTTTATCCACTAACGGGGTGGAGGAAGCTTTCTCCCGCAAGAGTTTCTTTTGGGTGCGGATGACCGCGTTTTCCAGCAAACTCATCGCCTTTCGGATGAAAGGGGCGGTGTCCTGGGCTTCCACGGATGCCCGATAGGCCTCCTCTAAATCTTCTTTATGGACGAAGAACGTGTGGGCAATCGGAACCGCCGCGAAATCCTTGGAATAACGGACCAGGATGGCCTTCATCAAATAGGTGGCTAACACGCGCGTAAATTGGGAATAGGGCTGGATGGCCATAATTTCGTAATAGAAAAGAAGGGCCACGAGCAAGGGATGACGTTCTTTGTCGCGGGCGAAGTTATAGATCCCCTTCATCATGGAAGGGACTTTCGCCCGTAACGGAATGGTATAGGGGAAGGATTCCACCTTGCGCGACATGCGGTGGGGCGTTCCTTCGGGGAAGACCATGGATTCAAAGGTTTCGAGGAACTTCGGATCGTAAGGGTCGATGCGGGGCATCTTGGAATAAAGGACGAACAAGGCGTGGGCTTCGGGATGCCCAACGATTTCTTCCCCTCGGCTCAAGGCACGGACTTGGGACGGGGTGAGGGTGACTCCGTCGGAGCGAAGCGAAGAATGAACTTCCGAAGCGATCATCGAAGGGGTGGGGGTCGCGATGCCCGTTAACGAAAGCCGTCCGACCTCATAAGCGATGTTGGCGGCGGAAGTGAGAATCTCGCTGTTGACCGAAATGGCCGCGGAATAAGGTGCAATGATTTTTGACATACTCATATTTTACCTTGAAGTGTCCGAAATTAAAGGGTTTCCTAGGTATTTTCTTCTATATTTTTGTTCGTGAAAAAGAAGGGGATATACCGAAAGAAATTCATTGAATTAGTGGTCACTCCCCTCTTGCATTCATCCCATAAAACAAGAAAATGTTGGTATGGCAAAAGAATATCGTTACGAAACTTACGAAACCCCGATTGGGAAAATCGCCTTAATCAGCGATGGAAGTTCCATTTTGACCCTCCACATCGGGGAAGGGGCGCCCCAAGGATGCCTGCACGAAGAAGACCGGTTGCTTTTCAAAACCATCGAAGAATTCAACCAGTACTGCGCCGGACAACGCACCTGCTTCGATATTCCTGTGGATCCGGCGGGAGAAGAAGATGAAAAAGAGGTGCTGGAGTTTGTTTCGTCTCATGTTCCTTATGGCAAGTTAACGACCTATGAATCCATTGCCGAACGTTTGGGCCTTTCTCCTGAACGCGTCGAAGAGATTCTCTCCTCCAATGCCTGCCCAATACTTGTCCCTTGCCACCGTGTTGTTCGTCGCGGCGGAAAACTCGGAAGTTACGTCGCGGATCCCGCATTAAAGAAGAAACTCATTAACTTCGAACGAACCCGTGATATCTCTTTCCTCATTGCGGAAGAAGAATAAAAGGGCAATCTCCATATCTAAATAGACAGACGCAAGGTACTAGACTATATTGTAGATGAGTTTTGTGGGGCCGCCTTGGCGGCCTTTTCCTTTGCCTTTCATCTTGAACGGGCGCTGTGGCCGGGGCGCGCGAAAGGGCGCCTCCCCTTCGGAAAGCCTGCGGGACCGACCCGCGGAAACGAAATGGATCCCTCTCCCCCAACAATGCGCGGGCAGGGTCGCCTTGGGGGTGGCCCCGCCCTCTCCCCGGTTGACAGACGCAAGGTATTAGACTATATTGTAAGTGATGTTAGTGGGGCCGCCTTGGCGGCCTTTTCCTTTGCCTTTCGGCTCGGAATGCGCCGTTTGGGGCGACCCC
>JAXFGC010000021.1:0-51511 GCA_034171505.1 Candidatus Alloenteromonas sp. | reverse complement strand
TGGTGGACGTGCTTATCCTTCCACCTATGTTGGTAACCAAACCGCGGCCATCATGATCACTTCTACCGCGAACGGACCCTACGATGCCGTCGAAGGCTTCTCCATGGGCTTCCACGCTGTTCCGAAGTGGAACGAAGCCTCGGAGCTCCGTGTCGTTTCTCAAGGACCTTCCATCGCCTTCTTCAACCACACGAACAAGAATGAATTGAAAGCCGCTTTGGATTTCTACGATTTCCTCACCAACGGTGTCAATAGCGCGACCCTTGCCAAGCAAACCTACTACTTCCCGACCCGCACTTCCTCTCTCGAAGACGAAGTCCTCAAGGCTGGCGTGGAACAAGCTTCCAAAGGCGTTACCTATACCGACACCATCGACACCAAGAAGTCCTGCTACCTCGGCGAAATTCTTAACAGCAACAAGGAATTGACCGAAGGCGCGAACTACTACATGTCCCCGGTCAACGAGCTCTCGGCTAACATCCGCAGTGCTTGTGGCAACATCGTCACCAAATTGTTCGATGATCAAGCCGCTACGACGGACGAAGCGATTGCCGCTCTTGTGAACACGGTATTTGACGAAGCCAAGTCTACGATATACGCTTAAGGCATGTCTGCCCAAAAGCCTATCAGCACAACTAAAAAAGAAGGGGGAGTTCATCTCCCTTCTTTCTCTTTAGAAGAAATGCAAAAACGTCAGGAACTTAACGATAAAATCACCCATGATGATGTTGCACGTTCCCATACGCTTGCATGGATCATCATCGGAGGCATTGCCCTTATCGTTGGTTTCGCCTTCCTTTATATCAGTTTCAAATACGATTCAACCGGCAATAAAGCCTTCCGCCCCAAAAGCATGGAATTCATCGTTTCGTGCATCAGCCTGTCTTTTGGCCTTTTTGGCGTGATTTATGGAGCGGTTCGAACGATTTTACTCAGTCTACGAATTCGCAAGGCAAAACGCGAATTACAGGCTTTTTGACGTATCCACGTAATCGGGGAAGAAGGAATAATCCATCCAGTTAAAACCCGTTCTCTTGCTCTGCATTTTGTAAACATCCCCGTTTTTCTTATTGGTTCTAATCAATAAAAACTTGAGATCATATAAAGTATTGAGATCGATGGTTTTATCGCGACACATGCGCACCTCGAACGAATAGTCATTCGTTTCAAAAACCGGATAGGAAAAATAGTATCTGGATTTTGAATCCATTCCAGGCATCTTTTCCTTGGCAAACGTGTCGTCTTTAATGGAATATGTCACCCCAATATCATTGCCAAAACCGCCATAAAACCAAATTTTGCCAAGCTCACTGACATGTTGGGTGTCGACAACGTTAGAAATAAAGGGGATTTTTCGGCTCCAGTTCTCATCAAACCAAGAGCCTAAATAAGTTTCGTTGTCTTCCCGAAATAGATAGTAAGGGGAGCGAACGTCTTTTTGGAGACTAGGGTGCTCAGTCGTAGCGCTTTTCTTCATCGAAGGATCCATCCGAAGGATTCCTATTTCAAATCCGCTAGAGACTTCTTTGTTTGCCATTTCTTTTGCGGTCCACTCTTTTGTATTTGCATCAAAAGATTGAAGGGTTTTATGGTCTTCCTGACAAAAGAAGGCGCCATCAGGAGAATCGCTATAAATAAAGGGGGAATTCGTGCCAAAGTCCTTGTAACTAAATGACGAGCGGCTCGTGGACCCATCGCCATAAGAATAATAGGAAATAACGGTGTCGCAATTTTCGCCCTCTGTCTTGCAATAAAAGTAACCAGAGTCATTGGAATAAAGAATCCGACCGTCTATTCTTTGTGTTTCATTATCATTTAACCAATAAGAAAAGGTGTTGAAGCGTAGAAAAACGTGACTGTCAAAAGACAAGAAACTAGCATCATGGCCATATCCGTGAGTAACCTCGGATGAATCGACCTCCGCCAAAGATTTTACTTCCCCTGTAAGGTAAGAATAGGAAAACAGGACCCCGATGGATTCGTTAAACGCGTACCCGTATATTTCACCTTCGCTTTTCTTAGCGGTGATCAACGGTCTACGGCCAAGCCTTTCATTTTCTTCCAAAGAAACGACTTTGCCCGACGGAGAAACAACGCTATCTAAGAGCATCTTTCTTTGACTTCCGTCGCTTAGCATCGACTCCAGCCCATAATAGAAGATGTATCCCTCGGGTGCTCCTTGCTGATACTGTGAACCATAGGAATATAGGCACGAAGAAAGCATCGGGAGGATTGATCCTGCTAAGACGATAATTTTCCGCTTGTTGGTTTTGTTGCCCATGTATTCATTCTAAAAGCCATCGATTTGTTGTCAATAATCAACATTACAAGCAGTTATGGGCACTTTTCGTTTATTTTGAAAAGAATGCTTATTCCGTTTTAAAAATGATTTAAGTCTACAAACAACAAAATTTTGTTACAAACTTTTTGACGTATCCACGTAATCGGGGAAGAACGAATAATCGAACTGATGGTTCACCAATGTCTTCGTTTGCATTTTACGAATGAAGCCATTTTTCTTGTTCGTGCGAACTAGCATACCCGTTGTTTTGTAGCTATCAATGAACCGCGACGTCGTGTAAGAAGTTCGCACCTCAAAGGAGAAATTCTCCGTTTCCAAAAGGGGATAGGAATAGGCGGAATTCTTCTTTCCATTCACCTGACCAAATAAAGCCTCTTCCTTAAATTCGTCTTGTTTCGTGGAATAAAGAAGTCCAGATTGACCAGCTTTGCTGCTGCGGAGCCAAACCGCGTTTTGTTCCAAGACCTCGCCTCCACCGCCAAATTCAAAGCCAGTGGGAAGCTGCCTTTTCCAACTAGAATCGTCCCATTTTCCTAGATGAGTCCGCCCCTTTTCTTGGAAGGCGTAATAGGAAGAAAGAAATTCATCCTCCCATCCAACATAGGAGAGGCAGGAGTCCTCCTTCATAAACCCGTTTTGATAAGCAAGAGGCCGCATGGACTTCCCTTCATAGGAAATAGTTTTCGGCTTTTTCTCGGAGTTTATATCAAAGACGTATAGTTTTTCTAGACTAGGCGCATAAAAAGCAGGGGAGGCATCGGGATCGTTCCAACGGATAAAACGGCCATTCTCCGTATAGGCGGATAGTTCCGTTCTCGGAAACGTACATAATTCTTCTCCCGCATAAGAATAAAAGGCGAATTTGTTGCTTTGAATCATGCCTTCTTCATCCCGCTCATAACTCAAAGCAATATAACCGGTGGAATTCGCGTATTGGAGAGCTCCTTCATAATGGGGAACCGTGGAATCGGAAACACGATAAAAGCCTTCGTTAGACACCAAAAAGGTTTCCTTTCCAAAGACTTCGAATCGGGCTTCCATCATCACGGGGAGTTCTTGAATCAGTTTCACCTCGGAGGTTTCGTAAGAATAGGAAAATAGCACCGCATGGTCCATGTAGTAACAATATCCATACAATCCTTTGTTTTGGTTATTGACGACAATGGTATTTTTTATAGAAAAGAAACGGCTTTGCGTCTCGATAGGCAAATCAGCATAACCAGGAAGGTAGATGGACTCAAGAAGCTTCTTTCTGTTGCCTCCATCGCTTTGCATGGATTCCAAGCCGTAATAAAAGACGTATCCTTCTGGCCCACCTTGCATGAGTTCCGACCCATAAACGTCAAAGCAGGAACCTAGTAAGACCGGCAAAGTCGACAATAAGAGGATGCTCCTTCTTTTCATGGTTTTTCCTCAAAGAATTCAGTATTGGCATTTCTAGATTAATCGATATTGGGATTTGGTCAACAAGTATCGTTAATTAGTAAAGGCGGTTTCTACAAAAAACAGGGCTTCTCGCCCCATCTTTTGTGTTACTTATTTTCTTTTTCTTCCTTCGTTGGAACAGGCTTTTCATCGAGGAAGCCGTCATCGTGCGGGTCTTGAGGTTCTTTTTCCTCTTCCGCTTCTTTCGCCTCTTCGGAAATTTCTTCCACGCCATCCATTTTCATCATGGCTTGGATTTCGGGATTCTTCAAATCCTCTTCTTCCATCGAAGTATCGAATTCTTCGTCAGCATCCTTTTCTTGTTTCAACTTTGCATCATGGGCATCCGTTTCTTCCGGAGCCATGATTCCGCCATTCTTGGCTTCGAATTCATCGAAGGAATCGATTTTCTCCGCGTCTCTTCTCGCCTTGCCAATCGTCGAGGAATCCAAAATTCCCATCGAGGGATCCATATCCGCGAGAACGGAACGACGTCCATTGACGTAAGAAGGCCCTTTTTCTTCTTTTTTGTTCGTTTCTTCTAGAATCGCCGCGGTGATTTTATCTTGGTGGGTCGCGCAGTATTCCTCTTCTTTTGTCTTATTCTCGAATAGCATCGGGGTCAATTTATCATCGACGACAATCGTAGAGGAAAGTTTCCCATGGACCGATTGCTGGCTCTTTTGGAACAGCAAGACAATGAAATCGATCAAGAAGACAAAACCCCATAGCATATAGTTGATTTGGCTATTGAAGGGGAGAAGCAATAAGCAGAATGGCAAGAAGACCAAGCCGGCATGCAAAGCAATCTTGCCCTTGTTGGCTTTATAACCATCTTTCCCCGCGACGGAAATACGGACTGCCAATTTTCCAAGCGTCTTGCCGTTTTTAAGGAACAAAGGCAGCAAGAAAAAGAAAATGAACGGAGGGATAATGCTAGAAGGAATCGTCGCTACATAGCTTGCTTTCCTTCCGATTTCGTTGAGGCGGAGGGCTTCTGGTTGCTGGATGAAATCGCTGCAGGCTTTCGTGTAAAGCGCGTTGCGGATCGTTTCGTTAGTTCCCGAGGCGCTATTTTGAACCGCGGAAGAGGAATTTTTGGACGTAGGAGCAAAACCGCAAACATAATTGAAGATATCGATCTTAGCCGCGGTGCGTTTCTGCGCATCCTCATCCTTCACCTTTGCTTGGTATTCCGCGTTCAAAACGGGTTTCGACGTGTAATTCGGGGTACCATCTTCTTTTAAAGGATAGGTGAAATAGGCGTTCTTCTTCTCCTCGTTTCCTTCTTCAATAGAAAAAACATTGCTATAAACGTATTTGCCGACGGCTTCGCGGTATTCTTCGATATTTTCCGAAGAGACTTCCAGGGCTTTGGCGATGTCTTCGCGGGTCGCGCCTTGTTTATCCACCAAATCGCGGTAGGTGAAATGGGTGGTTTCCGAATTCGTTTTTCCGCAGAGGTCGTAATAATAGGTCCAAACCTTATCCACATAGGTTTCGTATTGGGAATAATACTCTTCTCCGGAACCTTCGAATGTAAACGTCGTTAACGTCCCTTCTTTTTCTTGGTAAAGTCCACTTTCAACGGCAAGGGCAAAATAGGAGGATTTGGCCTCGTTATAGCCCATATTGGGGGCGATCACCATTAAACCCAATGTATATTTGAGCGTTAATCCAATCGCTATGGTGGCTAATAAATCAATGGCAAAGGCGCCTAATTCTTTGCCATAGCTGGCTACATGGACATAGCCGGGTAATTTCGTATTTTCGTTTGCGCTGTTCATAATAGGCATAGTCTACAGCAAGCAGGCTAAAAGGGAAGAAACAACGCATATGAAAACGCAAAAAGCCACCCGATTTCTCGAGTGGCTTGATGTTCATGCGCAGTTAGCGCGAAACTCAGTGAAGAATTTCGGCAACGGTGCCAGCGCCGACGGTGCGGCCACCTTCACGGATGGAGAACTTGGTTCCCTGTTCCATGGCGATGGGGTGGATGAGGTCGACGGTGAAGGTGACGTGGTCACCCGGCATAACCATATCGGTGCCGGCCGGGAGTTCGATGCTTCCGGTGATGTCGGTCGTACGGAAGAAGAACTGCGGACGATAGCCGTTAAGGAAGTGGGTGTGACGGCCACCTTCCTCTTTGGTGAGGATGTAGGTCGTCGCGGTGAACTTGTCGTGCGGGACGATGGAGCCCGGTTTGGCAAGGACTTGGCCACGTTCGACTTGCTCACGGGTGATACCACGGAGAAGCGCGCCGACGTTGTCTCCGCCTTGGGCGAAGTCCAAGGTCTTGCGGAACATTTCAAGACCGGTAACGACGGTGCTTTGGGTCGGTTTGATACCGATGATTTCAGCAGGGTCGTTGATGTTGATGCGGCCACGTTCGACACGGCCGGTGACGACGGTGCCACGGCCAGAGATGGTCATGACGTCTTCAATCGGGAGAAGGAAGGGCTTGGCATCATCGTGGACAGGATCCGGGATGTAGGTGTCAAGGGCGTCGAGAAGCTCAAGGATGGGCTTGCAGGCGGGATCGTCGATGGACTTGGCGTTGCAGGCTTGGAGAGCGGAGCCACGGATAACCGGGGTTTCGTCGCCAGGGAAGTTGTATTTGTTGAGAAGGTCGCGAACGTCCATTTCAACGAGGTCGATGAGTTCGGGGTCATCGACTTGGTCGCACTTGTTGAGGAAGACGATGATGTAAGGAACGCCGACTTGACGGGCAAGAAGGACGTGTTCCTTAGTCTGAGGCATAACGCCATCGGTAGCCGCAACGACGAGGATAGCAGCATCCATCTGGGCGGCGCCGGTGATCATGTTCTTGATGTAGTCAGCGTGCCCCGGGCAGTCGACGTGCGCGTAGTGACGCTTCTCGGTTTCGTATTCGACGTGGGCAGAGTTGATCGTGATACCACGAGCGCGCTCTTCCGGAGTGGCGTCGATGTTGGCGTACGCCATGTCTTTGGCGAGTCCTTTGAAAGAAAGGACGTGGGTGATGGCCGAGGTAAGGGTGGTCTTACCGTGGTCGACGTGGCCGATGGTACCAACGTTGAGGTGGACGCGGTCACGGTTGAATTTTTCTTTTGCCATTTAAATTTCCTCCAATAATGGTTAGCAAATTGGCTTGTTAATGATAGAGCAAGGAGTTGATTTTCGCAATACAAGCACGTTGCGAAATTAGCGGTTGCTCATGGACGATTTCTTCACGATTTCGTCTTGGACGAACCGCGGGACTTCGCCGTAGTGGGAGAAGGTCATCTGGAAGTTTCCACGACCTTGGGTAATGGAACGGAGATCGGTGACATAACCGAACATTTCGGCTAGCGGGATCTCGGCGTCGATTTCCTTCGCGTTACCACGTTGGATTTCGCCCGTCATATTACCGCGGCGGCGAGCAACGTCGCCGATGATGTCTCCGTAATATTGTTCCGGAGCGGTGATCTCAACCTTCATGATCGGCTCAAGGATGACCGGGTCGCACTTCTTCGCAGCTTCTTTGAGAGCCAAGGAAGCGGCGACTTTGTAAGCGGCTTCGGACGAGTCGACATCGTGGTAAGATCCATCGTAGAGCGTCGCCTTGATATCGATGGCTTCGTAGCCGGCGATGAGACCGCGCTGCATCGCATCGATAAGGCCTTGTTGCGTCGGCTTGATGAATTCCTTTGGAATCGCACCACCGACAATGGCGTCGACGAACTCGAATCCTTTGCCAGGGTTCGGTTCGAAACGAATCCAAACGTCACCGTATTGACCGTGACCACCGGACTGCTTGACATAGCGTCCTTGGGTTTCGGCCGATTTGCGGATCGTTTCGCGGTAGTTGACCTGCGGAGCGCCGACGTTGACGGAAACGTTGAATTCACGACGGAGACGGTCCACCAAGACATCGAGCTGAACTTCGCCGATACCAGCGATGATCGTTTGACCGCTATCTTCGTCCGTGTGGACGCGGAAGGTCGGGTCTTCTTCAGCGAGCTTGATAAGAGCAGCAGACATCTTCTCTTGGTCGGCTTTGGTCTTCGGTTCGACCGCTTCTTCCAAAACCGGTTCGGGGAAGTCGAGTTTTTCAAGGATGACATCTTCGTCGATGTCGCAGAGGGTGTCACCAGTGGTCGTGGATTTCAAACCAACGATAGCACCGATTTCACCAGCGTGGAGTTGTTCTACTTCTTGACGGTGGTTCGCGTGCATCAAGACAACACGGGCGATACGTTCTTTGGTTCCGTTGGAACTATTGAGAACGTAGGATCCACTCTTCAAAATGCCTTGGTAGACGCGGACATAAGCGAGACGTCCGATGAACGGGTCGGTCGCGATCTTGAAGGCGAGGCCGACGAACGGTTTGTTGTCGGTGGCTTCGCAGACATAGGGTTCACCGTTCTTGGTTCCCTTTTCGCCCGGAATATCGAGCGGAGAGGGGAGGTAAGCGACAACCGCGTCAAGGAGCGGTTGAATGCATTTGTTCTTGTAAGCCGTGCCGCAGAGAACGGGGAAGAACTTAACGGTCAAGACCGCCTTACGAATGGTCTTTTTGATCAATTCTTCGTCCGGCTCTTCTCCTTCGAGGACCATCATCATGAGGTCATCGTCGAAGGCAGCGAGCTTTTCGAGCAATTCGGCACGATAGCCGAGGGCTTTTTCTTTGAGTTCTTCCGGGCAATCGGTGATCGTCGGAGCGTCATCCTTATCGTTATCGTAGATATAAGCCTTCATCGTGACGAGGTCGACGCAGCCTTTAAAGTTGCCTTCACGGCCAATCGGGCACTGAATCGGAGCGGCGTTGACGCCGAGAAGATTCTTAAGGGTGTCCAAGCAAACGTCGAAGTCGGCACCGGTAGCGTCCATCTTGTTGCAGAAGACGATACGCGGAACGTTGAATTTATCGGCTTGGCGCCAAACGGTTTCAGTTTGGGGCTCGACGCCATTTTTGGAGTCGAGGACCGTCACCGCACCGTCGAGGACGCGGAGGGAGCGTTCAACTTCAACGGTGAAGTCGACGTGCCCCGGAGTGTCGATGATATTGAAGCGGTGGCCTTTCCAGAAGCAGGTCGTGGCGGACGAGGTGATCGTGATACCACGTTCTTGTTCTTGGACCATCCAGTCCATGGTGGCAGTGCCTTCATGAACTTCGCCGATCTTGTGGGTACGGCCAGTGTAATAAAGAATGCGCTCGGTCGTCGTGGTTTTGCCCGCGTCGATGTGCGCCATAATCCCGATGTTACGGGTGTGGGGGAGATCGTAAGTAGCGCTCTCCTTGATTTCGTTCTCGTTGTCAGCCATTGGGATTCTCCTTTAATTACCAGCGGAAATGGGCGTAGGCTTTGTTGGCTTCGGCCATCTTGTGGACGTCTTGCTTCTTCTTGACGGAAGCGCCGGTGCCATTGGCCGCGTCGATGATTTCGTTGGCAAGCTTGTCTTCCATGGTCTTCTCGCCACGGAGGCGGGAGTAGGAGACGAGCCAGCGGAGACCGAGGGTTTGTTTGCGTTCCGGGGAAACTTCGACCGGGACTTGGTAGTTGGCCGCGCCGATGCGGCGGACTTTGAGTTCGACTTCGGGCATGATGTTGGAGATGGCGGTGGCGAACACGTCCATGGCGGGTTTGCCGGTCTTCTCTTCAATCTTGGCGAAGGCGTGGTAGATGATGGTTTGGGCGGTGCCGCGTTTGCCATCGAACATAACGCGGTTGATCAAGCGGGTGACGAGTTTGGAATTGTAAACAGGATCCGGTAAGACGTCGCGCTTTTCGTGTTTGGTTCTTCTCGACATAGTCGGTTCCTCCTAACTATTTGCTTTCCTTCGGCTTCTTGGTACCGTAGAGGGAGCGGCCTTGGCGGCGGGCATCGATGCCGGCGCAGTCGAGGCATCCGCGGATGATGTGGTAACGAACACCCGGGAGGTCTTTGACACGGCCACCGCGGATCATAACGGTGGAGTGTTCTTGAAGGTTGTGTCCTTCTCCGCCGATGTAGGCGGTAACTTCATATCCGTTGCTCAAACGGACACGAGCGTACTTACGAAGAGCCGAGTTCGGTTTCTTCGGGGTCATGGTGCCGACACGGGTGCAGACGCCACGCTTTTGGGCGGACGCTTGGTTGCTGGCACGCTTCGTCAGGGAGTTCCAACGATGGCCTAAGGCCGGGGTCTTGGACTTTTTGACCGCGGACTTGCGGCCCTGCCGAACGAGTTGGTTAATGGTTGGCATGCTGTGTTCTTTCTCCTTATTCTTGATTCACACATTTCCCGGCGTATCGGATGCCGGGGCAATTGGGGTCCCAAAAGGGGGCATCAATTGCGTCCGTGCGAAATAATAGTGGTTTGCCCACCATGTGTCAATGAAAAAATTCTGAAAATTTACTATCCACAGGTCCCGATGTGTCAGCAACCAGGATTCCAACTATTTTTTCACCGCGATTTCCGCGTAAGTCGGATTGAGTTTTCCCACCTTGAAAGTCGCGGATAATTTCTTACCCGAGGGGAAGGACAATGAGGTCAATGGAGCGGTTCCGATGCCTTCTCCCACCCCAAAGATGACATCCTGAAGATGGATTTCCGTTTCTCCTTGAACGACCGTTTTGGTTTGATTGCTTGCGACGAAATGCGAGGGGATGACATCGCCATGGTCGGAACTCAGCATCCGGACGAGGGCGCTGGAAGCATAGCCCCCTTCCACGCTTCGCCCATAGCTATTGTTCGCGAACAATCCGATGCTCCGCTCGGAAAGGTCGCTTTCGTAACCAAAATAGCCAACGGGGGAGGAAATTCCCGTGGGGAAGACCCCCAAACGCGCGTCAACTTTATAGGCGACGATGCCAGAAGAGGGCATCATTTTCATGGTTTCATCGGTCCGCAAAACGGAATCAAAATAATTGAGGCCCCCTTGGGTGTAATAGCAAAGGAGGACGTATTCCTCGTAAGGGTTCTCACCTTCGCTCCCCAAAATGAGGCAATCTCCCGAACTGGCAAAGGGACGGAGGGTCACCGTGGAATTTCTATCCACGATATAGGGTTTTACCCATCCGAGGAGATACTTTGTAAAAGGGTTATGGTCCCCCAGGGAACAATCCATCATATCGGCTCGTCCCAGAGGCGAATATTCGTTGGTGCTCGCCCCGGAAATGTCGTAATAATCGGGGATTCCGAACAAATGGCCGGATTCATGGATACAGGTATGGGAATCCACTTTTCCGTTCACGGAAAGCATGGAGTAACTGGACCACGACACCGGCGCGGGATCGTTGATCGTAAAGGCCCACATCATGGAATCGCGGTTGGAGACTTCTCCGTTTAGGCCACTGTAAGGGGCGTTATAGATGAGGTAAACGGGGACCACGGTATGCCCTTTCCCATCGGAAAAAGCGTAGTTGGAACTGGGGTCCTCCGGGAAGGTTTGGTCGTACCAGGATAATGCCTCGCGGTAAATCTTCGTTAACGCCTCTTTGCTTTTTCGCGACCCTTGGACGGTGGAAAGTTGCCCAAGGGAATAGGAGCAACGATGGAACCCTTCCGCGACTTTCCCCCGGATATGGAGGCGTCCATAGGAAGAATGGTCGTAATAATCCGCGACGCTGGGGAATTCGTTATTGCCCGTCTGGCCGAAAAAGGCGGTGGAAATGATCGGGAGTTGGCCCTTTTCCCCTGGAGATTCCTCGAAATCCACGGGAATGACCAAGAGTTTTTGTTCCCCTAAGGAAGGCAAGACAAATCGTGTACCGTCATTATATAAAGAGGAATAGGTCGAGGAGAGATTCCCGTCCTTATGCTCGATGATGGGGTTTCCGAGTTCGCGGTGGTACCCGCTATGCAAAGAAGTGTCAAAGCCGTCCACGAGGTCACCATAGACGTAAGGAACGTAAAGATGCCCGCGGGAAGCGCAAGAAGCGAGGAAGAAGAGGCTCCAAACGGCGATACACGAACGTTTCATGGGGTTATTATCCCCCGTTTTTGGACAAAGAAAAAGGAAGACCTATGCGAGTAATCTAGGTTATCGCAAAAGTCTTCCTTGAGAATTAATCGGCGACCGTGCTCATCCCGGCGCGACGATCGTGGTCTTCGATGTATTGGTCTTTCACCAATGACATCGCAGAAGCGACGCTCCAGCCATCGAGTAGGCGTTCCTCGGCCATTGAGTCGAGGAGGCCACGTCCGGCGGGAATGAGTTTTCCGGTGATAACGTTTTCCTTCAAACCGTGGAGGGTGTCCTTCTTGGCTTTGATGGCAGCGTCGGTAAGGACGCGGGTCGTTTCCTGGAAGGATGCCGCAGAAAGGAAGGATTCGGTCTCCAAGGCGGCCTTGGTGATGCCAAGGATGAGCGGAGAGCAGACGGCAGGACGCTTGCCTTCAAGAAGGGCAGCGGCGTTATCTTCGGTAAATTGACGGAGGGAGACGCGTTGGCCCGGAAGCATGTCGGTATCTCCACCATCGACGATGAAGACCTTGCGGAGCATCTGGGTGATGATGATCTCAAGGTGCTTGTCGGAGATGCCGATTCCTTGGGCTTTGTAGACCTTTTGAATCTCCTTAATCATGTAGACTTGGAGCTTCTCGACGCCCGCGACTTGGAGGAGGTCCTTCAAATCGACCGAGCCGTCGGTGAGTTTTCCACCGGCTTCCACCGTGTCACCGACCTTGACGCGCGGATTGGCGCCGTAATCGGTAAGGTATTCCTTGATTTCGGGTTCTTGGCCCGGGATCTCATGGGCGATGGTAATGCGGTGACGGTCGCCATCGAGAGTGATGTCGGTGACCTTACCCGGAACTTCCGAGATAAGGGCTTGACGTCCCTTCGGGTGACGGGCTTCCACGAGTTCCTGGACGCGGGGAAGACCTTGGGTGATGTCGGATTCCGCCATACCACCGGTGTGGAAGACACGCATGGTGAGCTGGGTACCCGGTTCACCAATGGATTGGGCGGCCATGATACCGACCGCTTCGCCGATCTTGACGGGTTGACGGTCCGCCATGTTGAGTCCATAGCAGTGGACGCAGACGCCATCTTTGGATTGGCAGGTGAAGATGGTGCGGATTTCGACTTCGGTGATGCCAGCCTCTTCGATGGTCTTGGCGTCCTCTTCGGTGATGAGCGTATTGCCCGGAACGATGAGGACTCCGGTGTTCGGATCGACGATATCGTGCATCGAGTAACGGCCGATGATACGCTCGCTCAAAGTACGAATGGTTTCGTTTTTGCGGGCGGTGTCGACGATTTTGCGAACGACGAATCCGTGGTCGCAATGGCAATCTTCCTCGCGGACGATGACGTCTTGGGCGACGTCGACCAAACGACGGGTGAGGTAGCCAGAGTCGGCGGTCTTTAACGCGGTATCCGCGGAACCCTTACGGGCACCGTGGGTGTTGATGAAGAATTCCGAGACCTTCATGCCTTGGAGGTAGGAAGAGACGATCGGGAGTTCGATTTCTTCGTTCTTCGGGTTCGCGACAAGGCCCTTCATACCGATCAACTGTTTGAAGTTCGAGACGCTACCACGGGAACCGGAGTTGGCCATGATGATAAGCGGATTGCGCTTGGCCGCTTCCATCGCCGCACTGACAAGCTCCTCAACTTGCTTGGTGGTGCCTTTCCAGACATCGACGACGGCGCGGTGACGTTCTTCACGGGTGAGGAAGCCGCGTTTAGCCGCTTCATTGATGCGGTCGACTTTGACTTGGCCTTCCGCGACGAGCGAGGATTTGCCCTCAACGTCTTTGATGTCGGAGATGGCGACCGTGACGGCCGAAATCATGGAGTAATGGAAGCCTTGGTCCTTGATCTTATCGAGGACGGCGGAAGTCTTGGTCGTTCCGTATTCGGCAAAGAGGATGTCGATGAGAGGTCCAAGTTGCTTCTTTCCAATGGCTTTCTTGAGGGGGAGTCCACCTTTGAAGTGGTGTCCCTTTTCGGAAGTCTTCTTGCCGTTGATGTATTGGAACATCGGGGTGCCGAAGGCGTTTTCGTCGTAGACGGCGGCCACTTCTTCGGCAGTGACGAACCAGGCGTCCATCTCCTTGGATCCCACCGCGATGGTCGGATTGTCGTTGATGTAACGGAAATCGTCAGGGAAGACGTCGTTGAAGATGATTTTGCCGACGCTCGTGATTAAGTAACGGTCCGTAACGTCTTCCGGGATGCCCTTGCCGATAATTTTGTGGAGGGACTTCGCACGGATGGCGATGCGGTTATGGAGGGAGACTTCCTTTTGTTGGTAGGCCAAGAGGACTTCGTCAATGGTGGCGAAGACCTTCGCGTCGTTGGAGGCATAGCGGCGATTGTCTTCCGCCATGACGAGGGTGTCGGCGATGTCTTTTTCGTCGACTCCCGAAGCTCTGTCGACTTCGGCAAGGGCTTCGAGTTCTTCGGCGCGGTCCAAGAAATCCCCGTAGGATTCTTCGGTCGTGAGGTGGTAGTTACCCAAAATCATGTCCTGGGAAGGAACGACGAGGGCTTTGCCATCACGCGGGGTCAAGATGTTGTTCGAGGCGAGCATCAAGTTGACCGCTTCTTCTTGGGCGGCTTTGCCAAGAGGCACGTGGACGGCCATCTGGTCACCGTCGAAGTCGGCGTTGAAGCCGGGGCATACGAGCGGATGGAGACGAATGGCGCGGCCATCAACCAACTTGGGTTGGAAAGCCTGAATGGAAAGACGGTGCAAGGTCGGGGCGCGGTTAAGGAGAACCGGGTGGTCCCCGATGATGCGTTCGACGATGTCGAAGACGACAGGATCGTAACGATTGATGATCTTATCCGCCGAGGAAAGCGTCGTCGCGAGTTTGCTCTTAATGAGTTCCGAGACGATGAACGGACGGAGGAGTTGGATGGCCATTTCGCGCGGGATGCCGCATTGATACATCTTGAGGTCCGGTCCGACCGCGATGACGGAACGTCCGGAATAGTCGACGCGCTTTCCGAGGAGGTTTTGACGGAAACGGCCTTGTTTGCCGCGGAGACCCGAACTAAGGGACTTGAGCGGACGGCCGTTGGGGCCATTGACCGGCTTGGTACGGCGCCCGTTTTCAAAGAGGGCGTCGACCGCTTCTTGAAGCATACGCTTACCGTTGGTAAGCATAAGTTCCGGAGCGGACATTTCGATCAAGCGGCGGAGGGCGATGTTACGATAGATGACACGGCGATAGAGCTCGTTGAGGTCGCTGGCCGCGGGACGTCCACCGTCGAGGAAAAGCATCGGACGGAGGTCGGGCGGGATGACCGGCACGACGTCAAGCACCATCCATTCCGGCTTTTGACCGGATTTGCGGAAGGCGTCGATGACTTCGAGGCGCTTAGCGAGTTTGACGCGGCGCGCTTCTTTCGCATCGCGGAGTTCTTCGGTGATTTTGTTGAATTCCTCGTCCAAATCGACTTCTTGGAGAAGGCGTTTGATCGCGGAGGCACCATCGCCGAATTCGCAATGGAGATAGCCGGAGATAAAGGATTTGCAGGTGAAATAGTCAAAGGTTTCCTTGTCGTTACCGAGCTTTTCGATGATTTGTTCGGCTTGGAGGTATTCTCCGGAGTCGGGGCTAAGAGTCGGCATGATTTCTTCACGAATCACGTCCGCGAATTTGATACGGGCGTTGGCTTCGCTCAAGAAATCCTTCTTTTGGAGAATCTTCGAACTGCCGGGATCCAAGCAAATGTGAGCGGCATAGTAAATGACGTCTTCGAGTTGCTTGGGCGGGATTTCAAGAACCAAGGACATGCGAGAAGGGATGGACTTGAGATACCAAATGTGGGAGCAGGGAGCGACAAGCTCGATGTGGCCCATGCGTTCGCGACGCCACTCCTTGGAGATGACTTCGACGCCACACTTTTCGCAGGTGATGCCTTGATAACGGATCTTTTTGTATTTGCCACAGTGACATTCGTAGTCCTTAACCGGTCCAAAGATCTTTTCACAAAAAAGACCCGTGGCTTCCGGTTTTTGGGTGCGATAGTTGATGGTTTCCGCTTTGAGGACCTCGCCTTTGGACCAAGAACGGATGGTCTCCGGGGAGGCGAGTCCCACTTGAATGGCGGCGAGATCGTTAATATCAAAGAAACGATCGTCGCGGCGGCGGGGTTCGTCGGTGAAGCCGAGGGCATCGCCTTCGTTGGTGTTCGGGGTTACCGAGAAAGTAAATTTTTCAGCCATTGTTCGAACTCCTTTCTTTACTCAATCACTTTATCGGAAAAAGGATTGAGACCCTCTTCCGCGACTTGCTCTTGAAGGACGGTGATATCCGTCGGATCGGCATGGCTGCTCAAATCCTTGTGGATAGCGCTGTTGGTGCGGCGCTCTTCGAGGAGCGACATGCGGGCAAGTTCGTCGGTGTCGATGGTGTTGCCATCTTGGTCGAAGAGCTTGACGTCCAAGCAGAGACCTTTGAGTTCTTTGGTGAAGACCTTGAACGCTTCGGGCATGCCGGGGCGCGGGATGGATTGACCTTTGATGATCGCTTCGTAGGCTTTGACGCGGCCGACGCGGTCATCGGATTTGATGGTCATCATTTCTTGGAGCGTATGGGCGGCGCCATAGGCTTCGAGGGCCCAGACTTCCATCTCACCGAAACGCTGACCGCCGTTTTGGGCTTTTCCGCCGAGCGGCTGTTGGGTGACGAGGGCATAGGTGCCGGTCGCACGGGCGTGCAACTTATCGTCGACCATGTGCACGAGTTTGATCATGTACTGGACGCCGACGGAGATACGCTCGTCGAACGGTTCGCCGGTACGGCCGTCGTAAAGGACGGTTTTGCCATCTTGCGAGATGTGCGCCTTCTTCATGATGTCGAAGACCTCTTCGTTGGACACGCCGTCGAAAGCCGGGGTGGCAACGCGCATTTGAAGCTTGCGGCAGGCAAGTCCCAAGTGGACTTCGAAGATCTGACCGATGTTCATACGGGAAGGAACGCCCATCGGGGAGAGAAGGATGTCGATGGGGGTGCCATCCGCAAGGAACGGCATGTCTTCCACCGGCAAAATCTTGGAGATGACGCCTTTGTTACCGTGACGGCCGGACATCTTATCGCCTTCGGAGATTTTTCTCTTTTGGACGACGTAGACGCGGACGACTTCGGTGACGCCAGCGGGGAGCGGGTCTTTGTTCTTGCGAGAGAACACTTTGACCGCGTGGACGATACCGGCACCGCCGTGGGGAACACGGAGGGAGGTATCCTTCTTCTCTTTGGCTTTCTCGTTGAAGATTGCCGCGAGAAGACGTTCATCCGGGGTGAGTTCTTCTTGGCTCTTGGGCGAAGCTTTACCGACCAAGATATCGCCTTCTTTGACTTCGGCGCCCGGGATGATGATGCCGCGTTCGTCGAGGAAGGACTTGTATTCTTCGCCGACGTTCGGGATGTCGCGGGTGATTTCGTCGGCGTCGCCTTTGTTATCACGGCACTCGACTTCGTATTTCTCGATATGGATGGAGGTGAAGGTGTCTTCTTTGACCATCCGTTCGGACATGATGATCGCGTCTTCGTAGTTGTAACCGTTCCAGGTCATGTACGCGACGAGAATGTTTTGTCCAAGGGCGAGTTCGCCGTTGCGCATGGCGGGACCATCAGCGATGACAGAATCATCCGCGACGGTGTCGCCGACTTCGACGATTGGGGTTTGGTTGATGCAGGTTCCGCCGTTGGAACGGTCGAACTTTTGCAAGTGATAGGCGCGACCCTTGACCGAGATGGAGGTCTCGGTGACTTCGCAGACGATGCCTTCGAGTTCGGCTTGGCAAGCCAAACCGTTTTCGAGGCAAAGGATGTCGCCTTCGTGGACGTGGAGTCCGACTTTGGCGACTTGGGCGCCTTGGAGTTCGGCAGCCGCTTTGCGGAGCGGGCTATAGACGTATTCTTGGAGACCGTCGTCAACGACGATGCGGTTCTTCTCGTTGGAAACAACGATACCACCGCGACGGGCAAGGGCGCAGGCGCCTTCTTGTCCGATCATGACTTGTCCTTGCTTGACGATGTCGCCCTTCTTGATCTTCGAAGCGAAGACCATATCGGAGGCAGACTTCTTGAGGTCGGTATAAGTGCGGTCGCAGGTGCCGTCATCCAGAAGGATGGTGGCAGAGTCTTTGTAGAGAACCTTTCCGCCTTTCGGAGCGACAACCGCAAGACCGGAGTCTTTCGCGATCTTCACTTCCATACCGGTGCCGACGTAAGGAATCGACGGGCGGAGAAGCGGGAGGGCCTGACGTTGCATGTTCGCACCCATGAGGGCACGGGTCGCGTCGTCGTGGGCAAGGAAAGGAATACAGGCGGCGGCGATGGAAACGATTTGTTTCGGCGAGACGTCGACGTATTGGACGAGTTCGGGCGCCACTTCGATGTTATCTTCGTCGTGACGGACAACGATTTCCTTGCCACGGATTTCCTTCACTTGTTCATCGGTGGTGCAGGTCGGGTCGATGTCGCGGCGGTAGATCGGGGCGGACAAATCGATGTTCGCTTCGGCGATATAGAGGCCGCGTTCGTCATCGGCGGAGAGGTAGCGGGTTTCCGATTCGGAAACGAAGGTTCTCCCGTCAATGTGGTAGACCTTGCGGTACGGGGTCAAAATGAAACCGTATTCGTCGATTTTGGCGTAAGTGCAAAGGTTGTTGATAAGACCGATGTTCTGACCTTCCGGCGATTCGATCGGGCAGATACGGCCATAGTGAGTGTAGTGAACGTCGCGGACTTCCATGGAAGCGCGATCGCGGGAAATACCACCCGGACCAAGGGCGGAAATACGTCTCTTATTGGTGAGCTCCGCGAGCGGGTTAGTCTGATCCATGAATTGGGAGAGTTGGCCCGAAGCGAAGAATTCGCGAATCGCGGTGGTCAACGGACGGATGTTGATAAGCGATTGCGGAGTAGCGGTACTCGGATCGGAGATGGACATCTTTTGTTGGACCGCTTTGATCATCTTGGAGAGGCCAAGACGGAATTGGTTTTCCAAAAGTTCGCCGACGGAACGGATGCGACGATTGCCCAAGTGGTCAATGTCATCGAAATCACCGATGCCATCCATGACGTTCAGGTAGTAGCTGAAGAAAGCCACCATGTCGGAGATGGTGCAGTGACGGACTTCGTCCAAGTTCATGTCCGTACCGATGATGTTCGTGACGGGGTTGCCGACTTTATCTCCGAGGTAAACGCGGACAACGTTAACGATGTTGTGATCATCAATGTCCGAGTTGCACGGGACGAATTCGGTGCAGTTACCGACTTCGAAGTAACGGAGAGCACGGAGTTTGGCGACGTCTTCGCTCGTAAGTTGATGGTTCTTCGGGAAGACGAGTTCGCCTTCTTGATCAAAGAGGTCTTGGGCAAGGACGCGGCCGGTAAGACGGTTGTAAATACCGAGTTTTTGGGTGATTTTGAAACGGCCGGGGCGACCGAGGTCGTACCGTTTATTGTCAAAATAGTGTTCGCGAAGGAATTCAACGCGGCCTTCCGGGGTGGAAGGTTCACCGGGTTTGAGTTTCGCGTAAATACGGAGAAGGGCAGCGCCTGCAGTGCGGGTTTCGGGGTCCTTCGCCATGGTGGTGTCAATGAGTTCCGAGTGGCCGAAGAGGTGGGTGAAATCATCCGGATTCTCAAGGCCAAGGGCCATGAAGAAAATGTGGGCCGGGAACTTGTATTGACGATCGACACGGATGTAAATGGTGTTGCGGGTATCCGACTCAGCTTGGAGCCAGGTGCCACGCCCGGGGTGGAGTTCGCCGTTATAGAGGTAAACGCCGGATTTGCGATCTTGCTCGCGCGAGAAATAAGCGCCAGACGAACGGATGATTTGGGAAATAATGACGCGTTCCGAACCATTGATAATGAATGTTCCGGATTCGGTCATAAGGGGGATATCGCCCATGAACACTTCCGCTTCTTTGATTTCGCCCGTGTTCTTAAAACGAAGACGGAGTGTGACCTTCAACTTGCTTGAATAAGTTTGGTCGCCCATCTTGCAGTCGAGCGGAGAATAGCGCGGCTCTTCGAGGCGCTTGGAAACATACTCAATGAAGAGCTCTTTGTTGTAGTCGGGGATCGGGAAGACCTCGCTGAGAACTTCGTCGATGCCTTTGCTCAAGAATTGTTCGTAGGATTTCGTTTGGATTTCAACCAAATTCGGAAGCGCGAGGTTTCCGCTAATCTTGGAGAAATCAAGACGCCCGTTGACGCCAGCAGGATAAGTTTTGCCTTCGAGATTGCGGTAATCCGTTCTCGGGGTGAAATTGTCTTCTTTTGGCATTTGTTACTCCTTATTTTGTCGCGATGAGGACGCGGAATCCTTTCCTTTGTGCGACTCTCTCCACTTTTGAGAAGAGAGTACGGAGATAAGTTTCTGCGGATTCAGCACCCTGTTGTTTGCGAATGACGATGACGAGCCTCCCTCCTTCTTGGAGATGAGGTATTGCGCCCGCGTACATCGCGTACGTAACCTTTTTTCCCGCGCGAATCGGGGGGTTGGTCACGATGGTGGAGAAATTGGTGTCAATGTTGAGGTAGACGTCGCTATGGATAATCTCTACCTGTCGCTCCACGCCAAGGGTCACGGCGTTTTTTCGGCAACAGTCCAGAGCGCGATCGTTCACGTCCGCTAAGGTAACGTGGCGATTCGGGTCGAGGGCAGCCAGGATTAGTCCGATTGGTCCGACTCCCGCACCAAGATCCAGGATTGTGGTCCCAAGATCGGTCTTGCCGATGGTTTCAAGCAGCAAACGGCTCCCATCGTCAAGGCCATCTTTGGAGAAGACCCCTGCGTCGCTTTGAAGGGTGAACTCTTTCCCGAACATCGAGAAGGAATAATGAATAATTTCGTGGTTCAACGTTTCGTCGTTTTCGAAATAATGGCCCACAATATCGCTCCCTTCAAAACGCAAGAACCCCGCCCAAAGGGAACGTCCTTCGGGCGGGTTTAATGTTTATGTAATCGGTGGAAACCGAATTACTTGATTTCGACGTCAGCGCCAGCAGCGACAAGGGTCTTCTTGTGCTCTTCGGCTTCGACCGGGGAGATGTGCTCTTTGATCGGGGCCGGGGCGGCGTCGACGAGTTTCTTGGCATCCATAAGGCCCGCACCAGTGATGGCTTGGACAGCTTTGATGACAGCGACTTTGGAGCCGGTGATGCCTTTGAGGATAAGGGAGACTTCGGTCGGTCCCTTGGCAGCAGAGGCTTCTTCTTCCGCGGCGGGGGCAGCAGCGACGGCAGCGGCAGCGGTGACGCCGAAGGTTTCTTCGACGAGGTGGATGAGGTCATTGAGCTCGAGGACGGTGTATTCCTTCAAGCTTTCGACGATTTCTTCTTTGGTGAGTTTGGCCATTGTAGTTTCCTCCTAGGATTTTAGTTGGCGGCCGGCGCATCGGCCGGTTCTTTGTCCGCAATCGCCTTAATGCTGGCGGCGAACTTGGTGACGGGTGCCTTGAGGCACGATAGGAACATGGAGAGCATTCCGTTCTTGTCGAGGAGCTTGCTAACTTCCTTCATTCCCTTCGCATCCACGACGGAGCCGTCGACGATTCCGCCTTTGACGACTAACGCTTCGTGGGAACGAGCGAATTTGAAGAGCGCTTTCGCACCGGCGCCGTATTCTTTGGAGAAAACGAAGGCGTTCGGTCCTTCCAGCATTTTGCCGAGATCCGGAGCATTGATTTCTGCAAGAGCACGGCGGACCATGGTGTTTTTGTAAACCGTGAAGGTCGATTCCGTTTTCTCGAGTTCTTTGCGGAGAGCCGAGATTTCAGCGACGGTAAGTCCTTGGTAAGAAACAACCGCGAAGGTAGCGGAGCCTTTGAAGGATTCTTCAATGGCAGCAACCGCCGACTTTTTGGCTTCAAGAGCTTTTTGATTCATGTTTCTACCTCCTTTCTGTCGAATCGAATTTATATGTGATGCTTAGTATAACTAGTGGGTTGTGATGACTCGAACCTCAGCAGGGTGTTGTTTTTGAGGCACATGCCCCCGGCTATCTTAGGAATACGAAGCGATTCACCGAAGTGAGAGATCGGAAGGATCAGTTCCGACCGGCGAAGGTAACGGGGATCGCCGGGCCCATGGTGGTGGTAACGACCGCCTTGACGATATAGGTGCCTTTGACCGTGGAAGGACGGGCTTTGGCAATCGTTTCGGTGATAGCGACCATGTTATCGAGCAAGTCCGCATCCGAGAAGGAGACGCGACCGATGCCCATGGAGAGGTTGCCATCGCGGTCGACGCGGTAAGCAATCTTACCACGCTTGATGTCGCCGACAGCACCTTTGACGTCCATCGTGACAGTGCCGGTCTTGGGGTTCGGCATCAAGCCTTTCGGACCGAGAAGACGACCCATTTTACCGAGTTCGCCCATCATGTCCGGGGTGGCAACGATGATATCGAAGTCAAACCAGTTTTCACGTTGGATTTTTTCGAGCATCTCTTTGCCGCCGTAGAATTCCGCGCCGGATTCCTTGGCTTCTTCCAATTTGGTATTGGTGACGACGAGGACCTTTTTGGTCTTGCCGTTGCCGTGTGGAAGGGTGATGGTGCCACGGATCAATTGATCGGCGAGGGTCGGGTTGACATTGAGGTTGAAGCTGATGTCAACGGAAGCATCGAACTTGGTGGTGCTGGTCGCCTTAACAAGCTTGACGGCTTCTTCGAGAGTGTAGAGTTTGGAAGCATCGACCAACTTAAGGGCGGCTTCGTATTTTTTGCTGTACTTTTTCATGATACTTGGCCTCCGAATTACTTAATGGCGATGCCCATTTGACGGCAGGTACCGGCGATGACCTTCTTAGCGGCCTCGATATCTTCCGTGTTGAGGTCCGGCAACTTATAGCGGGCAATTTCTTCCAATTGAGCTTCGGTGATGGTGCCGACAATTTGTTTGGATTTGCTCGAACCTTTGCTGATGCCAGCCGCTTTAAGGATGAGCGGAGCGGCCGGGGTCGTCTTAATGACGAAATCATAAGACTTGTCTTCGTAAGCGGTAATGATGACCGGAACAACACTTCCTTTGCGGTCGGCAGTTTTGGCGTTGAAATCCGTGCAAAATTTCGCCATATTAACGCCAGCGGAAGCAAGCTTTGGTCCCGGGTGAGCATTGCCACCAGGAAGTTCCATCTTAACGACTTTTGTTACGCGTTTCTTCATGTGATTCCTCCAGTGAAATTACATTGCAGTGGTCTGCGGGCTCTGATCCAGCCCTCCCACGCATATTAAGCGCGTCCGTAAAAACGCGCTCGTGTATGATATGCGCGCAGTACATACGTGTCAAGTGCATTTTTTATGAAATAGACACGTGAGGCGTGGCAATGAGGAAGAAGGCGAAAATTCTCTCAATCCACGGAAAGGTTTTCCCTAAAATCCTCCCCGAAAGGAAATAACGAGGCCTAACGGCAAAAAGAGAAAACTATTCTTCCCACGCACTTTCTTCAAATTACTTCTTTTCCTCATCTTCAAAACCCGAAAAAAACAAAAGGGGTTCCAAGTCCGAAACGAAGCCCGAAAATACCCCGAAAGCTCGTTTTTGAAAAACACGTTTTTTATTTTGTCGGAATTTTTTTAAAAAATTTTTCTTCGATAAAACCTACACTTTTTGAGATAGAACCCCTTCAAACACCCTCAAAAACGGGACTTTTTGCATATATAAGTAGAGGCGCATGAAAAATGATCACTCACAAAGTTCGCATTTACCCAAACCAGACAGCCAAGCAGTTCTTTGAGGAGCAATTCGAGTTTGCTCGGCGAGATTACAATCGCCAGCTAGAAATGTTCGTTCGAGGGATTGAAGCGAAAAAGATCGACGCGGCAAATTGGTCGGATAGCCTTAGGCTTATCCGCGACTACTGCTATCGTCACTTCACGTTTTACAACGCGGGGGTCTACCACTTTTCCGGTATCATAGGCTGGAATACGAAAAGGCTCACGATGTGTGCGAAAGCTCTGGTAAAAGGGACATGCAAGCCGAAGTTCAAGAGTCGCGACGCAAGTAAACGGTGTTTCAAGATGTTAGGCGGGCCGAAGGAACGTTCCCCTTACGAAGTTCTGCCAAACCGTCGGTTATCTATCCGTGGTTTGGGAAGAGTCAAAATGGCGGAACCCCCCAGATTCCCAGGCCAGCCCATTTCCGTCGAGATCGTCATCGAAAACGATCGCTACTATGCTTGCCTCCTCTTCGCGTGTGACCCGCAGCCTTATGCCAAAACGGGCAAAGCCGTTGGAGTCGATGTTGGGATTCACACCTTGGTGGTGGGAGTTGATCAAGAGGGTCAGGTACTGAAGTTCGATCTGAAATTAAGTAAGAACGGGCCCATTGCCAAACGCATAAACCACTACGAGCGGTTGCTGTCGTTGAAAGTCGCGAATTTCAACGGCAAAAAGCCTCACTCGAAACGGTATATGAAGACCCTCCATCGCCTAAGGAATGCTTTCTATCGACACACGAACCTGAAGGCCAATTTCATCAACAAAACGGCTCACATCTTAGTCCGGGATTACGACTTCATCGGAGTCGAGTCCTTGATGATGGTGCGAATGTTGCAACGAAAAAGCGTGGCGCGGTGGTATCTCCACAAGCCCTACGCGGCCTTCATCTCTCGTTTACGGACGAAAGCCCTATCTGTCGGGAAAGTGGTGAAGGAAGTGCCCACGAACTTCCCCTCCTCGCAGATTTGTCATTGCTGCGGTGTTCGGAGCGAAAAAGCGAAAGATCTATCCGTCCGACAATGGACTTGCCCCAATTGCGGGGCTCAGCTGGACCGCGACGAAAACGCAGCAATGAATATCCTGAAAAAAGCCGAACACGATGCTAAGTCACCCCAGTAAATGACGGAGTAATCGTAATATCTTTCGGGCGAAGGACGCCCAGTAAAAAGCGCCGGAGAAGATACCCCTGTTTCGTTGATGGCGCTGAGGTGGTTGAATGAATGTTCGCCGCCATCCTGGATGATATCATCTATCAAACAAAAGCCAGTCGGTACTTCTGCCGATTCGGCGCATGAGCAAACCGGGCGGGGAGCGCCCATGTGAGAACGCCCGAGATTTCATTACGTGGTCGTTGACGGCGTTGAGGCTTCGATCTCACCATCGAACGCCATTCCCGACTTTCATCATTTCGAGTTTTCGCGAAACTATCCAAAGGCAAACGGTATTATGACATGACAACAATCTCTCTGGGCGGGGAACGCCCATGCGATGACGCCTGAAAGACTTCGCAAACGGTCTTTATGACGACGTTGAGACGTCGCAGCAACACCGACGTCATTCCCGACCTTCATCATTTCTCTGTTGAAGCCCAGCGCCCCGTGTGCGAAGGGTTATAAAATAGCCTCTACAGGGCGAGGAACGCCCATTGATAACACTGGAGAAGCCACCCCTGCTTCATCGAAGGTGTTGAGGTGACAGTGATTTCCACTGACGCCATTCCGGATGACTAAATTTTGTTCTTCGAGCCACTGAAACTACGGTGCTGGCCATCGTAGGAAACCAAATTGCCCATGAGTTTTCTCACGGGCAATTTTGTCTCTTGAACATGAACCACTGTTCATATATAGTATGAGAAAATATGAACACATATTCATGGAGAAAAAGTATGGCAATCCCAGACAACGACGTACTCGATGCGATGCAAAGTTTGCTCAGCATAGTGGCAGATTCTACAAGACTGAAGATTCTCTGCTCCATCGCGAAAGAAGAAAAGTGCGTTTCCGAAATCTGTATAGAGATTGGTGCTTCCCAATCCCTAGTTTCCCACCAAATTCGTGTAATGAAAGACGCGAATCTTTTGGCCTCCCGAAAAGAAGGAACTCGCGTTTTCTACACTTTGGCCGACGATCACGTCCTCTCTCTTCTCGAAGTTGTCTCCTCTCACGTTCAAGAGGAGAAGAAAGGAAACTAGCATGGCTCACGAACACGAAAAAGAGCACTCCCATCTTGTGTTTTTCATTCGAGTCGCCCTTTCCTTAACCCTAGCGATTCTAGGCCAATTTGTTTGGAATGAAGCAAACGTAAACTGGTGGATAAACCTCCTGGTAATGTTGGTCGCTTTTTTCATCGTTTCTTACGATGTAATCTGGGAAATGATAGAAGGCATAATTCATGAACGCGCTTTTTTCACCGAAGAAACATTAATGGTTTTAGCTGCCGCAGGGGCTTTCTCCTTACGGGCGTTCGGTCCAGAACACAACGAATATTTTGAAGCCGTCTTGGTCATGCTTTTATTTCAAGTCGGTGAGTTTTTTCAACACATCGCAGAAGAAAAATCCAAAAAATCGTTAACCGCTGCACTCGACATTCGAAAAGAATTCGCCAATGTTCTCCGCGACGGAAAAGTAAATCAGTTGCGTCCCGAAGAACTGCAAAAAGGAGACCATGTTTTGCTAAAGGCAGGTGAGCGATGCCTTTGCGACGGAATTGTCGCTTCAGGTGCCGGAGCCATGAATGAAAGTTCCTTAACGGGTGAATCCATGCCTGTTGAAAAAGCCCTGGGAGATTCCGTGTTTGGAGGAACCATCCTTCAAAGCGGCGGCATGGAGATTGTGGTTGAAAAAGAATACTCGGATTCCACGATCGCAAAACTGTTTCATCTCATCGAGCACGCAAATGAGCACAAAGCGAAAACTGCTCGTTCCATCGACCGTTTTGCCAAGATTTATACCCCCGTTGTTTTTGCACTAGCAATTCTCGTCGCGGTCCTTCCGCCGCTCATCATTGCCCCAACCAACTCAGCGATTTGGTCGGACTATCTTTACGCATCATTATCCTTTCTTGTCGTCTCGTGTCCCTGCGCGGTCGTTCTATCGGTTCCCCTTGCCTATTTTTCTGGTTTGGGATTAGCTTCCAAGAACGGAATACTTGTTAAAGGAGCCGAAAATTTCGATGCCATCAGCCGCGTAAAAGCAATCGCATTTGACAAAACCGGCACACTCACCAAAGGCGAATTTTCTATTAGCAAAAAGCAGCCTCTTAACTGCAATGAAGAAACCTTACTTAATGGTCTTTGCATAGCCGAATCCCGTTCCAATCACCCAATCGCAAAAGCCTTGTCTAAATCCATATCTCATCCCATCAAATCGGATGACATTTCCGATTATGAAGAGATTCCTGGAAACGGCACTCGAGTAACCTACCAAAGCCACGTTTACCAAGCCTCGCGAAATCCAAAAAATCCCGAAAACAAGGCCTCTTCCACTGAATCTGGAACCATCGTATACCTAATCGTTGACGGGGAAGACAAAGGCTTCGTAGCGCTGGAAGACACCCCAAAAGCCAATAGCGAAACAACCATCCTCCGTTTAAAGGATAAGGGCATTGAAACAATCATGATTTCAGGCGACAAAACAAATGTCGCGGAACGCATTTGCGACCAGCTCCATATCGATGTTTGTTGCGCGGAATTGACCCCCGAAGAAAAGAGTAAAACCCTAATTGAACAAAAAGAAAAATACGGGTCCATCGCTTATGTCGGAGACGGGATCAATGACGCTCCTACCCTTGCTTTGGCCGACGTTGGAATTGCCATGGGCGGTTTAGGGTCCGACCTGGCAGTAAATCAAGCTGATGTTGTTTTGCTCGATGATGACCCTTTGGGGGTCGATCGCTTTTTGCGCATCGGAAAAATGACAGAACGGCGTGCGGTTGCCTGCATAGTCTTCGCCCTCGCCGCGAAAGGAATCATTATGGCCTTGTCCCTCGTTGGAGCAAGCACAAACCTCTTCACGCTTCCGCTTTGGGTATCTGTGTTCGGAGACTCCGGCGTCGCCATTCTCGATGTTTTATTCGCCCTGACACTCTTCTTCCGCAAAGTCCGAAAATGAAACCGCCGAATCCTTTTGTCAGAACAGACAGGTTCGACTTTTTATTTCAAGCATTTTTCGCACCACGAATTTCAATCGAAGATAGAGAAAACATATTTTGAATCAATGGACAAACTGCGATAATACTGCCATGAAATCAATAGACATTTATGAGGACCTTTACGACGGATTCCTCTATACCGCCCGCAGTTGGTTAAAAATCGATCTCGCGGAAGCCACCGAAAACGAAGGGCGAGAAATTTGCGCCTCCGCCGCGTTTTTGTTCGGATATATCTTTCTTAAAGACAATCCCGGTCAACCCATTTCCGCTCTTTTAGCGAAGGAACTCGGTCACGCCTACCAGCCTAACCATTTATCCAATCTTGCGACCAAAATGCGTCTTGCCATGAGCGGTTCAGATTTCGCCCAAGGGACAAGCCCGCTTCGCGAATATATCCAATGGGTCCAGAAATACGAACCGACGGTTCAAAACGCCTTTTTAGACGATGCCGGAAAGCTCGCTCTCGTCACCGCGGAGGAAATCACTAATCTTTTTCTTCGAGAAAACGACGCCCAAAAGAATCATCTCCACGTCTCGGAAATCGTTTTCTTAACCGTAACCGATAAGTTCTATCTTTTCTTTATGGACACAATTGGAAAAGAAAAGTTTCGAACTTATCGGAGTTTTCCATATTTTGAATCGGTTCACGAAGAGATGGATCGAATTCGAAGGGAGCCAGGAGAATAACCAACGAAAAATGGGGCTGAGCCCCATTTTGTTTTATTAGATTTTTTCGATTTCGGAGAACTCGACATCGAAGGGAGTTTTCTTACCAAAGAAGACGGTCTCGATATGGCAAGCGCCGGTCGCACGATCAATGGCAAGAATGGTGCCTTGAGTGCCTTCAAACGGCCCGCGAATAACTTTGACCGTGTCGCCAACGCCATAGCGGTCGTACATGCTCTCTTCAATCATCTCCATGCGCTTCAAAACAGGTTCGATTTGTTCGCGCGGAACAGGGCAGGGTTTTTGTCCGCCGCCGCTAGAACCGACAATACCAGTGACCCCCGGGGTGTTACGAACGATGTACCAAGAATCATCCGTCATAATCATTTCAACGAAGAAATAACCGGGATAGTAATTCTCTTTCTTGGTTTCGCCAGTCGGTTGTCCCGTGGCTTTGTCGATAATGGGAACATCATGCTCGGCAACAAGGATGCGAAGAATGTACTTCTGCATACCCATCGTCTCGATACGACGTCTGAGGTTGTCAGCTGCTTTTTGTTCATTCTTCGAATAAGTGGTAACGATGTACCAAGCCTTCTCGCCTAAAGCGGGAACGGTGTTGTTATTTGTTTCGTCCATGATTAATTCCCTCCAAACACATTGCGGAGCTGATTGATTAACGAGCCCGCGGTCAAATCTTCCAAGGTCAAGAACAAAGCGACAAAAACGCTGATGCAGATGACCACAACAATCGTCGGGATCAAAAGATCACGCTTCGGCCAGCGGATACGCTTGCCTTCCTTGACCACTTCTTTCACATACTTAATTGGATTCATCGATACCTCCTCATTTGCTTTCTTTGTGCAAGGTATGACGCTTGCAAGTTGAACAATACTTATTGAGTTCCAAACGCCTTCCCAAGTCTTTTTTCTTCAACATAGTGTAGTTTCGGCTGAGGCATTCTGTGCAAATTAAAAAAACCTTTTCACGACCCATTGTATATCCAACTTTCAGCGTGCAAATCGTACACTTGAGCGTAGAAGTTGTCAATGACAATTGCATTGACGGGCCCTGCTTCGGGCAAAATGAAAGAAATCTACACATCAGCGCGGATCCACCCTGCCCCTGAAAACACCAAAGGCAGGGTGGGTTTCCGCTAGTAACGAAGCATGCCGATTCGGCAATGAATCAGTGAAAAGGTCGGCTACTACGAAATCAAATTATTTCTTGAAATCGTATTTTTCCCAGAGGCGAAGATCCTTACGCTTCCAAAGGTATTTCTTCAAATCGTCAATGATACGACGAAGACGGATTTTCGGAAGCCCGAAGAGAACCGCAATTTGAGAGAAGCGGAACCCTTGGGAGAGGGCGACGGCGACGGGGTATGTTTGAGCATCAAACTTGTCCGTCGGAAGGAGAGCAATGTCATCCAAGAAAAGGCTGGCATTGACTTCTTTTGTGGGATTGGAGAAGGTGGAAGCATCCGCAAGGATGTCGTGGTAGGTCCAGGTATCGTCACCAGAACCGTGTTCTTCGTCTAAAGAGACGATTTGCGTGCGGTAGTAACTGTTTTGGAACTCGCGCATGCAGTGTTGAAGTTTGTGCTTGTAGCAAGCGAAGAAGTACGTAGTGAATTTGACTTCACCGGTGTAGAGTTCGATAGCGGACGTGAACGCTTGGAACATAATCAAATTGCTGTCCCAAACATTGGAGACCAGAGCGGTAGAACCCGGCATCAAGGTCTCTTGGATCGCCTTGCAACTATCGATATATCGCAAGATGAGGAGAGAACGAGCGGCATCATTTCCGAACCGCGCAGCGAGAACGAGAAGTTCGTCGCTCATATCGGCAAGTTCTTTGCCGACGAAAGAGGAGGCTTTGGCTTGAAGTTCTTGGACTTCAGGGGCTTCCAAAAGCTCGGGAATGATCCCGGCTTTATTCTTTAAAATCATAAAGTTATTCCTCTCCTCTTAAGAAGGAAATCATCGCCAAGATGATTCCGGCAGACACAGACGCATTCAGCGAATTCACATGTCCAACCATTGGAATTTTGACTACATAATCACATTCGCTTAGCAAAAGCGAAGAGATTCCTTTTCCTTCCGAACCAATGATAATGCAAAGGGGGCGCTTGACATCAATTTTGTCGACAGTATCCCTTGCAATACCATCCGTGCCTACAATCCAGAATCCGGAATCCTTCAGCTTTTTCACCGCGTTCGTAAGGTTGGAGACCATTGCCACGGGTACATAATTAATGGCTCCCGTCGAAACTTTGGCCACCGTGGGAGTAACGCCAACCTGATTGCGGCTTTTGATGATGATTCCTGAGACGCCGAACGCATCGCACGAACGAAGAATCGCTCCGAAATTATGAGGATCTTGAATACCATCAAGCATCAATAAAGAGGAGATTTTTCCTTTCATACTGGCCTTAGCTATCAGTTCCTCCAACGAATCGTAGGAAAAACCTTTCACCTCGGCGATGATTCCTTGATGTTGACGGGTTCCCGAGAGGCTAAACAGCCTCTCATCCGAAACGACTTCCACGTGAATTCCCGTGGATTTTGCCTCATTAACCAGAGGCGCGGTTCCCTTCCTGGGGTTCACGAAAATGCGAATCGCATTTCCCGAACGTATCGTTTCGCGGACGGCATTAATTCCATGGATATATTCCATAGTTTCACGCCGACCCTACAGACGTTATCTCCAAAGGAGATAATGCAATTCGGACCTGTTCACTGAATGTAACCAGTGAACCAGGAGAATGATATCCGAAGCGTACAACGACGCGAAGGGCGCTAGCCCCTTGAAAGGCAATAATTTCAGACGTAATGTTTTCAAACTCTACGTTATATGTCTTAGCCAGATCATGCAGGGTGGATAACACTGCCTGATTCGGGCGTACAACCATGATTAGGGAGGGCCGCTTTCGAGCGGCAAAAGATTCTAGGCGATTCAGCCCAATTACAACGAAGAATGCCAACGTTGTCGCCAAGCCGGCGATTACAAAAGATCCCGTGCCACAGGCGATGCCGATTGCCATAGACACCCATAAGGTCGTAGCGGTGGTAAGACCTTTAACGCTGACGCCAGTTTGGATAATGGCTCCGGCCCCTAAAAAGCCGATACCAGAGACCACTTGCGCCACTAGTCTAGCCGGGTCCCGAGTGGTAGAACTAACGGAATCCCAATAACCAAACCCATAAATGGAAAGGATGGTAATCAAGCAGGATCCGATTCCCACCAAAAGATGGGTCCGTAATCCAGCGCTATGACCATGGTATTCCCGTTCAAAGCCAAGCAGGCCGACACAAAGAATGGCCGCGAGTAGCGAAAGCACTATCAAGAGAAGGTTGCCCACTACGCCTCCAGAAAATCCGGTGCCGAAATCGGAATTAAACCAGCCGATGATGATTTGATCAACACTCTGCATGGTTACATAATTCCCTTCTCCGACAAAAGGACACGGATTCTATCACTTTCAGCATAATCCTTCTGCTCTTTTGCTTTCTGGTACAAATTATACAGCGCCTTATCCTCTTCGTTAAGAACGGGATACGAAGAATCAAGTCCAAGGACCTGCAAATAGTCCCGAATCCGAGCGAAGCTCATGGACAAAGCGTCATAATCGATGCTTTTCACGCGAACAAGTGAATTCGCGTATTTAAGCTCTGCATAAAGAACGGTGATAGCATTCGGCGTGTTCAAATCATTGCAAAGTTCGTCAAGGAAGGCATCTTCTCCACTTCCCGTTAAGGAAGAAAGATCGATACCTTGGGCCTGAAGAGCGACCGCAACGCTTTTAAGCGTCGTAGCTATCTTCTTTTCGTTTTTCACCGCTTCTGCCATCGTATCGCCGGTAAAGGCTAACGGAGCGCGATAATGCGTGTTCAGCATCATCAAGCGGAGCGCATTTCCCCCATAGACATCCACAATATCCTTGGCGAGCAACACATTGCCAAGAGATTTGGACATCTTTTCGTTGTCAATGCTAATGAAGCCATTATGGATCCAATAACGTGCTAAATGGTGTCCGTCATGAGCTTCAGCTTGCGCTATTTCGTTTTCGTGATGCGGAAATTTGAGGTCGAATCCTCCTCCGTGAATGTCAATAAGACCGTGCGTCTGTGGAAATTGCGAACCAATCATCGCACAGCATTCGGTGTGCCAGCCCGGTCTCCCAGTCGACCAAGGCGAATCCCAACGAATACCGGTGTCGGTTTTTTTCCAAAGAGCGAAGTCCAAAGGCGATTCCTTTAGAGTACTGACTTCTACCCGAGACCCGGACACCAGCGAATCAGGCGTATTGCCCGAAAGGCATCCGTAATCGGAAATATCCTTCACTCGAAAATAGACATCCCCTTGCGAAACATACGCGTGCCCCGAACGAACCAAGTCGTCAATGTACGCGATAAGCTCCGCCATGCAAACCGTTGGCCTCGGAGTGTAATCCGGGAGCAACGATCCAACTTTCGTCACGAGCTGTGCGAAATCTGCAATCACCGAAGTAGTAAGTTCTGCTTCGCTTATGCCGAGTTCTTTGGCTCGCAAGATGATTTTATCATCAACATCGGTATAGTTGGAGACGAAAGTTACTTCATAACCCAATTTCATGAATAAGCGACGCCAAACGTCGAATACAATGACGGGTCTCATGTTCCCAATATGGGGAGAACTATAGACGGTAGGGCCGCACACATAAAACGACACCTTACCTGGAAGTAAAGGTTCGAACGTTTCGAGCTTATTGCCCAGTGAATTAAAGATCTTTACGCTACGCATAATCTTTTAGGATGCAGAAGAGCATTCTTTAATGAGAGTTGCGATCTCTTTTGCCGTTCGTGCTACGTGGACGTCCTTTTTCATCTCTCCCTCTTGGAGACTCCCATATCCGTATTCACAAAAAATACATGGAATCCCCGCATTTTTCGCTGTCTGAACATCCACCATGGAGTCGCCAACGAAGTAGCTCTCGGGAAGCATTACATTGTAATCCCTTACAGCCATATCAATCAAGAAGACGTTGGGCTTAACTGGCGTTCCTTCTTTGTGCCCGAGAACCGCGGTGAATAAATTCTTGGGAAGCGTCCGGGAAACGATGTCCTGCGCCATTTCGTCCGGTTTGTTGGTAATAATGAAAAGCAACCAGCCATCCTCTTTGAGTTCATTTAGCATCTCAACTACGCCAGGATACGGAACGGTAGAACGTCCTTGATAAGAAAGATAGCGGGGAAGGAAGGCCTCTTTTAAGCGTACGAAATGCTCGGGATCATCATAGGGTCCCAACGCCCGGTGCATCAAAATCTCCGCCCCGTTGCCAATCAAGCGTTTGGATTCTAGAAAAGAGTAACGAAGGGGAAGGGAAATCTCTTCTAACGCATCATTTAGCGCGTCCTTAATATCTTCTAGGGTGTTAAGGAGAGTGCCATCTAAATCGAAAAACAAGGCTTTCATCGTGGTTGAGTGTAAAGAAAAAAGTTCCTGCAATGCAAGAACTTTTTGGTGGTTTAGTAGATGAATTTACTCAACCCAGGAAACGATCACGACTTCCGCGTTGTCTCCACGGCGGAATCCGAGCTTAGTCGCGCGGGTGTAGCCGCCATTGCGGGAAGCGAACTTCGGTCCGATTTCATTGAAAAGCTTGTCGAGAGCTTCGACGCCGTTGGCATCAACGATACCATGGCGAACGGTGCGGGCGGCAAGACGGCGGGCGTGGACGTCGCCGCGCTTCGCGAGGGTGACAAGACGATCCGCAAGGCTCTTGAGTTCTTTCACAACGCCAGAAGTGACTTTGACTTTGCCGTTGACGATAAGGCTCGAGACGACGTTGCGAAGCATCGCCTTGTTTTTGGATGCGGTATAACCCGCTTTGAAACGTACACCGGCTTTGCCGTGGACGTTCTTTCTTCCTTGTGCTGCCATAACAGTTTATTCTCCTATATAGTCGCGGAAGTGTAAGCCGATTTCAGCGAGCTTTTCCTTCACTTCCTTAAGGGATTTTTTGCCGAGGTTGCGGACTTTCATCATTTCGTCCTCGCTCTTCTGAGTGAGTTCCATGACAGTAGTAATACCCGCGCGCTTCAAGCAGTTGTTGCTGCGAACGCTCAAATCGAGCTCTTCGATCAGCATGTTTTGGAAACGATTCTCCTCGGGTTTCTCCACTTCTTTTTCCATGCGGAATTCACGACCGGATTGGATCAGGGTGAAGTGCATAAGTTGGTTAATGAGAAGTTTGGAAGCAAGGGTGACCGCTTCGGCCGGAGTGCAGCTACCATTGGTGGTGACTTCAAGGGTCAATTCATCAAAGCGACTGTCGTGGCCAACACGGGTCGGTTCCACACTGAAGGCGACTTTCACGACCGGGCTGTAGTTGGAATCGGTCGAAATCACGCCAACGTTGTCAACCTTACGGATGACTTTGTTTTGTTCGGAAGTGACATATCCACGGCCATTGGCGACGAGGATGGTCATCTTAAGGACGCCCTCTTCGTTGAGGTGGGCGATTTCAAGATCGCCATTCACGACGGAAACGAAGGCCGGGCAGCGGATATCCGAAGCCTTGACGGTGCAGGGACCATGGGCTTCGAGGGTTAAGAATTTGGTTTCGGCAGAGAGATCGTCAACTTTGATGACGAGGTCTTTGAGGTTGAGGATGATGGCGGTCACATCTTCATCGCAGCCAGGAATGGCGGTGAATTCATGACGGACGCCTTCGATTTGGACGGCGAACACGGAAGCTCCGGGAAGAGCGCTCAAGAGAACACGGCGAAGCGCGTTTCCGAGGGTAATGCCGAATCCCCGTTCAAGGGGAGAGACCACGAATTTCGCATAATGCGCAACCGGATCATCAATCGCAGTCTTAATGGTGAAACGCTCAAATTGATTGGGCAGGTTGATGTAGTCTTGCTCTTCGGATTTGCTAGAAATGGCCATTGATTTTCCTCCTTGGTTTATCTAGTGAAGCGCGACGAGATAGCGCGAACTATCCGCGAGGACGCTTGGGCGGACGGCAACCGTTGTGGGGAATCGGAGTCGTATCTTCGATGGAGAGGACTTGGAGGCCAACGGTGGTAAGGGCGCGAACCGCAGATTCACGTCCGGCACCCGGACCTTTGACTTCGACATCAACTTGACGGAGGCCTTGATCGAAGGCCACTTTGCCAGCGGCTTCCGCGGCGAGCTGAGCCGCGAACGGAGTAGCTTTCTTGGCGCCTTTGTAGCCAAGGGCACCAGCGCTGCTCCAAGAAATCGCATTTCCTTGGCAATCGGTGATGGTGACGATGGTGTTGTTGAAGGTGCTGTGAATGTGAGCCACGCCTTTGGTGAAGGAGCGTTTGATCTTCTTCTTACGGGCGTTCGTTTTCTTTGCTTGTGCCATAGTTGTTCACCTACCTTATCTGGTGGCCTCTTTCTTGTTCGCGATGGTCTTTCTCTTACCTTTGCGGGTACGGGCATTGGTGCGAGTGCGTTGACCGCGGACAGGAAGGCCTCTCTTGTGACGGATGCCACGGTAGCATCCGATTTCCATAAGACGTTTGATGTTGAGGGCGACTTCACGACGGAGGTCACCTTCGGTGCGATAGTTCGCGACTTCGGCACGAAGAGCGGTCAATTGCTCGTCGGTCAAATCTTTGGTGCGAATATCGACATTGACGCCAGCAGCGGCGCAGATTTTTTCAGCGGTCGTGTTTCCGATACCATAGATGTAGGTAAGGGAGATGACGATGCGCTTCTCGTTTGGGATATCAACCCCAGCAATACGTGCCATTGTTCAAATATTCCTTTCTCAATCAACCCTGACGTTGTTTGTGCTTGGGGTTGGGGCAAATGACCATGACCTTGCCATGGCGCCGAATCACTCTGCACTTGTCGCAAATCGGCTTAACAGACGGTCTGACTTTCATGTTTTTTCTCCTGAATTCAGTTCCTATAACGGAACGTGATACGCCCACGTGTTAAATCATAAGGTGAGAACTGGACGGTGACCCGATCACCGGGGAGAATTCGGATGTAGTTCATCCGGATTTTTCCCGAAACGCAGGCTTGGACCACGACGCCGGTCTCAAGTTTCACCTTGAAGTTCGCGTTGGGAAGGCATTCCACAACGGTTGCTTCAACTTCAATGCAATCTTCTTTGCTCAAATTACTTCCTTTCCGCTCTCAGAGCTTCGTCAATATCTCATATCCGTCTCCGGTCACCACGATCGTGTTCTCGTAATGGGCAGTGAGCCCGCCGTCTTTGGCGACGACGGTCCAACCGTCTTTGAGAACCCGAACCGCGTTATTGTGTTCGAAGATCATTGGCTCGATACAGATGGTCATTCCTTCCCGAAGAACCGGCCCGGTTCCGGGGGTTCCATAACAGGGGATGTAAGGATCTTCATGCATCTCGCGGCCGATTCCGTGCCCGGTATAATCCCGGGGAACAGAGCAACCGTGCTTTTTTGCGGTCGCTTCGATCATGGCGGAGACGTCGCCGAGGTGGACCCCTGGTTTTACCAGGGCCACCGCATTATCGAAGCATTCGTGAGCAATATCAACGATTTTTTTCGCACGTTCGCCACAAATACCTACTTCGTAGGTCCTGCAAGCGTCCGCACAATACCCGGCTTTCTTAACAACCAGGTCCAAGGAGATGATATCGCCGTCACGCAAGATCTTCGTTTTGGAGGGGATTCCATGGAGAATCACCTCGTTCACGCTGGTACATACGGAGGCTGGGTAGCCATAATAGCCTTTCTCCGCGGGGATACCCCCATTTTCCCGAACGATGCGGTCCACTTCATCATTGATTTGGGCCGTGGATACGCCAGGAACGCAGAGGTCTTTCACCGCTTCGAAGACCAAGGCCACCACGCGACCCGCCTCTCGCATGAGGGCGATTTCGCGTGGGGACTTGATGATAATCATTGATGAGCCTCGAGGAGGGAAGAAATCTCGCCAAAGAGTTCATCGGCGGTGCAAACGCCATTGAACGCATGGTAGACACCTTCGTTTTGGTAGAAGGCTTGAAGCGGCGCTGTTTGCTTGTAGTAATTCTCCAAGCGAACCTTGAGCGAAGCTTCGTTGTCGTCCTTGCGTTGGACAAGAGCACTGCCACAGCGGTCGCAGACGCCATACTCAGCGGGCCTCATATCCTGAATGTGGTAAGAAGCGCCGCACTTGGGGCAAACGCGACGTCCGCTGATGCGGCGGACGAGTTCGGCATCGGGCACGGAGATGTCGACAACGAGGTTGATTTCGCGGCCGATTTCCGCTCCGATGACTTTGAGGGCCTCCGCCTGCGGAATGGTGCGGGGGAAGCCGTCGAGTAAGAAGCCCATGGAGCAATCCGGTTGGCTCAAGCGGTCCTTCACAAGAGCAATGGTGATATCGTCAGGAACGAGATCGCCGCGCTCGATGATGGCTTTGGCTTGGAGTCCGAGGGGCGTCCCTTGGGCAATAGCTTCACGGAACATGTCTCCCGTGGAGATGTGGGGGATGTGAAACGAGTCGACGATACGGGTCGCTTGGGTGCCTTTTCCAGCACCGGGAGGACCCATAAGAATGATGTTCAGCATTACATACCTCCTTGAACTTGTTCAAAGCTCTTTCCGGCGAGAAGACCATCAATCTGGGAGTTGAGCTCAATGGCTACACCGACGACGATGATCATGCCCGTACCGCCAATCGCAAGGGACGTGTCGCTGCCGAAGACCCCGGAGAGGGTGAGAGCCACCGGAAGGAGGCTGATCACCGCAAGGGAGAGGGCACCGATGCAAGTCACGCGATTGAGAACTTTGCGAACATAACGTTCGGTCTCTTTGCCCGGACGAATGCCCGGAATATAAGAGCCGTTCTTTTGGAAATTGTCCGCCATCTGCTCGGGGTTCATTTGCATCTCCGAGTAGAAGAACGTGAAGATAATGATGAGGGCCACGTAAATGAGGAGACCCCACGGCATGCTCCATTCGTTTCCATCAATCGGTGGCATGGGATACATGGCCGAATAGTTGAAGATTTGGAGCCATTGGGCGTTAGCGGCATCGGAGCTGATGAAGCTCGCGAAGACCGACGGGGCCATCATGATCGACGAAGCGAAGATGACGGGAATAACGCCTGCGGAGTTTACCTTAATAGGAAGGAAGGAGGCCCGAGCCATGGAAGCCGTTTGACCGCCTTTTCCCGCGTGTTGGACCGGAATTTTGCGCTTCGAGAGTTCGAAGAAGACAACCCCGGCCGTAATGGCGATAAGCGCCAGGATATAAATCACGAAGATGAAGGAACCGCGGATGAGAGCATTGGAGCCCATGCCTTGGTTCTGGGAAATCCAGCGGGTGAACGCCGTCCGGATTTGAAATGGGAGGGAACGGACACAGCCGGCAAAGATAATGACCGAGATTCCGTTGCCAAGCCCCTTCTCCGTGATTTGGTCGCCGAGCCACATCGTGAGCATCGCCCCGGCCAACATGACCGTGACGATATAGAGGTAGGTCCAGAAATTATCCGCGAGCGTCAAGGAGATGTAGCTGGAATTCTGCATCGTCTTGATGATGCCGTAGGATTGGACCGCGCCGAGCAAGAGGGCGAGATAGCGAGTCGCCATCTCAATCTTCTTCCTGCCATATTGGCCTTGCTTGGAAAGTTCCGTCAGTGCAGGAAGAACGTCCTTGGAGAGGAGTTCGACGATGATCTGAGCGGTAATGTAAGGCGAAACGCCTAGGGCGAAGACGGAGAAGTTACTCAACGCGCCTCCACCCATCAAATCCATCAAGGCAATGGCGTTGCCGGAATTCATGGCTTGCGCCAACGAATCTTCGACTTGAACGCCAGGCACCGTGATGGCCGCCCCGATCCGCACGACGAAGAGGATCATGATCGTGAAGAAAATACGACCAACGATCTCTTTGTTCTTAAAGATCGAGACGAATTTGCGCATTACTCAACCACCTTGGCTTCGCCGCCGAGGTCCTCAATGGCCTTCTTCGCGCAGGCGGAGAAAGCTTTTGCTTCGACGATGAGCTTCTTGGTGAGCGTGCCATTGCCGAGAATTTTGATGCCGGAGAGCTCTTTCTTGATGATCTTCTTTTCGAGGAGGACCGCCGCGTTGACGGTGGCGCCTTCTTCAAAGTACTTTTCAAGGGTCGCGAGGTTCACTTCAGCATAAACCGTCGGGTCATTGTAGTGGGTCTTGCGGGCGCCATACTTCGGAAGACGACGGCCGATCGGGGTTTGTCCACCTTCGAATCCGTTCTTCTTGGTTTTGTTGTGGGCGCCTTGGCCCTTGGTTCCCTTACCGGCGGTCTTGCCGTTGCCGGAACCACGTCCACGTCCGACGCGGAAACCTTCGGTCTTCGCGCCTTTGACGTTTTTCAAATTGTGGAGAGAAGTCATGATTATTTGTCTCCTTTCGCTTCAGCAGCCGCTTTGCGAGCAGCGCGCTCTTCATCACGTTTCGCGGCGAATTGTTCGGGAGTCTTCTTTCCGCGGAGGATCATGATGTGCTCATAGTCCTTGAGGGAGCGAAGGCCCGCATCGGTCGCGCGGATGACGTTAATCGGGGTGCGGGAGCCGTAGACTTTGGCGACGACGTTCTTGATGCCGGCGAGTTCAACGACGGCGCGGACGGCACCACCCGCGACGATACCCGTACCAGCCGGAGCCGGTTTGAGGACGACTTTGGTCGAGCCGAAGACACCTTCGACGTCATGGGCGATGGTGCCGTTGACGAGGCGGATGCTGTGCATGTACTTGCGGGCAGCGGCGAGCGATTTCTTAATCGCGTCGGGGACTTCGCCGGATTTGGTCATCGCGAAGCCGAATTTGCCCTTGCCATCGCCGACGACGGCGAGAGCGGAGAAGCGGACGTGTTTGCCACCTTGAACGGTCTTGGAAACACGGTTGATGGCGACGACGCGTTCGGTCAAGCCATCGTCATTGCCGTTGCGGAATCCGCCACGGCCACCACGACGTTCCGAAGGACGTCCACGGTGAGATCCGTCTTTGCGGTCGCCCGGACGGGGAGCAGAAGCGGAGCCATGGGGTTCATATCCGCCTTTCGGAGCGGAGGCCTCGGTCGATTCTTCGACCGGGGTGTTGACTTTGTTTTCTTCCATCTTCATTCTCCTTAGAACTTGAGACCGCCTTCACGAGCGGCATCCGCCAAAGCGGCGACACGGCCGTGATAGAGGTAACCACCGCGGTCGAAGGCAACGATTTCGATGCCTTTGGCTTTGGCTTTTTCCGCGAGATCCGCACCGACCTTAGCAGCAGCTTCGCAGTTGCCGCCGTTGGCGAGTTTGAGTTGGACGGAAGAGCTCGAGACCAAGGTGATTCCTTTGGTGTCATCGATGATTTGAGCTTCGATGTGCTTGTTGGAGCGGAAGACGCAGAGACGCGGTTTTTCCGCCGTGCCGGAGATTTTCGCGCGAACACGAGCGTGTTTGCGAAGACGAGCGACGTTTCTCGATTCTTTTTCGATCATAATCTAACTCCTCGATTACTTCTTGCCGCCGGCAGCGCGCTTACCTTCCTTACGGATGATATGTTCGCCTTTGTACTTGATTCCTTTGCCGCCATAGGGCTCCGGACGCTTGGTGTCGTGAATAAGGGCAGCGACTTGGCCGACTTTTTGCTTGTCGATGCCTTCGACGATGATGTGGGTTTCATCCTTGACGATGACTTTGACGCCATCCATCGGGGGGATGATAACTTCGTGAGAGAAGCCGACGTTGAGAACAAGGCCGTCGGTTCCTTCGGCGCAACGATAACCGATACCAACGATTTCAAGTTCTTTCTTGAAACCTTCGCTAACGCCGACGACGGCGTTGTGGATGTTGGCGCGGGTGGTGCCGTGAAGCGTGCGCTCTTCGATTTCATTGCCCTTAACGGTGCAGTGAATCGCGCCGTCTTTCACCTCGACGCTCACGAGAGCGGGAACGCTCACGCTTAATTCGCCTTTGGGTCCTTTGACGGTCATGACGCCATTCGCGAATTCCGCGGTGACGCCTTCGGGAAGAACGACGGGTTTAAATCCGATACGAGACATAATTTCTTCCTTTCTTTACCAGATGTAGCAGAGAACTTCGCCGCCGACGTTGGCCTTGCGGGCTTGTTTATCGGTGAGAAGACCCTTGGGGGTGGAGAGAATCGCGATGCCAAGGCCGTGGAGGACCGAGGGGATCTTGTCCGCCGGGGCGTAGACACGGAGGCCCGGTTTGGAGATTCTCTTGAGGTTGGTGATGACGCGTTCGCCTTTCGGCCCGAAGCGTAAGTCGAGCACGAGGGTTTTCTTGCCATCGGCCTCTTCGATACGGTAATCGAAGAGATAACCTTCATTTTTCATGATCTCGGCGATGCCCGCGTTGATTTTGGACGCGGGAAGGGAGACCACTTCGTAACGAAGGGCATTAGCATTGCGGATGCGAGTGAGCATATCCGCGATTGGATCTGCGATCATTTCTTGTCTCCTTTCACATTACCAAGAGGCCTTTTTCATGCCGGGGATTTCGCCTTTGTAAGCAAGCTCACGGAGGCAGATACGGCAGAGGCCGAAGCGGCGTAAGACGCCATGCGGACGTCCGCAGCGTTTGCAGCGGGTGTATTCGCGGGTGGAGAACTTCGCCTGACGTTGCGATTTTTTGATCAAACTAGTTTTTGCCATTGTGGTTCTCCTTATTTGCGGAAGGGCATTCCGAGCTTCTCAAGAAGGGCGAACGCTTCCTTGTCGCTACGGGCCGTGGTGACGATGACGATGTCCATACCACGAACCTTCGAGACTTTATCATAATCGATTTCCGGGAAGATGAGTTGTTCCTTAACGCCCAAGGTGTAATTGCCATGGCCGTCGAAGGAGTTGCGGCTGATTCCACGGAAGTCACGAACGCGGGGAAGGGCGACGGAGACGAGTTTATCGAGGAACTCGTACATGCGTTGGCCACGGAGGGTGACCTTGCATCCGATCGCTTGTCCTTCACGGACCTTGAAGGTCGCGATGGACTTTTTGGCTTTCGTGATGACGGGTTTTTGACCGGAGAGGATGGTCAAGTCCGCGACGGCATCATCGAGGGCTTTGGAATTGGAAGTGGCATCTCCAACGCCCATGTTGATGACGATTTTCTCCAAACGGGGAGCCATCATAACGGTGGAGTATCCGAATTCCTTAACGAGAGCCGGACGGATTTCTTCTTTGTACTTCTTTTCAAGACGGTTGACGTACTTGACGGAGGCGGTTTGAGTTTCTGCCATTTTGTGCTTCCTCCTTAGTCAAGGACCTCGCCGCTCTTGGCGACGCGGACCTTCTTGCCGTCCACGACTTTGTGGTAGACGCGGGTCGGCTTTTTGGTTTTAGGATCGATGACCATGACATTGCTGGCATCGAAGGGAACGTAGATGTCGACGATGCTTCCTTGCGGAACCGTTTGGGTCGGCTTCTTGTGTTTCTTGTGGACGTTGACGCCCTCGACGACGACTTTGTTAAGCTTCGGGTAAACGCGTTGGACGATACCTTGCTTGCCTTTGTCGGCGCCGGAGATCACGACGACTTTATCACCTTTTTTGATGTTCATAGTCTGACTCCTTATAAGACTTCGACCGCAAGCGAGATGATCTTCATATAACCGGCTTCGCGGAGTTCGCGAGCGACCGGTCCGAAGACACGGGTGCCAACGGGGTTGCCTTCGTTATCGATGATGACGACGGCGTTATCATCGAAAGCGATGGTCGAGCCGTCCTTGCGTTGCACGGGGTGCTTCACGCGGACGATGACGCCTTTGACGACGTCGCTCTTCTTCACTTTGCCGTTGGGGATGGCTTCTTTGACAGCGCAGAGAACGACATCGCCCAAGGAAGAGCTTTTGCGGTGGCTGCCACCGTAGAGGCGGAAGACACGGACCGAGCGGGCGCCGGAGTTGTCGGCGACCACGAGATTGGTTTCAGTTTGGACCATTATTTAGCCTCCTCGACGGGAGCGGCTTCGCTCACGACGGCTTCGGAGCCTTCGGAGGCTTCGAGCTTCGCTTCGGCATCGGACGCCTTTTCGGCGGTGATGGCCTTTTTGTCGATGCTCACAAGACGGAATTTGACCATCTTGGAGATCGGGCGGGTGGCCATGATGGTGACGACATCGCCCAAACCGGCGCTGTTGTTCTCATCGTGGGCGTAGAACTTTTTGCGGTAACCAACGCGCTTTCCATAAAGCGGGTGGTTCCGTTCGGTGGAGACGGTCACGACGATCGTCTTGTTCATCTTGACCGAGGTGACGGTTCCTTGAACGGAGATACGATTGTTTCTTTCCATGGTGGTCTCCTTACTTGCTGATGCCAAGCGCGCGTTCGCGTTTGACGGTTTCGGCTTTGGCGAGGTCTTTGCGGATGCCGCGGATGACGTTGCCATTTTCGAGGTTGCCGACCGCTTTCTTGCGGCGGAGTTCGAAGAGTTGAGCCTTCAACTCGTAGATCTTTGCGTCAAGCTCCTGGGGAGTCAAGGCGCGGATATCTTTGATTTCCATTACTTAACTTCCTCCTTCTTGATGACCTTGCATTTGATCGGAAGTTTGTAGGCGGCGAGGCGGAGCGCTTCGGAAGCGATCTTGCCATCGATTCCACCGATTTCAAACATCACGGTGCCCGCTTTGACGACGGCGGCCCATCCTTCGGGGCTTCCTTTACCGGAACCCATACGGACTTCGGCCGGTTTCTTCGTCATCGCAAGATGCGGGAAGATACGAATCCAGACTTTGCCCGCGCGGTCGGTGTAACGGGAGAGAACGATACGGGCGGATTCGATTTGGTGGTCGGTGATGTAGGCACCTTCGAGGGCCATGAGACCATAGTCTCCGAAGTTGACGGTCGTACCACCCTTGGGTTTGCCTTCATAGCTGAGGCCGTGGGGGCGGCGGTATTTAACGCGCTTTGGTTGCAGCATTGTCACTTCCTCCTTTGCGTTCCGGGCGACGGCCACTTCCGCGACGATCGCCACGGAAAGAGCGTCCGGTGTTCGGGGCTTCTTCGTTCACAACGACCTTGTCGGTCTTGTTGAGCGAACGGCAGATCCAAACTTTCACGCCGATGTTACCGTAAGTGGTTTTCGCAGTGACGTGAGCGAAGTCGATGTCAGCGCGGATGGTGTGAAGGGGGACGACACCCTCTTTATAACCTTCCGCACGGGCGATTTCCGCTCCGCCAAGACGTCCCGAGCAGAGGGTCTTGCAACCCTTGGCTCCGGCGCGGCGCATCTTTTGGATGGCTTTTTTCATGGTCGAACGGAAGGCGGCGCGATTTTCGAGTTCGCTCGCGATCCATTGAGCCACGAGGTTGGCATCGAGGTCCGGATTCTTGACTTCGACCACGGAGATGTGGGCTTCGCCGGACTTGACGATTTTCTTGAGCGCTTCGGTGAGGCGCTTGATGTTGGCGCCTTCTTGTCCGAGGACTTCGCCCGGACGGGCAACGAAGACGGAGACTTTCACGTCGTAACCCTTGTCGGTTTTGACGCGGCCAATCTCAATGCGGGCGAGAAGGGCGTTTTTAAGCTCTTTGGTGAGGAATTTACGGATCGCGATGTCCTCGTTGAGGTAATCGCCATATTCCTTCTTCGGAGCATACCATTTGGAATTCCAGTCGCGGTTGATACCAACGCGCATGCCGACGGCATTAACTTTGTGTCCCATAGTTTGTTTCGGCCCTCCTTACTTGCTTTCCTTTAACTTGATACGGATGTTGGCGTTGCGCTTCACGATGCCGGAGGCGGAGCCTTTGGCACGCGGGATGTAACGCTTGATCTTCATTCCATCGTTGACTTGAACTTCGGCCACATAGAGCTTTTCTTGATCCATGTGGAAGTTGTTCACGGCATTGGCGACCGCGCTGAGGAGGAGTTTCTCCACGGGCTTGACCGCCGCTTTGTTGATGGCGCCCAAGATATCAAGGGCTTGGGCAACGCTCTTCCCGCGGATGAGGTCCACGACGAGGCGGACTTTGCGCGGGGTGACGCGAACGTCACGGACGAAGGCAACCGCTTCGGTGACCGCCGGTTTGGCCGGTTCGGTGACTTCGGGTTTGGCAGCCTTCTTGGCTTCTTTCTCCGGGGTTTCCTTTTTCGGGGCAGCCTCTTTCTTCGGAGCGGCTTTCTTTGCCGGAGATTTCTTCACGGTTTTCTTTTCAGTTTCAGCAGCCATGATGTTTCTCCTTATTTACGGCCGGCTTGATCGCCGACGTTGTTTCCGTGGTGTCCAGGGAAATTGCGGGTCGGGGCGAATTCGCCGAGCTTGTGTCCGACCATGTCTTCAGTGACATAGACGGTGATGTGTTCGTGGCCATTGTAGACCGCGAAGGTTTCTTCGACGAAGGCGGGATAGATCGTCGAACGACGAGACCAGGTCTTGATGATTTCCTTCTTGCCGGCTTTGCGGTTGGCTTCTACCTTCTTAAGGAGGTATTCATCCACGAACGGTCCTTTTTTAAGCGAACGAGACATTTTCTATCTCTCCTTTCTTACTTCTTAGAAGCACGACGGACGATAAGGCGCGTCGAGTTCTTCTTGTTGTGGCGGGTCTTGACGCCTTGGCAACGCTTGCCCCAGGGGCTGCGCGGAGCGTCCCGGCCCACCGGGCACTTACCTTCACCACCACCATGAGGGTGATCGCAGGGGTTCATCGCCGAACCACGGACGGTCGGGCGGGTGCCATTCCAGCGGGATTTACCGGCTTTTCCGAGGTTGATGAGGTTCCAATCCTCATTGCCGACGATGCCGATGGTCGCGCGGCATTTCTTCAAGAGCTTACGGACTTCGCCGGAAGCCAAGCGAACGATGACGTATTTGCCTTCCGAACCAAGGATCTGAGCGGAGGTTCCGGCGGCACGGCACATTTGAGCGCCTTTGCCCGGTTGGAGTTCCACCGCGTGGATGAAGGTTCCTTCGGGAATGTTTTGGAGCTCGAGGCAGTTGCCGACCTTGATGTCGGTCGCTTCACCCGAGACAACCACGTCACCCACCTTGAGTCCTTGCGGCTCAATGATGTAACTCTTCACGCCGTCCGCGTAGCAGATGAGCGCGATGTTCGCATTGCGGTTGGGGTCGTATTCGATCGCCTTGACGGTCGCCGGGATGTTGTCCTTGCGGCGACGGAAGTCGATGATGCGGTAACGACGCTTGTTGCCTCCACCGATGTGGCGGCAAGTGATTTTGCCCTGATTGTTGCGGCCACCGGTCTTTTTGACCTTGCCGAGCAACGATTTTTCAGGAGTGGATTTGGTGATGTCCTCAAACGTGGAGTTCGTCATGGCGCGACGAGACTTGGTATAAGGACGATACGTTCTAATAGCCATTTCTTACTTCTCCTATATTGGATGCTTTACTTATATCTATATATATAAGAGGGTGATTCCTTACTCTTTGAAGAGATCGATTGCCGATCCTTCGGCCAAGGTGACGATGGCTTTTTTGAAGCCCGAGATGGTTCCGTGGTAACGGCCACCGCGGGTCGTCTTCTTGGCGACTTGGTTGATCGTCTTGACGTCCACGACCTTCACTTGGAAGATGCGTTGGAAGGCGTCCTTGATCTCGATCTTATTGGCCGAGGCAAGAACTTTGACGGTCACTTTGTTTTGGTGTTGCATGAGAGCCATGGTTTTCTCGGTGATGTAGGGAGAAACGATGACCTCGAAGTCGTGAGCGGTCGGCTTCGCAAAGGAAACCTTGGTTTCTTCGACTTTGTTTTCCGTTTTCTTAGCCATAATTATTTCAAGGCCTCCTCAATTTGCTTGATTCCGTCTTTGCTCACAACGATGACGTCGAAGTAGAGGACGTCGTAGACCGAGACGTTGTCGGTGGTGGTAACGACCAAGTTATCGATGTTACGCGCGGAGCAGACAACGTTCACGTTCTCGTACTCGGTGACAAGGAGGACCTTCTTGCCGTCGACCTTGAGGGTCTTGAGGATTTCGGCGAAGGCCTTGGTCGAGATGGTGTCGACGACCAAGTTGTCGACGACCACGATTCCGCCAGCGGCGACCTTCTCGGAGAGGACTCCGCGGAGGGCGAGGTTGTGTTCCTTCTTGTTTTGCGAGAGTTTGTAATTTTGGGTTCCATCGGGTCCGAAGACGGTTCCGCCGCCGACCCAGATCGGGGATTTCACATCACCCGCACGGGCACGCCCGGTTCCTTTTTGTCTCCAGGGTTTCTTGTTGGTCCCGTGGACTTCGTGGCGCTTCTTGGTTTTCGCGGTCGCTTGGCGAAGGTTCGCTTGGTAAACCGTGACAGCGTCTTTGATGACTTGCGGATTGACGTCTTTCACACCGAAGACTTCGGCGGAAACGGCAACCTTACCCGCGTCTTCACCCTTGAGGGTAACGACTTTTAAGCTGATGTTCTTGGCAGCCATCGTTATTCTCCTTTCTTGGTGAGGTCGAGGATTTCCTTAACCTCGGGTTTGTGGAATTGTTCGCGGACAGGGGAGCGGAGCATGACGATGCTCTTCTTCGGTCCCGGGACGCCGCCCTTGACGAGGATGTATCCCTTTTCCGCATTGGTTTCGATGACGGTGATGTTTTGGACGGTGACTTGCTTGGGTCCCCAGTGACCAGACATGTGTTTGCCCGGAATGACGCGGTTGTTGTCACGTCCGTTGTTGGCGAGGGAGCCGATTCCGCGGTGGTATCCGGAACCATGGCCTTTCGGGCCGATGGTCATGTGGTACCGTTTGATGGTGCCGGTGTAACCGTGTCCTTTGTTGTGACCGATGACGTCGACGACATCGCCCGCTTGGAAGATGTCGGCGGTCAAGGCTTCACCGATGGCCTTTCCGTAGATTTCGTCGCCCTTGAGCTCGAAGAGATGGGCTTTCGGTTCGACGCCGGCTTTGGTGAAGATTCCCATTTGAGCTTTGTTCACGCGCTTTTCCGCGATGTCTTCGTAACCGATGACGACCGCTTCGTAGCCGTTCTTCTCTTGGGTCCGTTTATCGACGATCACGTTGGGGAGAACCTCGATGACGGTAACGGGGTACATCGTTCCATCCGCAGCGAAGACTTCGGTCATTCCGACTTTGCGTCCGATAATGGCTTTCATTGTTCAGTCCTCCTTATAACTTGATGTCGATGTCAACACCAGAGGGGAGATCCAATCTCCGTAAGGTGTCAATCGTTTCTTTGGTCGGGTTGACGATATAGATCAACCGTTTGTGGGTGCGGATCTCGAATTGCTCACGGCTATCCTTGCACACGAAGGTAGCGCGGAGAATGGTGTAGACCTGCTTTTCGGTCGGAAGGGGAATGGGCCCCTTGACCTTGGCGTTCGTTTTTTGGGCGACCGCAAGAATCTTCTCAACGGATTGATCGAGAATCTCGTGGTCATAAGCAGTTAAGCGAACGCGGATCGCTTTTTCTTTTGCCATGAATGTTCCTCCTATGCTTTGTTTCAGGCTTCTAGGCTCTTACTCTGTGCGAATTACCCGACATCCCTTTCATGACAACGCCTGTAGGTGTGTCGGCAACCTCGCACTTCAACGCAAGCGCCAGCGTGTACAAAGATACGCGCATGCGAAGTCTCCGTCAACACTAATTTCTCAATTTTCGCACAAATCATCGAACTTTCTTTCAAAACGAAAAAAGAGGATTCGAAAAAAGTTCGACCAGCCCTAAATAATTTGTTTTCCCAATCAATTTTTGTGCATTACGCACAAACTTTTAAAATTTTACCTTTCGTTTTTCGGTTCTTTTGGAAGGGAATTTTGTCTTCTTTTTGCCTGGGCGAGCGAATATTCGCAGCCGCAGTATTCCTGGTTGTACAAATCGTAATGAATCCGCATTTGCCGACCGATCTCAATCCCGTTGTTTTTCTTGAAATCGCTGTAGAAATATTTTGTACGAGAATGGCTTGCCTCAAGTTTTTTGCCAATCTCATTGAGGATTTGGCTGTTCTTTTGACGGGAAATCGTCATCACGGTCGTGAAGTAGTCAAAACCATGCTCCTCAGCATAATCAAACGCTTCTTTCATGCGTTTTTCGTAGCATTTTCGGCAACGGGCCCCGCCTTCTCTTTCGTTCGCGAGTTCCCGGAGGTCCTCCATGTAACGTTCATGGTCGTAGACGGGCTCAATAACCTGCACTTCATAGCCATAATCACGACGGATGTCCTCTAATAGCCGCTTGAGTTCGCTTCGGCGGCGCAGGAATTCATCTTGGGGAAATATATTCGAATTCCCGTAATAAATCGTGACGTCAAAATGGGGGCAAAGGAAGGTTAAGGGAAAACAAGAACAAGGGCCGCAGCAGGCATGCAAAAGAAGCGTAGGCTTTTTCTCTTGGGGAAGGTGCTCAAGCTCTTGAAGGCTCCGTTTATAGTAGTTTACGTACGCCTGCATGCCCACTCCTTTATTTGTCGAAGGGAATCCAAGGCTCGTTATATGCCCCATGAATAAACATCGCATCACCAAAGGAGAAGAATCGATATCCCTGTTCAATTGCTTCTTGGTAGCAATGCAAAGTCCATTCTCGGCCCATAAACGCGCTGACGAGCATCACCAAAGTGGATTTGGGAAGGTGGAAATTCGTGATAACCGCATCCACCGCCAAAAAACGGTAGCCAGGAGAAATAAAGATGGAGGTCGCTTCGTGGCAAGGAATGAACTTGCCGTACTTCTGCATGACGGATTCAAGGGTTCGAATGGAGGTGGTGCCAATCGCGATGATTCGCCGGCCTTCCGCTTTGGCCGCGTTTAACGCGTTCGCGGCTTCCTCGCTCATCTCAAAGGTTTCCGAATGCATGACGTGGTCCTTCGTGTCGCTGACCTTGACCGGACGGAAGGTGCCTAGGCCAATGTTGAGGGTGATATCAACGACCTCAACGCCTTTTGCTTTTAGTTTGGCGAAAAGATCCTCGGTGAAATGGAATCCCGCGGTCGGTGCGGCCGCGCTTCCGGGAACCTTCGCGTAAACTGTTTGGTAATCGGATTTATCTTCGCATTGTTGCTTGATATAAGGGGGGAGGGGCATGAGACCCAAGGAATCCAAAACCTCGAGGAAAATACCTTGGTATTCAAACTTCATGTGGCGAATCCCTTCGGGAAGGACCTTGACGCAGCAGGCACGAAGTTTCTTGTTACCAAACTCGCACCAGGAACCAACGCGAACCGAATGGGCGTTGCCCACCAAGCACTCCCAAACGTCTTCGCCTTCTTCGAGAACTTCGTGGAGAAGGAGCAATTCCACTTTACCGCCGGTCTCTTCTTTGACCCCGATCAAACGGGCGGGAATGACCTTGGTGTTATTACGAACCAAAACGTCGCCTTCGTGAAGATAATCGATGATATCGTGGAAAACTTTATGCTCGAAAACGTGGTGCTCGCGGTCAATGACCATAAGTCGAGCCTCATCCCTTTGCTTTAAGGGGGTTTGGGCGATTTGTTCTTCAGGGAGTGGGAAATCAAAAAGAGAAATATCCATGATTAAAAGCCTCGTTTATCGCCGTATTTCGCCAGGCATTCTTGCTTATATGCGAGGAAGCGGTCTTCCTTGATCGCCTCGCGAGCCCCTTCGACGATGCGGATGAGGAAGCGGATATTATGGATGGAATTCAAAGTTTTGCCGAATTCCTCCCCCGTCTTGAAGAGGTGACGGAGATAGGCTTTCGTGAAGTGGGTGCATGTATAGCAATCGCATTCGTCGTCCAAGGGAGTGAAATCCTCCGCGTATTGGGCCCTTTGAATGTTGACCCGTCCATGGCTCGTCATTAAAGCGCCGTGTCGAGCTAAGCGCGTGGGAAGGACGCAATCCATCATGTCTACGCCGGCTTCAATGCCGTCTAATATGTAGTCAATGCTCCCAACGCCCATCAAATAACGCGGTTTTTCTGGGGGAAGGAAGGCAATCGCGTCCCGAATCATCTTGTAGCAAACGTCTTTCGGTTCCCCGATGGAAGTCCCGCCGATGGAATAACCGGGGAAATCCATCGCGGCGAGCTCTTTGGCCGCGTGCTCGCGCAAATCGGCAAAAGCACCGCCTTGAACGATACCAAACAAAGCTTGGTCTTCGCGTTTATGGGCTTCCAATCCCCGTTTTGCCCAGCGTAAGGTGCGTTCCGTTGAACGGGCAACGTATTCCTTGGTCGCAGGATAAGGGATGCATTCATCAAAACTCATGATGATGTCTGCCCCTAACGCTTCTTCGATGCGGATGGCTTCTTCCGGAGAGAAGAATTCCTTGTTCCCATTCAATTCGTTATGGAACAAAACCCCTTCTTCCGTAATTTTTCTTCTTTTGGCGAGGGAAAACACTTGGAATCCACCCGAATCCGTAAGGATGGGCCCATCATATTGCATGAAAGAATGCAAGCCTCCCGCT
>JAXFGC010000009.1:0-3772 GCA_034171505.1 Candidatus Alloenteromonas sp. | reverse complement strand
AAATCGGGGTGGAGTCGTGGATGTCGGCGTCGCTTTGCCAGAACCACCAATAGCCGGGGTGGTCCATATGCATATCTTGGGTTTGGCCGCTTCCGTTGAAGATAATCCAAAGATCGGTATAGCCTTCATACGTGACTTGATACCAATTGTCATCGTACTTTTCGGTCATCGCAACACCGGGCCAATCCGAAAAGGGGGTGTCGGGTTGTCCATCCGCGCGGACCCAGTTATAAACGTTGGAGTATCCGGCGCTGACGGGGCAGAAAGCAACGATTTTATCCCCTTCGAGTTCGGGGAGGTTGGAATCGTCGAACGGAGTGATGACGGGGAAATTGAATTTGCCATCGGCTTCTTGGAAGGTGATGCCCTGATTTCCGGCGGAAGGCCCACAGGAAATGAGGAGACCCGCGGAAGCGATAGCGAGGAGCAGAGAGGTCTTTTTCATTGTGATTCTCCAAAAATACGGACCAAGGGGTCCCTCGGTCCGTATTCAAAATTATTTGGGTTGCGAATTAGGCAACGTATTCAAGGGTGCCTTCGGAATCCTTAACACCGCAGAGGGCCAAGTTGCCAACGATGTTGACGTTGGTTTTGCCTTCTTCGATGGTGAAGGAGAAATTGGCAAGGCCAGCCCCGACGAGTTTACCAGTCCACGAAACATTGGTGATAACACCGAATGCAAGGGCGGTGCCGATGTTCATGGTGTTGGCGGGGATGGTGTAGACGTATTTGTCGCCATCCTTGGTCATGATGTTGGCCTCCGCGTTGTTCCAGCCGTTCCAGCTTCCGGCGACGTAGAGGTTCGCGCCTTCGGCGAGGACGTGCTCAGCGGAGTCGGAGGTGACGTTGATGTGGATGTCTTGCGTCATCGGATTGCCGTATTTGACGGTCGCGCCGGTCCTTTCCACGCCAAGCTTAGAGAAATCAAAAGAAACGGTGACGGGGACACTCATCGCGGAGGCAAGGCGGACAACGATGTTCGCGCCGGTGCCATCATCGACTTGCGGGTGGTCCCAGTCGCCCATGGTAACTTTCATTTCGTAACCAACATTGTAGTAGACCGGGGCTTCTTCCGTCGGGGTGACGGTGTAGTGGTAAACACCACCTTCGCCGAGGGTGAAGGCTTCGTGCTTCCAGCCATTGAACATACCAGCGTAGTGCGGGACGGTTCCTTCGGGGAGGGCGCCTTCGCCGCTATTGGCGAGGACGATGTCAAAGGAGCCTTTCACGGATTCGGGAACGCCCGGGAAGGCGTAAGGGACGTTGTCCGTATCGACGGATCCGTTTTGTTTGGCCGGAATGTCGAGGATTCCCCAATAGGCGGCGTGGTCGTCACCGTCGAATTTGAGCGGGCTGTAAATGAGGTTGCCGAGGTGGAAGATTCCATCTTCGCCAACGCTATTGGCACGGACGCCGCCTTCGGCTTTGCTGTCGGCTTCCGCGGATTTGGTCAAGTTGTACTTGTCTTCGAGGATACCGGTTTGGTTGACGACGGAGATGCACATTTCACCAGTGGTGTTGGCGATGACGTCACCGAGGGAAACGGAATAAACCTCATTCGTCTTGTCATAAGAGAGGATGGTGGTACCCCAATCGTTGAAGGAGCCCTTAACGGCGAGGCTGCAGTAGCTGTATTCGCCAGTGAGTTTCTCTTTCAAAGCTTCGCTGACCTTGAATTGGAGGGAGTAGTTCTTCAAGAGGATGGGTTCGGGCGGAACCGATTCGAACTTGTGGGCGGCTTCGACGGACTCGTCATTCCAATGGGCGCGGAGGAAGATTTCGTTGTTGACCGGCGCTTCAAACTTCGGGTGTTCTACACCGGGCCAGGAAGCGCAGGAAGCGGACTTGTAGGTCCAGTTCATGCCGGAAGAGGCTGCGGAAAGTTTGGCGGAGGCATTGTAGCCAACGGCGAGTTGGAAACCACGGTCGGCGCTGTAGGTGGCATCATCGAAGGTCGGCATGTAGCCGTAATAGATGTTGGAATCTCCGAGTTGTTGGAATTCGACGATTCCGTTTTCTTCGGTGGCGGCACCGGTAGCCCAGCCGTTCCAGCAACCAGTCGCGTAGTAAGAAGCCCAGCTCGGGAGAGCAACGCTATCTTCCGCTACCTTGAAGTAAACCGCGGTCTTTCCTTCCACGACCGGGCAGACGGCTCCGCCTTCGTCCGGTTCGGTTTCCGATACGACCGGTTCAGCGGAAGAATCGACGGTGGGTTCGGAAGAATTGCCACCGCAGGATGCGAGTCCCATGGCCAAGGCGCCCATGGCAATCGCCAAGAGTTTTTTGTTGATCATTCTAGTTCCTTTCTTCATAGAAAAATCCAAAAGCTCTATCTGCTCGGTTCAAACGAATCATAAGCAAAAGGCAAACTTTTGAATTCCCTTTATCAACATGCCCTAATGATAGTGCGATGCCTAGGACAAGTAAAGTAAAAAATGAAAGCCCTTACAAAAACCTTTTCTTTAGAAAAGGCGCCAAAGTTGTTCTCCTATCCTTATATATAGATAAGTGCAAGAAAGAAAAATCGCCCCCGAGGGAGCGATTGGATGAACTGCCTTGGATTTACTCCGCGACGGGATAAACGCTGAGGCGCTTTCCACTCTTGCCGACCCGTTCGAATTTGACGATGCCGGCGATGCAGGCAAAGAGAGTGTCGTCTCCGCCTTTCTTGACGTTGACACCCGGCATGATCTTGGTGCCGCGTTGACGGTAGAGAATGGATCCGGCGGTAACGGTTTGGCCATCTCCGACCTTGGCGCCCAAACGGCGACCGGCAGAGTCACGGCCGTTCTTCGTCGAACCTACGCCTTTTTTGGAAGCGAAGAGTTGAAGATTCAGAACAAATTTCATGTTGGTTACTTCCTTTCTTTAATGGTGATGGCCTCTGAGTAAGAGACCTCAATGGTTTTGAGTTGAATGATCATGGTTTCGAGGACCGTTTGATCGTGCTCGGAGATGGCTCCCGGAATGGCGATGTTCACCAGCCCGTCGTCCACTTCGATTTCGTAATCATCGGAATCCTCCAAGGCGTTCAGCGAACCGATCGCGATGGCGGAGACGGCGGCGCAGACGAGGTCGCGACCCGCAGGTCCCGAATTCGCATGGCCCTTGATGGTTACCGAGGAAAGGCCCTTCCCACGATATTGGATATCAACCTTAACCACAAGCCCGCTCCTTAGGCGTTGATGGCTTTCACGACGAGGCAAGTATAGGGCTGACGGTGACCGATGGTCTTGCGTTCATTGGTCTTAGCCTTGTACTTGTAGATGCGGATCTTCTTGTTCTTGCCTTGCTTTTCGACCTTGCAGTCGACGCTCGCGCCTTCAACATACGGGGATCCGACTTTGGTGGATTCGCCGCCGACGAAGAGGACTTTGTCGATGGTGATTTCGGCTCCGGCTTCGGCTTCGATTTTCTCAACATAGATCTTGTCGCCGACGGAGACTTTGATTTGTTTTCCACCCGTTTCGATGATTGCGTACATGGGTATTCCTCCTTGCTGCTTTTTCGAGACTCGCTATGGAGGCGGCGAATGCACTTGAGCCTCTTCTAAGCGGTTGCGCGCCCAAAGCAAGGCGGACAACGTGAGTATTATAGACATGTCCTTTCCCTTAAGGGAAGCATTATTTTTCTGAATTTCATTCAATTTGGCGAAAAGGAGAAAAAAGCCCCTTTCGAGAACGGGACGGGGCGAAAGGGGCATTGCCGCTAAAAAATCAAAGATCCCATTCGAACTTGAAGCCGTCGGGCGTAGTGACCTTGGCGTTGTCCG
>JAXFGC010000033.1:0-25710 GCA_034171505.1 Candidatus Alloenteromonas sp. | reverse complement strand
AGTGACAGGCCGATATTCATTATTATTTTCAATAAGATTCCATCTTACATAGTTTTCTTCATTGCCTAAATCAATGTCGTCATTTTTGTTCTCTCCAAATTCAAAAAACGCACATGAAGAAAGTGACATCGCGATTAAAGGAAATAACAAAACTTTACTTATTTTATTCATATTTATTACATTCTATTGTCTTTCTGTATATCCAATGATACCAATATCAAGAGTGAAAATTAACTCTATATTTTCTATCTTGTAATTATCAGGAAATTTGTTTCTAGGTAATTATCAGGTTATTTGTTTCTACCCACCTATCCCCCTAGGGGGATTCGATTATTCCATAAATTGTTTCCACCTAATTCCCACGATGGGATGATTCGGCTGGAGGAAGCAACATGAACGGGTTAAACGATTCCTACGTCGAATCAATCATCAGAAAGGCGTCATCGCGAACCTCACGATGGGTCAGGCGGCCGCAAAGCTCCGTAGATGATGTTAATCACGGATGAGATCAGATGCCTAAAGTTAGAACGGCATCTCACATCATCTGACAACTAACAATATGTCATTTTATCCTTTTATATCTTTGATTTTTGCTTGTAGGTTTACCAGGATATTCTAAGATCAAATGCCCTTTTTCAATAACCGGATTAAGATAGTTCTTTCTTAAAGTTTCTTTGCTTTTTAGTCCTAATAAATCCATGATTTCATTTGCTGTCATGAACACACCAATAGGCATTAGCGATAACAGTTTTTTAGCGTATATAGAATTCTCAGAATATAGTGATGTGTTTTGAATCAACTCTTCTAATGTGGAATCGATCATATTCAGCATAAACACAACAAATGGATTTGCTTTACCTTCTACATGAGATTGACTTATTGCTTTGTAGTAGTCATCTTGATGGTCCTTAATGTGATTCTCAATTGGGAGATAATAAAATAATTTATTCCATTTCCCCAAAATAGCGGTTTGCCAAAACCTTGCCATTCGGCCATTTCCGTCTCTAAATGGGTGAATGAAAACAAATTCGTAATGAAAGATGGAAGAAAGCACTAAAGGATGAATGATTCCTTTATTCTTTTTCATCCATAAAAATAAGCTACTCATCAAACCATCAACCATTTGAGGAGGAGGAGCAACGAAAACAACATTTCCATTTTCATCTGTCACTCCTTCGTTACCAGTTCTGAAGTGACCAGCGTTTTCCGCAACACCTTTCCCGATAATACCATGGATTTTTAATAATTCTTTTTTTGAATAGGGATCAATCATTTCCAGCTCTTCGTATGCACGAATAGCGTTTTTCACCTCAATAATATCCTTTTGAGGACCAACAACATCTTTCCCGTTAATCACATCGTTAACTTGATCAATAGATAAAGAGTTAGCTTCTATAGCACAACTAGAGTGAATGGATCGAATTCTATTTTGTTTTCTTAATATGGGAAGTTTATCGAGCTCATTGAAAACATTGATTTTGCCAATCTTTTCCATAATTGCTGATAATAAATTCATTATCTCATTTGTTAAAACAAATGGCGGCTCATACTTTTCCATGCTTTTATTATATCAAATAGTTATTATTTATCTAAGTTATCTTGCTTATTATCTTGCTTATAGGCAAATAAAAAGTGGCTCTTCAACTTTTCGTTTGGTCTCTAAATAAAGAAATGGTCTCGGCACTACCAAAGACCACGCATCCCCCACACTTTATGAAGGAAAATCACTATTTTTTAAAGCCTGGTGGTATACCTTTTTCGCAATCTTTTTTGCGCTGAGCAGTATCACTATAATTGCTTAAAAATTATCGCAGGTAGACGTTGAACGAACTTTTAAATAATCGGTTTTAAAGTATCCATCATCCATAGCGGCATTATCGACCCACTTTTGAGTGGGATTTGCTTTACAATGGCCGTAACCATCAACCATCGTATTAATAGCAGTTCGCACATATTGGCTTACTTCTTTCTTCCGCCAAAGCTGTTTTCATAACTATGCCGAACTTGTGAATTTTAACAAAAATGTGAAAATTCATACGTTAGGCTTTTCCAATTTCGCGAAACTCCCATCGTATCGTGTGGTCGCTAAATAACGAAAGTGGTCTCGGCACTACCCGAGACCACACATTCCCCACACTTTATGAAGGAGAATCTCTTTTTCTTCAAAAAAGCAAAAAAGTGCGTTCAATTAACAAAAAAGGCCGACACGCTTTGCATCGGCCCATGTTTTCCATGGTGGTCGGAACGACGGGATTCGAACCCGTGACCTCTACCACCCCAAGGTAGCGCACTACCAAGCTGTGCTACGTCCCGGCGAAAGTTATTATACACGCGACGGTAGGGAATTCTACCTTATTTTTCCCGGAAACCGGTTAACGATCGGCAAGTTTGGCGAGATCGGCAATCCGTTGCTCAATATTTCCGTTCTGGAGGATTCTCCGTAATTTGGTTTCGTCGAAGTAGACGACTTGCTTTTTGGCGAGTTTGGCTTCGTACATGGCAAGGTCGCAGCAACGGCAGGCATCAAAGAAGTTTTGGTCGTTGAAGATGGCGTTTTTCCCGTTGTGGAAGAAACGAATCATGCCAAAGGAGGCAGAACATTCCATCTTCGGGTAGTTCTTGAAACGGGTAGTCCCCAAGGTTTGGAGATGACGGTCGATTTGTTTGACGAGTGCACAGGCCTCCTCGAGGTTATCGCTAAACAAAAGGAAGAAGAACTCGTCTCCGGAACGTCGATAATAGATGACGTCATCGTGGGCAATCGTGATTAAGTAACTTCCGATTTCCTGGAGGACAAGATCGCCGAATTCGTGGCCGTAATGGTCGTTGAGTTCTTTGAATTTATTGAGGTCGAATAAGCAAAGGAATCCGTTTCTCTCGTGGCTGCGGAGATGCTCTTTCAAAGTGAAATAATTGAATAAACCAGTCAGGCGATCTTGATAGGCGGATTTGACGAAATAGTTGAGGTCGTATGCCACGATGTCGAGCGCGGCGAAGACAAACACACGGACGTTGTCGGTTGGGGAGTGGTACATCGACATGGTGAGGTTCACCGCGCGCGGCCCATCGAGCAAGGTGAGGATGAAGGTGCGGGGATGGTGGTTTGTTTCCGAATCCGTTAAGGACAAAAGGATATCGTTGACGTAATCCTTGTATCCCCTCGCTTCGCATATGGCGCTTCTGGGGTCCAATGCTTTGACGATGTCGCGGGGCGTGCGGAGGTTGCCGAGTTCAAACACGGAGAAGGAATTGAGCAAGAAAAAGAACTCTTCGTCGGGAAGGTTGTTCGATTCTGGTATTTTGGCTACCACATAATTGCTGGTTTCCTTCAGCAAACCATAAGTTTCTTCGATAATCCCCATTTGTTATTTATCATACATGAATTTATCGGCGATGGATAAGCATGTGCTTTATAGAGTCGTGAGATTCGCGGTAAGGAGGCAGGCGGCGATGAAGATGAGCCACAAGACGAAGAGGACGATCATGAGGATCCATTCCGTCTTGAAACGGATTTTCTTCATTGCGGCGCGGATGATCACGACGATGCCAAGGACCCCGACCACCGGGGCTTCGAAGACGAGGGAAAGAAGGAACCCAATGGCCCCGCCTAATGGGCCGGGGGAGGCGATGAAATCCGCGATCAAAGAGATAAACAGTATCATGTGGGCGATGATCGCAAGTCCGATGAGAATCGGAACGATATAATCCGTCGCTTTCGCGGGTTTCCGAACGGCTTCTTCTTCCATGGGGGTTTCCTCCGTTTCATTATTCTACTTCTAAATGACTTCTTTCCCCAAATTCGGGTGTGCTTTCTTCGGGATTTGGCTTCTGTTTTTTGTTATAATCGAGCCGCTATGGACGAAAAGAATTCGCGCAATTACATCCTCGTTAAAGGGGCGAGGGAAAATAACCTCAAGGACATATCCGTCGACATCCCCAAGGGGACGTTGACGGTCTTCACCGGTGTTTCGGGCTCGGGCAAGAGCTCTTTAGCGTTCGACACGATTTTCTCCGAAGGTCAACGCCGGTACGTCGAATCCCTTTCCTCCTATGCCCGTCAGTTCTTGGGCGGATTTGAAAAGCCGGATGTCGAGGCCATTGAAGGGTTATCCCCTGCGATTTCCATCGACCAGAAATCCACCTCCCATAACCCGCGTTCTAGCGTCGGAACCGTCACGGAGATTTACGATTACCTCCGTTTGCTTTACGCTCGAATCGGGGTACCGTATTGCCCCAAACACGGGGAACCCATCCATGCGTATTCCCCGACCGCGATAATCGACGCGGTCCTTCATTATGAAAACGGGGCGAAGATTCAAATCCTTTCGCCCGTCATCACGGATCAAAAGGGAACCCATGAGAAGACCTTATCCTTATTAAAGAAAGAAGGATTCGCCCGCGTGCGTATCGATGGGGAGATGCACTTGCTCGACGAATCGATCAACCTCGAAAAGAACAAGCGTCATTGCATCGACATCGTCGTGGATCGCATTATCGTAAAAGAGGGCATCCGCAGCCGTGTCGCCGAAGACATCGAACTGGCTTTGAAATGGAGTAAGGGGTACGTCATCATTTCTTCCCCAAACGGAGAACGTCTCCTTTCGGAACACCATTCCTGCCCCAAATGCGGGTTCTCCGTCCCACATCTTGAACCCCGTCTATTCTCTTTCAACGCCCCGTTAGGCGCCTGTCCGGATTGCAAGGGTCTCGGCATCAAACGCGAGGTGGCCATCGACCTCCTCGTACCCGACCCTTCTAAATCCATCATGGAAGGGTGTATCCGTTATCTCCAGAACATCGTTGGGAGCACCAACCTCGAATGGCAGGAGTTCGAATATCTATGCTCCCGTTATGGAATATCGATGGACGTCCCCTTCGAAAAGCTCTCAAAGAAAGAACAAGACATCATTTTGAACGGTTCCCCGGATGAACTCGATTACACCTTAACTTCCGTCAACGGCAACAAGATGCGCAGAAGAGGTCCCATCGAAGGAATCAAGAAACGCATCGAACGCCTCTACGCGGAGACGTCCTCCTCCTTCATGCGGGAATACTACGAATCCTTCATGCGCGACACCCTTTGCCTCACCTGCAAAGGTGCCCGCCTCAACGAAAAAGCCTTATGCGTCAAAGTCGGTGGCCTCAATATCTTCGAGGCCACGGATTTGAGCCTCGATAAATTCCTTGAATGGATTACCGCTCTTGGGGAATCCTTAACCCCCACCGAACACGAAATCGCGGATATGGTGTTACGGGGAATCAAGAACCGCGCATCGTTCCTCGTGGACGTCGGCCTCGACTACCTCACTTTGTCGCGTTACGCGATGACCCTTTCCGGAGGGGAGGCCCAACGGATTCGTTTGGCCACCCAAATCGGGTCCAAACTATCGGGTGTCCTTTACGTTTTGGACGAGCCCTCCATCGGTTTGCATCAACGTGACAACGACAAACTCATCGCGACCCTCAAGGAAATGAGGGACCTCGGGAATACCTTGATCGTGGTCGAGCACGACGAAGACACCATGCGTGCGGCGGATTACATCGTCGACATTGGCCCTGGGGCGGGAATCCATGGGGGACAACTCGTTTACCAAGGGGATGTCAAAGGCATCGAATCTTGCCCGGAATCCATCACGGGGGCTTACTTATCGGGGGCAAAACGCATCGACGTCCCTTCTCTTCGCCGAAAAGGGAACGGAAAGTTCATCCGAATCCATGGAGCCTATGAACATAACTTGCAGCACATCGATGTGAGCATTCCTTTGGGCAAGCTCGTCCTTATCACGGGGGTTTCGGGATCGGGCAAATCCTCGTTAATCAACGAAACCTTGGTCAAGGCGATCGAGGACGAACTCGGACGGAAGAAGGATGTCTTCCCTCCCAAGATGAAGAGTATCGAGGGATTGGAATTCATCGATAAACTCATCAACATCACCCAAGAGCCCATCGGCAGAACCCCGCGGAGCAACCCCGCGACCTATACGGGGGTGTTTGACGATATCCGGGCCTTGTTCGCCGAAACCGAAGAGGCACGTGCCCAAGGATACGACAAGGGACGCTTCTCCTTTAACGTCAAAGGCGGGCGATGCGAGAAGTGCCAAGGGGCAGGGGTTACCCGAATCCCAATGTCTTTCTTGCCCGACGTCTACGTCAAGTGCGATGAATGCGAAGGGAAACGTTATAACGAGGAAACCCTGCGTTGCCTCTACAAGGGCAAATCCATTTACGATGTTTTGGACATGCGAATCGAGGAGGCGGTGGAATTCTTTAAGAACCGTCCCCAGATTTTGCGGAAAATCCAAACCTTGCAGGACGTCGGGCTCGGATACGTCAAACTCGGCCAACCCGCGACCGAGCTTTCGGGCGGGGAAGCCCAACGCGTCAAACTCGCGACCGAACTCCAACGCCGTTCCACGGGCAAAACCATCTACGTCCTCGATGAACCGACGACCGGGCTTCATAGCGATGACGTCGCGAAACTTCTCCAGATTCTCCAAAAGATCGTCGATAACGGGGATACGGTGGTCGTCATCGAACATAACTTGGACGTCATCAAATGCGCGGACTGGATCATCGACCTCGGTCCCTTAGGCGGGTATCGCGGGGGAAGAATCGTCGCGGAAGGAACACCCGAAGAAGTCGCGGAGGAGGAAGGGTCTTATACCGGACAATACCTCCGTCGGATTTTGGGGACAAAATAAGGGGACGCCCCCTCTATTTTGGCCTTCTTCCATTCTCATCGAAGCGTGGTAGAATAATTCCCATATGGGAATTGCGTTTGTAGTAATCGGGGCGATCCTTTTGGGGGTTGGTCTCTTTTTGTCCATTAAAACCATCCGCGGATTCAAGGCGGATAAGTCCACGAACCTCTTTTCCAAAGAGAAGAACAAGATGCTCGTCATCGGCATGCTTTGCGTCGGCTTTGCGGGAGGATTCCTCCAGGGAGGCGGACAAACCTTGGCTCATCTCGAGCTCCAAAAAGGCGAGGCCACGATGGCGGTCATGGGGGCGGGTCTATTCTTCCTGTTCTTTTTCATCCTTTGGGAATCTTTCTATCTTCGTTTTTATTGCCCAGAGATTGAAGCCCGTCAAATGCGCCTAATTAAGATTGGACTCTATGGTTCGATCCCTTTGGCATTATTTTCTTTCTTGATGCTTGGCGAAGGCGTGGGGAACGCGCTTGCTTATCCTTTGGTATGTGGGTTTTCCATCAATAGCACCGGCTGGCATTGGCTCACCGCGGCGAACGTGAATTCCTCTAGCGTCAGCGGCGGTTTATCCGTCCGTTGGTACGGCATCATCATCGTGTTCGGTGCCCTTGTTTGCTATTGGGTGTCCGACCATAAGTTCTATCAGAAATACGGGAAGCATGGGATATTGGAAACCTTGCTCTTATTTGCCTTCCCCGGGGGAATTCTTGGGGCGCGTATTTGGTACGTCGTCGGCAACTGGGAACGCGAGGGTTTCGCGAATAATTTCGCCCAGGTATTCCGGATTTGGGACGGTGGGTTAACCATTCTAGGCGGCGCGGTCGGGGGAATCCTCGTGGGGGTCGCTTATGCGCTTATCCGTTTAAAATGGGTTGATATCCGTTTTGGCATGGACGTTGTCGTTCCCACGATTTTGCTTGGACAAGCCATTGGGCGTTGGGGGAATTTCTTCAATTCCGAAGTATATGGGTCCGCCGTTTTGATTAGCGATGGCTGGAGTTGGTTGCCTACCTGGATTACCAATCAAATGGCCTATGGATGCGATCCGGGGTATATCCATGTTCCATTATTCTTAATCGAATCGGTCCTCAACATATTTGGATATTTTTTGATCGCTTATATCATCCCCGCGATTTGGAAGAAGAACCGTGGCCTTGGGGTGCTTTCGGGGTGTTATCTTGTTTGGTATGGGGTGGTTCGCATCATCATGGAACCCTTCCGTTCCCCCGAATTCAACATGGGTGTCTCCGGCATGTGGTCGGTATGGAACGCCTTGGTCTATATCATCCTTGGGGCGGCGTTAATCGCGATGTTCCAAATCTTCTGGGTGGTCCAAAAGGGAAAGACGTGGTCCCGCGGATCGCTAGAGAAAGCAGAAGAAGCCGCGGCGGCCAAGCCCGTGCACGGCAGAAAAAGCGCGGGCGTCAGTGAAAAAGAAGTGAAAAAGGCGCCGACCCTCACGATTGAGGAAAAGAAACCCGACGGGGATGAGTAAAGCGTTTTTCTTGAGGGAAGCCACCCTCTTGGTATCCTAAAAGGGAGGTATTCCGTATGAAAGAATGGGACGTTGTCGTTATCGGGGGTGGAGTCGCGGGACTCACCGCCGGCATCTATTTGAAGAGAAGTTCGTTGAACGCCGCGGTTTTTGAACGCGCGATGCCTGGAGGCATCCTCAACAACATTCACCGCATCGATAATTACCCCGGCGCCCCCAAAATCGCGGGGCCCGATTTAGCGATGCTGCTCCTCAACCAAGTTACGGATTTGGGCGTCCAGATCGAAGGGGAGGACATCACCCGCGTGGAGAAAGTCGAGAACGGGTTCCTGCTTCATGGCTACGAAGAGCATTTCGCGAAGGCCGTGATCGTGGCTACCGGCATGAGTGCCTCAAACAAAAAGGTCAAAGGCGAAGAGGCTTTGTTTGGACGGGGCGTCTCCTATTGCGCCACTTGCGACGGGGCATTCTACAAAGGCAAAACGGTTGCCGTTATTGGAAGCAATGACCGCGCGGGAGAAGACGCGTTATATCTCTCCCCGATTGCCAAAGAGGTTCATATGGTCGTGCCTCCGAACCCCGCTTTCAGTGAACTTATCCTCGAACAACTCAAAACAGCGGAGAACGTGGTGCTTCATTTCGATAGCGAGCTCCTTTTGATTCAAGGGGAGAATCGCGTCGAATCCATCGTGATTCAAAGTGATGGAAAAGAACTCACCCTCCCCGTGGATGGGGTGTTCCCCATGCTCGAAGGGGTGAGCGCCTCCGCGTTTTTATCTGAATTAAACCCCATTCTGGACAAACAATTCTTGGTGGTCGACGAGGACATGATGACGAGCGTCCCCGGCGTATTCGCCTGCGGAGACGTGGTGAAGAAAAAGCTTCGTCAAATCGTCAATGCGGCGGGGGAGGCCTCCGTTGCCGCCTCGATGGCCATCCGTTACGTCCGTTCCCATTAGGAACGGCTTCTTTCTCCACAAGAAAGGCGGTATACTTTTAGGGAACTATGAAAACCGTAATGTTGCTTTCGGGCGTTTCGGGGGCGGGCAAAACCTCCATCGCCCACGTTTTTGAAGAACGCGGCTACCGCGTGATGGAGAATATCCCAAACGCCGCTTTGCCGATGGCGCTTCAAGAGATTATTTCGAGTCCTGCCTATGATAAGACCCTCATTATCGTGGAGATCCGCCACGCGGCACACGCTCACGAAATCATCGCCAAAACGGAGGGCATTACCCCATATTTCATCTTGCTTGATTGCCAAAAGAGCGAACTTTTGTCGCGTTATCGCTTGACCCGTCACGTCCACCCCCTTCAATTCAAGAACCTTTCGTTAGAGGAATGCATCGATCAGGATGCGGCGAACATGAAACTCGTTCGTGGCTTAGCGGATCTCTATATCGACACCACGGGCTTAAGCCCCGCGGATTTGCGCCGAATCGCCATCCTCCATATCGAGGGTAAGGAAAACAAGAAACTCACCATCGTGTTCTCGAGCTTTGGGTATAAATACGGCATCCCCGAAGACAGCGACATCGTCTTTGATTGTCGGAACGTCCCCAATCCCTTTTGGAATCCCGAACTCCGTCCCTATACGGGACTAGATCAACCCATCATTGATTTCTTGGAGGAGTGCCCTGAGGTGGAAACCGCGTTTTTGAAGATGAAGGACTACCTTGAATATTTCTTCCTCACCGCGGAACAAAGCGGACGTTCGTACGTTTCCGTGGACATCGGGTGTTCGGGGGGACAACACCGCTCCGTCTATTTCGCCCAGCGTCTTTACGAATATTTTTCGGCGAAACGCAATTGCGTCGTGAACCATCGCGAAATGCATCGATACAAAAAGGCGTAATATGGAGGATTTGATCTCGTTTGCGATGCTATGCAAAGAAGAAGCTTCGATGGCGGAGCGTTCTTTGATCGCGCAGAAAGCGTTGCTCGCGGGACTCATTAAGGGAAGCGCCTCCCTCCGCTTGGGGGCGAATGAGGAACTTGACATCCCCACCGAATCCTCCGTCATCGCCAAAAAGATTTATCTCGCCATCTCCGAAATCTATGGCGTCCCTTGCCGGTTTGCCTATACCCGAGGCATCGGATTTCGCAAGAAGACCAAGTACCACGTTTTGGCGGGATCCCCTGAAAAGATTCTCCAAGATTTGGGCGTGGATTTTTTCTCTTCCGCCTTGCCCAAAGTCGTAAAGAGCGAGGAGACCAAAGAGGCCTTTTTAGCGGGGGCGTTTATCGCTTCTGGGTCCGTGAACGACCCTTCCAGCAGCAACTACCACCTCGAGATCGCTTGTGAAGATGAGACTTACGCGAAGAAGATTCTCCACGTGATCACCCGCCTTCAATCCACCCCGTTCAACGCGAAACTCGCGAGCAGAAGGAAAGGTACGATCGTCTATCTCAAACGAAGCCAAGAGATCGCCGACTTCATCGTTCTCATCAAGGCGCATGAATGTTGTTTGAAGTTCGAGGATGTCCGGTTGAGCCGGGATTACGCGAACATCGGGAATCGCCTCGTCAACTTGGATGCCGCGAACATGTCCAAGACTTCCGCGGCCAGCGAACGCCAAATCAAGGAAATCCGTTATTTCATGGAACGGGGGATTCCTCCCGAAGTCTCGTTAAAACTCCGTACGTTAATGAAGATCCGTTTGGACAATCCCGACTCCTCGTTAGAAGAGCTCGCGACTTCGTTAAGTGAGGAACTCGCGACCACGATCACCAAATCCAACGTCAACCATTTGTTCCGCACCCTCCATTCCCTTTATGAGGAGTTGCACCATGATGAATAAAACCCCAAAAACCTCCGAGGAAATCTTCCTGGAGGCCCTCGGGCTTCGCATCGCCCAAATTCGTTACCAAAGGGATTTTTCCCAGGTTCGTTTGGGGGTGCGTGCCGGGTTATCGAAAGCCTATATCTGCGATTTGGAGCATGGGCGGCGGAATCCAAGCGCCCTCATCCTCCGTCAAATCGCTTCCGCGTTAGAATGCAACGTCGAGGATTTTTTCACCCCGTATAAGAAGAAACCCAAACCCGATCCATTCGCTTTCGCCCGTCCCCATCCGGAAGAGTGATTTTCCGAGTGAACGCTTTCTTTATCTAAAGATAAATTATTTAGGATTTTTTTACCGATATAGCGATAAAATGGCGCTCATTTCCTTTTACAAGCGCGCGGATATCGCTATAATGTGAGCGCTACTGACAAAGGAGGACTTTAAAAACATGTCCATCAAATTAGCAATCAATGGCTTCGGCCGCATTGGCCGTCTTGCCTTCCGTCGCGCTTACGAAGAAGGAATGGAAGTCGTCGCCATCAACGACCTCGTTGACGCCAAGACCCTTGCTTATCTTCTCAAGTACGACACCACCCACCGCACCTGGCACGCGGACGAAATCTCCTATGACGAGAGCAACATCATCTTCCAAGGACGCAAGATCCCCGTCCTCGGCAAGAAGGATCCCCACGAACTTAAATGGGGCGAATACGGCGTTGACGTCGTCCTCGAATGCACCGGCCGCTTGAAGAGCCACGAAGATGGCGATGTCCATTTGGCCAACGGCGCCAAGGGCGTCATCATCTCCGCCCCGTCTTCCTCCAAAGACATCCCGACCTACGTCTATGGTGTCAACACCAACAAACTCACCAAGGAAGAAACCATCATCTCCGGCGCTTCCTGCACCACCAACTGCTTGGCCCCGGTCATGAAAGTCCTCCAAGAGAAGTTCGGCGTCTGCGGTGGCGTTATGACCACGGTCCACGCTTACACCAACGACCAAACCATCCTTGACCTCGCCAAAGGCAACCTCCGCCGCGGACGTGCCGCTGCCGGCAACATCGTTCCGACCACCACCGGCGCCGCCAAGGCGATCGGCAAAGTCATCCCCGAACTCAACGGCACCCTCAACGGATTCGCCGTCCGTGTCCCGGTTACCGATGGCTCTCTCTGCGACGTCACCGTCACCCTCAAAAAGGAAGTCACCGTTGAAGAGATCAACGCCGCCATGAAGGAAGCTGCTGAAGGCGAACTCAAGGGCGTTCTCGGATACACCGAAGACGAAATCGTTTCCAGCGATATCCTTGGCTCCAACTATGGCTCCATCTTCGACGCGACCCTCACCATGATCGTCAAAGATCCGACCGGTGTCCAACACGTCAAAGTCGTCGCTTGGTACGACAACGAAATGTCGTTCACGGCCCAATACGTCCGTTTGGCCAAGCTCTACGGCAACCTCCTCAAAGCCTAATTTCCGGAGTAACAACCAAATCCACGGTGGAGAAATCCCCGTGGATTTTTTGTGCTTCAAATCAATAAATCGGTTTTCTTTTACCAAATATCTTCCCTTTGGGAAGCAATGAAGTACAATATACTCGTATGTGGGTTTTCCCACGGCTTAATAGCAAGGAGAAATTATGCTTACTGTCGAAGATTTAAAAGACCTTAAGGGCAAGCGCGTTCTTGTCCGCGTGGACTTCAACGTCCCCCAAACCGCCGGCGTCATCCGCGATGACAACCGTATCCAAAAAGCCCTTCCGACCGTCCAATACCTTACCTCCCATGGCGCTCGCGTCATCCTCATGTCCCACCTTGGCAAAATCAAATGGAAGGAAACCGACCTCGCCAAACTCGAGGCCATGAAGACCGCCAACGACATGGCTTGCGTCGCCAAGCGTTTGGGCGAACTCGTCGCCCCGACCGCCGTCCATTTCTCCCCCGTCACCCGCGGGGCGGAACTCAAAGCCAAAGTGGACGCCTTGCAAGACGGGGAAATCCTCTTGGTCCAAAACACCCGTTACGAGAAGGGTGAAGAGAAGAACGATCCCGAACTCTCCAAAGAATGGGCGAGCCTCGCGGACGTCTTCGTCATGGACGCCTTCGGCTCTGCCCACCGCGCCCACGCTTCCACCGTCGGAGTCCCTGCCATCTTGAAAGCGGAAGGCAAGCCCGTCGCGGAAGGTTACCTCATGCTCAATGAGGTCAAGAACCTCTCCCGCTGTGTTGAAGTCGCTGATGAAGACCGTCCTTACGTTGCCATCCTCGGCGGATTCAAGGTTTCCGATAAGATCAAAGTCATCGATTCCTTGCTCAAGAAATGCGACTACGTCCTCATCGGCGGTGCCATGGCCTATACCTTCGAAAAGGCGATCGGCCTCGAAACCGGCACCTCGCCCGTTGAAACCGAGCAACTCGAATATGCCCGCAAATGCATCGCCGAATCCAAGGGCCGCCTCCTTCTCCCGATCGACGCGGTCGTGACCGACGCTTTTGACGAGAACGCCCCGCGCACCATCAAAGTCGTCGACACCGTCGTCGAACTCGGCGAAGGCATCCCCGAGGGCTTCGAAGGGGTTGATATCGGACCGAAGACCCGCGCCAAATACCAAGACATCATCTCCAAAGCCAAAATGGTCTTCTGGAACGGGCCGATGGGCGTCTTTGAGCAAAAGGACTTCCAAGCCGGCACCATCGCCGTCTGCGAGGCCATCAAGGATCTCGAAGGCCACGCCTTCTCCGTCATCGGTGGCGGGGATTCCGCTTCCGCCGCCAAACAGCTTGGCTATAAGAAGAACTTCTCCCACGTTTCCACCGGCGGAGGAGCTTCCCTTGAAATGATCGAGACCGACGGCCACCTCCCGGGCGTCGACGTCCTCCGCTAAGAAAGGAATACTCCATGCGCAAAAAGTTGCTACTCGGCAACTGGAAGATGAATAAAACCCCCGCGGAAGCCAAGGAATTTGCCACTGGCTGCCGCGAGATGGTCGAATACGCGATTGCCCACGATATTGACGTGGGCGTCGCCCCGACCTTCGTCTGCCTCCAGACCGTCAAAGAAAACGCGGATGCCCGCCTCATCGTCGCGGCCCAAAACGTCAACGAGCATCCTTCCGGTGCCTATACCGGAGAAATCTCCATCTCCATGCTTCAAGCCGTGGGCATCTCTTGGGTCATCCTTGGCCACTCCGAACGCCGCGAATATAACGGCGAAACGAGCGTTGCCTGCAACGCCAAAATCAAAGCCCTTCTCGCTTCGGGCATGGTCCCCGTCTATTGCTGCGGGGAATCCCTCGAGACCTTTGAAAAAGGCGAAACCAAAGCCTTCGTCGAAGAACAAATCCGCACCGGCCTAGCCGGCATCTCCGCGGAAGAGGCCGCCAAAGTCGTCATCGCCTATGAACCGATTTGGGCGATTGGCACCGGCAAAAGCGCGACCAAGGAAATCGCGGAAGAGACGATTAAAGCCATCCGTGAGGTTCTCCGTGATATGTTCGGGGACGTTGCGGAAGAAATCCGCATCCTCTATGGGGGATCGGTCAAACCCGGCAACATCGCCGAATACATGTCCGAACCCGATATCGATGGCGCCCTCGTTGGGGGAGCCTCCTTGGCTCTTGATTCCTATAAGGGCCTCATCGAAGGATTGGTGAAATAACCATGGGCTTCGCCACCTACCAGAACGAGCGCCCGCAGGCACCGATTGGTGAAACCGAACCGAAGGACGTCAATGTCTCGAAAACGTTAGCCAAGTGTTTTGGCTATATGGGAATCGCGGTTCTTGTTACCGCGGTCTCGGCCTTCCTGATTGGACTCCTCTTCACGAAACTCATCTTCGCCGACTACATCTTCGCCGGGGAAATCACCGGAATGAACGAAGACGCCTTTTACGGATACATGGTCGTCATGTTGCTTTCGTTCTTGGCTTTGATCATTGATTCGGTGGTTATGGGGCGCGTTCTTGCAAAAGGAAAACGTTCCATTTGGGCGCCTTACATTATTTACGCCGTCTTAATGGGCGTGTTCCTTTCCTCCTTTTTGGTATTTGGCGTTGATTTCGCCACCATCGGGGAAGCGCTTGGGATCTCCGCGCTTGTCTTCGGGGTTCTCTTCCTTATTGGATGGTTCTCGAAGAAGGACTTGAATGTCTTTGCCTATATCGGTTTGGCGGTTTTGGCGATCCTATTCTTCTTTGGAATCTTCGGCTTGATTCTTTGGCTCACGGTTCCCGCGGCCTACGTCATTTACAATTTGATCTTCGCCGGGGCGCTTGCCCTCGTGCTATTGATCGTGATTGCCGCGGACATCTTCAACGTCAAGAAGACTCTTGAGCGGGGGCAATCAAATAGCAATCTCGCCCTCTATTGCGCCTTCGTGATGTATGGGGATTTCGTCCTCATCTTCGTGCGAATCCTTTATTTGCTCGCCTTACTAAAATCGGATTCCAACTAAACGAACGATCACGCCTCTTCGGAGGCGTTTTCTTTTGGGTGCATATTGCTTGCTCCAAATAGGAGTTGTTTTAAAATGGAAGGGACAAAGGAGAACACAAACCATGAAATTCTTTCGTTGCTTAACCTGCGGCTCCATCGTCGCGAAACTCAATGACGCCGGGGTCAACCCCTCTTGCTGCGGCAAACCCATGATGGAAATCAAAGTGGGCGAAGTCGAAGCCGCGGTGGAGAAGCACATTCCCGTTATCACCCGGGAAGGGAACGTTGTTACCGCGACCGTCGGCAGCGTCCTCCATCCGATGGCGGAAGACCATTACATCGAATGGATCTATTTCGAGACCTGCTGCGGAGGCACCTTCCGTTTCCTAAAACCGGGCGACGCCCCCACCGCTTCCATCCTCTTGAAGGAAGGGGAAGTATTCAAAGCCGCTTACGCGTATTGCAATAAACACGGCCTTTGGATGGGCAAATAAGGCATTTGTTCGTCTTTACTAGCAACAAGCAAAAACGGCAAGGGAATCCCTTGTCGTTTTTCTGTTTTTGGAAGAAAGAATTTCGCCACAATAATAAAGGGTTTATCGCTTTAACCAGAATTTTTTTCCTCTTGTTGGCTTTCCGTTGTTTTCAACGATTCCGGATTCTAACATTTTTTTCAGAGCAAGACTGACGGTGGCGTTGTTAACCGAAACGGCGTCAGCGATTTCCGTTACGCCTGCCTCACCGAGTTTGGATAAGGCGTGAACGATTTTCGTTTCCAAATCGAGATCGTTCGTCGTTGGAGAGGAAGCCAAGAAAAAGGAAAGGGTGGTTTTGAAAGGAACGCTGGATTGTTCCAAAAGCGGATCCGGGTATCCTAACGCGCGCATTTTCCGATACATATTGGGGACTCCTTGGCCTGCCTTGTCGCCGATTTTTGCAAGATGGAGCAAATTCATTACCCCTTCGTTTCTTGGGTCGCTTTCCCCTCCTTGCATTACTTGAGCGATTGGCAATCGGAGTTTACCCGCGTTTTTAAACGTCAGCACTCCGTCCGTATAGGTGACTTGAACCCCGCCTGGCAAAAGGTAATCGCAGTTCGCGATGGCGTTCGTCAAAGCTTCGCGAACGCACTCAAGCAAGCCGTCTCCACCATCTTCGTAGACTCCGGTTAAGTGAAACCGATTGGGCAATAACGGTTGGATGCGATTGATGAGCAAATGGTAGAAATCGAAAGCGTTCCCACTCCAAGTTAGGCTGGAAGCTTCTAGACGATAATCCCATCTTGATGTCCCCGTTTTATTCTCCCGATAATCGAGATTGTATTCAGGATAGGCCTCCTTGATCATTAAATAGTTCCCAAAAAGAAGTATCGCGCCATTGGTTGGAACAATTTTGCCCATTTCGTTTCTCTTGAGTGCTCCAATGTGGAAGAAAAAATCTTGATCGGAATCGCCAATAAGGAGATTGTCCGGATTCCTAGCATTGAAGATGGAACGATATTTGGCAAGCGTTTCCTTGTTTAGGTCGCCGAATTCATATCCGAGGGCATTTGGTCTCTTGTCGTATTTTCGAGGGACCGCGTCTAGCTCCATTGATCTTCTTTCAAAGGTAGACGCCAAATAATCGCCGTCGTCCCTTCTTAAGTACGAAAGAGTTGGGTTTCCGTTTAGGTATACTGGTTTTAAAGCAATCGGCGCTTCATTAACACCGATTGCGACAATGGTTTTTCCTTCGACGGAGATTGTTTTCCATTGGGAATCGCTGACGATAGCCACCGAAGTCTTACTGTTGTTGTTGATTGTGCTGAAAAACGATTTTTTGAGCATGGGCTCGTTGCTTACGCCTGTAATAATGTTCTTCGGCTTTTTATTCATTATTTATTCATTATATTCATTAAAAATCATAATGAATCGTAATGAATCGCTTTGAAGAATTTCTATCATTGAATAAGGTCGTTGGAGGGTGATTGCAGAAAACCTTTGTGTTTTCAGTTCGCAAAAAACTCGTCGAACCAATCAAAAGGCAACTAAATGATGGTTTTCACGAAGTGATAAAAAGGTTTTTCTTCACGAATTCCGATTTCAAAGGATTCCGGGGATACCACGAGATCCTCCTCTTGCAGACTATGGAAAGGGCCGAGTTCGTTTCTTCGAGATATCGTCAAGATGATTCGTAATTCGTTCTTTCCTTCTTTTATATAAGGGGATAAGTTGAAACGACGGTCGAAAATAGAAGAAGGAATCTTTCTCCCATTGATGTCAATCTCGATGAGTTGGAACCTCTTTTCGATTCGCAGTTCTTGAAAAATAGAGGGGGCGTCTATCGAAGTTTGAAGCGAAACTTCTCCGGAAAAGAAAGGATAACCATCCTTAATAAGGGAACGGATTCTCTTCTTTGGCACGTCCAAATAAAAGGAACGTCCCTTGATGATGTCCGGAGCGTTGCCGTCCTTAAATTCTCCAAAGACTCCAAACCTTCCTCTGAGGTAAATGGCTTCAATGGAAGAGTCGTAGGTTAAGCAGTTGAGTTCCCCTTCGGTCACTTCCGTTTTGGATAAGACCTCATATACATGATCGTCTTGGAAATAATCCATCGTGATTTCGATTTGATTCGCTCCCTTTCGGATGGAAGCAGGGCATTCAAATCGGCCTAAGGAACGATTGTCGGGATGAACGGAAATAAAGGAACAAGGGACACCATTGAACGATACTTTTTGGACTCGATGTAACTCACATTCAATAAAGAAATCGTTCATCTCGATTCGAGAGAGGAATTCGTAACGGAGAACGACTTTGCCTTTGTGTCGTTTTTGGAGCAACTCTTTTTGGATGGCGCGCACATGACGCGGAGTGGAAAAAGAGGAGCCATCCAGGGAATAAATGGGTCGATCAAGAACCAATGTGTTCTCTGGGATTTTGGTTAATTCAAACTCCTTAGGCAAGAAAAGAGGGGAGAGGGGTATGCGTTTTTCTTCTTTTTCATTGCAAAAAGCAAGGAAGCAACTATCCCCTTCTTGGATAGTAATTGGGGAAGTAACGACCTCTTTGGTTCCCTTTGTTAAGTCATAACGGATCAAGGAACTGTAACCATCTTTTTCTAAATGCAACTCCGTGTTTCCCCATATGGCGACCGCGTAGAAGAATTCCCTGCTTTCTTTGTCTTTTCGGAGGGATAGCCGGATGTTCGGATTTTCGTTTGAGCGGTAACCAAGGGAAGAGAGTATTTCTTCCCAAGAGGTATTGCTCGAATAAGAGAAAACGCGCTTCTCTCCATCTAAATACGAGGGGATGTCCCCCGTGAAAAGGATTTTTCCTCCTTGGGATAAAAAGGCGTCAATGCAAGAAGAGGTATACGAAGCGATAGTTAAAACGGAAGGAACAATCAAGATGCTGTAACTGCATTTTCCCAAGATGATTTGGCCGTTTTCCACATGCCCATGTTCTTCCAAAAGGGTTTCGTCGATGAGGTGGAACGGAATATGCAAACCCGTTAATTTCAAAAGAAGTTCCTGGAAGGGATCTTCGATGGATTGCGTCCCAAAATAAGGGTCATCCGGTAGTTGGGTGCGAGAGTAATTCAGATAACAACTTCGAATGGGATGGAGGACTCCCACATGAACGATTTCTTCCGTCGAAGAAAGGATTTCTCCTAATTTGGCAAAATAAGAGGAAAACTCTTGGAATCCTTTTTTGACCCAAGGATTCCAAGGGGAATAATGCGCGGGATAATCATGACTTCGATCTCCGCGTTCGGAATATGGGATAAGGTGAGGGCAAAGGAGATTGACCCCATTCACCATCATGGCTTCTGCGTTTCGTTTGGCTTCTCGGGGTGTGAAATCCCATCCTGCGGCGGCATAAGTTTCCACGATTACCCGTTTTTTCCCAAGTTGCGCGGCGACCGATCCAACTTGTTTTGGGGCCAAAATACCGGGGACGTACCTCGTTAATGCATCGATTCCGGGGATGGTCTGGTATTCATACATCGGCATGATTCCACCACAGCACCACATCTGACCATAGAGGCAAGTTTCCTCGATATAGTGCCCAGTGAATTCGTATCCCCTCTCGGTGCACCACGAGTAGATGCGTTTGGCGTAGTTGGTGTGAAGCAAATGGTTTAGTGCGAGGTAATAACGATAACGGAATTTCTCGTATCCTTCCTTTTTCAAAAAGAGATATCCGAGTCCGTCTTTGATATCTTCCCCATAACGTTCTTCAAAATACTTTTCTAGAACAGGGGTATAGGGTTCCCCATACCGAAAATATTGGGGCTCATCAGTGAAAAAGCCTTGGACATGAGGGTGAATTTCGTTTTGGTAACGTTCGTGGGTGAACTCCAAAAATTGATCGACGACTTTGGGGTTTAGGACATCGGCGGTCGAGGGTGAATAATGTTCGTAAACGTTGAGGACACGCTCTCCGGAAGTGACGCGGACTAAGGCGGATGAATCCAGCGAATAGGAGGCGAGCGCCGCAGGGTCAAAGGGCCCTTCTTTTGCGGTTAAGTAGCGGTCGTGGTTCTCGAGGTTTTCGAGCAATTTCCCTCCAACAAAACCGCTGGGCCAACCATTTTCGTCATACACATAAGGTTCCATCCCGAGACTTTTCGCGTAGTCCGTGCAAAAGGAGATGGCTTCCATCCATTTATCCCCGAGATAAGGGGTTGATAACCCGCTTCGCGCATGCATGAAAAATCCCCCGATGCCGTTTTGGTGCATCCATGATATTTGTCGTTGAAGCTCTTCGAGTTGGAGTTCATCGTTCCAACTCCAAAAAGGGAGCATTCCGAAGCGAGGGGTATCGTCCATGGGGCTAGTTGACGTAGAACTTATCGACGGGTTTGTCCTGAATCTCAATGTCGCAGTCATCGAGATGTTTGATGTGGAAACCGTTCCGTTTGTATTCTTCGTAATCGAAATCGGTGAGTTCGTCGACGGCGATTTTGTGATAACGGTAGAAGTTTTCCCACCAGGTTTGGTCGCATCCCAAGGTCGCGGAAAGATAGGCGTCGACCATATCGCAGGCTTTTTGCGGTCCGATGTAGAAGGCGCCCATGGCAAGGACGTTGACTCCGTTTGCCGTCGCGGCTCTTCGGGCGGACACGACGGATTCCACTACCCCCGCGAGTACGTGGGGACATTTGCTCGCGGCAACGTGGATTCCCATGCCGGTTCCGCAGAAGAGGAGACCTCTTTCGTAGTTGCCTTCGCTGATTTCGGCACCGACGCGAAGTCCAACGCGGTGGAACATGAGCTCTGTGTCTTTCGGGTCGCTATCTTTGGTAACCCCAAGGTCGAGGATTTTCCATCCTTGGCGGGCAAGGTGCTCACAGACGGCTTCTTTGAGGGGGAATCCCGCGAAGTCGGCTCCGACGACGATTTCTTTATTGGCAATGGTGTGCTTTGGCATGGCATGCGCTCCTTTCATTACGTTTCTTTTTATTATTCTATGGGCGAATTCGCTTCATAAGTAAAGAAGAACCGAGTGAATGAATTTCAGATTTTTCAAGGCCACTTGTCACTTTTTGCTTGGTTTGCCTCTTTTGTCACTTTTTCGAAATATCTCATAGATATGGGGTAGCGCAAAGGACATAATGATAGTATGAGTGAGAAAATATGGATTGGGGCGATTACTGATCCGAATTACGATATCAATAACCCGTATCAGGATTTTGGGATGCCCTCCCCCTATATTCGTAGGGAATTTATTTTGGACAAAGTCACTGAGGATGCGACCTTAATGATCGCAACCCTTGGTCTAGCGATGGTCTACATCAACGGGACGCTGATTACCGATTCCTTTATGGCTCCGGAAGTCGATGACAACCGAAAGCGGGTATCCTCTCACGTCTATCCCATCGCTTCTTTTCTGCGCGAAGGGAAAAACGTCTTGGGAATCGTACTAGGAGATGGATGGTATGCCTCTTTCTTGTCCGTGGAATGCCGAAACATCTTTGGGCATTATCCTTTGAAGACGTGGTACCGGATTCAAAGCGGAGAACAAACGATCGAAAGCGATGGAAGCGAGACCTATTCCACTGGGGAAATAGTCTACGCGGACAACCAAAACGGAGAGAAAATTGACCACCGTTTGGATATCGGGAATTTCTCCTCGGTGGATTATGATGCCTCTTCCTTCCAAAAAATCTCGACCTTTTCGGTTTCATTGGAGGTTACTCCTTCGAAATTGCCTCCGGTGAAAGAGATTCGGAGCGTAAAAGGAAAAATCCTTTTTTCTTCCCCTTCGTGTGTGCGTTTTGACTTCGGACAAAACTGCGCAGCGGTCTTAAAAGTCGTTGCCAAAGGAAGCGAAGGAACAATCCTTCACCTCCGTCATGCCGAACGGTTGCAGGATAATGGCGAGCTTTATACCGAAAACCTTCGAAAGGCAAAAGCGGAGGATTATTTCATCCTTAAGGGCGGCGAAGAAGAAACGTTTTTGCCCCGGTTCACCTTTCATGGATTCCGCTACGCGGAAATCATTATTGAGGGGGATGCCACCCTTATTTCGGTCGAACAAGTCGCGATTTCTTCCTCGTTAAAGGATGTAGGGGAATTCCATCCCGAGAATCCTTTGGTGGCCCAACTCGATTCCAATATTTATTGGGGTCAAAGATCGAATTTCCTTGCTTTGCCAACCGATTGTCCTCAACGGGATGAACGCCTTGGGTGGACGGGGGACGCCCAAATCTTCTTTTCCACCGCGGCGTATCATCAGGATGTGAATGCTTTCTTCCGTCATTATCTTCAGACCATGCGGGATAATGCGGATTTGTTTGGCAATGGCATCCCCGTTCTTGTTCCTTATGTTTTACAGGAAGTTCTTGCGACAGGCTTTCCCGGTTGGTCGGATGCCATCATTCTTATCCCGTATCAACATTACTTGTTTTATGGGGAAATCGATGTTCTAGAAGAAAACTTCCCCTATATGGAACGGTTCATTTCCTTCATGGAAAAGTTTCGTCGAAACAAAGAGGGATTGTGGAAGGAACCTTCGTATGGTGATTGGCTGGGGGTGGATGAAACCTTGCCTTATGAAGTCTATAACTTCCTTTATTTAAGCTACGATGTCTCGTTGCTTGCCCAAATCTCGGAAGTCTTGGGCAAAGAAGATAGGGCGGACTATTATCAGCAAAAGTTCCTTTCATACCGTAATCTCTTCCGAAAAACATATCTCCATCCAGACGGAACCCTCGAAGGAGATACCCAAAGCGCCTATGTTTTGGGGTACGCGTTTGGATTGCTTGATGCAGAAGAAGCCAAAGGGAACTTGCTGCGGAAAATCCATCAATATGGGCACTTAACCACGGGGTTCCATTCGACCAAACATTTGTTGCCCGTCTTAACCGAATTTGGCGAAACCAAACTCGCATACGAATTATTGAACCGCAAGGAATATCCTTCTTGGGGATACATGATTGAAAACGGCGCCACCACTTTGTGGGAACGTTGGGACTCTTATAAAAAAGGAGAAGGGTTCAACGATGTCGGAATGAATTCCTTCAACCATTATTCTCTTGGCGCGGTAGGGGAATGGCTCTATTCCACCGTGATGGGCATCTCCCCTTGTTTGGAAGAACCAGGCTTTGCCAAAGTGAGGGTCGCCCCTCGATTCGATGAGTCGATTCCTTCTTTTTCCGGCAAATTCGATAGCCCTCATGGAACCATCTCTGTTTCCTATTCGTTTACGGAGGAAGGAATCCGTTATGAGATTTCCACTAGCGGGGACAATCGGTTTGAATTTGACTTTGACTTACGTGTCCTTTCCATGAAAAAGAACGGGGACGTATTATCGTTCTTGTTAGAGAAGAACCATCGATGAACTCGTTTCTTGAGCTAAAAAACACCTCGCTTTCCTACCAAAACCACGGGAGGAAAACGATTGTCTGCGAGTCGTTGAACGCCTCTTTCCCTGAGCGTCAAGTTTCCGTTTTATTAGGTTCTAGCGGGGTTGGGAAAACCACGTTGCTTTCCTATGTCGCGGGCATCTTGCCAGGGGAGGGGGAGATACTTTTTGAGGAGAAACGGATCGATTTGTTGCCTGCTAACCAAAGGGAAATCGCTTACGTCACCCAGGATTATCGCCTCTATCCTCACATGACCGTGTTCGAGAATATCGCCTTCCCACTCCGCCTTATGCACGCATCCCGCGAGGAAATCGAAAAGAGAGTTGGAGAAATCGCCGAACGTCTTGGGATCGCGATTCTTTTATCCCGAAAACCCAAACAGTTATCGGGCGGACAACAACAAAAAATCGCTTTAGCGCGTTCCTTGGTTTGGAATCCTTCCATTTTATTGCTCGACGAGCCTTTCTCGGGATTAGATCCCAACAGCAGAGGGGAATGCCGCCGCTATTTCCAAAAGATTCTTCACGAATTTCCCTTAACGACTTTGTTAGTCACCCATTCCTGGGACGATGCGATGGCGTTAGGAGATCGGGTCTTCGTGCTTCAAAATGGCAAGATTGCTTTTGAAGGGACTCCGTTTGACGCTGCCCAATCCCCCTACCTTCCCGCGTTCTCGGAGGTTCGTCCATGAGGCATCTCTCTGAGTTTATAGTGTCGAAAAAGAAAGGGGTGTTCCTCGGATTTGGGATTGCTTCCTTTGTTTTCGCTATCGCTGGATTTGTGGTTCCTTTCTTCTTTTTTGCGCGGGACATTCAAATTCTTTTGATTTGTTTATCGGTGGGTGCCCTCCTCCTTTTTGGGTTCCTTGGCGTGTATTTCCTTCTTCGAGAACGGGATTTGGCATTCCAAAAAGAGTTTGTTGAACGGGCGAGTGCTTCCACTTCCATTCTAGAAGGGACCATACAAGGGAAAGAGAATCTCATGTATCGGAAGAACGAACCGATGACATGGATTATGCTGGATAACGGCAAAGGCATTTTATGGTGTCGGTTGTTTGGCGAATTTGAAGGAAATGTCGGGGAGAAATACCGGTTTGAAATCTCCGCGATGGACGTTATTTCTTCTTGGGAGAAACTTTAATGAAAGGCCAAGTGGGATATTATTGGCGGAGAAACGGGGTTTATTACCTCGCCTTTGGGCTGGTTGCCTCGATTGTCTCCGCGATCGCCTGGCAAGTGCGCGTGAAGGTCTCCGAAGAAGAGAAAATCGATTTTTTGCTTGTGACCCATGCGGATAACGACGAGCAAAAGGCGTTTCGATCCGAAGCGCTTGAAAATAAGCCTGAGTACATTTATGAGGTAAATTTTCGATTCGTGATGCCCGAAAGCAAAGAAATCGGACAACTTTTCGGGACTTATGGGACCGTGGAGGCGGATTGCTTCTTGCTTATCGAAGATGTGCTAGACGAAGAATATATCGATTGGTCCTCTTTTCTTCCTCTTTCTTCTTCCGCGAGGAACGCGTTAGGAGATGGCATGGAATATTTCTATAAAGATGGCACCCCTTACGGGGTAAAAACCAAATCGGGGGTGAAAGAAGAGGAAGTCACGTATTTGTTTTTCGCTTCCTCCTCGCCTCATTTGGGACCGTTAAAGGAAGGTTCTCCTTATGATGGGGCGTATACGATGGCGAAAGGGTTTTTGTTATGAAACGTAAACCGTTGTTTCGCCGAAAAGAGGCGAAGAGGGATTTTCAAGAATCTGATTTGCCATCAAATCGTTTTGAGGTCTTTTTCGATGTGGTGAAGAACCATTATCGGACGCTTCTTGGAGTATCTCTGATTCTGCTTTTGTTTTTCTTCCCGTTATTAGCTGGCCAATTCTATTTGGATCTATCGAGCGCCTCATTGCTTCTTTCTTTGAATGCGGGCGAATTAGCGGAAGCGGATTACATCTCTCAAAGCAAATTGCTGAATCAGTTCTCGATGATGCTTCTGCCCGTTGGCATGACGATCGCATCCGTTGGACTTGCGGGATGCGCGAGAATCGTGAAGAGGCTATGTTTTTTGGAACCCGTTTTCTTTTTTGACGATTTCAAGCGAGGCGTGAAGGAAAACGGACTCCATTTTGCCTTGACGACCTTTGGGTTCGCGGCCCTTTTGGCTTTGTCCTTGTTCTTGCTCGGGCTCAACCAAGATAATTTTTTGGGGGCGTTGTTCCTCGGTTTGGTCTTGTTATTTGCCTACCCCACCTATTTGGTGTACTTGCCTTCTTCCTCTTTCTATTCGATGAAGTTTGCTTCTTCGGTGGGACTATCCTTCCGAGTGATGTTCCGTTCCTATGGGATATTGCTCCCCTATTTGCTTGTCTTCCTCACTCCGTTTGGAATTCAATTCGTGGGGGATGTGGTCCTAAAGTATCTGCTTCTTTTGGTGACGGTTTTG
>JAXFGC010000016.1:0-2506 GCA_034171505.1 Candidatus Alloenteromonas sp. | reverse complement strand
CAGGAAACCCTGAGGTAATAGGGGAAACTCCACCAAATGGGAAGGCGGTCTCATCGAGGATGTTGAGGGCGATTCTGGATCCGGATGTAGACAAAACAATCCCGTCTTTCGTCGATTGGACGACCATCGTGGCCTGCCCCTTGCAGATGCCGACGTCCATTCAGCGGCGCGCGAACGCGTCGTTCCCCCTTACGGCGTGGATGACCAGTTCTTTGCCAACGGGTGCGAATGCAATGGGAATCATACGAACCTCCTAAGAGTTAATAGTTATTAACTTCGACAATATAATAATAAGTGAAATTAACTTTTCAATGACGGATCTGTGATGATGAGGTAACAAAATGAAAAAGTGCCGATAAATTCGACACTCTTTGTTTATTTACCCTTACAAATCACCCGTAACGGCGACGTTCCACGCCCGTGGATTCGTAAAACTTGTTCTTCTCCGAATACATCATGATGTCCGCACGGCGATAGAGTTGTTCGATGTCATCGTCCCCCATGTTGAAGGCGATGCCCGCGGACAAAGAGAGTCCGAGTTTCTCGCATTCCCCCTGGATGGTTTTGATGTAGTTGCTCGCTTGATCCTGGGTGCCTTTGACGAACAAGACAACGAACTCATCTCCCCCGAAACGATAGAGGAAGATTCCGGGATAACGGTATAACGTCAAGGCTTCCGCGACCGTCATGATGGCGTCATCCCCGGCTTGGTGTCCCTTCGTGTCGTTGATGAACTTCAAGCGGTTTAAATCAATCGAGGCAAGGCCAACGCAGGAATTGCCATAACGTTTGATGTCCCCGTAGAAGATTTGACGGTTGTATAGGCCCGTCAAGGCATCGCGGTCCGCGTCTTGTCCCCGCAAGAAGAAATAGACCGACAACACCGCGATCGCGCAGGTCGGAGTCATCGTGTCGATGGCCTCTTTTGAGAGGAGATCGATGATCGCGGAGGCGATTAAGGCGAGTAGGACCAGGGTCACCAAATAGAGTTCCCCTCTTCGGCCGTATCGATAACGCCGAACCGCCTCGATAAAGACGATCACGATATAGATAAAGGCTATCCCGAACGCGGTTAAGCCCAAGGGTCCGCGGACGAAGTGGTAACTCTCGTTAAAACCAAAGGCGATTTGGGAATAGAAGCAGGTTTGGTAAATCGCGACGTTCACGATGAACGGAAGCCATAACACCCACTTCTTCCGTTTGGGGGCGAGGCAAAGGGCGACCCCCATCCCAATCCCGGGACGGAGGACGTAACCGAGGAAGGATAAGGCTAACCGCAGCCAATAAAGAGAGGAATCCTCCGCGGCGACCCGTTCGAAATAGGTCGCTAAAGAGAGGACCAAGCAAAAGGAATTCGCTAAGGCAAGATAACGCTTTTTGATTCCCTTGGGCTTGTTTGGACCAATGAGGGCAAAAGTGAGCAAAAGCATGCCGAAAAGAGCGACGAAATAGTTCTCAAAATAGCCCAATACGTAGCTCATTGCTTCCTTCCTCCGCTTCTAGAATGATAATACCGGAATATGTGAATTCAATGGAATTCCGCGGAATTCCGCCTTTCGGTCACTTTGTGTTTACTCTTTATTCTTGGACGAGCGAGACCGTGATGGAGTTGTTCCCAGCCTTTATCGGGGTGAACTTCCACCCGAGCGTCCCCGAGTCGTTGAGGAGCCCTTGGTTCTTGAATTGGCGGCGGAAAGTGTGCATGTCAAACGTCTCCCCCACCATGAAGAGGTCGGAGTTATCAAAGGAGTCCGTCGGGGCGTAATTCAGCGAAGTCGAATTCCGGATGAGTTGGACGATGTTATAGTCCGCGTAATCTTCCCCAAGCAGGGAAATGCGCGCGGAGTTGCTGCCGTTATAGTAGGTGTTCGTCGTAAGGTGATAGACCTTGCCAAGACTCGTCAAGGGGTCGCAGGTCATCCTGTTCTCGCTTAATCCGTTCTCGGAGAAGCCGTATAACAATCGAGCATCCACGTGGTAAACGGCGATCCCACTCGAACTCGGGCCCATGGGGTAGTAGTCCCGATAACGGTTGGAGGCGTCAAAGGAATTGATGCCCGTCGGGGTGTAGTAGGTGAGCAATAAGTATTCGTCAAAAGGGGAATCCACGTCGTTCCAATACGGTGTCAAAATGACGCAATCTCCCGATTCCGCGAAGGGACGCAAGGTGATCTCGACGTCTTCTTGGGGAATATAGGGGGAGGTCCATCCAAAGGCGAGGATGCTAAAGGGATCATGTCCCCCGACGTTCATATCCTGCATGGAGAACCCACCCAAGGGGCTATATTGTCCCGAATAATCATAGTAATCGGAGAGCCCGAGCATGTGGCCGGATTCGTGGATGAACGTGTGGGCATCCAAGGAACAGAATCTCGTATCCCCGCTTCCGTATTCGGTTTTGCCCGTTTGGGCGAGGGAAAGGGAACGGGAATACATAAAGTCGTAGCTACCCCAGAAATAGACATTTGGCCCAGGGGTTTCCAAAGATGACAAACTCGGATCCCCA
>JAXFGC010000011.1:0-3053 GCA_034171505.1 Candidatus Alloenteromonas sp. | reverse complement strand
GAAACTCGGGCACGAGGGCTTCATCGATTACGAACCCTGGCCAACCTATGACCCCAAGGCCTTGATCAAGGACGAAGTCAAGATCGCCGTCTCCGTCAACGGCAAGACCCGCGACGTCATCCTCATCCCCGCGGAGGCGAGTCAAGAGGAGGCGTTACGTATCGCCCTCCAAAGCGAGAAGGTCCGTTCCTTCGTCTTGGATAAGCCCTTTAAAAAGGTCATCTACGTCAAAGGCAGAATCCTGAACCTCGTCTGTTAATCCTCTATATCCCCCGTTCCCCGCGGGGGATTTTTCCTCCTTTTTGATATTTTCATAATTAAAAGTAAAGAATGTCTCGACATTTCCTTCCCGTTTGGCAAAATGAAGGGAAATCGAAGTAAGATTGGTCCCATGCAAAAAATCGAAAAGAAAAAGAAGTTACATCCCCCGTTGTCCGCCCTCGCGGCCATCTTCGGCCTCGCGGGAATCTTCAATGGGCTCGTCGCCTATTTCATCACCTCCCATTGGTTTGGCGACTCCTTTCAGGAATACCGCGTTTATGAACACGTTCGGAAGTCCAAGGACCCGTTGGCGGCCTTGACCGATCCGAGTGGAATGAACGCGAGAACGGATTTCGTGATCCCTTGCTCGTTTTTGCCTTCGGGTAACTTAAGCGAGGTGTTTTCCCCCTACGTCCGCAGCAACTGCGAGGTCGAGAAGCTCAATGAATTTGCCTTTTCGGTGAATGGGCAAGCCGCGTTTGGCTTGACCTATTTGGCCCCGGGCCGCAGCAGCGAAGCCCAAAACGCGGTTTCGTTGATGGGCGCCGCCCTCCAACTCCCTTATTTAACTTATGCCGCGAAAGAAGGGAACATCTATTACGCGATGGATTTCGCGGGGATCTCGGTTTCCTTTTCCTCGTCGACGTTATCCTCCTCTTGGGATGAAGAAGAGGTTCTTGGCTTCCGTAAGAGCAAGGAACGCGAATTCGCAAACGAGGAAGGGGAATCCTATCTCCCATACGTCGGGAAGGCCATCCTTCAAATCGAAATCCCCTTTTATTCCTTCCAAGGGAACGAGCTCCTCGACCAAGAGTATTTCTCTTATTATCTCGCTTTCGCCTGCAACGACCGTTATTCCGGGATATTGTTGCCCGAAGGATACGAGAATGGAGAATCCTGCCCCTGTTTCATATTCGTCCATGACATCCTCTCCCCGGATGCGGTTTTGGATCCCTCTACCCCCATTCGTTATTTCGGTGCTATCAAATTTGAAGTCTATATCGCCGAACCGGAGTACAGCAAGCAGTATCGCTTGATCCAATATGAACAAGACGGGGATACCTTGGTGATAGCCAGGCAAACGACCTTCTTTTATGGGAATTACAACATGGATATTACCCTCTCTTATGACTATTTTAGTGGCGAATTTTGCTTCGCGATCGAAGATAGCAATGGCGAGCGAGTTGGAGAGAGAACGCAGTTCTACACCGTGGAGGTGGTCAAATGAAAACCTCAACGAAAGCGATTCGCATCATCGTCACGGTCCTCGGCATCCTACTAGGGGTGACTGGCACCGTGAGCACCTTTACGAGTTTCTTCCCCTACCGCGAGACTTTCGTCTCCGATAAAGTCCAAGAACCACGGGAGGAGTTGACCGTCACCGTTGGAAGCTTCCTTGTGGTCAATTACGCGAAGAACAGCACTGCCGGAACCATGTATTTGTCGAGCGGAGGCCACACCGAATACAGTTACACGACCGACCCGGGGGATTATTGGTACGTTGACACCGATCAATATTTGGTGAACGCGGGCACGGTTTGGCTTTGCCCCGTGGGTGTCGATTACGAGACCGTCCTCATTGGGTTCTCCCGCCCGGGAAGGGTCTATGGCTATCATAAGCAAGGGGACTTTGAGAAACTCGTATTCTATGTGAACGGAGTCATCTCCCCGACCGCGGAACACGTCAAATTCGGGGTCCGTCAATACAACAACACCAACATCACGACCTTCGATCGTTCGATTCCCACGGTTCCGTTCATCGCGTATGAGGTGACCGCGAACGGATTCCCCCTCGATACCTTTGGGAATGGCGCTTATTCCATCTCTTTTGATAACGAGGAGGACGTCTGCGTCCTTTCTTCCTCCGTCTTTATGCCGGGGATTTTAGGCGGCAAACGCCTGAACGTAAAATACGGCAAGAAAACCGTCGCAAGCGTCCTTCTTTCCTTGGATACCGGCGAAGGGCCGATCGGCCGAAGTTTCATGAAGTCCCTCGAACCCATCTTGGGGAGAGAGGCCACCTTAAGCGACTGCACCAAGGGGAACCTCGCCTTAATCGAGGACATCAATATTCAACCTTTATTCTCCGTTTACGAAACTCCGATTCTCCATTTCGCCCCCAACGCGAAACGTTTGGTGGCTTATACGGTTAATCCCGTTTCTTGCCAATTCGTGGACATCGACCGACTCGGGGATGCGATTCATTTCATCAACGCGATGGAATCCACCGCCCCCATGAATATGTCTTGCCATGTGTCCCTGTCCTCGGATTACACGGGCGAATCCTTCACGTTATATCTCGATGGTGGCATTTCCTTGTCGTATGCGGGCGGCCCGGTCGTGGTTGCGGGCTCGGTCCCCCTCCGCATCGTTTCGGAGGGATCGAGTGAAACCACCCCCAATCTGATTTGGTCCCGTTATTCGGGTTCTTCCTTTTGGGGCAACAAATGCGCGGTTGATGCGAGTTACGTGGAGATTGAGGCGACAAGCCCCTTAAAAATCCTTGGGCCTTTCTCGATGGAGACCATCGCGAAAGAGAATTACTTCCGTAGCCTGACCGGCGCGGGAGGAACAAGCCTCACCTCCTCGGTTAGGGGAGGTTTGGCGATTCGATGCATCGACCTCACGATTTCCTCCACCTCCTATATCTACTTATATGGGGGAGATGGCGGAGTCGGATCCGACGGGGGCACGGGAGCAAAAGGCGGAAGCGGGTATGGTGGAAACTACGCGGTTTACGCGGAACACTCCATCACCGTCACCGAGGATGCCCGACGCCTGTATTTCTTCGG
>JAXFGC010000057.1:0-3224 GCA_034171505.1 Candidatus Alloenteromonas sp. | reverse complement strand
GAGAAAGCTGATGGACAACGGGGTGAGACTCCTTTCGGTCACAGAGCCAACCTCGAAGGTCCGATAGCCACGCTGATGAACTCGATATCGCTTGGGATGAACCAGTACTATTCCGAGGAGCTTTCGGTGAAGGTCAAGAGAGGAGTGAGAGAGAACGTGATCAACGGCAAGCAGATCGGAGGGAAGCCTCCGTTCGGGTACGATTACGACAAGGATGGGCATTATGTTATCAACCCCATCGAAGGTCCCATTCTTCAGGATGTCTTCCGGATGTACGGCATCGAGAAGAAGTCCATCTTCGAGATCGTGAGAGTTTTGAATTCGGAAGGGAAGAGGCAGAAGAACGGGAACCCGATAACCCATGGGATGCTGGAACGCTCGCTTGGAAACGAGAAGTACGTCGGGGTCCTCCAGTGCGATGGGGCGAGAAACGAGAACGCCATCCCTCCGTTGGTGGACAGACCCCTTTGGGAGAAATGCCAGCAGCGTAGAAAGAAGAGAGCCCACAGCAGATACCGCAAGAGACACACCGACGATGCCTACTGGCTCTCCGGGAAGCTTTTTGCGGGGAATGCGGTGGCCTTTTAAGAGGGGAAGTAGGCACCTCGTCGACCGGCAAGGTCTATTCCTACTGCAAGTGCGAGAACGCCAAGAACCACAAATGCCATATGAAACCTATTCCCAAGGAAGAGCTTGAGGAGGAAGTAGCTGCCGATTTGTTGGCCATCCTCTCGGAGACGAGATTCTCCACGCCCATCGCCAACGCCATCTGCGAGATGCAGGGAAAGGGAAGCCCGGCCTGGGAATCCATTGAGAAGAGACTTACTCAAGTCGAGAAGGAGATCGCGAATGTCATGACCGCCATCAAGATGGGGATCATCACAGAGAGCACGAAGGAAGAACTCCTGAAGCTCGAAGGGGAAAAGAAGGAACTCGAGAAACGAAAAGGCGAGGAGTCCCTCGGCCAGAGAAGATTCACCAGAGAGCAGATCGAGATGGCGCTCAAGGTGCTCGCTGGGAAGTCCATTACGGACGTACGCCAAAGACGGGTTTTATTGGAGACCTTCGTCGACAAAATCGTCATTGGCAAGGACGGGAATATCACGATAACCTGGGACATATTCGGCTATAACCCAGGCGAGGCGGAAAGCCTTGCTAATGCCATAAGCGTTCGGATAAGCGACCGCATCGTCCGCCAAAGAGAGGAATTTCGACGCTGCAAGGCGTCGTTTTTCTTTTCCTTGAAAGAGAAAAGGAAAAGGGTACAATGGAAACAAAAGAAAAAGAAAAAGTTTCCATGAAAGATAAAATCCTCTCCCTCACCATTCAAAACCTCAAGGCCGACGGTCTTCGTTTTTCGGTGGATGAACTGGCAAAGGAGCTTCGGATTTCCAAAAAGACCATTTACAAATACTTCCCTTCCAAGGAAGCCCTCGCGAAAGAAGTGTTCTCTACGTATTTTAGGGAAGTAACAAAAGAAATTCTTGATTACGCAAAGAATAATCCCAAAGACCATTACGGGTTCTTGCTTCGTTACGCGGATACCTTTTGGACATTAGAAGAAAGCTTATTCAATAAGTTTCAACTTCAAGAGTCCATCCGTGAATTGGCATTTTCCTTACATCAAGAGTTGGAAAGAACCCTATCACCCTATTTCATGGAAAACGAATCCCTTCGGTTTATTTTGAATTCCACCCTCTTTGGAATGGAAAAAGCCAAGTTAAAACAAGAAGATCGAGTTGATGTCCTTCAAAACTTAACGAAATTATGGACGCTTTAATCGTTGCATTACGCCTTTTTGGCATCTTTGCCATTGCTATCATCACGGGCAAACTCCTTTCCAAAATAAAATTGCCCGCGATTTTAGGCTGGCTCATCGTCGGGGTTCTATTTGGACCGCATCTAGTGGGACTAATTCCAAGTGAGATTCCTTATTCTCTTTCCTACCAAATCGCAATCAAGTTCCTTGAATGTTTTGCGGGTGTCATGATTGGCAAGGAAATCAACTTCGTTAAACTCAACAGCGCCGGCAAACAAATCTTCGGAATCACGGTGATCCAAAGTCTTGGAACCTTCGCATTGGTATCGACGGTGTTTGTAATTGTTTTCTTGATTACCGGAACTCCGATTTACCTTGCGTTCATTTTCGGCGGTATTGCCCTAGCGACCGCGCCCGCCCCTGCGTTAGGCATCGTCCACGAATATCGAACCAAGGGACCGGTCACCAAAACCTTGATCCCCTTGGCCGCCATTGACGATGTCATCGGGGTGATTGTATTCTTCACCGTCATCTCGATAGTCTCCGCCACTCAAGGAGGAAAAGGGGTGTCGATTTGGACGATACTCGGTACCGTTCTCGCTCCTTTTGTCCTTGGGGTAGGATTTGGGGCGCTTGCAATCCTCCTTTATAAAGTCGTCAAAAACGATGTCGGACGTTTCGTAATTCTTGTTTCGTTCTTACTTCTATCCTCCGCCTCGGGGATTCTCATCGACTTGCTGGTTTATCAATCCTTCACGTTGAACTATTTGCTTACGGGTATAGCCTTCAGCGGAACCCTGGTGAACATGGTGAAAGAAGAAGATACGGCGAAACCTTTCCATTATTACGATCCCATTCTTCAATTCTCCTTGATCGCGGTCATCATTAACCTCGGAATGCCGTTAGATGTTCGTTATATCGCAGGAGCAGGAGTGTTCACCCTCATCTACATCCTTTCTCGCGTGGCAGGAAAGATTGGCTTTGCGATGCTCGGAGGCAAAATCACAAAGGCGGAAACTACGGTTACCAAGTTCTTGGGATTTACCCTCCTGCCCCATTCTGGAGTATCGCTAATTTTCACTGGAATCGCGGCGAATACCTTAATGGGCATCAATCCCGAGTTGGCAAACATTGTCCAAGGGACCATATGCGCGGCGGCGATCATTAATGAAATCATCGCGGTGATTCTCGCGAAATTCGCCTTCAAATGGGCGGGAGAACTCCCGATTCCAAATGAGAACTGACCTTGCTCTTTTCCCTGTGCACCTTAATATTTAGAAGAGGTAAAGTTATGAACGCGAACGAGTATCAAGAAAAAGCCAAATCTTTCATCAATCCCAAACTGCAAGGGAACGACCTCCTCATCAATGGTGTCATGGGCTTGTGTGGGGAATCCGGAGAAATGATCGACCACGTCAAAAAGCATCTCGCGCAAGGACATGAACTCTCCAAAGAAAAAATGGTC
>JAXFGC010000026.1:0-7737 GCA_034171505.1 Candidatus Alloenteromonas sp. | reverse complement strand
CCATCAGCGCAGCCTCCCAAAAAGGATATGATGTCTCCTCTGGAACCGGCGAAGCGTTCTACTCCCCGGATTGGACCGACACCCAAGGTGGACCGGTCGGATTCGTCAAAGACGTCACCTCCGAAACCGGCACCGCTTATGCCCAATTCGCCTTCAAAGTGAATATCGATGCCGCGAGTGGAACCGGTGGACATTACAAGCTCCACCTTATCGACGGAACCAAAATTACCGCCACTGACGGAACTCCCGCGGACGGTGTCTATGCCCAAAAATGGACCCGCGTTGCGATTCTTGCTGCGGATAGCGTTACCGCCTATGATTCTGGCAACCCTGGATCGGTTGGAACTCTTACCCACGTCGTTACCTTCGAAAACCGTAATGCTGACTTGGATACCGATGACAAGGATCACTACCTCAACGCTGAATCCGTTGGTGCTCTTGAAAACCTCGATTCGGTGACCACCGATTACGCTACGACCGGCAAAGCGCATGACCTCCTTCCGTATTCGACCATCGCGACTCCTACGGTCAGTGGAAAGTCCGCTCCCCGTCAGATTGGTGAAATCTCCGGATCCCAAACTCTCTACTATGTTGTTCGTATTTGGCTCGAAGGAACCGAAAACAACAATCAAGATTACGCGATTAATGACGTCGTCTCTGTTGATCTCAAAATCGCCTCTACTGTTGCTTAATCAATTAAACAAATAGAAAAGGATCTAAACCATGAAAGCAAAATCCAAAATCCTCCTCGCTCTCTCCGTCCTCACCGCCGGCACCCTCGCCGCCGGTGCGACCAGCACCTTCGCCTGGTTCACCACCACCCGTAGTGTCGACCTTACCTACAGCAAAATTTCTGTCGTTAACAAACAAGGTAATTTGCAAGCTAAAATCTACGCTTGGGATACTGATGCGTTTAAGAATGGATCAAACAAACAAATTGCTACCATGACTATGTCGGAGCTTTCTTCCAAAGATGGTGTTACTTTCGCGAAACCGAAATGGGAAACTGCTGCCGGTGGAAATATTGCAGGAATGAACACTCCTATCATTGGCGTAGATTACTCCGTCGCTTTGATTGAAGTTACCAATACTGGTGATACCAATTTGGATGTTTACCTTGACCTCGGAACTGGTATCTTTGCCAATAACGATACTCTTCCTGCCGATTTAGCCGCTGCGAACCTTAGCCGAGTCGCGATTAACAAAGTTGACGGCCCAGTTGGTAGCGCTACTCAGGCTTGCTCCGCCGCTAAGGAAACCAAAATCATCGAAAACAATTTAAAATACGATAAGCCGAGCGAATATTCTACCGAAGTCTATACTGCGCAAAAATACATGTCGACTACTCCCGGCTATGCGGTTGCTGATGTGCCCACAGCTGGCTATTTCGGAACCACCAAGGCTGCTGATGCCTTCAAAGAACAAAAAGTTGGTTCTCTCGAAGAAAGCCAACGTATTGTTCAAGGTCTTGCCAAAGACGCCTATGTTTATTTCCACGTTGCTGTTTGGCTTGAAGGAACCAAGTCCACTGGTAAATATTTCAATAGTGCTACTGGTGGAAATGTCGACGTGAAATTTACGTTATCCGCCTTCGACGCTGCCTAATCTTCGTCGAAGATTCATCTACCCACTGAATGGCGGGGGAGGGGTTTCCCTCTCCCGCTTATTTATTTCAAAGAGAAAGGAGGAAATCATGAAACCGGATTCGAAAATCTTTGCTGGTGCGGTGTTGCTTCTTGCCGCCAGCGTCGCTTCCGCTGGGGTGTCTACCCTCGCTTGGTATACCACCACGCGCTCGGTTACCCTCACGATGACCTCCATTCATATCGTCAATAACGCAGGGGAGCTCGATGCCCGGATTCATGCTTTCTCCAAGGGCACCGTCGATTCTTTTCATACCACTTTATCGAGTGAGAACTCCTACGCTTCGGATGTATCCAGCAAAGATGGGGTCCATTTCTATTCCCCCAACTGGGTTGATTCCGATTTATTGAAAGCAAATTACATTGAAGACGTTACTTGGAATTACAAAAACTATTCCGATTTCGTTGTTTCCATCACCAATACGGGGGTGGACCCCATCCGCGTATTTCTTGGAGAAAACACCGCGTTAGTTCCGGAGGATAACGAACCATCTCGAGCTTTCGCGACCTTCGCCCGTGTCGCGTTAACTTCGATTACCCCATCGGATGTTGATAACGTCGAACAAGCGGAAGTGCTCGCGGGAACCACGGAACTGTTTTTCGAAAGGAAGACGAGTCTAGGCTCGTATACGAAAGCTTCTTTAACAAGTTACGTGGATGATACTTGCATCAATTCGGATGGAGAGGTTTCTAGCAAAACACTTCCCGAAGATTTGAAACACCTCTATCAAGAAGACCTTCAAGCGATCAATAGTTTGACCCCGAATACGTCGGACCAATATCTCTTCACCCTTCCTGGAGGAGAGACCCGTTACTATTACGGATCCATATGGCTCGAAGGAACCGCCGGCAATAGTGACCCCGCCCTCGGAGGAAAAGTGACCTTGTCCTTGGTCTTCCGCGCGACGGATGAAATATAGAAGAAAATAATGAAGGAATCGGAAAGGAAAGATACCACCGATTCCTTTTTCTATTCTAGATATCATAGAAGCCAAATAGACGGAGCAGAAATATCTTCCCGTCTTCTTTCGCCTTCCCCTTCGCGATAAAATAAAGCCACTACGGAGGATTTTATGCAACACATCCTTACCCCAGGACCTCTTTTGGATAACGAAGGAAACCTTGTGGAAGCAGGGTATTCCTTAACCCCTATCAAGACCTATTCCCGCAAGGCCATTCAAGCAAAAGGAAGCCGAATCAAGGAATGGGATTATTACTATGTTGGCAATTCCCATTACGGGATCGCCTTAACCATCGCCGATAACTCCTATATGGCGATGGCGTCTGTATCGGTTCTTGATTTTGATGGAACCCCTACCTGCGTTACGGAATCGCCGATAGAATTCTTCACAAACGGCAAACTCAATCTCCCTTCTTCTTCGCTGGAAGGAGACTGCGTTTATGAACGGAAAGGATTCTCCTTCCGCTTCTTGCTCGAAGGGAACAAACGCCGCTTGGTCTGCTCTATGGAAAAGGTCGGAAAGAAGAAGGAGTTCTTCCATTGCGATATTCTCTTAACTCCGACCCTCAAAGATAGTTTGACCATCGCTACCCCATTTACGAAACCCAAGCATTTCTATTACAACCAGAAGATCAACCTCCTCCGTGCCTCGGGATACGCCAAACTCGGGGATAAGGTCTATGACTTCAATCAGGATAGCTATGGCGTCCTTGATTGGGGCAGAGGCGTATGGACCTATAAGAACACTTGGTATTGGGCCTCTTGTTCGGCGATTACCAAAGGGCACGAGGTCGGATTCAACCTCGGCTACGGTTTTGGGGATACGAGTGCCGCCAGCGAGAACATCCTCTATTTCGATGGGGTGTCCTATAAGCTTGACGACGTGAAGATGGATATCCCCATGAAAGGGTCCGGGCGCGATGATTTTGCCTCCCCTTGGATTTTCCGTTCCAAGAAAGGGGACATCGCCCTTGAATTCAAACCCGTCTACGTCCGTCATAGCGACACCAACGTCTTGCTCATTCGAAGCAATCAAAACCAAGTATTCGGCTTATATTCGGGACGATTCGAAGTCGAAGGAAAGACCATCGAACTCATCGACGTCCCCGGTTTCGCCGAAAAAGTCTACAACCGTTGGTAGGAAACTAGCGCCACCATTTTTCGGAAAGATATTGAAATAATAAGGATAGAGCCGTACTATTTTGGAAACTCCATCCATTGAGGACCCATTATGAAACATCGCTTCACCGAGAAGTACAAGGGAAACAAAGTCCCGCGTCTTACGAAATTCCTTTACCCGTTTTCCACGTTATTCCGGGATGCCTGCTATGCCCTTGTGGGAGCTTTCTTGTTGCAGTACGCGATGACTAGTGGCGTCCTTTCTAGCGATCCCGCGACCTTCAAGGCCCAGTATGGGGTGATTACCATCGCCCTTATGGTGGCCCTTGTTTGGGATGGCATTAACGATCCCATCATGGGATTTATCGTTGAAAAGTGCCATTTCAAATCCGGGAAATACAAACCCTGGATTCTGCTTGGGGCGATTGGGAATACCCTCGCGGTCTTGCTTATGTTCCTCGTCCGTCCGAGCTTTGCCGATGGAACGAGCAACGGCTGGGCGTATGTCGGATGCATGATTGGGTTCTATTTCCTTTGGGACGCCTTCTTCACCATGAACGACATCGGTTATTGGGCGATGCTGCCGAGTTTGTCCAACAATGACGAGGAGCGGGCCGCCTTAACAAGCCGCGTTACCTTATGTTCCTCCATCGGTGGATTCGCCATGACCGCCGCCGCGATGCTCTTGCCCCAGATGATTTCGGGCATCTCCACCGCGAATATGTACGCGATTTTCGCGATTGTCGTATCGATTCTCTTCCTCGCCTCCCAAGCGGCCGTATTCTTCTTTTGTCAAGAAAAAGAAGGGGATGACACCCCCAAGGAAGACGACAAATCTTCCCTTCTTGACCTCTTTAAGATATTCGGCAAAGACAAGATGGTCCGCCCCACGATCATCGCCTTGTTCCTCTATTACCTCGGTGCGGGCGTGTTGACCGGCGGAATTGGTCTTAATTATTTCTATCTTTCCTTAGGATATGGCTCTGGACGCGGAGGACTCGTCGCGACCATTATTTCGGTCATGTACGTCGCGGGGATGATCGCCGCCCAAAGCACTTACCCCTTGCTCGCGAAGAAGTTATCCAAAAAGAAGATCCTCGATTTGTCCTTTATCATTCAAATCATCGGTTTCGTCGGATTCCTTGTTTGCTGCGTCCCCTTGTTTGGGGAGAATCCGATTGCCTTCTCTAACGCCCCTTTGCCCGAAATGTCCTCGATGGATTTCGGCTGGGCGTTTGGAGGCCTAATGTTCCTCAATTATCTCTTCCCCTTGATCTTCTTCTTTGGGATGGGGTGGATGTATATGGCGATTCTCGTCATGTTCCAGGATTCCATCGATTACCACGAATACGTGTTTGGGGAACGCAAGGAATCCTTGATCTCCTCCTGGCGTCCTTTGACCGTAAAACTCGGAAGCGCCTTGTTACGCGGCTTCCAATACGTGATTTTCATCACCGCAGGAGTTTACGCGGCCTATTCCAAGATCAGCGCCGCCGAAAGCGAGTATAACATCGCGACCTCTACTGGAGGGGGCCAAGCCGGCAGCGCCGAATACCAAAACTACATCACGGCCATCGCGGAAGCCGAGGCGATGGTGGGGGCATCCAACATGCGCGTATTCGGGATTCTCGTCGTCTTGCTTTTAACCTTATCCATCACGGGGGCCTACGTCTCCCTCCGCTGTTTCTACCGCGAAAAAGAGGGGCAGCACGAAGAAGTGGTCCAAGCTTTGCTTGCCCGTCACGAGCAAAAGTAATCCTCGTTTCCCTTTTGCCCCAAAAAGAAATTCAAGAACGGGTCTATTCCTCCGTTACCTCCTCCATCGTCCGTAACGAGGATGAATACGGCAAGACTACCGTATTCCATGACGTTACGGGCTCGGTCGCTTACCAATTCCGACTCGAAAGGAAGTGGGAACGCTTTTTGACCCGGAAGTCTATGAAGCGTTCCTCACGACCTTACAAAACGTCTAAACTCTCGATGCCCCGAAATAGAATCCCTTCAATGGGGAGATTTTGGATTCCTGCGAAGTTGGCTTCGGTATCATCGATGAAATAGGTCCGTTCCCCTTCTTTGTTGTGACGGGAATAAACGTATTCAAAGAATTTTGGGTCGGGTTTTTTCATGTGGAGGGCGCTTGAAGAATAGATGCCCTCAAAATATGGGGCGAGTCCGTTGCTTGCAAAGAGGTTCTCCACGATGCCCGATGGGGCGTTCGAAATAAGAACAAGGCGATAATTTTTACGGAGTTCACGAATGCGAGAAACCATAAAAAGACGAAGAACGGTACCCTTTTTCCAACGTTCTTGGAGTTCTAAAACGCTTCCGCCGAATCGCTCTACAATCTTTGCTAATCCTTCCACAAAGGAGATGTCCCCGTTATCCATTGAGGGAAAGATTTCTTTTCGGATTCTGTTTTTGATTTCCTCCCCGTAATAGTCTTTCAGGACAATCGGGGCGATCTCATCATAGATGACCCCAAAGCAATCAAAGAGGAGAAGAGGTTTCATACCGTTCCATTATTCCTTTCTTTGCTCCTTTTGCAAAGACCCATCTAGGAATGAAAAACAAACGTGTTATAGTAAATCCAAGGGCAGTCTTTCATCCATCGATTATTTCGGAGATTCAAATGCGAAGTACTCTTTTTTCTTCGGGGAGTTTTCATGGATTTTATTATTTTTCGGAGATGCGTTCCCTGCGTCTTCCAAACGGGGTCGTCAAATTACTAACCCCCATTGAGGCACGCCTTTGGCTATTCTTAACCGCGGGAGAAGGGAAGATCTGGAGCAAGCAAATTCTCTATAAAGCCTGTTTTCCAGCGGACACCACGATCAAAGGGAGGAGCCTAGATTCCCATATCTGTCGGTTGCGTTCGAAACTGGGTCCCTATCATCGAATCCTCCAATCCATCTATGGGAGGGGTTACCGCATATCGATGGACGATTGAGGGGGCGAATAAAAGCTGCTTGACAGAAAAGTTGCACATTAACTTAATTCTCGTTTTCAAAAAGGGGGAGGGTATGTCGATTCTTCTCTCACATCAGCTCCAAAAGGGGAAAGGTCGTTCGTTTCCTGCTCTTTCTCCCTTTCTTTATCGGTTGGGATTCGAAACAGGGAAACGCACCTCAAGTATCATCGGAAGGGGAGACCGGCTGCGATCCTCTTTCCATCCCCGTCCTCCAAACCGAAAGATATGATTTTGTGGTGGAATATCCGTGGAATAGCAAAGCAAAGGCGGAGGAAGATACCCTGATTCGTCTACTTCGCGCGCCCCATGGAATTATGGATTATTGCAGCATGCGTACCCACACGAGGACGTTCGATTATGAGTTTATGCCGTATTTGGTGGATACGATGACCGATAAGGTCCTTTTCAAGGCCGTTGCGTCCTTGTTTTGAAAATAAAGTCTCTTACAAATAAGACGTCCCTTTCCTCCACACCTAATCGCTTGGAAAGTGTTCGTTTTCTTTCCTTTTTCCTTGTTCTATAATTCTCCCCGAGGTCCATTAGCTCAACTGGTCAGAGCGGGCGACTTATAATCGCCAGGTTCGGCGTTCAAGCCGCCGATGGACCACCAAAGACGGAGGCGTACCCAAGTGGCTGAAGGGGTCGGTCTTGAAAACCGATAGTGGGCTCAGGTCCAGCCGGAGTTCGAATCTCCGCGCCTCCGCCAGCGAGTAGTTATCCGAACTATCTACGCCACTAGACGTGGGTTCATCGTCACGATCGAGAAACCCAGTTGGATGTGGAAACGATGATTCGGTTCTAGGTCATCCTTAGGGGTGGCCTTTTTTATGAAATTCCATGTCGAATGGGTCGAAGGAAATAGGTCCTTGGTGTTATACTAATAACATGGATTACATAACTGCCCTGAAGGCGTTAAGAGAGAAGCTGCTCATCTCCCAATCTGGGATGGCCAAGATGCTTGGCGTGTCCTTTGCCACCGTGAACCGGTTGGAGAACGGGCATCACGAGCCTTCCCTTCGGACGAAGCGGAGGATACGGGAGTTATG
>JAXFGC010000015.1:0-4787 GCA_034171505.1 Candidatus Alloenteromonas sp. | reverse complement strand
CTGAATTTCATTCAATTTGGCGAAAAGGAGAAAAAAGCCCCTTTCGAGAACGGGACGGGGCGAAAGGGGCATTGCCGCTAAAAAATCAAAGATCCCATTCGAACTTGAAGCCGTCGGGCGTAGTGACCTTGGCGTTGTCCGATACGTAGAGCTTGTAAGCAGCGATGGTTAAGATGACGACCGCGAAGACAACCGTTACGGTTGCAAGGGTCAAGGCTTCCCCTGGGTGCACCGAGGACGCTTCCTCGGGCGTTAACGGAATTGGGTGCATAAAAATACCTCCGAAATATCCCAGGAACACCCCTGATATTGGGTTTGTTTTCTATCATGAAATGGCCGGAAAACATTTCACCTCCTTTTGCTTCGGCCGCCCCTAAGGGTAGTTAATCACAAAAGGAGGAAGAAACAAGCCCCCAAATCATTCTAGGGAGGAAAGTCGGGCCAAAACGTCGGCGAGTTTGGCTTTGTTTTCGGAAAGTTTGCCTTTCTCGATTTCGAGTTTTTCCTTCGGGGCCTTGGCAAGGAACCCGGGGTTGGAGAGCATCTTCTCTCCGCGGGCGACTTCCGCCTCTAAACGGGTCTTTTCCTTTTCAAGCCCCGCACGAATCTCCTCAAGGGATTTATTGAGAGCCAAAACCATCGTGAATTCGGGATAGACGAAGGCATCGCCTTTCGGGGCCTCTTTGGAAACAAGCACTTCTCTGGCAAAGAGGAAACGTTTGAGGTATTCCTCGATTCCCGCGAACAAAGGTTTGGGGGAGAGAATCACCTTGATGGGTTCATTCGGGGCCATCTTGTGGGCGGATTTGTACCCACGGACGTCCTTGATCATTTCCCGTAAGCGCTTGCCCTTCTTTTCCGCGGAGGGGAAGAGGAGCCCCTTATCGAATTCGGGATAGGTTTCAAGCATCACCGACTCCTTGTGGCCCGGGAGAGAAAGATAAAGTTCCTCTCCGACGAAGGGGCAATAGGGGTCGATCATCAGGATGATGGAACGGATGACCGTGTAGAGGGTTTGTTTGGTGGCTTCGGCCTTTTTGGGATCGCTTAAGGAGACCTTGCTCATCTCGAGGTAGTAAGAGCAGAAATCGTCGTAGACGAAGTCGTATAGCACGCTCGAAGCGGCGCCGAATTCGTAGGCATCCATCTTCGCGGTCACCTTTTTCACCGTCTTTTGAAGGCGGGAAAGGATGTATTTATCGAGAACGCTTAACGACTTTTTGTCGATGGGACGGGGGACAAAATCCTCACCGAGGGTCATTTCGACGTAACGGGTCGCGTTCCAAATCTTATTGAGGTAGTTTTCCGCGGCTTGGAGCTTTTCATCGCTGTAGCGCATGTCTTGCCCCGGGGTGCTATTGGTGGTGATGAAATAACGGAGGGCATCCACGCCGTATTTCTCGATGACGTCGATCGGGTCGATGCCGTTGCCGAGGGATTTGGACATCTTCCGCCCCTGTTCGTCGCGGATTAAGCCGTGGATGACGACCGTGTGGAACGGGGGGCGTCCCGTGAAATGCTCGCTTTGGAAAATCATGCGCGAGACCCAGAAGAAAATGATGTCGTAACCCGTGTTGAGGACGGAAGTTGGGAAATAACGGTCGAAGTCTTCGGTGGACTTGGGCCAACCCATGGTCGCGAAAGGCCATAAACCACTCGAGAACCAGGTGTCGAGAACGTCTTCGTCCTGGACGTAGTCCTCTCCTTCAGGAGCCGTTTCGCTCACGAGCACTTCCCCCGTCTTTTTGTTGTAATACGCGGGAATGCGGTGTCCCCACCAAAGTTGACGGGAAATGCACCAGTCATCGCAGTTTTTCATCCAACGGATCAAGACGTTTTCGAATCTCCGGGGAAGGAATTCGACTTTATCGGGTCCTTGCTGTTCCTTTAGCACGCGCTCGGCCAAAGGCTTCATTTTCACGAACCATTGCTTTGAAAGCATCGGCTCGACGACGCACCCGGAACGTTCGCTGTGCCCCACGCTATGGACGAAACGCTCGATGTGGTCGAGGTGTCCTTCCACTTCGATTTTCTTCACCAATGCCACGCGGGCTTCGTAACGGTCCATTCCCGCGAATTCTCCGGCAATGGGCAAAAGATGAGCGGTGTCATCCATCACTTTAATGAGGGGGAAGCCGTATTTTTTCGCCAAAGCAAAGTCATTGGGGTCGTGGGCGGGGGTGCATTTCATGGCCCCGGTGCCAAAGGAAACATCGACGTAGGAATCCCCCATCAAGGGGAGCCATTCGCCGTTGCAGGGGTTCTTCACGCGTTTGCCGATGAGATGGGCGTAACGGGGGTCTTTGGGGTTAACGAAAACCGCGGTGTCGCCCCACATGGTTTCGGGACGGGTGGTCGCGACAATCAAGTATTCGTCGCTATTCTCGACGTCGTACTTGAAGTAGAAGAATTCCCCTTCGTCGTCTTGGTGGACGACTTCGATGTTGCTTAACGCGGTACGGAGTTCGGGGTCCCAGTTGATGATGCGTTCGCCTTGGTAAATGAGGCCTTCGTTATAGAGTTGGACGAAAACGTGCTTCACGGCATCGCTCAACCCTTCGTCCAAGGTGAAACGTTCGCGGGTGTAGTCGACGCTTAAGCCGATCTTGGCCCATTGTTCGTGAATCGTCGCGGCGTATTCGTCCTTCCAGGCCCAGGCTTGCTTTAAGAACCCTTCACGTCCGAGGTCATAACGGGAAACGCCTTGGGCGCGCAACTTTTCTTCGACTTTGGCTTGGGTCGCGATGCCCGCGTGGTCCATTCCCGGGACCCACAAGACGTCGAAACCCTTCATTTTCTTGTAACGGGCGATGATATCGTCGGGGACGGTGTCCATGACGTGGCCCAGGTGGAGTTTGCCCGTGACGTTGGGCGGGGGAATCACCATCGAAAAAGCGGGTTTGGATTTGTCTCCCGCGGTGAAATAGCCCTTGCTTTTCCAAGTGTCGTATTTGCCGGATTCGACGGTTTTGGGGTCGTAATGTTTGTCTAACATACTGTTCTCCTAACAAAAATAAAAAGCGCCTGCCCATTTTGGGGCGCGGCGCGCGGTACCACCCAAATTGGTCTTTCGACCCTCTCTTGCTCCTTATCGCGGAATACGATTTCCTCCCAAGCGACTTCCTAGGCTTCACGTACGGGCTTTCACCTGGCCCCGCTCTCTTTGACGCTACGCGTTAGGTCCCTCTTGTTCATCGGAACAGCAAAATCATAGTCATTTGCGACCGAAAAGAAAAGAAAAAACCACGCCGAAGCGTGGAAGTTAGACGCTTGCCAGCAAGGCCGCGCGGATTTTCTCGCGGGTCGAGCCTTTGGCGTCGGAGAGGATCGGACGGTCGAAGTGGAGCTTTTCCGCCCACTTGATGGCCGCGGCTTTCTCGCTTTGGTTCATCTGGTCGGTTTTGGTCAAAACGACGATGATCTTTTTGCCAAAACCCCGCAGGTACTCGTAGAAAGCGATGTCGTCTTTTCCGGGTTCGCGACGCAAATCGACAAGCAGACAGATTGCCTTGACGAGGGGATGGGGAAGGGTCTCTTCCATAAGGGTCGAGAATTGAACCGTCGAAAGGGTCGCAAAGGAGGTCGATCCATATCCCGGGGAGTCGATGAGATAGAACTCTTCGTCCACCAGGAAGAAATTTAAGGATTTCGTTTTTCCCGCCTTTTTGGAGGAAAACGCGACTTTTTGGTTCAAAATCGAGTTGATCAGGGTGCTTTTCCCGACATTGGAACGGCCGACCATCAAAATGCCCGGCTTATAGACTCCCTTGAAATCCTTGACCGAAGGTGCGCTTGCGATGAAGCGCACCTTCGAGAATGCTTTATTCATGGGCGCGGACGAGGGCGATGGCCAAAGCGTCGTCTACGCAGGTCATGTAATGGATGCGGATGGAGTCCTTCACCTCTTGGGGAAGTTCGGCGACGTCCTTTTTGTTGTCCGCGGGGACGATGATGTCGGTGATTCCGCTGCGGAGGGCCGCAAGAGACTTCTCGCGGAGGCCGCCAATCGGGAGGGCCTTGCCGCGGAGAGTGACTTCGCCGGTCATCGCGACGTTGGAGTTCACCTTGACCCCGGAAAGGCAAGAAATGATCGCGGTGGTCATGGCAACCCCAGCGGAGGGTCCATCCTTCGGCACGGCGCCTTCGGGGACGTGGATGTGGATGCTGTTCCCCTCGAAAATCTTGGGGTCGATGCCATAACGGGAGGCGTTGGCGCGCACATAGTCGAGGGCGATGGTCGCGCTTTCGCGCATGACTTCCCCGAGTTTGCCGGTCAAAACGAGTTCACCCTTTCCTTGGAAATAGGTGACTTCGATGGGGAGGATATCCCCACCGAACTCGGTGTAGGCAAGGCCGGTGACGACGCCGACTTGGTCCTCTTTTTCCTTCTTGCTGCCTTCGTAGAGTTCAACGCCTAGATACGCATGGATCCGTTCGGTGTCCATCACGATGGGGCGCGGAGTTTCGGGGTGATCGATGAATTCGACAACGGCCTTGCGGCAGCAGGAGGCGATGAGGCGTTCGAGCTGACGGACGCCAGCTTCCATGGAGTAATGCTCAATGAGGGTGCGGATTCCTTCTTCGGGGAAGGTGACATCCCCTTCTTTTAAGCCATTCAAGTTGCATTGCTTGGCCACCAAGAAACCTTGGGCGATCTTGATCTTCTCCGGCTCGGTGTAGGAGGGGACTTCGATGAGCTCCAACCGGTCGCGTAGCGGCGGTGGGACATTTTCCAAGTAGTTCGCGGTGCAGATGAAGAGGACGTTGCTCAAATCGTAGGGTTCTTC
>JAXFGC010000061.1:0-18336 GCA_034171505.1 Candidatus Alloenteromonas sp. | reverse complement strand
TTTTGCCTACGCTAGGGAAGCCGATCAATCCCGCATCCGCGAGTAACTTTAACTCTAAGACGATGCGCTTTTTGACTCCGGGATATCCGTTTTCGGCCACCTTCGGGATGCGGATACGGGAGGATTTGAAGGCGGCGTTGCCCCTACCTCCTTTTCCGCCTTTAGCGACGCAAACCATGTCCCCCTCTTCGCGAAGGTCCGCGATTAGGGTCGTTCCATCTTCCTCGAAAACCAAAGTGCCGCACGGAACTTCTCCGATGACATCTCCGGCATTTCGGCCAAAACGCAAGCATTTATCGCCTTTTTCGCCATCGTCCGCTTTGAGGCAACGGGAATGGCGATAGGCCAAAAGGGTGTTGACGTTTCGCTTTGCGACGAGGAAAACGCTACCGCCCCTTCCTCCGTTTCCCCCGTCGGGTCCGCCCTTGGGGACGTTCTTCTCGCGGTGGAAGGATATGGCTCCGGCTCCACCGTTTCCGCTACGAACTTCAATTACCGCGCGATCAATGAGCATGGGTTTCCTCCTCCTTCAAAATGTAGTTCTTTTTGTTCTTCTTGATTCGTTTTAGGTCTTGGAAGAACTTCTTGTAGACCGTCCCTTTGCGAGTGATGGTGCTGTCGGGGTCATCGGTCCAAACGCAAGGAATCTCCGCGATAGAATATCCGTTTAGGCGGAGGAAATAGAGGTATTCCACGTCGAAGGCAAACCCATCAACAATCTGTTTTTCGACCATCTTAAGGGCCACCGAACGCCGGAAACACTTGTATCCGCATTGGGTGTCCTTCACGCGAAGGTGGAACATCATCGCGATGATTTGACGGCTCGCGAAATGGGTCAAGCGACGGACGAATGGCTGTTTTTGGCCGTATTTTGACCCTTTGACGTCGCGGCTTGCCACGATCGCGTCTTTTTCTCCCAACAAAGGTTGGACGGTTTCGAATACTTCGAGCCCCGTCGCCAAATCCGCGTCCATGAAAAGGACGTAATCCCCTTTCGCGGCCAAAATGCCTGCGCGGACCCCACTTCCTTTTCCCGGGGTGGCGTTATCCAAAACACGCACCTGAGGAGGGAGGCTCTTCAAAACTTCGCTAAAATAGGCCATTTCGTCTTCAGTGCATCCGTTGGGGCAGATGAGGACTTCGTAAGATACTCCCGATGCGTCAAAATAAGGAAGGATGGATTCCTTCAAATGGGCAATGAGTTTCTTCCCCTGGGATTTGTTGGGCAATAAAATCGAAATATCCATATCTTCATTATTCTAGAAATGGGAAAACTTGCAACGGAAGAGGCTATTTTGTCTCGTCCGTGAAGCGTTCTTCCCCGGAATCTTCGCTTGTCTCCCCTTCTTTGGGGTCTTCCTTGGGTTTCTCGTTTAAGAAGGAAGAATCGAAGATGCCGTAATCTTCTTTCGTGGCCACCACGCCTCCAACGAGTTTCCTTCCTCCGGGCTTCAGTTCCCCGTTTCTCCATTTCGCGGGTAAACTCGAGGGGTGGGATTCGATGTAGCGTTCCTCCACTTCCGCCGAGGCAAACCAAAGGCTTAGGTCGCTTCGAATCGTAATCGTCCGGCAGGCCAAATCGTGGAGGGATTGATGGTTTTTGTTCATGACGAGGACCATATAGTCGATCATGAACACGAGCATGGAAATCGGAAGGGTCACGAAGGGATGGGGGATCAGATTCATCCAAAACGGCAGACAAAGGAGGACGCCCCGCAAAAGGAGGGTCGGCCGAGAACACTTGTATCCGGAAGACGAAATCACTGCGACTTTCATGATCTTCTTGCCAATGCTTCGTCCGTCTTTGAACAAAACGGAAGGAATCAGATACGAAAGGACGGGTGCGATGAGGATCGAGGGAGCGAAAGCCGCCAAAGTGGCGTTCTTATAACCGTCGCTCTCGGCCTTTACGGTCGGTTGGCTGAGCAAATGGTTCTGGGCGGTTTGGTAAATCGCGGTCGACCCTTCTCCCCGGGTATACAAGGAAATAAAGACGTCCTTGGCTTTCGCGGTCGCGATATCGAGGTCGGGGTCGTTGATTTTGTTTGAGGTTTCCTCGTTTAACGAGGGCATCACGTTATAGGCGAAATCGCTTTCCGGGACGGCCCAAAAGGAATTGGCGTCTTCATCAAAGACGGAGAAGACGGATTCGTAGATCCATTTCCCGACGTCTTGGAGGTAACCCGCGGTCCCTTCTTCGTAAGAGGAGGAGAAATGATCCTCTTCCATAAACACGAAGTTCGGATTGCTTGGAATCACGTTGTAATAGTAATTCCAAACCAAGGCCTCAACGTCAACATATTGGAGGTAGTACTCCTTGCCCGAAAGTTCGCTATTGGGGACGTAATCGACGGCTTCATCGTTTTCATCCACGTAAGAAAACCCCGATTGCAGCGCGAGTTCTTCGTATTTGGCATAATGGGCGTCGCCCTGTAACCAGTTCCGATAGACCACTGGCCTGCCGATCGAAATATAAAGAATCGTCCCGAAAAGCAGGAAAAAGAAAGCGTCAATGAAAAAACCAACGGAATTCCGAAGAATTCCAGCTGGTTTGATGTAAGGTGGGATTTTGCGTTGGCTCATGAATTGGACACGACAATCGCCGAATAAGCCGGGAGGGAAGTCGCGGTCGCATTATTATACGAGGCGAGAACGGTTCCCGAAAGCCCGGAGGCGTTGACGGATTGGCCATTGAAGTTCACGGCCACCTTGATGGTTTGGCCATTGTAGGAACGGGAGAAGCAAAGGACGTTCGCCGCCAAAGCCCCCGAAACGTAATTCGCGGCGGTGAAGGAACCGCGGATCAAGGCGGGGTTCGAATTCTTCACTTCGATGAATTTCTTCATGACGGAGAAGTCGCTGGAGGAATCCGCTTGTTGTTCGGTGGCGCTCTTGACGGTTGAGGAAGCGTTCACTTCGTCCATTTCCACTCGCATCGAAGAACCGGTGACGTAGTAGGAAGTCGTTCCGCTACCATCCCCGACTTTGCCGTCGCTCGTCCACTTCATGGGTTGGCGATACCAAAGGTCGGCATAAGCGGATTTGTCGTTCTTGCCGCTTGGGAAGTTGCCGGTCATGCCGATTTCATCGCCATAATAGATCCAGGTAAGGCCGGGGAACATGAGTTCGGCGATCTTGACGCAGTTGGCGCTTTTTTCCATCGACGCGTAGTTGCTCGCAGTGACGGTGCCTTGTCTTTGGATGCCGGTGCTATCCCCGCTTCCCGCCACGCGGTTGATGACGCGGGCGATGTCGTGGTTCGAGGTGAAGCATCCGGGCATCGCGGTATCCCCGCGATATTTGGAGTACGTTTGGTAAACGGCGGCGAAATTCCAGGCGCTGTTATTGGCGAGCGTCATGTCTCCTCCGCTGTTATCGAGGTTCGTATCGCTCGAGGTGGTGTAGGGATAGGCGTTGGAGAGGAATCCCCCCGCGGTGCCGTATCCGTTCGTCGAGTTCTTTCTTCCCGTGGCGGCTGCCGAGGTCAAATTGAAGTAGGTGTAGAAATCAAACATCGAGTCGAAGGCTTCGTAGTAAGGGGCCACGTGGTAGGCGTGTCCATCGAAGTTTTCTCCAACGAAGAAGACGTTTTTGCCCGATGCTTCGGAGACCGACTTCTTGAGTTCGAGGAAGAAATGGAGGTTTTTGGTTAAGTCGGAGGAGTAATCTCCCGCGGAGGAGACGTCCTTGATGACCGTGTCGCCCTTCGTGGAGGAGACTTCATCGGTCAAATAGATGTGTTTTACGGCGTCCAAACGGAAACCATCGACCCCGATTTCCTTTGCCCAATAGGTGGAAACTTCCTCAACCGCTTGACGCGTCGGGACATAGGAGAAATTGAGCTCCGGCATCGCGCTTCCGAACTTCGCATAGTAGCTATATGGGGTATCGCTATACGGATACCAGTAGTTGTCCTCGTTGATTTGGGAGGTCGTGTCGTGGTTGCCCCACTGGTAGAAGCCACGGTATTCCTCGTCGAGATTCGCGGCCGCGGTAAACCAGGAGTTCGAGGTGGAAGTGTGGTTCAAAACGAGGTCCATGACCACCTTCATGCCCGCTTTGTGGGCTTCTTGGATGAGAAGTTTATAATCCGCGAGGGCACTATCTTCGCTCACCACCCCATTTTCGGCATTCGGGGATACCGAGGAGCCATATTTGGCATCCACGAGGGAATAATCGGTGATGTCGTAACCGTGATAGGAATCGCTCTTTTGGATCGGGGTGAGCCAAAGGGCCTTCACGCCCAAGTCCTTGAGGTAATCAAGTTTTTGGACGATGCCATAGATATCGCCAAACCCGTCTCCATCGGAATCGGCAAAACTCGAAACCATGATTTGGTAACCGACGCCACAATCAAGGAATTCGGGAGAAGTCGCCACTTTTTCGGCTTTTTTGGACCAATCGACATTGTCGTAACGTTTATCCCCATAGGTGACGTTGCTGCCGTCATCCTCGTCAAAGGGATTACTGGTCGCGGTGATGGGTCGCGCGGAAGGGTGGGAAACGTCATTTTGGATGACGAAGACGTGGTAGGCTTCCCCGCCCCCGTTTAACTCCATCTTGTAATCGTCAAGTTTGACATAGACGTTCCCCCCATCGTTTTTCCAGAATCCGCTGGAGGAAAGACGGGTCGCGGAGTTAACGATTTGAAGACCAATCGAGGTACTCCCCGCGAAGGAAGTCTCACCGATATGCATCTTTTTCTCGGCGTTGTCCCAGCCGCCGGGATAGGCTTTGGTGAGGTCGATGTCAACGATGGCGCCCCCGAGATCACCGAGGACCGCTTCCCCCGTCGCGCTTAACCCATCCGCGCTTTGGGTGCGGCCTTTCCAGTCAAAACGGGTGCCTTCCCCGGCATCGGGTTTATAGGGCCAAGCCCAAACGTCCCAATCCGAATAGGAGGCGGGGGTGTTGCCATATCGATAGTAATGGTAATAGAGGTGGTTCGCCTCGGAAGTCGAGCGGAGGGAATCCATGTACTTCTCCACCGCGCCTTCATCGACGATTTCTCCCCCTTCTTCAGCGTATCCCGCGTAAAGGGTGAAGTTCTTCGCGGGGAGTCCCTTCGACCAATCAAAGGGGGTGTCTTTCGCATAATCGGAAATCTTCGAATGGTAGGTTTCGTACCACCCAATGAAGGCGTACCCGCTTTTGACCGGTTCTTTTTCGGGAGGATTCACCCGTTCCCCGGCCGAGAAAATGATCGGGGCGATGCTTTGCTTAGTGCCCGTGGCGAAGGTCAGGGTGTATTTCGCAGTGGGGGCGGTAATGGAAGGACCGCACGCCCCAAGAGCGGTAATCGATCCCGCGCTTAAGGCAAAAAGGCCGACAGCTTTGATAAAAGTCCCCTTCTTCATAACGTTCCTCCATATACGGACCAGGTTCCGCTTAACTTGCCGTTGACTTCATTGCCGGCGGAAATGTCATAAAGGTTTTTGCCACTTTCGGCCAACGCGTCGACGGTTTGATTCCAAACAGAGTTATCCGATGGATTGAGACGGGCAAAGACGAACCCGTCGATTCCCGCGGGGACGTCCACGTAATAGTAGTTCTCTTCTCCGCTTACCTCATTCATGGTAACGCCCGGCCAGGAAGTCGTTTCGCTTCCCCAATAATGGGCGGTTGGGATGGCGCCATCCGACCCCCACCAGCTGGTCGCGTGGAGGTAGACGCGGTTAAGGGAAGGATCTTCGACCGTCGAAATTTCTTCGGACTGTTCGCTCGAAACGGTAGTATTCTCGCTCGAAACGAGCGAACTATATTCTTTGGACTCGGAAGAAATGGAAGAATCTTCGCTACAGAGAGAGCTCTCCGTGGGGTGGAAAGATTCCCCCGTCTCGAAATGCCCATAAACGGTCCAATCCGCGGTGATGGCCCAATCAAAGTCAAAACTCACTTGATAGGCGCTATCGGCGTACCAACCGAGGAAGCTATATCCGGAAGGAACGGAGAAGACGGGTTCGGTGGCTTTTTCCCCGGCCTTGACGGTTTGGGAAGCGATCGAAACGAGGCCTTGGGTGTCGAATTCAACCGTGTAGGAGGCATCCCCGGCTTCGGAGGTGCCACCGCAGGAAGCAAGGCCAAGGGCGAAGAGGCCGACAAGAAGCAAACAATTCTTTTTCATAGAGTCTCCTTAGCTTGCGTGAACCAACAAGACTTCGTATTTGCCGGCTCCGAGTTTTCCATTGGTGATGGAGAATTTTTGACCCGCGCTATGGGCACCGGAAGAGGAATAGAGGACTTCGATGTCGCAGTTGCCGCATCCAAGGTCGGTCCATTCGCTTGTCGCGCGTCCGGCGAAGCAAAGATAATAGTTCTCCGAATCGAGTTTGCCCTGCAAATAGCAAGCAACCATCGGGTTGTTTCCTTCGTAGGTCGTGCCGAAGACGTTATTCACCTTGCGGTCGGCGATTTCCGAAAGAGGACGTCCGAAAAGTTGTCCCATGAGCTCGTTGCGAAGGTGGGAGGCTTCCCGAATCTTATCGTAATAGGTGAAGTAAGTGGCTTTGCGGTCCCACTTATAGGAGTTAACGGCATCCCCGTACTGGTAAGAATTCCGGACAAGCCAATTGCCCGATGCCATTTCGATGCCGTCCCCTTCCACGTAATCGTGCCCTTCGCTGACGCCTTTATAGCTCTTGACCATTTTGGCGTAGGTAGGATCATCGGGGGTCATCACCTTTTGACGGAAGATTTCATCTCCCCCGTTGGTAAAGGCGATGCCTTGGTTGAGGTAACAGGAGGCTTGGGAAGCGATGACGGCTTGGAAGACTTCGCCGGTGGTGTCGTCCACATCGGCGTAGGTTCCGTTCCCATGGTCGTAGTTGATGCAGTAATTGAGTTGGTCGTAAAGGCCGTAGTTATCGTGGCAAGCGACGTAGTTCACCGCCTGAGCGGGGTCCATGCCGCGGATATCGCCTTTGTTGTTGACGTTGGCCCCGAGCATTCCTTCGGCGACGCGGGCCTTGATCTCGTTATTGAGGTGTTCGGGCCCTTTGGAGACGAATCCCCAATCCGGGGAAACCGATCCCCAGCCGGTGTTGCCCTTGACCCCATCGCGGAAGCGATCGTTGAAGCAGCCGACGGAACCTTTGCCGTTGTCGGAAAGATCGGAATAGACCACTTCGGTCGAACAGGATTTATAGGGGGATTCGAGCCCCGATCCGCCATAACCGCTCCAGCCTTCGCCGTAAACGACGATTTCGGGATCGATTTCATAGAGGGCGTCTTTGACCTCGCGCATGGTTTGGACGTCAATGCAGCCCATGAGGTCGAAACGGAAACCTTTGACGTTGTAACGGGTCGCCCAGAATTTGACGGAGTCGACGATGAATTTGCGCATCATCGGACGTTCGCTCGCGGTGACGTTGCCAACGCCGGTTCCATCAAAATAGCTGCCGTCCGCGCTTGTGCGGAGGTAATATCCCGGAACGATTTTGGTGAAGTTGCTTCCGTTAATGGAGGCGACGTGGTTGTAGACGACGTCCATGATCACGCGAATGCCTTCTTTGGCGTAGGCGGTCACGAGTTCGCGGAATTCCTTGACTTTGGTGATGCCATCCATCGGATTGGAGCAATAGGCCCCTTCGACGGAATTGTAGTTGTACGGATTGTATCCCCAGTTGTAGGAAGGGGGATTCACGGCTTTATCGGCGTCGGCGAGGGAAGTGACGAGACGTCCCGCTTCATCGGTCCAACGTTCGTCGTTGTCTTGGTCGAACATCGGGAGGATTTGAATGGCGTTGACGCCCATTTCAACGATGTGGTCGAAACCGGTCTTGACGGTGATTTCCTCCCCGTCTTTGGTGGTTCCCGTATAAGTGGTGCCTCTTTCGCAGAACGCTTTGTAGGTTCCCGGACGTTCTTTGCCGTTCCAGGTTTTATCCGCGGTCAAATCGCGGATATGGACCTCATAAACGCTTAATTCGTTGGCGGCGTGGAGTTCGGGAAGGAGGGTGCCGTTGCTTAATTCGTCCCATCCATCGGGGGTAGGAATGTGATCCCAGTCGACGATGGCGCTGCGGATGCCGTTTAACCCGGTGCTTTCGGCGTAGGGGTCGCCCGCTTCTTGGGTACCGGTGCTATTGGTGACGTAGAAAGTGTAGAACATCGGGAGTTCGGGGTCGGTCAAATCCTGATTGATTTGGATTTGCCAAACGCCTTGTTGGCCGAGTTCCATGTCGTAAAACTTACCCCAGTTGTTCGAAGCTTGGTAGGTTTCAAAGAGGTCGCCCGGGGTGCCGTTAAAGTAGATGCGGACTTGGACGAAACTCGCGGTGGGGGCCCATAGCTTGAATTGGGCCTTTCCGTCGACTTCGCGGAATCCGAGGTCATCCCCGGTATAGGTGTATTTGGTTTGGAAGATTTCGGTGTCGTAAAGCGGGTTAAAGGAAGCGACTTTGGTTTTCACGCGGCTCTTGTCATCCGCCATACGAGTTTCCACGGTATAGGCAAGATAGGGTTTAATCTCTTCGTCGAAATGGATTTCGACTTTGTTGGCGCCACCGGTCCCGCTGGCCACCAAATATTGTTCCTTGATTTCGGCTTTTCTCTCCGAGCCCAAGGATTGGTAGGTCGCATCATAAGCGTAGACCTTATACGAATCGATGATGCCGATTTCCTCTTCGCTTCGGTCTCCGGGAGCCCCGGTCCCTTCGAGGGTCAAGGTGTGCCAATCGGTGAAACTCGCCTTACCAAGGCGATCCCCCAACGCTTGCTTTTTCTCGGTGAAGGTATCGATGTTACCGCCTTCGCCGTCGCAAGCGTAAACCGTGATCATTCCATTTTCTTCATAAGGGGTGAAACGACCATAATGCACGATGGTATCGGTACTTTGGCCATTCCAGGTGGAAGCTTCTTTGATAATGAAGGAGAAGGTCGTCGAAACACTACTGGCCCAGATTCCTTCGCTTAAATCGAAGACTTTGTAGACCCCGAAATCATCGGTCGCGAAATCCTTTTGGTTATCGAATTCGTATTCTTGCCCATCGATCCCCGTGGTCCACGCCCAAATGCGCTTGTTGGCGTAGTTCCCAGTGTCGTTATGGTAATAAATGCGAATCTTACCGTGGTAATCGGTGTCTTCGTACTCTTCCTCCACGTCGGCGGGCTCGCTTGTGATGGACACCGGCCCCGAATCCGAGGTATTGGGTTTGGGATTCGCGGAGCCCGGGTTATTTTCCCCGCAGGAAGTAAGCAGCAAGGCGCTTAAGGAAGTGGCAAGGAATAGATAATGTTTTTTCTTCATAGTCGACCTCTCATTTCATTAGGACGCTCGAGTAAAGCGGAAGGTTCAACTTCCCATTCGCGAAACTCGGATTCGTCTTGCTCGTGGGAATGATTTCCACGATTTCTTTCGGTCCGTCCACGGAAATCGTCGCATCCTTGGAGTTGGCGTTGTGAATTAGGTAATAGGTTTCCCCGTTGTACTCGATTTTGAATCCGGCGCAGCGGGAGGAACCAAACGGAATGGCGGTGAAAGTCCCGTAACGGAACATTTTTCCGTATTTGTTTCGAATGGAGATGACCTTCCGATAATGGTTGAGCATCGAATACCCATCCGCTTGGGCTTCCTTCACCCCTTTGGTGACTTGCCCGGGGAAGACAAGCCCTTCGGGTTGGTGGCACATCGGCTCCCCTTGGCCCCAGACCATCGCTTGGCGACGGGCAGCGTCGGTGTTTTCTTTATCGCCCCTTCGTCCCACCATTTCGATTTCTTCCCCGTAATACATAAACGGGGTGCCAGGGGTCAGCAAATAAGCGCTGACCATCGCCTTGCGGCGCTCTTCCGCGTAGGATTTCCCATTCCCAAAGGATCCCCAACGGTCTTGGTCGTGGTTGGAGATGAAATAGACGAAATCCGCATTTTCTCGGGCATTGCGGTAGGCTTGGGAAGCCGATTCGACCGCCGAAGTGAAGGCATCCGCCCCGTTGATGGTCAAATAGAAGCCCATCGACCCCGAGAAATTGAGTTCCGAGGTCGGGAAATGGAAGAGGTTCATTCCGCTTTTGGAATAAGCGGCAAGGAGATTGGGATCGTCGACCCAGCATTCGCCGATGAGATAGACGTCTTCTTTGACCGAGCGTGCATCATCGGCGAGTTCCTTCATCAAGGCGACGTTTTTCTCGGTGTCGCCGGTGATGTTTCCGCTATAGTTGGTGCAGTAATAGTATTTGACGGCGTCGTAACGGAAGCCGCCGACCCCTTTGGAGAGCCAAAAGCGCTGGATTCTCTTGAATTCCTCGCGCACGTGTTGGCTATCCATGTTGAATTCGGGCATGTCGGTGGAGAAATTGCATTCGAGGTACATACCTCCGACTTCGGGGAAGGAGGCATAACCCGCTTTCCCTTCGCCATTACGGACATAGGAGAAATCGTTATAGTATTCACTTTCGGAGTCCCCTTCGTTAACGGCTTTCGTCCAGGCCTTAAACCACTTTCCTTTGTTGGAGGTGTGGTTAAAGACCATGTCCATCAAAATGGAAATGCCGCGTTCCTTGGCGCTAGCGACCAAGGATTCGAAATCTTTCATGGTCCCGAAGCTTGGGTCAATCGCGTAATAATCCTTCACGTCGTATTTGTGGTAACTGTTCGACGGATGAATCGGGGTCAACCAGAGATACTTGATTCCGAGGCTTTGGAGATACCCAAGTTTGCTCTCGATCCCCTTGAGGTCACCGATTCCATCCCCATTGGAATCGCAAAAAGACCCGACGAAAATTTCATATCCGACGGATCCTTCTTCGTTGGAAACGGATTCGATTTCATAGCCTTTCTGACCGCCACAAGAGGATAAAACCGCCGTCAAAGCAAGCACGGCAACAGCTTTTTTGCCCATTTTGGATTTCATAAAATACCTCGAATAAATAGAGAACAAGGGCCCCTTTCGGGGCCCGTAAGAACTTTAGCCTTTGACAGCTCCTCCGGTTACTCCGGATACGTAGTTCTTCTGCATGATGATGAATAGGATCGAAGTGGGGATCGCGATGATGACCGCGGCCGCACAGAACTGACCCCAATACCGTCCGCGCGTTCCGTCTTCCGTGCGGAGCATGTCCTTCAACTGGACCGCGACGGTGGTCACGGTGCCCGTTTTGAAGTTCTGCGGAGAACGGAGCAAGTAACCGGCGGTAATGTATTCGGCCCAAGGGCCCATGAACGCCGTGATGACTTGGTAGACGACAATCGGTTTGGAAAGGGGGAGGGTGATCTTGTAGAAGATTTGAAAGCGGGAGGCTCCGTCGATCATGGCCGCTTCATCGATTTGTTTGGAAATCGTGTCGAAGAAGCCTTTGGAGATGTAGTAGCCCATGCCGGCGCCGCCACTATAGATGATGATGAGGGACCAGATGGTGCCGGTCATCTTCCACATCTTGAAGATTTCGTAAAGGACGATGAGGCTCAAGAATCCCGGGAACATGCCAAGGAGGAGAATCGCTTTCATCATCATTTGACGAGATTTGAAGCGGAGGCGGGAGAAGGCGTAGGAGGTCATCATGACGAAGAGGGTCGAGATGACCGCGGAGATCGCCGCGATGAAGAGGGTGTAGAAGAACGAACCGAGATAGAGCCGTCCATTGTTTACACGGGCGAAGAACAAATACGCCGAATCGAGGTATTTGCCGCCTTCGTAATAGACGTTGTTGAAGAGTTCGTAGTAGTTGTCGAACCCGAATTGCGTCGGGATCAACTTTTGCATACCGGCGGAGCCGTGTTGGGAGTTGAAGCTTTGGAGCAACAACCAAACAATCGGCAAAAGCCAGATGACGACCATGATGGAGAGAATCGCGTAGACAACGACGTTTCCGACGATTCTACGGGTCTTCATCGAGGCTTCGTGCTTCTTCTTGTGCTCGCGAGAAAGCGCAATTTGGCTTTCGCGATCGTCAATAATCGAATTGCCAGCCATTATTGGAATGCCTCCTCATTTTTCACAGAGCCCATTCTCTTATACATGATAAGCGAGAAGAAGGCGCAGACGACGAATACGAGGATACCGATAACCGAACCCATGGCGTATTCGGGATTGTTCTTCGAAACGGTGAGTTTGTAAAGCCAGGTAATGAGCAAGTCGGTATGACCGGCGTTTAGGTTACCTAGCGCGTCGGTGGTCATCGGTTCACCGCCCGTAAGGAAGAAGATAACGTTGAAGTTGTTGATGTTGCCGATGAAACTGGTGAGGAGGGAAGGTCCGGTGACGAAGAGAATATAGGGCATCGTGATCTTCCAGAACTGCGTCCAGGGGTTGGCCCCGTCGATTTGGGCGGATTCGTAGAGGTCCGCCGGGATGTTCATCAGGATACCGGAGGTCGAGAGCATCGTGTAAGGGATACCAACCCACATGTTGATAAGGATGATCATGAACTTGACGAAGGTCGCATCCTTATCGAGCTTGAAGAGCGGGGTGGCGTTACGGATTTCACCCAAGAAGGGGATCGCAAATCCAAACGTTTCGTCCAAGAAGGTATTGACCGGGCCGTCGCCGCTTAAGAGCAAGTTGATGACAAGCAAGGTGATGAACTGCGGAATCGCGATGGTGATGACGAAGCAAGTACGCCAGAAGGCCTTGCCCTTAATTCCTTTTTTATTAATAAGGAGGGCGAGGACAATACCGCCGATGTAGTTGGAGAAGGTGGCGAAGATGGCCCAAATGATCGTCCAGAGCAACAAGGTTCCGAAGGCCTTCATGAAGTCCGGACCAACGGTACCCATACCGAAGACGTCGGCCCATGCGCCCATGTCCCAGGTGAAGGTGTAGTTGGTAACCGTGCTGTTCCAGCCGGTGAAGGCAATCGCGATGGAGAAGACGAGAGGCAAGACGCAGGTCAAGACGGCCCCGAGGGTCGGAATGGCGAGAATCGTGGTCGCGAACTTCTCGTCGGAGTATTGACGAACTTGTTTCTTAAAGGTCAAGGTTTGGCCGTGGAAGGCGAAATCGTGGATGAGATCGATGTAGTTCGCGGCACGTTCGCCCATCTTGGCAAAGAGGGCGGCGGCTTCGCTTTCCGTATCGGTCGATTGGGTCGCCACGCGGAGATCCCCCGCGACGATCTTGGCGCGGAAAGGCGAAACACCTAACGCAGCCAAATGGTTCATGAGGGCTTTTCCGCCTTCTTGCTGTTTGGCAAGGAGGGTGGAGTAGTCTTCGTAGAGTGCCTTTAGGGCCTCGGCTTCGGCGATGGCATTGGTACGGTTGGTGCGTACGAATTCATCGTGGAAGACGGTTTCCTTCTCTTTGAGGGCTTCCAAAGCGGCGAGTTTGGCTTCGTCACTTGAAGCGGCGTTAAGGGTCTTAGCGACGAGTTTGGCCAAGGCTTTTCCGACTTCGAAGGGGACTTCGAAGCGTCCAACGATACGCGCGATCAAATCTTTCGCGCGAAGCTTAACGTTGTGGGGGACCGGAGCCAAACCGTTTTTGACGGAGACGGGGTCTTCGGCGTAAGCGGCTTCGAGCATCGCTTCGGGGGATTCGAGGGCCGTGAGGCGGAAATTCGAATCGCGGACGACTTGGTGATAGTCGTTGTATTTATCGAAGGAATGGCGGAAAGCCAAGAGTTTTTGACGCTCCAAGGCAACGACGTAGTCCGCACCGGCTTTGACGGTGGTCTTCACGAACTCGAAGTTGAGGAAGCTCGCAAAGGCGTCCGCCCAAACACCGGCTTTGATGCGGTCGCGCCAAGCGCAATATTTGGAGAAAATCGCACCGCGGATTTCATTGGATTTGACAATGAAGGCGTTCGGTTTCTTTTCAATCAAACGGAAGTCCACATACGAGATGTAACGGGCGCTCAGATCGGAGTAGCCGTATTTCTCTCGCATGATGCGACGAATTTTGCGACGGGAGAATTTGGCAAAGTCCACATCCGGGAACAAGTGGCGGTTTTCCGCAACGAAGAGGGCGTCTTCGTGAGCGGTCCGGAACTCGAGAGCGTGGAGGATCTGGTAATCATCATGCGCCGCCTTGATGCCTTTGAAGTAGACAACGATGTAGCAGAGAATGACGATAATCGCGATAATCCCGTTAATCAAGTGAACGTGGGATTTGCGTTTTTCCGCCGCGAGGTTATCACCGATGATGCCGACTATGTTCGGCACCCCGGCAGCAACCATGAAGATGACGAACGCCACTTCCACGAGGAAGAAGACGATTCCGTCAATGATTTGTCCACATTTTGCGGGGCCGGTTCCTTGAATAAGGAAGGACAATTTGCCCCAAACGTCCATTTCGCAGAAATAGCGAATTTGTTGACGAATGTATTTAACAACCCAAACAATACCTTTGTAGAGGTAAACGAAGATTCCGGAAATAAGCGTCCAAAGAGCTTTGACGATGTCCATCAAAAACCCGAGCAAGAAGAGCCCGAGTTTGATGAGGGAATTGAGAAACCCTTCGCCGAGGCGTTGATGCCAAGGGACGACCGTATAAGAGGTTTCCGCTAACTCATGCACTTGGGAGAAGTCGATTCCCGAGGTCGCGTATTCTTCCGAAAGTTCCGTATCGTTGGATGGTTTCACCGTTTCTTTTTCATCCGACATAAGATACTCCTAGAGAAGAATTAGCCCGGGGAGACGTCCCCCGGGCTAATTTGGAACGAAATGATTAGGCTTTGGTAGAGGTCCAGCCAATGTTGCTGACCAAAGCTTGGATGACGCGGGTAGCACTACCCATGTCTCCCCAACCTTCGGATCCGTCGGTAACGATGTTGCCGAGGTTTTGCATCGGAGTCCAGAAGTCGCCGGTGGTGTTGATGGCTTGGCCAATGGTGGCGCTCATCGCGACTTGCTCGGCGATCTTCGCGGTGAACTCGAGGCTCTTAGCGGCGTCATCGGCTTGGGCTTCCAAGTTGGAGGGACCGTACTTCAATTCCGCGGCACGCTTGACTTGGGCGTTCTTGCTGGCGAGGAATTTGGTGAATTCCTTGGCAAGGGCGACGCGTTCGGTGTCGGAGTTCTCCTTGCAGACATAGGCCTTGCAGCCGAGGAAGCACTTCATTTGGACGTCTTTGCCACTGATTTTGATGGTCGGCCAGACGCCAACTTTGACGTTCTCGTTAACGGCACGGATGTTGTTGAGGTCATTCCAAAGGAAGACGTACGCGAGTTTGCCGGATTCGAATTCGGCTTCGACTTTGGCGGCGTCGGAGTTGATGACCCAGGTGTCTTTGTAGCTGTTATAGAGGCTCTTGAAGGCTTCAAGGCTCGCGGCGACGCCATCGATCTTGTCGGCATCAGCGGCATCGGTGTACATCTCGTAGACGCCCTTGTCGTTCTTTTGACGGGTGAAGGTCGCTCCACCGCAGGTGAGCAAGGTGGCGTTGTACCAGCCGTTGCAAAGGTCAAGGTAGACTTGTTTGCCCGCGGCCTTGGCGGTCGCGAGGATGGATTCGAAGGAGGCGAGTTGGTCGGGGCTGGTGTAAACGGTGGAATCGTACATCGGCATCGGCGCGTTGTCGGCGCGGTAGGGGAGGCCGTACATGGTGCCTTCGAGCGAGCAAGATTCAACGGCGGCGGCGCCATCGCTGGCGATAGCGGCGGCTTTTTCTTCGTCGGTCCAGGCAACGATTTCTTCGGCGGTGACGGCGGAAGCGATGTTGTCATCGGCGATGGCCATGACGTCAGCGGCGGCTTCGAGGTCTTTGTGGAGTTGCGCGTAGACCTCACCTTCGCCGTAGTAGCCGGCGGTTTCAATCTTCAAATTCGCGTATTCGGGCTTGGACGCTTTGAATTCGGCGACGAGCTCGGTCATGAGGTCGGCGTCAACGGAGGGGCACCAGTAGGTGAGGTCGGCATCGGATCCGCCGCAGGAGGTCAATCCCAAGACGAGGGCGCCAAGGGAAAGCGCAATAAATTTTTTGCTAATCATTTTCATTCCTTTCCGTTGGAAAACCACTAAACAAACCAGTTGGTTCCAACTCATTCGATTAACATGCTTAGATTTTAGGGCTCTCACACGCGTATGTAAAGGGCAAAATGTTACCGCTTACATGAAGGTTGTAATCGCTTCCAAGCACGAAAAAAGCCAAGCGAACGAGAAATGCTCACTTGGCTGAACCGTTATTTTGCGGCGATGACGGTTTGGCCGGGTTGGAGAACGGTGGAAGCACCAAAGGAGGTGGTTCCATCGCCCGTGTCGAGGTAGATTTCCCCGTATGGAGAAAAATCAAACGGAGTCGGATTCTCGATGACGAGTTGATCGTCGGCCTTGGTTAAGGTCCACGGAGCTTGGTGGACGACGACGTAGGTTTTGCCAGTGGTTTCGTCCTTAACTTCGTAGGAAATGAGGTCGGATTTGGCCGAGACGTTAATGACCATTTCCGCGGCGGCTTCCTTGGCAAGGTGCAAGCCGGTGACGTTTTGCTTGAAGGCGATGAGTTTTTGATAGTTCTCGAACATATCAAGGTTCGCAATCTTCAAGGAATAATCGAGTTCGTTGACCTTGTAGGAGGATTGGTAGGAGTTATGGTCCCCGCCTTTGGTACGGAGGAACTCTTCCCCCGAGAGCATGAACGAAGTGCCTTGGGAGGTGAAGACGAAGCTTTGCGCGAGCATTGCCATCTTCTTGATGAAGGGACGGAACATCTCGCGGCTTCCCCAGTTGTAGGCAATGCGGTCGTAGAGGGTATAGTTATCGTGGCAGGTCACGTAGTTGACGGTCTTATCCGGATCGGCGATGAGGCCGTTGGAGAGAGTCGAACCTTGGATGCCCGCGACAAGCGCTTTGACATCGGCCGCGTGGGTGTCGATGAGGTCGCTCGCCCAGCCGGTGGAGGTCGCGGCGTTCAGGCCACCCTTGATGAGGGCGTCGCGCATGCCATCGTTGAATTGGCCGTACCCAACGTACTTATTTCCGTTGATTTGGTTCGCGGTTTCGTAGTCGTCCGTCGAACTTCCGCCCATCCAGGGTTCGCCGTAGATGATGATTTCGGGGAAGACTTTTTGGCATTCCGCGGTGAGAAGGTTCATGGTTTCCACGTCGTGGAGTCCCATGAGGTCGAAACGGAATCCGCCGAGTTTGTATTCGCTTGCCCAGTAACGGGTGGAGTCGATCATGAACTTACGGAACATGTAATGGTCGGAAGCGGTTTCGTTGCCGCATCCCGATCCATTGCTCAAGGATCCGTTCTTGTTGTAACGGTAATAGTAACCCGGGAAGAGGACGTCGAAGTTGCTGCGGATGGCGCCGTTTACGTGATTGTAAACGACATCCATGATGATGTTGATACCCGCTTCGTTATAGGCGGCGACGAGCTCTTTGACTTCCTTGACGCGGACCGCCCCGTCGTAAGGATTGCCGGAGTAGGCGCCCTCGGGGACGTTGTAGTTGAGGGGGTTGTAGCCCCAGTTGAATTGGACGTTCACTTCGTCGTTGGCTTGGTCGAACATCGGGAGGATTTGAACTTCGTTCACCCCGAGTTCCTTGACGTGGTCAAAGCCGGTTTTGACGGTGACGCCGCCTTCGGTGTAAGTGGTTCCGGATTCGTGGAATCCCGCGTATTTTTTACGGTTTTCTTCGCTTCCGGTCCAGGTTGCCGAACTCGTGAGGTCAGCGATGTGGCATTCCCAGACGGTCGCGGCCTTGCGGTCGATCTTATGGGGTTTGACTTCCTCCCATCCTTCGGGGTTGGTGTGGGAAAGATCGAGGATCATGCCACGGGCGCCATTGACGCCGGTGGAACGGACATAGGGGTCGACCACTTCTTGTTCCGTATAGGTCGAATTGGTGACGACGTAGGTGTAGTAATACCCGTCGTAATCGCCTTCGAGAGTGGCGCTCCAAACGCCTTTTTCGCCCTTGACCATATCGACTTCCGTGAGGATTTCGTCGCTACCAAGGGTTTCCGAAACCGAGGTCGGGGTTCCGTTTTTATAAACGCGAAGTTTAATCGAGGTCGAAAGCGGGCTCCAAACTTTGAAAGTGGAGGACTCTTCGCTGTAAGTGAGGCCGAGGTCATCGCCGTCATAAGCGTATTTGGCGTTGAATCCGTCGGTCTTGAAAAGGTTTTGGATGGCAACGTCCATCGCTTGAGAGGCGGCTCCCTCGACCACCGCTTCGACGCTGTATCCTTTTTCGATGTCGACTTCGTGATCGCCGAGATAGATGTCAATCGCGTTGGTGGTCGGGTTGCCGCGGAAGATTTCTTTGTCCCCTTCTTTTAATACAAAGGAGGTAATCTTCTTGCTTCCGACGACGCGGATGGTCTTTTCATCGACGAAGGTCGCCGAATCGAGCCAACTCAAAATCGGGGTGGAGTCGTGGATGTCGGCGTCGCTTTGCCAGAACCACCAATAGCCGGGGTGGTCCATATGCATATCTTGGGTTTGGCCGCTTCCGTTGA
>JAXFGC010000031.1:0-5123 GCA_034171505.1 Candidatus Alloenteromonas sp. | reverse complement strand
GAATGATTATCGCCATCGGAATGCGTGCGAAGAGCTCCGCAATAACCTTGTTTAGGGTTTGGGCACATGGCGTGCTTAGGAAATACATGGTGAAAGGCTTCGCCATGGACAACAGACGTTTGGAAGATTTTGATTCCCCCCATTCCCTTTGAAATGTATCAATGTTGTAGTGCAACCCCTTGCATAAAGGGCTAAATGTATCAATATTGATACACAACCACATATCAAATGCATAGGTTTGATACAATCGTGTCAGACCTTTTTTCTTTGACAAAAAGGGACGTTCTCCCTATTTTTCAAAAACAGAAATGATCGAAGAGGCGGAGTTTGGGTCGAAAATAGCAATTCTGATTCATTTTGAAATCAACGATTGAACTCCTATTTGGAGATGGGCTACAAATTGAATGACGATTCTTTTGAGAGCGACTTAAAGCTTGTCAACAATAACGGTGATTATAACGTGATGGCTGAGTTGCTGTCCGATAACAATAGGCACTCTCTGATTTTCGTAAAATTTTCAGGATTGAACAAAGCCAGCATTTCACAGAGGAGCGATTATGGCAATAAGTCGATCGTTTTTGGATTTAGGCAATTGATGAATAGGATTGCGACGGAAAACATTTGCGTTTCCAACACCGCCGTGAGGCCGAGGATTGACACACATTTGTTCGATTACGACAGCGCGAATGAAGTCATCGTTAACGCGATTGTCCACAACGATTGGAGAATAATCGAACTTCAAATCTCCTTTTTCAAGGATAGGATTGAGATATTGTCGCCCTCGTTATCACTGGATCAATTCTATAGAGGCATAAGCAAGCCGAGAAATCTTGCTTTGATGAAAATTTTCTGATTTGGAAATTGTCGATCACACAGGCCACGGAGTCCCAATTATCGTTGATAGGCATGGACAAGAGGCCTTTGAGATCAATGAGAATTACATAATTGTGACAATCCCGTTCAATAGAGATTCACGAAGGCCATCGATACCGGTGTAAATACCGGTGCAAATATCAATACTTTCGAAAGGAAGATCTTGGATATGCTTTTGAAAGATCCGACCATGGCGCGCAAGAAATCTCGCTGAAAATCAATAAATCTAAGAGAACCTCCTCGCGTTTGTAAACGGAAACAAAGACTCCAATGAACTCCTTCAAAAGAAACTCGATGACTCAATGAGGGAACGTTTGGACGACACCAATGAAGATTTGGCGACCGCAAAGCGCCTCTTCCGCGGGGAATCCGTCTCCGCCGTCGACCTCAAGGATTCCTTCCAAAAAGACTCCATCCTTATCTCCATCGTGACGGTGGTCTCCATCCTCCTGATTGTCGGGTTAACCTTCCGCAGTGTCTCCGCCCTGGTTTTGCTCGTTCTTGTCATCCAAGGGGCTTGCTGGATTGCCTTCTTTGCTTTGCGCCTGCGAAAGTTGCTAATGAAAACCACCTATCGGAAGAAGAAAAAGGAGAAAAAGGAAGCGAAAGAGGTAACTATCTAATCCCATGGGGCCTATGCCCCATTTTTCTTTAATTATTTTGTTAATAAAACTAAACATAATAAAAGAGTTGTATTAGAATAATCGCCATGGACATCACTGGCACGATTATTCTTTCCACGATCATCGTCTTCCTTAGCACCGCGATCGGAAGCGCGTTTGTATTCTTCTTCAAGAAACGGCCCGGAGACAAACTTCAGGCAATCGCCCTAGGTCTTGCCGCGGGAGTCATGATCGCCGCCGCATTCTTCGGATTGCTCAACCCTTCGATTGAAGAAGCTAACGCCACGATGGGGGAAGGGCTTGCCTGGATTCCGCCTCTCGTGGGCCTCTTTTTAGGGGTTGGCCTTCTCTACCTCATCGATAAACTCGTCCCCCATATTCACATCAACACGGGAGAACGAGAAGGGCCCGAAGCACCAAACCTCACCAACCAATTCAAGTTCTTTTTGGCGGTGACCATCCATAACTTCCCCGAAGGTTTGGTTACGGGGTTCTCCCTCGGGCTTGCTTTATCCGCCTATAACGCGGGCAATATAGAACAAGCGGGGGTTTACGCTGCCGGAGCCTTGGTCTTAAGCATCGGCATCGCCATCCAGGATATTCCTGAGGGAATGGCCATCTCCGTCCCCCTTTATATCGATGGAATGACACGGGGCAAAGCATTTGCTTTTGGGGTGGTCTCTGGAATCGTGGAACCCATCGCCGCGATCATCGGCATGTTCCTCGCGAGCGCCCTTTCGGGAGCGATGAGCTACTTCCTCTCCTTTGGGGCCGGGGCAATGCTTTACGTTATCATTGAGGACCTTGTGCCTCAACTTAGCAAAAAAGGCGTGGAACATTATGGCATCTGGTCCTTCATGATCGGACTGGGATTCATGATGCTCCTCGAGACCCTTTTATAGTCCAATTCGCATAGACGTCCCCCGTATTTTTGGTTTATGGGGGATTTTTTGTAAACGAAAAGCCCTGTGTTTCAAGGGCTCTTGCTATATACCTATATATAGATAGGGATTATTCGCGGATGAGCGGGCTCGTCATCATGACGTCCGCGCTTTTGATGTTCGTCGCGATGGGGATGTCGTAGACCGCGGCGATGCGAAGTAAGGCCTTCACGTCCGGGTCATGGGGTTGGGTGTGGAGGGGATCCCAGAAGAAGATGACGATGTCGATTTTCTTTTCGGCGATCTTGCCTCCGATTTGTTGGTCGCCTCCCAAAGGTCCCGGCAAGTATTTCTTGACCGCCAAACCGGTCGCCTCCGCGACCAACGCGGCGGTGTGGCCGGTTCCCACCAACGTGAATTCCGAAAGCATGTCCTTGTGGTTTAGGCACCATTGGACCATCTCGTGTTTCTTTTTATCGTGGGCAATCAAAGCGACGACTTTCTTTTTCTTCATAACTCGACCTCGAATGTTGGTTTCATTTTAGGGAAATCATCGGGAAAACGCTACAAGGGATGAAGGGAAATTAAAGAAGGAACGAAAGAATCGGAGCAAATAAGAAATAACGACCGTGGTTTCGGTCGTTATTTCGTGGGTTCGCTGGCCTCCCCTTTCTTTCGAATTGGGAAGTAAGGGGCCAAATCATCCAAAGAATTGACCCTTCTTGTCGCTTGATAAAGCGGATAGAAGAGGACGGAAACCCCGATGATGGAGGCCAAAGACGTTCCCAAGGCACCCGGTAATTTGAGGTAGCTCGTAAGCAAGGCTTTCGCCACATCATATCCGAGGGCCAAATTGATGAAGTAACGGATGAAGAATTCCCCGATGACGTTCACGGATAAAGCCACCAGCAAAGAGAACCCAAGGAGTTTCGCGGCGTTTGGAAGTTTCGCGATGAAGACGGTCTCCACCACCGCGAGGAGCAATAAGCACGAGGTGAGGATCACCAAGGTCAAGGAATATTGCTGCTTCGGATCGACGAAATACATGATGAGGACGAACGTAAACAATGCGACCGCAACCCCAAGACCCGTGAACAAAAGGGCATTTCCTTTCGCGTTTTTCTTTAATAACACCCGGAAGAGCCATCCGACGATGAAGCCCATCAAGAATTTGAGGATAAAGGTGCGGATGTAGGTGGTGGGAGGATATCCGAAAAAGATATCGTTGACCCCCATTCCCACACTTCCGGCGATTGCCCCGACCCAGGGGCCGCATAATACGCCGGCAAGCAGGCACACAAAGTTCCCCAAATGGACTTTGGAGGCGCCCAAAGGAATCGAAACGCAGGTTCCCGCGAAGGTTAACGCGGTGAACAAGGCGATTTGGATGGATCGTAAGAGAGTCTTTTTTTCGTCATTCATGAGCAAAAGGATAGGAGAAACCAAAAGGGAAGGCAACGAAAAGAGGGGATTGTTACAAGATTGAAACCACTTACAAACGCGAATATCCCTTAACTTTTGAACAAATCAGTTAATTTTGTATGGAATTATTTAGTAGAAGTCTCTATATTATGCCCCATGAAAAAGATTTGCATTTCCTCGGAATCGGCACTCGACCTGCCAAAGAGCCTCCAAAAAGAGTTCGACATCCACGTGATCCCCATCACCTTGATCCTTGGAGAAAGGGAAGTCGCGGATGGGGAAGTGGACCCCCACGAAATCTATGATTACGTGGAAGAGAGCGGAAAACTCGCGAGAACCGCCGCGGTAAACGAATTCGCCTATACGGAATTCTTTTCCTCTTTATTACAGGAATACGATCACATCATCCATTTCTCGTTAAGCAGCAAATTAAGCGCTTGCTGCGCCAACGCCATCTCCGCGAGCCATAACGAAGAACTCGAAGGCAAAGTCACGGTCATCGATACCCTCTCTTTGTCCGCGGGGCTTGGATACTTTTGCATCAAGGCTTCCCTTTTGGCTAAAGAAGGGAAAGATGTACCGGAAATCGTCGACGCCTATCATAAACTCCACGAAAAACTCTCGATTACCTTCTTCGTAGAACAACTCGAATACCTTTACAAAGGAGGGCGTTGTTCCCGTTTGGCCCTCTTCGGGGCGAATTTGCTCAAACTCCGTCCCCAGATTTTGGTTCGCGAAGGGGCGTTAGTTCCTGGAGTGAAGTTCCGTGGTCCGTTAAACAAAGTCGTTAACGCATACCTCGAAACCGTGGAGAAAGACGCGCCGGAATTCGATGATTCGATCGCCTTTATCGCCCACACGGTGATGCCGGAAGAATACCTCGAATCCACCAAGAAGAGATTGCTCGAACGCGGATTCAAACGCGTGGAAATCGTCTCCGCGGGCGGCGGCATCGCCTGCCATTGCGGCCCCCATGCCTTTGGGGTCATTTATTTCATGAAATAACTGTTCGGAAGGCTGAACCGATTTCTCTTGCACTTTTTTGTCTCTCTTTTAGACTACTCACCGAAACAAAGGAGTTTACCCTATGAAATCGTCATTCCATCCCATCAAACTCTTGTTGCTTGGCGCGGCATTCTCGATGGTCTCTTGCTCTTCGGGAGAAAGTTCCTCTTCTTCGAGCGGTTCCTCTTTGAGCGAAGAATCGTCAATCATCTCCTCTTCGGAAAAGACCGAAGGATCCTCCTCGGTCAGCAGTCCGACCTCCGTGGAAGATAGCTCGCCTTCGACGAGCGTCCCCTCGAGCATCGATAGCGATCCCAGC
>JAXFGC010000025.1:0-4556 GCA_034171505.1 Candidatus Alloenteromonas sp. | reverse complement strand
CAATAGTATTTTGAATTATTTCTTCAACTTCTTCTTTTTTCTCGGCTTTTACTTTTGAAAAAGGGAAACTGTATTGAACAATGAATTCATGGAGGAATGTCAATAAGGTGATAATCAAATCTTTGTAATCAATACATCCCTTTGCGAGACTCTTGAGACGTTTTGTTTCTTCCGCCCAAGAATAACGAATCACTTCATAGCACAAATCGCTAAGGCCGTGAAATCTGGAATAAATCGATGGGAGACTCATTTCCGCTTGAAGGGCAATGTCTTCCATGGTGAAAGAGAACCCTGGACGATTCAGAATCGTTTTCTTTGTCACCCGGAGAATACGGGTGACAGGATCATCAATCACTTTCGGCATAATGCTTCTCGGATACAAAAGAGGGACCGCCATGATAGCGGCCCCTTTGGTTAATTGTTCGACTATTTGGTTTCCTTCTTCTTGCGGGAGAGGAAGAGTCCACCAAGAGCGATGGCTCCGACAGAAGCAATCGCCGCAACGGCAACGCCCGAAACACTTCCACGGTCAGCAAGACCATTAATGGTTTGCGCCGAGGAGATTTGGAGGGAGCCATCCGCCTCCGAGAAGGTGATGGTTTGCCCATTTGCGACCGCCCAAGCCATCATACGGGCGCGAGCGTTAGCGAATTCATCCGCGGTGGCAATCAAAATCTTCACATTGCTTTCGAGGGCATTGTACGCCGCAACGGCTTCGTCGAAGTATCCTTTGCCGCCCACAGAGGTGGACAAGCAGTTGTTGGTGTTCGAAGCCGTATCGTAAGGAATATCGGCAACAACGCCGTCAACAACCGGGTGGAGCAAATAACGATCCTCAAAGGCTTTTGCAGCGGCGGAGTAATATTCATCCGCGGTCATCGTACTAACAGAAATAGTCTTGATGCGGAGTTGACTGCTTGAATCGGTGTTTTGAATAATGAACGAAGAATCATTGATTACAAATTGGCCGTCCACGGCAGTGATTTCCTCGCCGGTAGCAACACTGTTGCCTTTGAGCACTCGATAATTACCAGCGGTAGAACCAAGGGTGAGCTCAACCGACTTCACATAAACGTTGGAATTCTTCGAGACAATCGTCAAAGAGGTTCCGAGTCCGTTAGTTGTGTCGGCATACAAACGAATCGTACCATCCTTGTTCAACCCGACTTGATTGGACGCGGTATTCTTATTCGTTACCGCCGACCAGACATTCGCGTCGGGGGCAATATACGAAGCAATATCGGTGCCCTCGGAAATTCCAGAGGTAACGGTCGTTGTTCCTGTATATGCAAACACAACCGGGGCAGTCGAATCAAAGATGTCAACGGAGAACGAGTCGTAAAGAGAACCATCGGTTTTATCAATGGCTTTGACGAGTCCGTTCTCGCGGTCCAAAACCCAAGTGACATTCGTGTAATTCTCTTCGACAGCACTCCAGCCGGAAACCGCTGAGGAGGAGAACGTCGCTTTCACGGTTAATCCGGTGGTATCAACTTCGGTCTCTCCGGCATAATACTTCGTTTTCACTTTGGATCCTTGAACAATTGCGATCGAGGTGACTTTGGCATCGGTCGGTTCTTCAATCACAATGTCAACGTAGTCGGATTTGCCACCGCTTTCTGCGGTGATGCGGACAGTTCCGGTCGAGGTTCCAAATAGGACGAGTCCATCGGCAACTTCGGCAAGATTTTCATCGCTGGAGGTCCAAGTAATTGCATCGACCGAATCGGAAGGATTTACCTTGGCAGCAAGTTCAACCCCGGCTTCGTCCAAGGGAATCGAGAGGGTTTCTCCGACTTCGGTGCCATCCGCCTTTTCGATGACGATGCTTTCGGTGTGAACGCTCGAATCAATAGTAATTGGGAGAACGGTGGTTTTCCCTTCGTAAGTGATGGTGATTTCGGTATCCGATTCCGTTAACGGGGTCGTAAGCGACGGGGAGAAGCTCATCTTCGAAGTGTCGGTAACCTCCGCGGAACGAGATTCGTAGTTGGCGGTAAGGACCAAGCCGGTCGGATCGAAAGTATCGCCAACGTTATAAACCGATTTCGAGGCGGCGGTTTTCACTTCGATAGAATCGACAGGCTCAACTTCTTTGATCCAAACCTTAACATCGCTATTGGTTTCGTAAATCTTTGAGTTGTAGCAGTAGAAATTTCCACAAACAATCACTTTGGTTCCGAGCACATATTGATCTTCCGTGCCTTTTTCAAAAGTCAGAGAATTCGAGGAGCCATAATAGACCTCAATCCGTTCCGTGTCACTAGTCGTCTTGGTCTTTGTATCGGTGATGTAACCTTCAAAATAGACGGTTGTATTTTTCAAGGAATCGTATTTGGCAATCGCTTCGCTAGGAAGAATGGGATTTTCCAAAGCCGAACCCTTCGCATAAGTACCCCTGGAAGTGTCTAAAGTAAACGAAGTGGACACATTGCTGTTTTTATCCGTGGCATCCGTGGTAGTGACCGAAATCGTCGTCAAACCTTTGGATTTGGTGGTAATGAGGCCGGTGTTATTCACAACGGCGACAGATTCATCGGAAGATGTCCAAGCCACGGAATTTCCATCGCGATAAGCTTCACCTTGAAGATAAGTAACTTTCGCGGAAGCCGTGATTTTTGCGCCCAATTCTCCTTCAAAGGCATAAGATCCGCCGTTAGCGACACTCACGCCCCCAACAGAGGCGGTAATCGATTCAGGAACAATCGTTTTTTCCGATGCCACCGTATAAGAGAACGCAACAGAAATTGACTTAAGCCGAATTTGCTTTCCAGGCTTCGTGATTTTGATTGCGAGATCGTCAATAAAGGTAGCCGCATCCGCTTGAGAGACCGTATAAACTACGTCGGTATATGAACTAGACGTAGGAAGCGTTCCACTTTGAGCGGCAGTCACGGCAGTCGAACATCCGGCATCGGCATAAAGCGAGAAAGTAGATTTACTCGGGTTGGTTCCGCTTCCGAATGTAGCGACATTCAAGGTAACAACCACATCCGAGGCCACTGCTTTGGAAGTGAAAATGCCTTCAAAAGTAGCAACAGACTCAGTGCTCGAAGCCGGCACGAGATAATAGGAACTTTTGTCTGTGTAGTTTGTTAGTGACCAGCCATTGAAACCGCCCCCATAGATGTACTCTTGTGAAAAGCTTTCCGCCGCCTTCACTTCCGATGAGTCATTGACGGAGGCAATCGAAATTCCAGCGGACAAACTGAGTCCGAGGAGAATTGCACTTCCGACGATCTTCTTTTTCATTGCGTTCATTTTTGGCTCTCCCTCCCGTTCCAACGGAACAAATAATGAACAACGTTGAATCGAATATCCGTTGACGATTTTGGAGTCCTACCTCCGCCTGCCAACAAAACACTCGTCTTTCAGGGCAATCATAGAGAGAGAGAGAGAGAGAATCAAGCACTCTCGCGTGCGAAGTGCTAAATTTACTACGTAGTAGTAAGCATTCATTTACTGAAAAACTGAAAGCGTTTTCATCGACAAAAAAAAGGCCCTCATTTGCCCTAGGGGGCGAAATAAGGGGTTTGGAATAGGTAAATCCCTGAGGGGCAAGAAAATGCCCCCTAGGGCCTTGTGGGGCCTTTTGGGGGCAATCGGGGTAAACCAAACCGAATTAGAGAGAAGAACGGATGGTGGAGAGCTTATCGTTCATGTAGGAAGCGACGTTGGAAAGCTCTTCGGAGTTCGAATACTTCTCGCATAAGGCGGAGAAGGAATCGGGGTTTAAGGTCGATTCGGCGTATTGGTTGATATACGAGGAATACGTCTTTTGGTAAACGCTTCGGTCATAGGAGATGTTCGAGCCCGACTTATCAGTATTGAAGAAGGTCGCATAGAAGACGTTCGCGGCCTCCCCGTTATCGAAGGTGATGGGGGCGAAGGGGCGGATGTCCTTTTGGAGGACGCCATGGGCCGGGGCGACCTCAAGTCCGAGGCACCAGTCATAGTCATAGGGGATATAGACCGCTTGGCCGGTGGAGGGGAGGAAATAAATATAGTAGTTATTGTAGTTGAACCGGGCGTCGTCGAAGTTGCCGATCAAGTAGGCGAGGGCGCTGTACTTGAGGAACTCATCGACGTGGAGGGCGCTTTCCAACAAGGAGGACGGGGCACCCGCGTAAACGAGGTTCCACATGTTCGCGATGTAATCCGCCATCGCGGAGAAATCGCTGTTATCCCCGTCGTCGTTGGGTTTAAGGTCGTAAGAGGGGCTGTAATACTCGTAGTTGTTCTCCACCCCGATTTTGCCGCGGAGAATCGCGGTGCCGGAGCAAAACCCTTGTTCATCGACGGTGTAGTTAATGGCATCGCTTCGGGCGAGGTCAGCTTTGCCGAGTTTGCCATAGGTGCACTTATAGAGGTCGCCTTTAGCCTCCGCTTTGGAGTAGCGGCGTTTCAAGAAGTCCTTATCGATGGTCTCGACGGTTTCGTAGGTGCTCGAGATTTCGGTGAGGCCATCCCCGAACTTGACTTCGGCCAAACCCGCTTTCGGAGAGGGAATGCCCGCATCCGCGAAAGCGTCGTAAGCGTAGATCTCCCGTAAGATG
>JAXFGC010000013.1:0-13185 GCA_034171505.1 Candidatus Alloenteromonas sp. | reverse complement strand
GAGAAGATATCAACATGCTTCGGGAACGGAATCGCTCCTCTTCGTATACTTCAAATTCCGATCGTTACAAAGACGATATCGACGGGGCTTAATCGCCTAACATCTCCGAAGCAATATCAATCAAGGCTTCCACCGCGGATTTCGATTCCTCCAAGGGGAAGTCTTTTTCTAAGGGGATGTGGACGAGCAAGGACGCGGGGACTTTTCGTAGCGCGCAGTAATAGGCTTCGTTATCGATGAACCGACCTCCATCCATGGAGTTGGAGACGTATTGGCCGTCCTGTAATAAGAGGTTGGCAATTTCAGATACGTCGAAACCAACTCGTAAGGAACGGGATTCCCCGGGATAAATTTCTTCTCCTTTTCGAATTTCCCCATCTTCATCGGGGAAAGAATCCTCATACATCGCGTTGTAGGCGAATTGTTCGAGGGTAGGGGAATGACGGAAAGGGGACATGTTGAGAATCAAAACCGCGTCGGGATGGATGGCCTCCATCTCTTTTTCCAGTACCTCTTTGCTTCGTTTCCAAGAAGAAGGAAGTACGAGTTTATCAACGTTTTTGTCTATTTTGGAGAGGATAGTTTCCGCGGGGTTCACTGAGTGATCCGCGTAACAGGAAAATGCACAAACTAGGATACGCATGGGAATCCTCCTTTGGGGGATGTTGGATACTTTTACTATATCACTCGGCAGCGAAAAGTATAGGTAAATGCATTTATTTCAAATGGAAGAAAGCCTTCGCGTTTCCACTCATCAAAGCTTTATGAAGCGATTCTTCAAGTCCGAGAGAATTGGAGAAATAGGCTTGGTACATCGGATTCTTCAGCGTGTTTTTGCCATCGATTGGATTGTCGGTTCCGAACATAATCCGGTCCTCCCCGACTTCCCGTAAAATCTGGAGGGCGATTTCATACGGCACCCAGGCGGTATCCGCGTAGATGTTCGGATGCTTTTTCATGATCTCGATCGCTTCTTGATGGTCGCTGCAAAGCTCACAATGCGCGGCGATGAAACGGACTTTGGGAAATCTTTCCGCCACTTCCCCGAGGTAACGGATGGAGGAATAGACGTCCATCGCGGTGTGGACAAGAATCGGTAAACGGAACTTTTGGGCGAGTCGGTAATAGGAATCCATCTTGGGATCGTTAATCCGCATATGGGAACAGTAAGGGTGGAATTTTAACCCCATGATCGACTTTCGGTGTTTGGCGATATAGGCGATTAGTTCGGGAGTCACTTCCTCTAAAGCGGGACGAATCCAAAGATAGGCCCTCGTTTTCCGAGGATGCGCATGGACGAATTCCATTAACTCGTCGAAACATTCCGTCGCGGAAAGGTTCTTGGGGGTTTCGTCCCCGACGCTTGGGTATTCCGCCGCGTCGCAATTGGAGAGGAAGGTTTTGGCGATTCCGTATTTTCGACTCGAAAAAAGGATCGCCTTTTCGGTGGCTTCGAGGGTTGGCCAAGAAGCGATGTGCCCATGAATGTCGATGACTTCCATTGTTTTGTCCTCGCCTTATTTTACCACGCTTTCCCGAAAGGAGACGTTCTTTTCAATTAAAAGGAAGAAAAGAGGATTTCAAAAATGAAAACTTTTCGAAGAATGCTCAATATTTGGTTAACGATTCTTTACAGGTTTTTGTTCAAATTCCTTCAAGGTAACGAGCTTGAAACAATCGAAAAACCTTGAAGGAGTCGGGGAGTCGTGTAGAATACTTTTTGCCTTGGGGTGTAGCCAAGTGGTAAGGCACGGGTCTCTGAAATCCGCATGCACTGGTCCGATCCCAGTCACCCCAGCCAAGGATGAAAAACCGATAACGACCACCGTTATCGGTTCTTTTTATTCTGCGCGAACGATTTCTTTGACGATTTCAATCATCGCGTCGAACTCTTTTTTGGAGAGGTATTCGTATCGGCCGTGATGGTTGTAACTGCCCGTTCCGAGATTCGGGGTCGGGCAGCCTTTGAAGGAGAAGGTCGCCCCATCGGTCCCACCGCGGATGGGCTCGAAGATGGGGACGTATCCCAAGGTCGCGAATGCTTTTTTCGCGGTATCAATCGCCTCGGGATGGACATCGAGAACCTCTTTCATGTTCCGGTAATCATCACCGATTTTGACTTCCACCGAGCATCCGGGGAAGTCGCTTTCGAGTTTGAATTTGAGGGTGCGTAGGACCTCTTTTTGCATTTCGAGCATCGTGAGGTCGTGGTTTCGGATGATGTAATGGAGGCGGGATTCATCCACGCTTCCTTCGCTATGAACGAGATGGAAGAAGCCTTCTTTTTTCTCCGTGAATTCGGGGCGCATGCCTTCGGGCAAGGAGCGATCGAAAGCAAAGGCAACCGTTTGGGCGTTGACCATCTTTCCTTTGGCTTCCCCCGGGTGGATGGACTTTCCGTGGATAATCACTTCCGCGTGGGCGGCGTTGAAGGTTTCATAGGCGATTTCTCGGAAGTATCCTCCATCGATCGTGTAGGCGTATTTGGCCCCAAACTCCTTCGCGTCGAAATGGTCCGGCCCCCTTCCGATCTCTTCGTCGGGAGTGAAGCAGAAGCAAATCGTGTGGTGTTTGACTTCGGGATGGGAGACGTAATAGGCAAGGACCGCCATGATGATGGCGATACCGGCCTTATCGTCCGCCCCAAGGAGGGTGTCTCCGCTCGTTGTGACCAAGGTATCCCCAATGTGATCTCCGAGGGTTGGGAATTCCTTGGGGGACATGGAATAGGCGTCGTTTAGTTGAATGACCCCTCCATCGTAATCGGTGATGATTTGGGGTTTTACGTCTTTGCCCGGGAGTTCAAGGGCGGTGTCGACGTGCGCGTTTAACCCGATTGGATCCAAGCCTTCTTCACCCGGCAATTTGCCATACAAAATCCCGAATTCATTGATGTAGGAGGAAATCCCCATCTCTTGAAGTTCTTGCTGGAGGAGGCGGGTGAGGTTTAGCTCTTTGGGGTCACTTGGAACCGAAAGGCTGTTCTCGTCGGATTGGGTATCGATTTTCACATAACGTAAGAAACGTTCTAAATTGGTGTCCATGGTGGTAATCCTTTGCTTAGCTGTTATTGCTCCCGACACTTGCGTCGAGGAAGAGGTTCAGAATGGGGTCGTGATAGAGGCTTAATCCATCGCGTTTGGAGGATTCTAAGGAGATGGTTTTGCCCGTCAGCACTTTGTTCTCCAAAGATGATTCGCGGAGGTAAGAGAGGGAATCGAGTTCGAGGCGGCTACTCGTGAAATAGGTGTCCGTGATGACCCCGTCCTCAGAGACTGTATCATTGAAGAATACTCCCGAAATATCAATGACGTCCCCTTTCTTTTTGCCATTTCCCTCGGGGTTGATGTGATAGAGGGTGGGTACATAACCAACCCCGTATCCGGAAGGATTGTCCTCGCTATAAAGAAGACCGTATTCGTCTTTGAATTCCTCATAGAGACGTTGGGCTTCCTTTTGTTCGGGACTCGCGTCGGGGGCGGTGGAACGGTAATAGAGGACCCCATCCACCTCGATGCATCCGATTCCCACCCCATCGAGGTCGATGATGTAGGAATCCTCAATCCCCGTGGGATGGGATTCGTAATATTTCCGATATGCATTGCTTTGCATGTAGGCACAATCTCCGCACGTTTGGCGGGAGAAGTAGATGGTGAATTCGTTAAACCCGTCGTAGAGGGCGGAGAGCTGTTCGCGAGTTAAGAAGAAAACGCGTGGAAGCGACACGCGCGCGAGCATCCAATCCTTGAATGCACTATAGGAGGTGTTGAATTCGCTGTTTTCATCCGAGTCATCCGCCTGATAGGCGAGCTTGCCGTCCTTGAAAATGGCGATCGTCGCTTTTTCATAGCCGACGGAAAAGTCATAGGAATCCCGCAAGGCGGAAGCGTAGATGTAATAGAAGAGGGTATTCGTTTCGCGTTGGAACCGAACGATGTTATTTTGATGGAAGGAGTTCCAGCACCCACAGGTGGTATGGGCATCCCCCAAAACCACGAGCAAGAAATTCTCCTTGTGGTTGATGAGGGTCTGAAGGGCGCTTTCATCGGTGAGTTTTTTCATGTGGGAGGTCGCGGTGACTTCGCTGACCCCCTCAAATTCCTTGCTGCCAAAGAGCAAAGAAACCTTCTCCGAGGCGGGGCTCGAACCACACCCGAAAAGGCTTAGCGAAAGGGGGAAGAAACTCATCCAAAAAAGCGCGCGGTTTTTCATACGGAAAACATTGTAAGAAACTCATCACTTTTTTGCAAAAAAATAAAGCGGAAAAATAAGAAAAATTATTGGTGGAATTTCTTCGATTGTGCCGAAGAAAAGCCAACTTTTTGTTTCGCTGGATTTGGGAGGGTAAAACCAAAGAAAAATTTGCGGTTGATTTTTTGGGGCTTTTTCTTCATTATTTTGCCCGTTGAATCTGACGCATTTGGCGCGGAGGATTCTCACTCTGTACTTATCTTTCTTTTTTACCTGGGAGGGACAATTATGGATGGTGCATCGGATACGATCATCGGCTTGCGCCACGTGTGCAAGCAATTCGATGGGACAACGGTTGTGGATGACTTCAACTTGGATGTCAAGAAAGGCGAATTCATCACGATTCTTGGGCCGTCGGGATGTGGGAAGACCACGACGCTTCGCATGATAGCGGGCTTTGAGCTCCCAAGCTCTGGCCAAATCTTGCTCAATGGGCAGGACATTACTTTGCTGCCGCCGTACAAACGGCCGGTTAATACCGTGTTTCAGCATTATGCCCTGTTTCCGCACCTGGACGTTTATGACAACGTCGCGTTCGGACTCAAGATGAAAAAGGTGCCGGTCCCCGTCACGGACCGCAAAGGGAATCCCGTTTTGGATAAGGACGGGAACCCGAGGATCAAAATGGTCCACCTTTCCGCCAAAGTCATCGACGAGAAAGTATCGCGCGCTTTGAAACTCGTGGACCTTGAAGAAATGGAAGACCGCGACGTCGGAACGCTCTCGGGCGGTCAACAACAACGCGTCGCGATTGCCCGTGCCATCGTGAACGAACCCAAGGTCTTGCTCCTTGACGAGCCGCTTTCCGCCTTGGACCACAAGATGCGCAAGGACATGCAAATCGAACTTAAGGAAATGCACAAGAAGCTCGGCATCACTTTCTTCTACGTCACCCATGACCAAGAGGAAGCCCTCACGATGTCGGACCGCATCATCGTCATGAAAGACGGCGTTATCCAACAATGTGGCACCCCGGAACAAATCTACAACGAACCGGTCAACGCCTTCGTCGCCGACTTCATTGGCGAATCCAACATTTATAACGGAACGATGTCCGGCAAGAAGAAAGTCCGTTTCATCAACAAGGTTTGGGATTGCGTGGACGACTTCCCCGTCAATGAAAAAGTCGACGTTGTCATTCGTCCCGAAGACTTCATCATCGGCGAAAAAGGCGCGGGGACGGTCGATGGTTCCATCGTTTCCAAAGTTTTCCAAGGCGTTCATTACGAATACATCGTCTTGGTTGGTAAAAGCGAAATCGCCTGCCGCGACACCAAGGATCGTCCCTTGGGAGCGGTCGTCTCTTTGTCGGTTGAACCCCAAAACATCCAAGTTATGGAGAAGACCTACAGCGAGAACGAATACGCGGACGCCTATATCAATGGCGACAACGAAGTCGTCATCGGGGAAGACGCCTTCCCCTGCAACGTCGCCCAACTCGTCGAAGGCGGTGTCCTCAATGAAGATGGAACCGTCACGTCCACGGTGACCAAAAAGACTTATGATTTCCGCAAGGAAGCCAAGGTGGTCGCGACCATCTCTTTGGACAAAGTCGTCCTCTCCGACGACCTCTCCCTTGGCCATTCCCAAGGGGAAATCATCTCAAGCGTCTGGATTGGTGACCACTACCAATACCTGGTCCGTACCGACGACGAGGAGGATTTCGTCGTGAACTCCCCCTACGGCTGGAACGAAAACGACCTCGTTTCCATCGAAGTCGATTCCAGCGAAATCAAGCTGAAGCTCAAGGGCGGCTTGGATGAATTCGTCGTGGAGGAATAGCCATGGCGCATCATACCAAGCCTTCCGCGAAGCGATTCTTTCGCTTTAAGCGGTCCTATTTATCTTTCCCTTATGCTTTGTTCCTCATCCTTTTCGTCTTGCTCCCGATTCTCATTATCGTGGTCTACGCCTTCACCGAAACGGTTCCTGGGCCCAACGGCACCGAAACCTTGGTGCTTTCCGGAGCGGCGTTTGTTTCCTTCTTCACTTCGGCAACAAAACTCAATGTTCTCGTCGTCTCCTTGTTCCTTGGGATCCTCAACACCATCATCTGCTTGGTGATTGGTTATCCCCTCGCGTACTTGCTCGCGGATAAAAAGGTGAACAAGAACATCGTCCTCGTCATGCTCTTCGTCATGCCGATGTGGATCAACTTCGTTCTCCGCACCGGCGCCACGCGCGACGTCCTTTCCTGGATGGGGATCTACGGAGGCGCCCACCCCTATGTTGCGACCATGATCGGTTTGGTTTACAACTACCTGCCCTTCACGATTCTCCCGTTATACACCACGATGCTCAAACTCGATAAGTCACAGGTGGAAGCGGCCAGGGACTTGGGCGCGAACCCCGTTCAGACCTTCTTCCGTTCCATCCTTCCCCAATCGATCCCTGGCATCGTCTCGGCCGCGGAGATGGTCTTCATGCCGACGATGTCAAGCTATGTCATCTCGGATACCCTTTCGGAAGGTAAACTCACCTTATTTGGTAACATCATTTATTTGAATTTCTCACAATCGCAGTGGAACGAAGGATCCTTCATGGCCCTCGTCATGCTCGTCCTCATCGCGATTTCGATGGCCGCGACCCGCAAATTCCGCGGGGATGGCGAAAGGAGGGTTGGAGCATGGTAAAAGACGCTTGCCAACAAAACGAAATCCGCATCAAGCGGCGCAACCTCCTCACGAAGATTTTCGGACAATGCTACATCTGGATTTTCCTCATTTTGATGTACGTGCCCATCCTCGTCCTCATCGCCTCGAGTTTCACTGACACCGAGATCATCGGCCAATGGGGCGACTTCAGTTTTGCCCTTTATGACCGCCTCTTCCACGATGAAGAAATCGGCATCGCCTTAGCCAACACGATTGTCCTCGCCCTAGTATCCGCGGTGGTCTCCACCTTCCTTGGAACCCTTGGGGCGGTCGGCGTCTTCTACTCCAAGAAGTGGTGGAAGGGTTTCTGCGAGAACGTCACCCAAATTCCGGTCGTCAACGCTGAAATCGTCATCGCGCTTTCCCTCACCGTTCTCTTCGTCTTCGCCGGGAATTATCTCTTCTCCGGCACCAACATCTTCAGTTTCTGGACGTTATTAATCGGACACGTCATCCTCGGTTTGCCCTTTGTTTACCTCTCGGTCAAACCCAAACTCCAACAGATGGACCCCGCGCTTTACGAAGCCGCGCTCGACCTTGGCTGCAACCAACGCCAAGCCTTGTTCAAGGCGACCCTCCCCGAAATCCTTCCGGGCATCGCTTCGGGCTTCTTGCTCGCCATCACCTTGTCCCTCGATGATTTCATCGTCACCGCCTTCACCCGTGGAGCGGGACTCTTCTCGGGGGAAAAGACGATCGAAACCCTTTCGACCTTGGTCCAAGCCAAGATCAAGAAGGGCCCGATCCCCCCGGCGATGCGCGCTTTGACCACGTTTATTTTCCTCGCGGTCCTCATCCTCGTTTTGTCCGTTACGATTTACCGCAACGTCCAAGCCAAAAAGGTAAAACACCGCAAAGGGAGGGCGTAACGAATGAAAAACAAACTTGCATCCTCTTTCCTCCTTGGCTTCGCCGCGCTGCTCTCCGCCGCTTCTTTAAGCGGTTGCAGCAGTGAAACGGATGGCATCACCCTCCGCCTCCTCAACTGCGAAGACTACATTGGGGAAGAAGAATTTGAATACGTCGACGAAGACGGAAACGAATACCTCTTTGACGACGTTTTATCCGGATTTGAAGAATACGAAAGCGAACGCCTTGGCAAAAAGGTGACCATCGTCTATGACACCTATGACACCAACGAAACGATGCTTTCGTCCTTGAAAACCGGGAAATCCACGTATGACCTCATCGTCGCATCCGACTACACCATCCAAAAGATGATGAACCTCGAGATGCTCCAAAAGATCGACTTTAGCCGCGTTCCGAATTACGTTGATTACGTCTCCCCCTATCTTGACAGCCAACTCGAAGGCCTCACCGCGACGGTGGAAGGAGTCGAGGAAACCGTCCGCGATTATTCGATTGGTTACATGTGGGGAACCCTCGGCATCCTCTATAACCCCACAAAGATCGCTTCCGACAAGGGAATGGAGGAAGACGAGGTCAAACTCGCGATGAATGACTGGAACTCCTTATGGGATGAAGCCTTCAAGGGCGAAATGTCCGTCAAGGATTCCATGCGTGACACCTATTCCGTCGGGGTCATGAAACAGTTCGACGAAGAGATTAAAGCCAACATGGAGGCTTCGGGCTACTTCGACGAAAACTACGACCTCATTGACGGGAAATGGGACGAAGCGGTCGATAACTACGCTCCGCTTCTTGGGGAAATCTTCAACCGCTGCGACGAAGAAAACGTCGAGAAGGTCAAAGAAACCCTCCTTGCCCTCAAAGAAAATATCTTCGGGTTTGAAGTTGACTCGGGCAAAGAAGACATCGTCAAAGGCCTCATCGGTATCAACCTCGCCTGGAGTGGGGACGCCGTCTTCTCCATCGAAGTCGCCGAAGAGGGCAATAACCCCCAATACATCTATTATTCCGTCCCCAAAACCGGTGGAAACATCTGGTTTGACGGCTGGATGATGACCCGTTCTTGCCAAGACGAGAACCAAGTCGTCGCCTACGACTTCCTCAACTTCCTCTCCGACCCCCAAGTCGCGGTCGCGAACATGAATTACATCGGTTATACCTCCTTCATCGCCGGGGATGACATCCACGGTTTGGTCCAGGAATGGTATGACTGCCGTTTCTACGACTATTCGGAAGAAGAGGATGAAGACGGCAATCCCATCGAAGCTATTCCTTTCGAGGATGGGACCGGCATCACCTATGATGGGGTGGACTACACCTGGGACGAATTCGCGGAAGAAAACGAGTGGAGCATCGTGGACCTCACCTACATGTTTGAAGGCACTTTGTCCAACGAACTCCTCGCCCAATACCCCGCCGTCCTTGGGGATACCCCGTCTACTAACCCTTATCTCTTTTACACGGATGAGTTCGAATCCATCAACAATGGGGAGGCGGTTGTTGGGAGAGGCTTCTACGCCCAATACCCGCCCCAAAACTTGATTCCGAAGCTCGCGATCATGAAAGACTACGGGGATAACAACAAATACGTCCTCGCCATGTGGCAAGACGTGAAGGCGAACAACCTCCCCCTTGCCGGGGTCATCGTCTTCGGCATCATCCTCGCCGTGGCCGCCTTCGGCATCATCGCCTCCATCGTCGTCAAGCGCCGTTACCACAAACTCCGCGTGCAACGTCGCAAAGCCGCCAAAGGCAGCAACTAAACGTCTATCCCGCTTCTCCCAGAGGCGGGATTTTCTTTTGCCTTTTTGCGCGCCTCGTCGGCTAATAGTGGTGTGGCGATCCTGCGGATTTGTCATGTGGTTGAAAATTTTGTACGTAAACGGAAAAAATATTCAGTGAATGATTGAACTTTAAAGAAGTCGCCTTATAATCAAATTGAAAATTTTGTACGTAAACGGAAAAAATATTCAGTGATGCTTATGAAAAGAATCCTTCGAGAATCGTATTTGAACCAACTCATTGCCAAGCAAAAAAACGGGCTTGTGAAAATCCTCACCGGGATAAGAAGGGGCGGGAAGTCCTTTCTCCTTGACCCCATATTTCGGGAGTATTTGCTAAGCCAAGGGGTGAGCGAATCCCATATCATCAAGATCGATTTCGATGAGCGGAGGAACAAAGCATTCCTCGATCCCGATGTTTTGGACGAATATATCCGTGGCTTGATCGTCGACGGGGAAACCTATTATCTCCTCTTTGACGAAATCCAAAAAGTGGATGACTTCGAATCGGTTTTGAATGGGTTCCTCCATATCGGAAACGTCGATATTTTCGTCACGGGCAGCAATTCCAAATTCCTCTCCTCGGACATCGTCACCGAATTCCGGGGACGCGGGGATGAGATTCGGGTATTCCCTTTGTCCTTTTCGGAGTTCTTATCCGTTTTCGAAGGGAGCAAAGAGGAGGCTTGGGAAGAATACATCACCTATGGCGGATTGCCGAAGGTTCCTTCGTTTGAAAGCGAAATCGACAAGGCGAAATACCTTAAGCAGCTCTTTGAGCAAACCTATTTAAGCGACATCGTTGAGAGAAATGACATTCAAAGGGTCGACGTATTGGACGCGATTGTGAATATGCTTGCCTCTTCGATTGGATCGCTCACCAACCCCAACAAATTATTCAAAACGTTCCAAAGCAGCGGGGAAAAGGGTTTATCCATCAACACGATTTCCTCCTACTTAGCGTATCTAGAGGATTCCTTCCTCGTCCATAAGGCGGAGAGGTATGACGTGAAGGGGAAGAAGTACATCCAATCCCCCTTCAAATATTATTTTTCCGATATCGGGCTTCGGAACGCGCGCCTCAATTTCCGCCAGCAAGAGGAAACCCATATTATGGAGAACATCATCTATAACGAGTTGTTGGCGCGCGGACACAACGTGGATGTCGGGGTCGTGAACATCCGCGAAGGGGACGCGAAAAAGCAAGTGGAGGTGGATTTCGTCTGCAACCAGGGGAACCGGAAATATTACATCCAATCCGCACTGTCCCTCCCAACCCGCGAAAAAACATTCCAGGAGGAAAGGCCGCTTCTGAATATTCCCGACAATTTCAAAAAGATCATCGTCGTGAAAGAGAGCCAGAAACGGTGGATTACGGAAGAAGGGATCTGCGTGATCGGCATCCTTGACTTCCTATTGGACAAAAACAGTTTGGAGTCTTGAGTTAGCAAGAATGAAAAAGGCCCTTTCGGGCAAAAAGATGCGAGAACGTACATCGAATTCGCTTATTCGCGATAAGAGATGCGGGCGTCGAAATGGTCGGAGACGAAATAATAATCCCCGCCTTCTTCCCCATAATGGACCTCGACTTCCACGCCTAGCGGAATCTCTTTTTTATAGGCGATGTCTACGCTTTGGACCTTGTGGGATTTTTGGTAATCCATGGGAATCGCATCCGCGATGAAGTCGAAGTATTTGGTGTTGTTGACGTGGCCGTTGACGTCGCAATAGCTGAAGCGCCCCGCGAGGACGGCTTTGCTTGAAAGCTCGGGGGCGTGGTAGCCCTTGGGGAACCCGAGCTCATCCTCCATCGATTCGGTGGGGATGGGGAGTTCGGCCTGTTCGGGGGTGACCATCTTCCGGGAGGAGGCGTCGACGATCGCCCAAACCGAAACGCCCTTGACGAGGAGCTCCCCGCTTAAGGCTTCTATCCGGTATTGGCGGAGGAAGAAGGCGGCCAAGCGCTTCCCGGGATAGGTGATAACGCGCACACGCTCCTCGTATTTTGGCATTCGGTTGATTTCGAAATGGGTTTTGGCGATGACCCATAAAAAGCCTCTGTCGATGGTCTTGGTGTGGTCGTATCCGTAATTAACTTCCACCTCTTGAATCGCGATTTCTTGGCAAATGAGGGATAAGGCGGTCAAACTGAGCTCGCGCAGGGGGCTGCAATAACCGGTGGTGATGTATTCTTCTTTTTGGTACATAATCGCCTCCTTCTTTTCGAGTAATTTTTCTCTCTGAAGAAAAGAAATACAAGGATTTTTCGTTGACGTTTTCGTTGAAAAATTGATGGATTCAAATTGAAACGGTGAGGGTGTTTGCAAGAACCACCTCACGAAGGCCTATCTGCTCTTGAACTCTTTCGAGGCATCTCCTATAATCGTTGTCGCGCATCCGTAGCCAAGTGGTAAGGCTCGGGACTGCAACTCCCTCACCGTCGGTTCGAATCCGGCCGGATGCTCCATATGTAAACTACGGCTCTGATGTATTCAGGGCTTTTTTTCTTATTTCCAATGTAGAAGTCTATTTTTGCGATGAGGACATTTGGATGACCCAAGCTGCGCTCGCTGATCTTCTTTAAACCTCGAGAAACAACATTACAATGCATATCCAAAACATCTATAAGGAAGGCGAGTTTATGGAGGAGGCAACCAGTAAGCCTGACTTACTAGTTCGAAATGAAGGCTCAAGGACGGTTAAAAGGACCATCAAACTAGAGTTTGGGTAAACCCTTTTTCTAGACTGTCCGAATTACGGGGTCCTGTTTACCAAATTATCGGATGTTTTCTAAACCTTCCTTGAACAATCAAGGGCAAAACGGTAGACAAAACTAGTACTATATAGTACAAAATACCAGGGTGATTGAATGGTTGTTAACATTAAGGATAAGATTAAGAACATCAACGCGGTTATCGGCTGCAACATCGGCTGCCGGTACTGCTACGCCAAAGCGGTGGCAAAGCGATTCCACCTGACGGACGATTTCTCTAAGCCAATTGCAGATTTGCATAAATTGGAAAGGCTAAAAAAGCCTGGAGTCTATTTTCTGACAGGGATGTCCGATTTGTATCTATGGAAAAAGGGGTGGCTGGATCAGTCGTTCGAATTATTGAGGGAATCTCCGAAAACCGTAGGGATATATTTGACGAAAGCCCCAAATAAAATAAAGCTTGACGACGTTCCCGATAATGCCTGGATGGGGGTCACCATCACATCGAAATCGGATTTATGGAGATTGAAGGCATTGAGGGAAAACATCCAATGCAAGAACTATCACGTCACGTTTGAGCCGTTATTCGAGGATTTAGGCGACGTTGATTTATCCGGAATCAAATGGGTCGTCATCGGAACAGAGACCGGGAAATGCAAGGGCAAGATCGATGCCAAAAAGGAATGGGTCGATCATTTAGTGGCTGTCGCTAGAAAATGCGGCTGCAGGATTTTTTTCAAAGAAGAGCTCGTTTTTAAAATCATGGGCGAAGAAAACGCGATTCAAGAGCTCGCTTTCGAAATGGAGGAAGCATTGAAATGAAGAAACATTACGGCGGGACCCTCGTCTCCCAAGTCAAGCAACTTCAAGATAGGATTTTCAACAAGATCCTAAAAGAAGAGGGCATCGTCGAATT
>JAXFGC010000014.1:0-2920 GCA_034171505.1 Candidatus Alloenteromonas sp. | reverse complement strand
CTGAGTTACAGCGGGAAGGATATCCCCTTTTCCAATTCCCCAAACTATTTCAAACTTTATTCCGACACCGGCGACATCAAAATCAGCCGTATCACAATCAATTATTCTTGCGCAGGGGCGGAGACCGACTGGCTTGGGTATTTGGGCGTCGAAGACAATGGTTCTGGCGCGACAATCAATCGTTATACCCCTCTTTCCGCGGGGACTCGCGCGATTGTGTTTCCGAATGATTACCATGGAAAGCCGGTAACCTCCATCTCCGCCGGAATCTTCAAGAACTGCATGGACGTAAATGTATTGATATTCCCGACGAACCCGGAATTCACGACCATTCCGCGCGATTTTTACTCTACCAGATGGGGCACGAGGGTAAGGAGAATTATCCTTTCCGACAACATAAAGGAAATTGGCGCGAACGCGTTTGATGCCGAAGGACTCTATACGGAGGTCTTCATCCCCGCTTCCGTCGTTTCCATCGGAAACAGGGCTTTTACCAAGAGCAGCGTGACTTTTCGATGCGAAGCTACTAGCCAGCCGAAGGGGTGGGATTCCAATTGGTATTCCGGCCAAAACATCACGGTTGAATGGGGCGCCACTCGTTGAGGGAAGCCCGCTGCAAATAATTGGACTTCGTCTTCATCGTCAGATGCCAATGAACGACGGACTCCATGGAAGGGAATGTAAATACACGAAAAAGAACTGCCTTTCTTGCCTGATGTCGCTTACCGCCGCCTGCGTCGGCCTAGAGGCTTTCGTGCTTTTCGGCCAAGGCGTCGCGGATTTGTCTTTGATTACGCACGCGACCGAGTGTGACGGCCACGTCGGTTATCATTATTCCTACAAGGCCCCGACGAAAACCGAAAGCGGCCACCTGGAGTTTTGGACGTGCTGTAAATGCCGCCAGCCCTTCGTGGCCAAGCCTGCGGGTTCCTTCCTCGACGCGGACGATTCGTCGATGACGGGCGGATTGGACGTCGGGCACGCCGCCTACCTCGCCTCCACCGAAGACAGCGTCTTCGCAGGCGAGGACGGAATCTTCGAATACTCCATTGTCAACCCCTCCTCTGTCTTTGTCCATTCGTTAATTGGCGACGTCGGTCCGGACCTCGCCATTCCGAGCTCGGTTTCCCACCTCGGGAAGGACTACGAGGTCATCGGCATCGCCCCTTTGGCTTTCTATCGGAATTACTTGCCCGTTCGAACCGTCTCGATCCCTGATTCCGTTTTTTCGATTGGGAGTTCTGCGTTTTGGCACGCAGAGGCCTTGGAATCCGTGAAGTTTGGCTCCGGCCTAGTCGAAATCGGTTACAACGCTTTTGGGGAATGTCGAGATCTTGAGGATTTTGATTTGTCGGTTTGCACAAATTTGGAGACAATTGGGGACAAGGCTTTTCAGGGATGCGCGAAATCGAATTCGGAATTGATTCGAGTATCGTTTCCAAAATCCCTGAGGCATATTGGCTCTTATGCTTTTTGGGGTTCGGGGAATTTGATTGAATATTTCATTCCCTCAACTATAGTTTCCATCGGAGGTTACGCACTCGATTCTGCTGGGTCTCACATGGGTTTTGTCTTTAGCGATGCCCCTTCGAGACCCGACGGATGGTCCCACGAATTTCACCATCCGGAACGTGTTACTTCTTGTTTTGGCGTGACGCCATCGTACGGCAGAAAATTGGATGGAAAAATCTTTTATCTTCCCACCGATGCGGGGGAAGCTTGGATCGTGGATGTCAAAGACCCCGAAACCGAGGGCGAGACGATTATCATTCCCGAAAAGGTTGGGGGGCTTCCGGTAAAAAGGATTTTGAGCTTTGCGTTCGGCTATCGTTTCTATGAAAAAGTAATCATCGAAGCAAAGATTACTGAACTGGAATCGGATTCTTTCTATTATTCCGCTGGTGAAGTTGTGCTTCCGGACACTTGCACAAAAATCCGCAATCGCGCCTTTATTTGGTCCAAAATAACAACGATAGATTTGAAGAACGTGACCGAAATCGAAAATGAGGCTTTTGCTAGTTGTTGGTATTTAACCCATATTTATATTCCGTCTACCGTAGCGAAAATTGGTAAAGATATTTTCAATGGTTGCGAAGAGGTGGTGATAGACGTCGAATGCGAAGAGAGGCCGGAGGGCTGGGACCCCGAATGGGTCCCTGCGTTCAGGGCCGATTTCGTGAATTGGGGCGTTTCAAAATAATGCAACCAAATGCAATCAATTCCCTTTGTCCAACCCGATTTCCTAGGCATTCCTACGGAATGCATGTTCCTCAAATAACCAGGTAAGGGGTATAAGGGGTACCCATATCGTTTGGATTCCCAAATAGTAGGGAGATCCACCGATTGAGGGTGTAAGGGGATTCTTTGACGGGGAACAACGCGAACGCTTTCAACGGTTGAATAACCGCGGCATTCTCCTGGACAAGGGGATGCCGTTTTTCTTTTCCAACGTTGTTTCATGACAATCGGGATTCGATATACCCTCGCTTTCGCGTTGTTGATTTCGGATGCCTAGGGGAGGAATGGGTTCGTTGTAATTGAACGTATTGCCGTTTTGCCGGGATTCGGTTATCGAAGCGGGGGTTTCGCTTTGGAAGGGAGGTTCCCTCCGTTGTTCGGATTCATTAACCGCGATGCGTATCATCACTTTTCGTAAAAAGGATTAGAATATTTATTGGTAATATATAGTAGTTCATTCGTCATCCCACGATTTCGAATCGAAGAAAAAACCAAGCGATAGGAGGACCCACTGATGGATTTATTGGAAGCGATCAAGGCACGCCATAGTGTGCGGCAATATCGGGATACCCCCTTAAGTGAAGAAGAGGTATCCGTCCTAGAAAGGGAAATCGCCATCTGCAACCAAGAAGGCGGGCTCCATATCCAACTCGTTAAGGACGAACCCAAGGCGTTTGATGGG
>JAXFGC010000028.1:0-4264 GCA_034171505.1 Candidatus Alloenteromonas sp. | reverse complement strand
AAGGCAAGCGCCTCTTCGGTGAAGGGGGTGTCTACCTCTACAGGGGTGGAATCGATGCTTGAAGTCGATTCCGAAGATAACAAAGAGGATTCGTTTGATTCGTCAATCGAGGAATCCCCGTTTGGGACAGAAGAGGATTCCGAACGGATCGGGGTTAAGGTGCAGCTCGTGAGCAAGCCGAGCAATGCGAAAGATAAGATGCGTTTGTTCATGGGCAAATTATCGCAGGGAAAACCAAGAACCTCAATATGAGGGGCGGTTTCCTTTACCAGAGGTTCACTTTGGTTGGCAAAATAGCCAATGAATACCCCCCAAAAAGCAAAGGAAAATCCGAGATAAATTTGCCTTGCGCGCGCTAAAGTGCTAGATTAGCGAACCGAGAAAGGGTGCATTTTTATGGGCGAAGAACGACAAAAGCAAGTCAACGAAATGCCTCGGAACCGACGGATTGCCTGGTTCGTCGTCCTTTTAATTTGCCTCACCTTTTTTAGTTTCGTGGCCTTCTCGGCAATCTACATGATGGCCTTCTGGTCGACGGTCTCCCTCGCGGAGCTATTCACCCAATTAAAGGCCCTCCAAGGGGTGGGCGGGTCCTCTTTGGTGAACTTCTTGATGTTCACCTGTTTGCCGACCCTCGCCCTCGACGCCATCTTCGTCGTTTGCTACTTCTCCTTTGCCAAAAAGAAAAACCCAAAAGGGATCCGTTGGACCTTACGGATGGTGGGAATCTTCACATTGTTATTCCCCATCTCCTCGTTGACGGTCACGTGGAACTACATGGGGGTCACCGAATACCTGGCCCTCGCCCAAGAAAATAGCGTCATCCTCGACGAGAATTACATCGACCCGTATTCGGTGAGGATCACCCGTCCCGAAACAAAGAAAAACGTTATCCTCTTATTCTTAGAGTCCATGGAAACCACGTGGAGCGGATCCGAATATGGCGGGGCGAGTTCGGAGAACCTCATCCCCGAGCTCACCGAAATCTCCTTATCCAAAGGCGAGGACTTCGGGGACCATGTCGCGTTAAACGGATCCATCCCCTTGGAGTTCTCGAGTTGGACCGCGGCCTCCTTGTTCACGAATACCAGCGGGGTTCCCCTTAAGATTCCTTTGGCATCCCCCGCAATCTCGGAAAAATGGACCTATTTCCCCGGGGTTACCTCATTGGGGGATATCCTCGAGGTGGACGGATACAACCAAGTCTATTTATGTGGGTCGGACGCGGCCTTTGGGGGACGGAAGACCTACTTCTCCGCGCATGGGGATTATTCCTTCTACGACCTTTGCTATTACGAGTCCTTGCCGGAAGAGGACCATCGGCACGTCGAAAACGACGGGTTCTGGGGATTTAACGACCAACGCCTCTTTGGCTACGCGAAAGAGATTATCCAAGGCTTATCCGAGGATTATTTGAGTAGTGGCACCCCCTTTAATTTCACCACCTTAACCGTGGATACCCATTTCCCGTCGGGGAATCCCTGTCCCTTGTGCAAAGAGGAATTCGACAATGCCTACGCGAACGTCTACGCCTGTTCCTCCGCCCAAGCAAGCGAGTTCATCTCCTGGTTCTACGATTCGGGGGAAGTCGATCCCCTTACGAGCAGCAACACGGTGATGCTCGTGCTTGGAGATCACCTCACCATGACGAATAAGCCGCCCGTGGAGATACAAGGGGAATACGCCCGAAAGACGTTCGTGAGCTACTTCAATTCCTTTGCCACGCCGATTCATGATGTCCCCCGGCGTTATTCCCCCTTAGACACCTTCCCCACCCTCTTAAGCGCGATGGGTTACCAAATCGAAGGGGATCGCCTAGGGCTTGGGGTGAACCTTTATGGGGATATCCCCACCTTAACCGAGGAAATCGGGGAGGAAGAGTTAAACGAAGAGGTTCAAAAGACCTCCAAAGCCCTGGAAAGCCTCCTAACTTACGATTGCTCGGATATGGACGAACTCCTCCGCACGAACCGTTATCCCAAGGTTCGAAGCACTTCTTCTACCTTAAATGAAGACGGTTCCCTGACCTGTCGCCTCTCCCACATCTCCAACGACTACGAGAAGATGGAACCTTACGTCCGAATCACTTACCCCAATAACGAGGAAGTGACCTACCGTCTTTACCAAGAAAGCGAGGAGGATTTCGAGGTAACCTTCCTCCCCAACGAAGAAGCCTATAACCTCACCTTCTTCTTGCTCGGGGAATGCGGGAACATCTATTCCGTCTAACTTCATGGACCGTCTCAACTTGAGGCGGTTTTATTTCTTTGCCGGCGAAGGGAAGTTCCAAAATGAGGTTATCGCCTGTATCGGAAGGAAATACGACAAAAGCAACGCCCAAGCGATGCTGCGTTGGAACATCCAAAGGGGCGTCATCGTCTCCCAAAATCCACCCATAAGGAACGGATGGAGGAGAATATCGACGTATTCGACTTTGCTTTGTCTTCTGAAGACACGGAACGAATCGGTTCTCTCGATCAAGCGACCTCGAGTTTCTTCTCTCGTCGCGACCCCAAGATGGTCGAATGGTTTGTCCAAATGGTCGAGAAACGGAAAACCAAGCACAGAAGCGAAGAAGAAAAGAAGGGTTGGTATCTTTATCGGTGGACGCCGTAATAGAACACGGCGAGGGCTCCTGGGCCCACGTGGGCCCCGGTGCAGAAATCGTACATCGATATTCGGATATTCTGGATGGAAGGCACTTTTTGGCGGATGAGGCGTTCGACTTCTTTGGCGTCGTCCCAGCAATCGCAGTGGGCGATCCAAAGGGTTTGGGTTTCGGGATGCACGATCGTCTCTTGCACCGTCAAGGCCAAACGGTTAAGGGCGCGTTTCCGTCCGATCATCTTGCCAACGGATTCAATCGTGGCCTCTTTAGAGGCGCGTAACATCGGTTTGATGTCAAAGGCCTTACCAAGGGCGAAGGCGAACTTTGAGATGCGTCCCCCGCGGAGGAGGTAACGTAAATCATCGACGGTGAATTCGTTCCGAACGGTCAAGCGGAGGGGGTCGATCATCGAGACGATCTCATCGATGGATTTGCCCGCCTTTGCTAGACGGGCGGCCTCCATCGCGATAAGCCCCTCGCCAAAGGAGGCGGACAGGGAATCCATGCATACAATCTTTTGATTAGGGTATTCTCCTTCGATGGCCTCTTTCGCCGCGATGGCGCTCCGTAAGGTCCCACTTAACTTGGATGAGATGGAGGTATAAAAAATGTCATACCCTTGGTCGAGGTACTTCCGGAATATCGTTTCGTATTCCCCAGGGGTGCATAAACTCGTTTGAATTTTTTCCCCGTTTCGGAGGCGGTCATAGAATTCCTTGCCCATCTCTTCGTAGTCGCGGGCGGGATCAAAACAAGGATGGACCTCCTCCCCGATTCGGTAGGTGAAACTCACCATGTCGATATCAAATTCATGCAATAAATCCGACGTTAAGTTGGAAGCCGAATCGGTTAGTACCTTTACCTTCATGGATCATTTCCTCCGTGATGATTTCTTTCCTCCATATAGTACCTTATGGGCAAATAAAAGATAGAGAGATTCGTGGTCTCTTATCGACTTCACGAAACCCCTGATTCGTCTTTATTCCTTCGCGAAGATGTCCTTTCGCAAAGCATAGAGGGTTGCAAACGTTTGATGCTTGGACTCGTAATAAACAACACCCTTTGAATTTGGATGAATCTCCTCTTGGAAGTGGACCATTTCTTGAATCGCTTCTTCTAGGGAATGGTATTCTTTGCATCCGACCATCGTTAGAACACCCCAAAGGAGGGGCCTCCCCTTATTTTGGGGATTCTGGTAAGAAAAATCCCAATGGGAGGAAGGAGGTTCCCCCATCGGGATTGCGCTAATAAAGGAAGAGAGAGCTATGTTCGAGTTGCCACTACCGTAATTGGGGTGGTGAGGCTCGGGAGATAGGCGGAGAAGGAACTCAATGGTTTCGAGAATGTTCCCGCGGTGTTCTTCGACGAAGACACCGTGGTTCCGCCCGAGCCAACCGTGATGACGGCGTTGGCAGTCCAATATCTTGCGCCATAAGTCTTAATGGACAAGACACTGGATTCATATGCGTAATTTGGTGAAGACCCAGAGGTGGCGGAAACCCCGCCAATAGTGAAGGAGGTAATGATATTCTGGCCTAAATGACTGCTATTGGTGAAGTAGATAGCATATTGCTTGGCCTGGGTGTATTCAGGGACAACGTAGTAATAGCCTTGGCCCTTTACCGCGGTGAAAGTATTGCCCGTGTTAACCACGGT
>JAXFGC010000018.1:0-56730 GCA_034171505.1 Candidatus Alloenteromonas sp. | reverse complement strand
CAGGCACTGCTTCGAGTCGCACAACGGGATAAAGTTCGCCAAGCTGGAGGCCTACGGGAACTTCTTCCTATACCGCTGGAGCCATGTTAGGAAATACGGACTCAGGGCAACCGTCGACTACCTGTTCAACAGGGTCTGCGGAACGGCGAAAAGCGACATTTCCTCAAACTTGTTCTGAAAAGAGTCGACTGCACGGAGCTTTCACATCCATCATTTGCTGGTGTATCTAGCTTTTTTTATGCAATCGAGAAGTTCGCAAGGAACCGTTCAAAGGCAAATCGAGGGGTTTGTTCCCCGGAAAGGATGCTCTTTTCCGTTTGGTAGAGTTGCTCCAAAACCAAAGGAATCGCGCCTTTTTTGGCTGAATAGATGGCTCGACTCGTCATTTGGACTCGGAAGGGTTTGGCCCCTAAAGCGGATGCGATTTGATTATCGCTATAGCCAGCACGAAGCAAGAAATCGACTTGATCCATGAATCGGAACTGATTGACGAGGAGGTTGATCAGGCGAACTTCATCCACGGAAGCGATTTTGAGGTCGTGATAAACTTGCAATGCTTCTTTTGTGTTGTTGCGAAGGAGAGCGTTGGAAATGGCAAACGCATCATCTTCGGGCTTGGGGGCGACGAGTTTTTTGACAGCATTAACGGACAAAGGCTCTCCGTTTGCGTATATCGCAAGTTTGGCGAGTTCGTTTTGGAATCGTCCATAATCCCCGTCGATTCGTTGAACCAGTTCTTCTGCGGCTTCCCTTTCCATTTCGCTTCCGAATTTTTTGAGATAACGGATGGCGAAATCAGCAAGTTGCTGGGGTTGAGGTAAAGGTGGGTAGAAAAGTTTTCCGCCACTAGCCCGGACCCCTTCAATGACGGGGTTCGATTCATCGATATTCGCCCCATAGACAACCAAGAATAGATCGATGTTTGTGTTGGGATTTTTGCAATATTCCGCGAGGGCGACAAGATGGGTATCTAGATTCTTTTTCTTCGATTTGGCCGAAGTTTTAGGCGCGCTCTTTCCTTTGGATTGTTTCAGTAAGAACGAACAATCTTCCGCGACGATTGCCTTTCTTTCCGTCCCGAATGGGAGAAAGGAACATTCATCCACGAGTTCTTTGACGGAAGTGACCGCCATATTAAAACTCACATAGTTCATCTCGTTGCGTTCGGGAAATTCCTTCTTGAGGACTTTCACGGCGCTTCGGCGAGCGAGTTCGGGTTCTTCGGAAAAGACAACGTAAATCACCTCATTATTATACCCAAGGGAAGACCGGCTTTGCATAGGTAATCGTACCTTCTTGGTCGGTTCTTCGGATTCGGATTCCAAGTCCCTCCAAGGACAAGAGGACATCGGGGCTTGGATGGCCATAACTATTCGCGGCGCCAACCGAGATTATCGCTTCCTCCGGAGAAGTCGCCATTAGCCACTCTACGCAAGAGGAAGTAATCGAACCGTGGTGACCGATTTTTAGGATATCGCAATCCACATTCACCCCATCGGCAAGTATTTGTTTCTCCACGGATACTGGTGCATCGCCCATAAACACCCACTTCTTTCCCATCAGCTCCGTTTGGATCACTAGCGATGCATCGTTTTCTTCTTGCGCGGGGTAAATGTTCCAGTTTTGAAACGTAAGCGAACCGATGGACAAAGGAAAGGCAGAAGCTTCGTCCACGTAGGAGCGGACCTCGAAGTTTGCTTCCAAGGATTCTTTCGCGCCGATATGGTCGTAATCGTGGTGGGAGGCGATGAGGCAATCGATGTGGTAAATCCTTTGCGCGTGAAGATAGGGAATCAACACTTCTTGTGCCATGTCAAAACTGATATTTCCTCCGGTATCGAGCAAGACGACGGTATCGCGATCTCGAATTAATATGCTGTCCCCTTGCCCTACATTGATAAAACTTACTTGGGCCGAAAACGCAGGAACTATCGGAAGAAATGAAAGACAATATACTGCAACCGCCCCATAACTGATTCCTCTTCGAAAATGGACAAATCCTGCTTCGTCCCAACTAAGGCAAAGGAAGAATAGGAGGTAATAAAACCCCACCAGGTATATGTTCCAACGTGGCAAGGTGAAACTGAAGTCAACATGCGATAAAATCCGAATCCATTCTCCGAACATTCCTCCAAGGAAGTTCATCAATGGTGGGATCGGAAAAAGCAGAAAACTAAAGAGGCCAAAGAAAGCAAACACACATGCAACGGGCGTGATGAGCAAAGTGATGGGAACGCTGAATATGTGGATGGCGCCGCCATAATTGATGCTGGAAGGAACCATGAATAGAGTGATGAATCCAAGCATAGCCAGTTTGCGAAGGCGCTTGTTCTTAATCCGTTGGAACATATGCCCGTATAGGCTTAATGCGAGACTCACTCCATACCCAAGGAGGAATCCGCTTTGAAAAACCGAGTATGGAAATAAGAATATTTGTATGATTCCACACGCCCCAATAATTCCCAAAGGCGAAAGTTTGGTTTTTGCGTGATACCGATTCCAATACCGTAAATTTTTCGAAAGAATTACGCGCGCAATTCCAATTTTTCGAAAGGATAGAGGAAAAAATAGAAGTGAGGAAATTGCTTCGATTTTTTCTGCAGTTTTATCCTTTGTCCCAAATCGTAAACACACATACTTCACCAAGGATAATGCCCTTTGGACGAAGAGTCCGGAAGCGCTGATGAGGAACAATGAATTCATAGCGGATGCTAATCCAATTACCTCGACATCGCGGTCGGCTTTGCCAAATAACAAAGCGTCCAAAAGGGAAGCGGTCTCCTCATTGAACGAATTTAGGAAGTTCTTTTGCAAAGACCTTAGCCGCAATGGAAATTGGAATATTGGAGATATCTTGGCTCCCGAGATTTCATAGTTAACCCCGTACTTCCGAAGATAATCCCCGAAATCAAAACGCCCTTCATAAGTGGTAAAGACAAGGGAATCCACATAGCCGGAAACATTTAGGATATCACCCACTTGATAGGCGTGATCCTTTTGGTATACATAAGCGTGAAAGAACGGTCTCCATAAGAGGAAATAGTTATCGGAAGTCTTGATGACAACTCCCCTCGAGGATTCATAACCCATTTCATGGGGTATATGGCCAAGAAGGCCTAGGCAAATTCCAATAACCAAGAAAATCAGAAATCCTTTCGTTTCCTTCTGAATGAAGGCAACTCCAAGAATTGCGAGGGCGAAAACCGAGGTGACAGCCAAAGAAGGCAATGTATGCAGATACCCAAAGGAAACCCCCAAGGCGAGTCCTAGGAAAGCGAAGAGAACCCGCATAATGAAATTTATTCCGCGGAACGAAGGGTAAGTTTGTCACGAACGGACATGTAGGTGGCCTTTCCACAACCCGGGACGTCCATGACTTGCTCTAACGTTTCAAAGGTACTTGAAGAACGGTAAGAAACCACCGCACTCGAAGCGCTTTTGGTGAAACCCGCGATGGCATTGAGTTCTTCTGCACTCGCCGAGTTTAAGCAGACTTTGACAATCGGCATGTTCGCGCAAGTTGAACTGTTGTCGTAAAGAGGAGAGATATAGATTTCCTCTTTGTTTTTGAGAACGTGCGAGGTGTTGAAGGCCAATTCATCGGCATTCGTAGTGGTGCCTCCGCATGCATACAGCAAATCGACGACCGTAGATCCCACCGACAACTTGTAGGTCCCCGGTTTATTGACATTGCCCGAAACGGTGATCGTGAGGGAGCTCTCACTGGTGCTCGTTTTCGTGCTAGTTGAGGAGAGGCCCGCATCCGTTAGTTTGCCGATTGCAGTGAATCCGGCGACGCAGGCCATGGTGACGAGGACAATGATGAGGATTGTTTTCATAGAAGTACCTCCTACCTATTAGGAGAAAACTTTCATTTTAGAGGCTTTCAAGATATCTAAGAAATGAAAAAGATTCGATAACATCTTGGAAAAATTCGCATAAAAAAACGAACCCAAATAGGAATGGGTTCGTTTCGTTTGCAACAATTGATTAGTCTTCGACGACGATTTTGACAATCTCGACGTCGTAATCCCCATTGATGGATTCGACCGTAACGACATCACCCACTTTATGGTTGATGACGGCTTTTCCGAACGGAGATTCGTTGGAGACGGCGGGCGGGTTGCCCAAGGGATCCGCGCCGGTATTTCCGCGGATACGAATGGTGAGGAGGGATTGGTCGGAAACGACTTTCACGACAACGGTAACGCCGATGGAGACGATGCCGTTTTCGGTCGGGTGGACGATTTGGCAATTATCGAGAATCGCACGAATTTCGCTGATGCGGGCTTCGATTTGAGCTTGTTTGGCGCGAGCGGCATCGTAATCGCTGTTTTCGGACAAGTCACCTTGGGAACGAGCGAGGCTCAAATCCGCGAGGTTGGCCGGTTTTTCGACGTTCAATAAGTGATCGTATTCGGCTTGAATCTCATTGTATTCTTGAGTGGTAAGAAGGGTTTTCTCTTTCGGCATAAGTAATTCCTTTCAACGGCTAAATGATTATACGCGCGTGCGAAATCTTCAACAAGGTACGAATCGGTTATTCCCGAATTTCCTCAATCAAGGGGTCTTCGTTATAGGCGTCCAAGACTTGCTCGGCTTCGTCTTGTTCCTCGTCGCTTAAGTACTCGAAGGTTTCCCCATCTATGGAGGAAAGGCAAATCAACGTGTCTTCCTCTTCGGGTTTATAGAGGAAATAGTAGTCCTTTCCGCGCTCGTCGTTGCGGAAGGTAAAGAGGATGCGGAAATGTTCCACGATCCCGTCTTCCCGGGTAATCTCGATATCGCGTTCTTCTTCGGTGATGTGGTCCATTTGGCTTCCCTCCTTATTGAATCATGCTTTCGACGGTCGATTTAACGGAAGCAAACGCGGAAAGGTCTCGAGCGGATCCCGAAGCCATTTCGGGTTTTCCTCCGCCGTTGCCGCCTAGAAGTGGGGCAATCGCTTTCATAATCTTTCCCGCGCCGATATTCTTTCCTTTTCCGCCGCAAAATACAACCAAGGAAATCCCTTTTTCGCCTTTTCCAGCCAAAACAAAGACGTAATCTTCACATTTTGCCTTCAACGCGTCTCCTAACTTAAGGACGTCTCCTCTTTCCCCTTCGACGATTTTGGCGAGGAAAGAGACCCCATTGACTACGCTAACTTCGTCTTGGATCTCGCTTGCCTTAGAAGCGGAGAGGCGGTCTTTGAGGACGGAGATTTCTTTTTCTAGGGTGGCACGGCTCGCCTTTTCGCCGCGCAAACGGGATAAGGCATCGGCATCGGAAGCGGAAAGTTCTCTTTCCAAGGAAGAGAGGACATTCTCTTTGTTCTTGAGGTAGGTATAGGCACCAAGACTCGTACGGGCTTGGATGCGGCGAGTTCCACTGCTGACCGCGGATTCGCTTTCGATGGTGAACAAGCCGATGTCACTCGTGTTTTTGACGTGGGTCCCACCGCAGAATTCTTTGGAGAATTCCCCAAAACACACTACGCGGACGACATCGCCGTATTTTTCGCTGAATTCCATTTCCGCGCCGATCTTTTTGGCTTCTTCCACCGGCAAGACCTTGGTTTCCTCGACGATTCCTTCGGCGATTTTTTGATTGACCAGGAATTCGATTTGTCGGAGTTCTTCTTCGCTTAACCGTTCCAAAGAAGAGAAGTCGAAACGAAGGTAATTTTCATCGACATAGCTTCCTTTTTGGTCCACGTGTTTGCCAAGGACTTCGCTTAAGGCCGCGTGGAGCAAGTGAGTCGCGGAGTGGTTTCGCTCCACTAGCGACCGTTTCGAGGCGTCGACTTGCAAAGTGACTTCATCCCCGATTTCGAGGCTTCCGAACTCTACTTGGACGTGGTGGAGGTGCTGTCCGCGTGGGGCTTTTCCCACATAGAGGACTTTTCCAGAAGCCTTATCGTTGCTTAACGAACCGGTGTCGCTAACTTGTCCCCCCATTTCCGCGTAGAAGGGAGTGAGGTCAAAGGCGACGTCCCCTTCTTCGTTAATGGAGGAAACTTGTACGCCGTCGACGAATAAACCCGTGACTTTCGTTTGAACGCATAAAGTGTCGTAGGTAAAAGTGGAAGGAACATCGAAGGCAAGGAGGTCTTTGGATTGCTTGTGGAACGAGCCGACTTCTCCGCGGCTTGCGCGGGCCCTTTCCTTCTGCTCCGCCATCGCTTTTTCAAATCCTTCCATATCGGCTTCTACACCGGCTTCGAGGCAGATTTCCTTGGTGAGATCACTTGGGAAACCAAAGGTATCGTAAAGTTTGAAAACGTCTTTTCCCTCCAACGTTTTCTTGCCATCGATCATCGAACGAAGCATTTCTTCCCCGGTGCTTAAGGTGACAATGAACTTCTTTTCTTCCGCCAAAATCATCTTGGAAACGAAGTCGATTTTTTCGGAAAGTTCCGGATAGAAATCGCTGTATTTTTCCGCCACGATGTTAACGAGGCGATACATGAACGGCTCGTGGATTCCGAGCTTTTGCCCATAACGCATCGCACGGCGGATAATGCGCCGCAAAACGTATCCGCGACCTTCGTTGGAGAAATAAGCGCCATCGGAAAGAGCGAACGTTAGGCATCTTGCGTGATCCGCGATGACGCGGTATGCCATTTTGTTCTCCCCTTCATAGGGTTTTCCCGCAAGCTCTTTCGCCGCTTCGATAATCGGCCAGAACAAATCGGTCTCGAAGTTGGTCTCCGTTCCTTGGAGGATGCAGGCAAGGCGTTCTAGACCCGAACCCGTATCGATGTTTTTGGAAGGGAGTTCTTTGTAATCTTTTCTTGGAACTCCCGCGACGGAGTTGTATTGGGAGAAAACGATGTTCCAAATCTCGATGTAACGGTCGTTCTCCATGTCTTCTTGGAGCATTTTGATCCCAAGGCCGTCGGGGTCGTATTCTTCCCCGCGGTCAAAGAACATTTCGGTGTCGGGTCCGCAAGGCCCTTCGCCGATTTCCCAGAAGTTGCCTTCGAGCGGAATCAGGTGGCTCGGATCCACCCCACATTTAACCCAAAGTTCATAGGTCGCGAGGTCGTGGGGTTCATAGGTCATGTACAGTTTTTCTTTGGGGATGCCAAAGCCCGTTTCCTCGTTCGTTAAAAGTTCAAAGGCCCAGGGAATGACTTCGGGGCGGAAATAGTCCCCAATGGAAAAATTCCCAAGCATTTCGAAAAAAGTATGGTGACGTGCGGTGTGTCCCACGTTTTCAATGTCGTTGGTGCGGATGGACTTTTGGACGTTTACGATGCGACGGCAAGGTGGAACCTCGCTTCCGTCGAAGTATTTCTTCAATCCCGTGACCCCGGCGTTCACCCAAAGAAGGGATTTATCCCCTTGGGGAATGAGGTTGACACCCGGCAAAAACCGGTGTCCTTTGCTTGAGAAAAAACGAATCCAAGTCTGTCGAATTTCACTTCCGGTCAATTTTTTCATAAATGGCCTCCTAAAAAAATAAAACACCCTGTTTCGAAGGAACGCTTTTTGGCGCGGTACCATCCTTCTTCACCAGTGGTGCTCTTGTTTTATTCGCTTAACGCGCGGCACGGCGGCATTACCCGCATAAGGGGGAGTGGCAAGTTCCCGATCTCGGATATCATACCGCGATTTTTCATAAATGAAAGAGAAAAGAATCAAACGGGGATGTCCGTCCGCTTTCCATCGCGGTACGTGGATTCGATGATTCCGCCTCCTAACATCCTTTCCCCGTCGTAGAAAACGGCGATTTGTCCTGGGGTCACCGCCTCCACGGGGTGGACGTAACGAAGATGGGCTTTCTCCTCGTGGAACGAGAGATAGCACATTTGGTCGGGCTGGCGATAACGGAACTTCACCCCAACGAGGATTTCCCCTTCCGGTTTCTCCCCAATGAAATTCACGTCGTCGACGTAACATTCGTCGCTCAACAACAAGTGTCGATCGCTAGGATGGGCGACGTAAAGGATGTTGTTCTTCACGTCTTTTTGGTAAATGAAGAAAGCTCCTTCTTCCTCTCCTTTGACCCCTCCGATCCCCAAGCCTTTGTGTTGGCCCAAGGTGTAGTAAAGGACGCCGCAATGTTCGCCAAGGACTTTGCCCGTGCTTCCCTCGATGATCTTCCCTTTTTTCGCGGGGAAGTAGTTTTGTAGGAATAAACGGAAGTTTCTTTCCCCGATGAAGCACACTCCGGTGGAGTCTTTTTTATCCATGACGCTTGTGAGATCGAGTTCGTGGGCGATTCGCCGGACTTCGGTCTTGGGCAGATCGGCCAAAGGAAAAAGGCAACTTGCGATTTGCTCTTCGTTAATTTGGGATAAAAAGTAGGATTGGTCTTTGCTTTTATCGAATGCTTTATAGAGGTAAGTGTGTCCGTTCTCTTCCCCTCTTTTAGCGTAATGACCCATCGCGATGGCATCGAAACCTTGGGATTTCGCAAACTTCAAAAAGGAATCGAACTTAATGTACTTGTTGCAGAAAACATCGGGATTCGGGGTTCTCCCTCTTTCGTATTCTTTCAGGAAATAGGAGAAAACGTTGTCCCAGTATTCCTTTACGAAATCGGCCCTTAGCAAAGGAATCCCGAGTTTCTCGGCGACTCGCATCGCGTCGTAATAATCCACTTCTTGGGGGCACTGCGATTGTCCAAGAGTCGGATTTCCCAAGGTATCGTTATTGGCGAGGGCATCCCAATTGCGCATGAAGCCACCGACCACTTCATGCCCTTGTTGTTTAAGCAAATATGCGGCGACGGCGCTATCGACCCCGCCGCTAAGACCTACGAGCACTTTCATTGTTTAACGATTTCCTTGCTGTCGAGAATCAGGGTGAACGGACCGTCATTCTCCAATTTTACGAGCATGTCCGCGTGAAAGACGCCGCCCTTTAGTCCCGGGAGGCGCTCCTTCAAAGAAGCAAAGAATTGTTCGTACAAAACACGGGCTTCTTCTTGGGGCAAAGCCTCGGTGAAACTTGGACGGTTTCCATGAACCACATTGGCGTACAAAGTAAACTGGGAAACAGAGAGAATTTCGCCCCCAACATCGCTTAAGGAGAGATTCGTTTTCCCGTTACCATCGGGGAAAATCCGTAACTTCATTACTTTGTCCACCATTTTCTGAACAATGGAAAAATTGTCGCCTTGGGTGAATCCAACGAGCAACAAAAACCCTTTGCCAATGGAGGATATTTCTTCTCCATTAATGGCAACGGAAGCTTTCCTTACGACTTGTAAAACGATTCTCATACTTCTTCGGAATAATAGTAGGCGACGATGGGATTCATCGCGGGTTTTTCACTCGAAAGCTCGAAAGCTTCTCCGATATCGCGATAGACCTCTTCGACATTATCTTTATTGGTATATGCGCGCGCGAGGACTTCACCTTCTTCGACGTAGTCTCCAATCTTCTTGTTCAGGACGATGCCAGCGGAGAAATCAATGATATCCTCAAGCGTACTTCTCCCTGCGCCCAAGCGCATCGCGGAGAGTCCGATTTGGAGGGAATTGATGTGGGAAACATAACCCGAAACTTTGCTGGGGATTTCCACGATATGTTTGGCGACTTCAAACTGGGAGGGGTTGCGGAGGTAAGAGACATCTCCTCCTTGGGCGGAGAAAAGTTCGCAAAGTTTTTCAAACGCGCGTCCGGAAGATATGGCTTCTTCTGCCATCTTTCGCCCTTCTTCGATCGTTTTTGCGATTTTGGCCTGGGTCAACATGATGGAGGCAGCGGAGAGGCAAAGTTCTGTGAAATCCGCGGGGCCACGGCCGTGAAGGGTTTCAATAGCCTCTTTGACTTCCAAGGAGTTGCCAACGGCGAAACCAAGAGGTTGTTCCATGCCGGTTAAAATTGCACGCGTATCCCTTCCGAGGTTTCGGCCAATTCGAACCATGGTTTCGGCCAAAAGTTTCGCTTTATCAAAGGTTTTCATGAAAGCCCCGACACCAAACTTGACGTCCAAAAGAATGGTATCGCTTCCACTTGCGAGTTTTTTCGACATGATGGAAGAAGCGATGAGGGGAATGGATTCGACGGTACCCGTGACATCGCGGAGGGCGTAGAGTTTTTTATCCGCGGGAACGATGTTCGCGGTTTGCCCGGTGATGGCGATGCCAATCCGTTTCACCTGTTCTTCGAATTCTTCGCGGGTTAGGTCAATGCGCATGCCCGGAACGGATTCCATCTTGTCGAGGGTCCCCCCGGTATGGCCAAGGCCACGCCCGCTCATTTTGGCGAGTTTGGCCCCACAACTGGCGACGATTGGACCTAAGACAAGGCTCGTCTTGTCACCCACTCCCCCGGTGCTGTGCTTATCGACTTTGACCCCGGGAATGGAAGAAAGATCGAATACCTCTCCCGAATGCATCATCGCATCGGTTAAGACGGCGATCTCGTGATCGTTCATCCCCTGGAACAAAACCGCCATCGCAAAGGCGGAGGCTTGGTAATCGGGGATGTCTCCCGAGACATACCCTTGGATGAAAAAGCGAATCTCTTCGTCGCTTAAGGTGTGGCCATCTCTTTTGGCCTCAATGATATCTACCATTCGCATGGGAATATGATACCAACTTTAGGGGTTTCCTTGTATCCATAATTGAAACGAAACCAGCATCCGGAAATAGTTTTCAAAACGAACCTTTCACTTTTTGAAACATGGATTAAAATAGGAATATGGATTTTGAGGTGTCCTTGCGCCCCTACTTAAGTGAAGGGGAAATCGCTTTGCTTCTCCATGCGTTAGAAGGAACTCCGAGCCACTGCTTGGTCCTTCAAACGAAAAAAATGTCCGACGAGACACTACTTTCGTTATATCCGCGCCTCTCTCCCCACCCTTTTGTTCCTCACGCTTATTACTATAAAAAAGAAGAATACGATTTTGGGAAAAGCCTTCTTTACGATGCGGGGGTTATTTCAATTCAAGATGCTTCTTCCATGATGGTTCCCTTCCTTTTGGATCCGAAACCAGGGGAAAGAATTCTCGATTTGTGCGCCGCCCCGGGAGGAAAAAGCATCCTCGCAAGCCTATTAATGAACGACGAAGGAGTGATTCTCGCCAACGACATTTCCTTTCCCCGCGCGAAAGCCATGTCCAGCAACGTCGAACGCATGGGACGGGGAAATATCATCGTCAACTCCAGTGATTTCTCTTTCTCCGCGACGGAATACGCGGGTTATTTTGACAAAATCATTCTCGACGCTCCATGTTCGGGATCGGCGATGTTTCGAAAGAACCCCCAAGCGAAAGAGGAATGGTCCCCCTCGAAGCTCCGTCGATGCGTGAAAGCCCAACGGGAATTGTTGGAAATCGCCTCGACGATGCTCGCTCCCGGTGGGGTTCTTGCCTATAGCACTTGTTCTTTTTCTTACGAGGAAAACGAAGAAAACATCCTTTGGTTTTTGGAACGTCATCCGGAATTTTCCATGAAACTCGCCCCGATCGATTCGCCTTTGTTTTTCCATTCCAAAACCTTGAAAGAAACGATCCACTTCTTCCCCCACCGTTTTGACGGAGAAGGGCAATTTCTCGCCTTACTCCAAAAAGACGGCATTCTCTTTCATCAGCCCGAAAGAAAAAGCCCATGTCCCCTGGAAGGGAAGTTCTCTGGTTTTTTAAAGGAATACGGGCTGGAGAATCGGCACAACTTCGCTTTGCGCGACAAATTCTATTCTTTGACCGAGCCCTTCCGCTTCTCCCACCTAAACACCTTGCGCGCTGGGGTAAAACTCTTTGAACTTCGCGACATTTTCTTGCCCGACCACGCCTTAGCGAGGTACCTTACCTCCGAATACTCGCTTCCTTTATCGAGCGATCAAGCACGTCAATATTTACGCGGGGAAACTTTCCCGCTGGAAAAGAATGACGGGTTCTACATCGTGAGTTACTGTGATTTGAACCTTGGATGGATCAAGGTCACCAAAGGGGTCGCGAAAAACCATTACCCCAAGGGGCTTCGTCGCGATTATCCTTTGCGAAACTCTTCTTTATAGGCTTTTAAGGTTAACAGGCCAATCGCCCCAATACATACGCCAATCACAAGCAAGGAAATGAAGAATTCCCATTTTTGAAGCAGGATTCCAAGAGGAAATCCCCCGATGAGGATGAGGGCGCCCGAAACGATGCCATAAACGGAATAAGCAGGGAGAAGGTTGATCCTTTTGGGAGTTAAGGCCAAGAAAGCAACCGCCCCTCCCATCAAAAGGAAACAGGGGATTCCATAAGACAAAATCCAAGCCCAAAGATAGGTGGTGCGTTCGATGGCGTCTTCTTTTAGCCCGAGTAAGGTCGCCGCCAAAGCAATCGCGGTGATGCCAGAGCCAATGAGGACGCTGACGCCTAAGGTTTTGGATAAGGAAAGGGCGGAAGAACGTTTTTCGGGTTCGCGGCTGGGATTCATAAAGCCTCCTTGGAAGCGGTGATTAAGGTGCAACGGGCGGGAACGACGATTTTACCCATCTCTTTGCCGGAAGTTTCCTTCGTGGAAAGAAGCACGGTTTGTTTTCCTTCGAGGTGGAAGGAAATGTCGTGATCGGTCGGATTAAAGAAGAATTCCAAATGGGAGAAGGGCTCAATCAAGGTCTTTTGGGTGGCGATCAGGCGAACGCAGCCATCGTAATCGGTCACCGTGATGGCCCCGTCAATCACGGAAGGATCGTAGACATGGAGGAAACGCGTTTTCCGACGGAAGGCGATGAACTTCGAAAGGGTTTCGACCATTTCGTAACGTTCATCGAGCAAAGGAGCGGAGAGTTTGTTGTAATCATCGCCCTTATTGTAGGTATTGTCTTCGCCCCATTTGGATTCCGCGATTTCTTGCCCCATGTGAAGGAAGGGGATCCCAAAGCTTAGGAGGATCGCGGCGCTGGCGGCCAAGACGAGTTCTTTCTTTTCTTCTTCCCCGAGGTCTTTACGGCGGGCGGACAAAACATCGTAATAGGTTCCGTTGTCGTGGCATTCGACGTAGTTCACGCTTTGGCGCGCATCGAGGAACATCGGGTTTTGGAAGAAGGGAAGCGAAGAGGAGACGAGAGAATACTTGAATTCGTTCATTGAGAAGAAATCCCCGGAGAAGAAACGTTTCGAGGCCTCACGATAGGTGTCATTGAAAAAACCGTAACGGGGGAGGAGTTCGTAGTTCTGCATTCTTCCCAAGGGGACTTTGACTTCCCCTCCCATGTTCCAGCCTTCCCCGTATAAGAGGAAGTTTGGCTTGATGGCTTTGGCCTTGGCTTCGATTTCGTGGAGGGTATCGCAATCGATGATGCCCATGAGATCGAAACGGAAACCATCGACCCGGTAGAATTTTACCCACCAAAGGGCGCTTTCCACGATGAGTTTCCGGACCATCGGGCGTTCGCTTGCGAGGTCATTTCCGCATCCGCTGGTATTCGCCCTTCTTCCGTCGGTAAGTTTCCGGAAATAATAGTTCGGGACGACTTTTTCGAAGATACTGCGGGTGCTTTCGTAGACGTGGTTATAGACGACGTCCATGACCACGCCAATACGGGCTTCGTGGAAAGAGGAAATCATCTGCTTGCATTCCCGGATTCGCGCAAAGGGGTCTTCCGGATGCGTGGAATAACTTCCTTCGGGGACGAAATATTGCATGGGGTCATAACCCCAATTGTATTTCGAGGAGGGATTCATTTCGTCGACGCTTTGGAAGTCGTAAATCGGGAGAAGTTGGATGTGCGTAGGCCCAAGTTTTACCAAATAATCAAGGGCAACGGGATGTCCGCCGTTCGATTTCCGTCCTTTTTCGACCATTCCAAGGAATTTCCCTTTGTGAAGGATGTCTGTTTTCGAGGAAATCGTGAAATCGCGAGCATGGGCTTCGTAAATCACCGAATCCGTGGGCGAGGGGATGATGGGGAGGGCGTCTTCGTGGGTGGGGATATCCTCGAAGCAAGAGAAATCGACGACCGCGGAAGCGCGTCCGTTTTCCACCGACGCCTTTCCGAAGGGGTCGGGAACGAGTTGAAGTTTTTCGCTGTTGACGACCGCGTAAAGGTATTCGTACCCATTTAAGTCGCCTTCGACTGTCGCGACAAAAACGCCACTTTTTTCTCGGATAGCCTCTTTGGCGGAATAAGGTTCCTTGCTACCGGCCTTGCGGTAACGGACTTCGACTAGGCTCGCAAGCGGGGCCCAAAGTTTGAAGACGGTCTTTTCTTTGGAGTAGGTCGCACCCAAATCACCCCCATCGTAGAAGTATTTTTCGTCGAATCCATCGAAGTTCGTTGCTTCGCTGATGTCGAGGGGGATGAGCCCGAAAGTGTCGAGTCCCACGAAGTAATGGTGGCCGAGTTCCAGTTCGTGATCGAGTTCAAATTCACGAACATAAAGAGCTCCCAAGGAAGTGCTTTTTAGTGCGGTTAAACCAATGGGCTCGTTGTTATCGATCACCAAGCACGGCTTGACGCTAGAAAGCGGAAGCGACGTGAAGGCCGAAATGCGGATTTTCTGCGGAGCGATGAGTTTGGCTCCAACGAACGAATTCTTCATAGACTATCTACCTCAAATGCTATTTGTCTTCCCCGGGAAGGACGAGTTTATTGGTGGGTTCATCGATTTCATCGAGGTCGTGGCGAAGGACCACGCACCCTTTGGCATTGTTGCCTCGGCTCGGTCCCACGATCCCTTCTTCCTGCAAACGACGGAAGAGTTTGGAGGCGCGGGGGTAACCGACATTGAAGGCGGCGATGATTTTGGAAATCGAGATGGTTTCTTCGCTCATGGCGTATTCGCGAATCCGACGGTAAATGCTCTCTTCGCTCATCCCGTCGACGTTGATGGGACCCGAAGATTCTTCTCCCCCACTCGCTTCTTCTTCCTCGCTTTCTTCTAAGTGCAAGAAACGTTCAAAGAATTGTTGGGGGCGTTTGCTCGCCGCGTCGTTGACGATGCGGTGCATTTCACTGACTTCAATCAAACAGCCTTGGGCACGGGTAAAGCCTTGAGAGCTGATCTCCCCGGAGGAAATCAACATGTCGCCGTATTTCAGCAAGGTTTCCGCGCCGCCTTGCCCAAGGATCGTTTGGGAATCGATGGTGCTTTGGACCTTCAAGGCAACGCGCGTGGTGAAGTTTGCCTTGATGGTGCCGCTGATGACTTTGGTGTCGGGGCGCTGGGTCGCGATGATCAGGTGGATGCCCGCGCTTCGCGCCTTGGAAGCCAGGCGTAAAATCGGGGAAGTGACCTTCTCTTTTTGGGTTTCGACCAAATCCGCGAGCTCATCGACGATGCAAACAAGATACGGCATCGGGGGGAGGTTATGTTCCTTGCAGTAATACCCGTTATAGGATTCCACGTCGCGAACCTCGGCTTCTTGGAAGATTTTGTTGCGCTCCTCCATTTCATCGACCAAGCGTTGGAGGGCGTTGCCCGCTTCGGTGACATCGCTGATGACCGGACAGGCAAGATGGGGGTCTTTGCGGTACATCGTGGTTTCGGTGCCTTTGGGGTCCACCAGAATCAAGCGAAGGGTTTCGGGCGAATTTCGCATCAAAAGAGCGCAGATAATCGCGTGCATGAAGATGGATTTCCCCGATCCGGTCGCGCCACACACGAGCATATGGGGGAACTTGCGGAGATCCCCTTGGACGAGTTTGTTCTTGATGTCGATTCCAAAGGGGATCATGAGGGGCGACTTGGTGGAAAGTTGTTCCATGATTTCCCGGAAAGGAACCGTCCGTCGGGTGGAATTGGGAACTTCGACCGCATAGTTGTCGGTTCCTACGACTCGGTCGGAAAAACGGGAATAAACACCGAAGAGTTTACGGTCGAGGTTCGGGATAATGCGGGTGATGTTGGCCAAGGGAATGCCGGGGCCCGGTTTAATTTCGTAGAGGGTGATCGAAGGGCCGATCGAATAGTCGACGACTTTTACGTCGAGTCCGAATTCAACGAAGAAAGCGTCGATGACGTGGGAAGTGCGGTCGCATTCTTCTTTTAGGATGGCCTCGGTTTCCTCGCTTTCGCTGCTTTTGGGCTCGGTTAAATCCAAAGAGGGGAAGGTATAGGGATAGGCTTTTGCGATTTCTCCGTATCCTTTAAAAGGAACATAGGCAAAAACGGTTTCTTCCGGAGGCAAGAAAGTCGGTTGCGGAGCGAAAGGGGTAGGAATCACCGCGGGGGCGGGAGGAACACTCGGAGTGGGAACCGCTAGAGAGGGGATCGTCGGGGCCGTTTCCTTTGGCTCTTCTGGAAGAGGGAGGGGGGCAAGGGGCTCTTTGGGCGTGTCTTCTTCCATCGGGGTTTCTTCTTCCGTGATTTCCTCTTTCCCTTGTTCTTCGATGGCAAAATCGGGCGCAAAATCGAAAGGTTCTTCTTTCACTACCTTCGGGGAAGGAGTTTCATTCGGCGAAGACGGCGCGGGAATTGTGGGGGAAGAAGGCACGCTAACTTCTGCGAAAGAGGAGGAAGGTTGTTCCGCGGTTAAGTGCAGGCTTTGATAAGCGGGGACGAGCCCGATATGGCGGGGTGGGAGGTCATCGCGATAGGCGGGAGGGAGGGGAGAGACTTCGGGAAGCGGGGAATAACGCGGGGACTCCGGGTGCTGCAAACGAACCGTTTCGGTCGAACGATAAGGGGCGTTTGAAGCGCGGACAAAGGTCGGGGTGGGGGCAGGAGGCACCTCTTCTTCCGGAGGCGTTTCGCTTTCTTCTTCCTCTGGCTCCGGTTCGGAGGGGGAAGGGAAAACGAAGACCTCTTTCTCTTCTTCCAAGGGCATCGTCGGGGGAGTCGGGCGGAGGAAGGAAGGCGTATCTTCTTCGCTTTCTTCCTCTACTTCCTCCGTTTCGCTTTCTTTTCTAGCTTTTGCTATCGCTCTGCGCGAACGAAGGGAGGCGAATAGTTTCCCAAGCAACGGTGAGGAATAACTAACCAAGGCAAAAACGAGGAAAAAGGAACAAAGGAGAATCGTTACAAAGGCGAGGTTTCCGCTACTTAAGGGGCCGGAAACCAAATAACCGAGGAGTCCCATTTGGGTTTCGGGGGCGAAGTAGCAGCCAAAACGCGTTTCCCCGGCTTTCCAAAAAGCCTCCAGGAAAGGAGTCACTTCCCCGTTCCAGGAAGGATTCTCGGCTGCTCCGAAAAGGAAGGGCAAACCGATGCTTAGGAAGACGGTCCCAAGAACGAAAGGCAAAGGAAGGCGGGCATTCCCCTTCTTTTCTTTGGCGAACAAGGCGATTCCCTTGGCGAACAAGAACGCGGGAACGGAGAGATAGCTACCGATTCCAAGGAAAAAGAGCGTGAGGTAACCGACCCCATAGAACCGAGAAGCGGGAGCAAGAAGCAAGAAAAGGGAAAGAAGCAACAGGAAAACCCCACCCATACGGGCCAATAAAACCGAACGTGGCACTTTCGTAGGACGGGGAGAGCTCATGGGGTTATTCCACTTCCACTAATAAAGGCAGGACCATCGCTTCCTTGCCAAGCTGTCTCCGCACGATGCGGAGGGTCTTTTCATGGACGTTTTGGCGAAGTTCGGAGATGTTGTATCCGCCCAGACGGATGAGTTCGGCCATCGTGAGTTCGAATACTCGGGTGACTTCTTTTTCAAAAGCCTCGAGTTCGCGGGTCAAGGGGAATCCTTTGACTTGGATGTCGGGCCCGGCGACTACGTCGTTTTTCGAACGGGAAATGGTGGCGGCGAGGATGACGACCCCTTCCCCCAAACGCTGACGGTCGAGCAAGACTTCCCGGGAAACGTCCCCAATCCCCGAACCGTCGATCATGATGTCGCCATGGTCGACTGCCCCATCGAGGAGACGGGCCCCTTTGTCGGTGATTTGAAGGACGAGGCCATTTTCAAGGACGAAAACGGAATTGTGGTTCAAGTTGATGCCCATTTCCAAGGCCAAACTCGCGTTGGCAAGCAAATCTTTGAACAAGCCTTTCACGGGGACGTAGTACTTCGGTTTGAGAATCGAGGCCATCATCTTTAGGTCTTCTTCGGAGGCGTGCATCTTCAGGAACGATTTCTTCGGAACGATGGTGACTTGGGCGGGGGAACGATAAAGCTCATCCGCGGCGTCCACGTATTCGACTTCGGTATTGTCGTTGGAAGGATTCGCCATGATGAAATGGTCGGTCTCTTTGAGACGGACTCGGCGATCCTCGTTTTGACCCGAGGCCAAAAGGGCGATCTTGTGGAAAAGTTTCGAACCATACCCGAGCATGATAATAACGAGTTCTTGGTCGCGGATTCGGAGGATATCGTCCAAAGAAGCGAAATTGCTTTGGGGTATGAGCAATTGGCCCGCGCGTGCCATTTCGTCAATGGCCCCTTTGGTGGAGGCGTCGTAGCAAATGACTTTTTTGCCATACTGGCGGGAGAGGCGGATGATTTCCTCAAGGTTATAAAGGTTCGCTTGGGAGAGCGAAACGAAGATACGGCCCTCGGAATTTTTGAAGATGCTGTCGATGTGTGGGGTGAGCTTATAGAGAGGAGCGGTATATCCGGGGCGCGAGGCGTAAGTGGATTCGCTTAGCAAGGCGAGCGTTGGCATTTCCGCTAAGGTCGCAAGGGCGTTCATGTCGCAAAGGTACGCGGGGTCGGCGCTATTCTCGATGACGAAATCCCCGGTAAAGACGACGTTCCCCAGGCTGGTTTCAATGGCAAGGCCCGAAGAATCGGCGATGTTATGCGCGGTATGGAAGAAATGGAATTTCCGGCCCGCCACCATAAAGGTATCCGTCGGTTTGACGGGATGAAGGTCATACGAAATCTCTTTTTTGACGTGAAGGGTGAAGATTTCCAGGAGCTTTAAGCTGACCGAACTCCCGTAAATCGGGGCGGGGACTTGTTCGTAAATAAAGGGAAGTGCTCCGATTTCATCGTCGTGGCCGTGAAGCAAAATGTAGGCCTTCACGCGGCTTTTGTTGGCGACAAGATAGTCGATGCGAGGAATCACGTAGTCCACGCCCGGCATCGTCTTGTCGGGAATGAGGGCGCCGGTTTCCACCACGAATATATCGTCGTTGACGCAAACGCAAATCATGCATTTGCCAACTTCGTCCAACCCGCCAAGGGGGATAATTTTCACAATATCGTTCATAAGTACTCCTTGTTAGTAGAGGTCGAGGCTCAAAAGGGGCAAATCGTCATCGAGTTTTCGAATCTCCAGGCGAAGTCCGTCCATCACCCCATAGGTAGGGGGGTTTCCGTTTTTGGGGAAGGAAGGGGATCCGGGATTGAAATAGACGACCCCATCGGCCTTTTTTAGCATGCAGACGTGCGTATGGCCGAAGAATAGGATGTCTCCTCGTTCGACTTCGAGCAAATCGCTCGTGAGCAAGTCGCCATGAATGAGGTCACAACGGAACCCATTGAGGTAGACGACTTTCGAATCCTGGGAAATGTCGAAGTGAAGGAGGGTTTGGTCGACGCGGGAATCACAGTTCCCGCGGACCGCGACGATGCGGCGCGCCCATTTATTGAAAATGGCGGCACAAGCCATCGGGTCATAATCGAGGGGGACACCATTTCGGGGGCCATTATTTAAGGCGTCGCCAAGGAAGATGATTTGGTCGGGCTGAAACGAGCTAAAAAGAGAATCGAGCTTTTTGACCGCCTCGATCCGTCCATGGGTATCCGAAATAATGATGGCCCTCAACGGTTTCTCCTCCAAAGGCAACGGGCTATTCGAGCAAGTCTCGCGTAGCGACCAAATCCACGCCCGTATCGTCGATATTATGCACAATTACGTCGCCAAGATGAACGGGAACGTGAACGAAAAGTCGACGAATTTGCTTCATAAGCAAGAGTTGGGATTCTTTGGGAATGGGGCCCGTGGTTTTGACGGGGCACACGCGGAAGAGAGTGGAGTCGCATTTGACGGTCGTTGTCAATGTGCGAAGAGGATGGGTCACCTCTTGGAGCGCATATTTTTCTCCCCGGGGGCAGAAGTTGCCCGTGACCTTGTGGTTTTCATCCACCACGAGGGCGCATCCGCGGGGGCAAACGATGCAAGTGAGTTCAGTTTTCATAAGACTTCCTCCTTGGGAAGGCATTCGACGACGAGATCGCCTTCCTTGGACAAGAGGTTTCGGGGCAGACGGAAGATTTCCATTTCGCTAGGAACCATCGCAAGTTTCGGGGTCTTCTTGAGAATCACCCCATTTTGAGAATAAGTAATGACGACGTTCCGACAGGGCTTGCGAACGCGGAACTTGATGGGAACGGTCGGTTCTTCTCCTTCCACGTGGATTCTTCCCGGCACCACATACCCGATGCCACGTCCGGCCTTTGTTTCAATGACGGGACCGAAAGAAAGTTCGTTTTCGAGGTATTTGGCCGCGTTTTTGCCCGCCACGCGACCCTCTTCGACGACATAGTCGACAAGGTCGTGGACGTGGAGTACGTTGCCACAGCTAAATACGCCGGGGATCGTCGTTTGCAAGAAGTCATCGACTTCTGATCCGCGGGTTCCGGATTTCTTCGCGCCCATCTTGTTGAGCAAGCCGTTGTTGGGAATTAGCCCGACGGAAAGAAGTAAGGTATCGACGTCGAAATTTTTTTCCGTTCCAGGAATCGGAGACAAGCGTTCGTCGACTTGGCTAATTTCAATGCCCTCTAAACGGCGATGGCCAAAGCAATTGGTCACGGTATGGGAGAGATAAAGGGGAATATCGAAATCCTTCAAACATTGTTGGATGTTGCGGTTAAGGCCATTGGAGTAGGGCATGATCTCGGCGACGCCTAGGACATGGGCTCCTTCCAGAGTCATTCTTCGGGCCATGATAAGCCCGATATCCCCCGATCCGAGGATGAAGACCCGCCTTCCCACCAAATACCCGTATTCATTGAGGTAAAGTTGGGCTTGGCCAGCGGTGATGATGCCCGCGGGGCGTTCCCCGGGAATGCCAATGGCCCCGGCGCTGCGCTCCAAGCATCCGCTTGCCATGATGATGGCTTTGGCTTGGATTTCCTCTGCCCCACGAGGAGAAACGTAAGTCACCACTTTCGAAGGGGTGATCTTAACGACGGAGGCGAGCAATTCACAGCGGATGTTCCTCTCCTTTGCCTGACGGACAAAACGGGTGAGGAATTCCGGACCGCTCAATTCTTCCTTGAATTCGTGGAGGCCGAATCCGTTATGGACGCATTGGTTGAGAATACCTCCTAACACCGCCTCCCGTTCCAAAACGAGGATGTCGCGAACTCCGGCATCGTAAGCGGAGACCGCCGCGGAGAGTCCGGCGGAGCCGCCTCCGACAATGAGCAAATCGACAGTTTTCATTCTTTGGACTCCTCCATCAAAACGCTCGAACCGGCACGGGCGTAAAGCACGTCCAGCGGAGAGATATGGAAGTATTTGGCAAGGAGCAATAAGACCTTAGGTTGGCAGAACCCCCCTTGGCATTTCCCAAATCCGGCCCGAGTCCGTTTCTTTATGGCGCGGATGGAGCGGGCGGGAACCGAGCGAGAAAGCGCGTCCTCGATTTCCCCTAGTGTCACTTGCTCGCAATGGCAAATCACTTCGCCGAAATGGGGGTTTTCCGCGATGAGGGCATCCCGTTTTTCTTTCGGGAGACGAAGGGGATGGACGTAAGGGCGAACGCAGGGATTGAAGTTTTCCTTCTTTTGGAGGTGGAGGATCGGGGCCACAAGGGTTTCGGCCACGTATTTGCCAATCGCGGGGGAGGAAGCGAGTCCCGGGGATTCAATGCCCGCGACGTTGATAAACCCAGGGACCTTCTTCGATTCTTCGATGATGAAGTCATGGGTGGTCGGGGTGGAACGGAGGCCCGCAAAGACACGAATTTGTTCCCCAAAAGGAATGGAAGGAACCATTTGAAGGGCTTGGGCTTTGATGGCGTCCAAGGTGGGATGATCGGTCGCGAAATCATCGGTTTTATCGGTGAGTTCGCTCGATGGACCGATGAGATAGTTGCCCGAAGTGGTCATCATGACGAGGACGCCTTTCCCTTTTTTGGTGGGAAGAGGGAAAACCACGTGCTTGACGAGTCCAGGGGCATAATGGTCCAGAACGAAATATTCGCCTTTTCTTGGGGTGATGTCCCAGGGAATATCTTCGACCATTTTGGCGATGCGGGCGCTGCCAAGACCCGCGCAGTTAATGACGACTTTGGCTCGGTATTGACCGCAGTTGGTGCGGACGTGGAAGATGCCGTCCCGTTTTTCAATCGAGACCACTTCTTCACTAAGCGAAAGGCGAACGCCGTTGTCCATCGCGTTTTCCATCGCGTGGACGGTTAAGGTAAAGGGGTTCACGATGCCCGCGCTTGGGGCGAGCAAGGATCCCGCGATCGTCGGATTGAGGTTCGGTTCAATCGCGAGGGTTTCTTCACGGGAAAGGAGTTGGACATTGACCCCGTTTTCTCTGCCGCGTTCCGCCAAGGCTTTGAGTTGAGGCAAATCTTCGGGGGTCAAGGCAACGTTCAACGAACCAACGCTGCCATATCCCACATCGAGTTCTTTACAAACGGAAGGGAACATCGCGCACCCTTCGACGTTGAATTTCGCTTTCAAAGTTCCGGGGACCGGATCGACCCCCGAATGAACGATGGCGGAGTTAGCCATCGAGGTTACGTCGCCGACATCCGTTTCTTTTTCAATCACCAATATGTCGGCTGAATATTGGGAGAGGTAGCGGGCCACAAAAGCGCCGATGACTCCACCACCTATGATAATGATGTCTTCCATATGTAGCTTTATTATACCTTAGTCTTTGACTAATAACACCCATATACTGTCCGAATTTTGCAAGTTTTGGCTCCGGTTTCTAGGAATCTTTTCTCGGAATGTGTATTCTTGAGATATGAAGATTGAAAAACTCCAGGATGCCCTCCTTCCCTACGTAAACGAACTCAATGAATGTATCCGTACGGAAGATTTCTTTAACTCCATCCTTTTTCAACTCGAGAAAGAAGACCGTGAGGAAATATTGAGGCTTTTTCAAAGAGGGATGGCTCTCCCGGAGGCAATCGAGAAAGTCCTCAATCCCCTTATGGACAAGGACGCCGCCAAAGTACTTCAAAAAGCCATTCAGAAACGGGGACTTGACGAAATTTGTCTCGTAACCGCCGAAGAAATTAAGGAAGATCCTTACTTTGCTCTACTCCAAAATGTACCCGACGCAAAATGGGATGGGCTCTTCTTCGAGCATCAGTTCGTTCCGGCCGGGACATTCTTTTTGCTTGACGATATCCGCGTGGATTCCTCCCATCATTATCGGGAGATTTGCCCGATCGGTTACGCGATCGATGACCTCACTTACCCGGTTTTGGGCAGCAACGGGGTCCCCTGGATGTCCTTATGTCCCCATGAGCTCCGCACAATGAGGAAACCGATTCAAGAGGCCAAGGGAAAAGTCGCCGCGCTTGGACTTGGGCTTGGCTATTATGCCTTCTCGGTTTCGCAAAAGGACGAGGTCTCCGAAGTCCATATTTATGATTTGGACCGGGGAATCATCGAGTTCTTCGCTTCCCGCATCTTGCCTTTATTCCCCCACAAAGAAAAGATTTTCATCCACGAAAAAGACGCGTTCGATTTTCCGGATGAGGGACCGTTCGACACCGTTTTCGTTGACATTTTCCATAACGCGGACGATGGCTTGCTCCCCTATCTCTTGTTCAAAAACAAAGAAATGAAGGGAACCCAGTTCCTCTATTGGATCGAACCCACCCTCCTTGCCTATTATCGCCGTTTTGTCCTTGACGCCCTTATGATGTACGATGCCCCTTTACGGGAGATAAAGCAGGAGGACGAAATCTTCATCGCGACCTATAACGCGATCAAAAGCATCCACCCAAAAGATGAGAAAGAAGCTATCCGTCTCCTAAGCGAGAACGGTCTTCAGACCATCATTGAACGGATAAAGAAGAAAATATAGAGGAAATGAAAATGGCAACCAACCGGTTGCCATTTCTTTTGCTTTCCTTAGTGTTTTCCGCCGCGACGGTCATTGCCATGCGGGCGGTTTCCGGCACCATTTGGCTTACCACCATTCCGGCGATCGTTGCCACGGGGACGGGCATCGCGTTCGGGGCGTTCGACGTAGCCTTCGGGCTTCTCTTCGAATTCGCGGTGCGAGACTTTGACTTTGCCTTTTTCGTCGAGTCCGATGACGATGACTTTGAGGGTGTCGCCGACGGCAACGAGGTCCGTGGCGTTCTCCACATAGTCCCAACGGAGGCGCGATACATGGCAGAGACCATCGCAATCGCCGAACAAATTGACGAAGCAGCCATAGTCTTCCACGCGGGTGACTTTGCCTTCGTAGATTTCGCCGACTTTGGCTTCGCGGGTGATTTCGTCGATCATCGCTTTTGCCTTTTCGATCATGGCACGGTTGGAGTGGTAAATGGTGATGGTGCCATCATCTTCAACGTCAATCGCGGCACCGTCGCATTCACGAACCATACCTTGGATGGTTTCGCCACCTTTGCCGATAACATCGCGGATCTTATCGGTCGGAATCTTGAAGGTGACCATCTTCGGAGCGTATTCGGAAACTTCCTTGCGGGGTTCGGGAATCGCTTTGGCGATGGCTTCACGGATTTCGGCGCGGGCACGATTGGCTTGGGCAAGGGCTTCGGAGAGAACTTCGCGGGTGACTCCGTGGATTTTGATGTCCATTTGGAGGGCGGTTAAGCCTTTGGCGGTACCGGCGCACTTGAAGTCCATGTCACCGAAGTGATCTTCCAAACCTTGGATATCGGTGAGGATGGTGTAGGGGTGGTTGCCATCTAACGGCCCCGAAGTGATGAGACCCATGGCGATACCCGAGACGATACCCTTGATGGGGACGCCAGCCGCCATGAGGGACATGCAGTTGGCGCAGATGGAGGCTTGGGAAGAGGAACCGTTGGATTCGACGACGTCGGCGACGCAACGAATGGTGTAGGGGAATTCTTCTTCCGAGGGGAGGACGTAGCTTAACGCGCGTTCCCCGAGTTTGCCGTGTCCGATTTCGCGGCGGCCGGGGCTTCCCATACGACCGATTTCACCGACCGAGTAGGGTGGGAAGTTATAGTGATGCATGAAGCGGCGTTCTTCTTCGCTCGTGAGGTTATCGATGAGTTGCTTATCGGCTAAGGGGCCAAGGGTGGTCGTGCCGATGACTTGGGTTTGTCCACGGGTGAACATGGCGGAACCATGGGCGCGGGGGAGGAGGTCGACTTGGCAATCAAGAGGACGGATTTCATCGACTTTGCGTCCATCGGGACGGATCTTCTCCTCGGTGATCAAGCGGCGGACTTCCGCGGCGACCATGCCTTCGAGGATGTCGAAGACCATAAGCATGGACATCTTGTGGTCGTGTTCATCTTCGTATTCGCGGTGGTCGTAATCGTCGATGATTTCCTTCTTGAGGGCATCAACGGCGTCTTGGCGTTCGAGTTTATCGACGATGGAGATGGCTTTCTTGAGGCGTTCCCCGATGCGGGATTCGATGTCGGCCTTAATGGCGGGATCGGCAGCGTAGAGTTGGATTTCGCGCTTGGGCTTCCCGATTTCGGCGATGATGGTCTTTTGCCAAGCGCAGAGTTTCTTGATGGCTTCAAAACCAAACATGATGGCGTCGAGCATCTCTTCTTCGGGGACTTCCGCAGCACCGGCTTCGACCATCATGATGGCTTCTTCGGTGCCCGCGACGGCAAGGTCGATGTCCGAGGCTTTCTTTTGTTCTTCGGTCGGATCGATGATAAGTTCCCCATTGACGCGTCCGACGTAGACACCGGCGACCGGCCCATCGAAGGGGATGTCGGAAATGCAAAGGGCCAAGGAGGCGCCGAGCATTCCGGTCATTTCGGGGGTGTTGTCGCGGTCACAGGACATGACCGTGGCGACGATTTGGACTTCGTTACGGAATCCTTCCGCGAAAAGCGGACGGATCGGACGGTCGATCAAACGCGCGGACAAAGTCGCGTGTTCGCCAGGGCGTCCTTCACGGCGGAGAAAGGATCCGGGGATCTTACCAACCGCGTAAGATTTTTCTTCGTAGTTGACGGTGAGGGGGAAGAAGTCGCCTTCTTTGGGTTCATCGGCGCAGCAGGCGGTCGCGAGGACGGCCGTGTCGCCGAAACGCACGAAAACAGACCCGTCAGCCTGTTTCGCGATTTCGCCGGTCTCAACGGAGAGTTTCCGGCCTGCGAATTCGGTTTCAAAAACTTGTTTCATTCTCTTTTCCTTTATTTCAAACGGCATAAGTCTACCACGGCTGGAGCGATACTCCTAGAGGAGAAATCGAAAACTTTATGTAATAAAAAGGCCTCCCGTGACGGGGAGGCGAATTCCTCTGCTTACTTGCGGAGACCAAGCTTCGCAATGAGCGCCGTGTAACGTTCGGCGTCGGATTGGCGAAGGTAGTCGAGGAGGCTGCGACGCTTACCGACAAGGATGAGAAGGGCGCGGTGGGCACCGGCGTCTTGCTTGTTGGCTTGAAGGTGAGCGGTGAGTTCCTTGATGCGAGCGGTGAGAAGGGCGATTTGGACTTCGGTGGAACCGGTGTCCTTTTCGTTTTTACCAAACTCTTTGATGATCGCGGAAGTTTCGACTTTCGAGAGTGCCATGGTTGAATTTCTCCTTTCTTTGAACTTGGCAAATCCCACGCGGAATCAAGGAGTGTGGTTACCGCGACGGATTGCTGCGTGTGTAACAATACCGAAAAGTAAACCCCTTTTCAAGAGAAAACGCTTCCAAATTCGAGCCTTTTGTTCTCATTGCGAAAAATTATTGTTGCGAGCGTGTAGGTGCGGGCGTAAAATTTTGCGCGGCTAAGCAGGAGGAATCCCTATGAAAATGAGAAACATCGCCATCATCGCGCACGTTGACCATGGCAAAACCACGCTCGTCAACGCCCTTCTCACCAAATCCGGGACCTTCCGTAGCAACGAAGACGTCGTGGACCGCGTGATGGACAGCAACCCCCAAGAAAGGGAACGCGGCATCACCATTTTGGCCAAGACCACTTCCATTGTTTACAAAGACACGAAAATCAACATCGTCGACACTCCGGGGCACGCCGATTTCGGCGGGGAAGTGGAACGCATCATGCACATGGTGGATGGGTGTTTGCTCCTTGTGGACGCCTTCGAGGGAACGATGCCCCAAACCCGTTTTGTTTTGAAAAACGCACTGGAAAACCACATCAAACCAATCGTTATCATCAACAAAGTGGACCGTCCAAACGCCGACCCCCAAAAAGCGGTGGACGAAGTTTTGGACCTCCTCATCCAACTTGGAGCTCCCGATGATTTGCTTGAGTTCCCCGTGGTTTATACCAGCGCCTTAAATGGCACTTCTTCTTACGATCCGGATCCCGAATCCCAAAAGGAAGGGATGGATCCCGTTTTTGAGACCATCCTCAAGGAAATCCCCGAGCCCACCTGCGACCCTTCCGCCCCTTTCCAATTCCAACCCGCGTTATTGGACTATAACGGTTTCGTTGGACGAATCGGGATTGGCACCATCCGCGGGGGAATGGCCAAAATCGGAGATACCATCCAGGATATCGATGAAAACGGCCAAACCCACGATTTCAAGATCATGAAGCTCTACACCTTCTTTGGCCTTCGCCGCATCGAGGTGGACCATGTCGATTGTGGCGATATCTGCGCCATCGCGGGATACGACAACATGAACGTCGGGGATACCTTCTGTGCCAAAGGAGGCACTCCGCTTCCGCGCCTTCGCGTCGACGAACCGACCCTCCAAATGGAATTCGGAACTAACTCCTCCCCGCTTCGTGGACAAGATGGCAAATTCGTCACCGCACGCGTGATTGAGGATCGTTTGTTCCAAGAAGTTCAACGCGACGTTTCCCTCCGTTTCCGCCGAATCCCCAACAGTGAAACCTGGGTGGTCTCTGGACGTGGAGAACTCCACCTTGGGGTTCTCATCGAAACCATGCGACGCGAAGGATACGAACTCGAAGTCCCCAAACCTCACGTCATTTTGAAGGAAATCGACGGACAAAAATGCGAACCCTACGAAGACCTCCAAATTGACGTCCCAAGCGAATACGTGGGGGATATCATGCAGACCCTTGGGGAAAGAGGCGCCCAACTCGTTAACATGGTGGAGGCCAACGGGCAAAGCCGCTTGACCTACGTCATTCCCTCCCGTGGGCTACTTGGATTCGTCAACAACTTCCTAACCCTCACGAAAGGGTACGGCATCATCAACCACACCTTTAAGGAATACCGTCCAATGTACGCCAAATCTGTAGGCGAACGTCAAATCGGGGTCCTCGTCTCCGTGGACAGCGGTCCCGCCACCCCGTATTCCATCGAAAAAGTCGAAGAACACGGAACGATGTTCATCCTCCCCGGCACCACCTGCTACGAAGGGATGATCGTCGGGGAACACCGTTATCCGACCGACCTCGCGGTCAACGTCACCGCTGCCAAACCGCAGACCAACGTCCGCAGTTCCAACAAAGACCAAACCGTCGTCCTCAAGTCCCCGCGGAAGATGTCCTTGGAAGCCTGCCTCGACTACATCAACTCGGACGAACTCGTGGAAGTCACCCCCACCGCCTTCCGCATGAGAAAGCGCATCCTCTCCACCCCCGAACGAAAGAAATTCGACGCGAAGAAGAAAGCCGCGGAAGCCGCTTGATTTACCCTGACACATCAAAAGCACCCCTAACCGTGGGGTGCTTTTTCAACCAATATTTCTCGGAAAAAATCTTGAGTAAAAAAACTATCCTTCAAAACAATCGATTGGATTGGCGCGGAAGGGCTCGCAGTCCGTGCTGTCTTCGCCAGGCATAGGCCTCCCCGGCTTTTCACCCACTCGCCGGTCCGGTAGTCGTTGGCCAAATAGCCGTCCTTCAGGAGGAGGAAGTATTGCCCCGTTTCACGGATGGCGCAGGCGGCCTCGATCTCATCGGTGGAGGAAACGAACTCATTGAGCGCATCGTCATTGAGGTCGGCATAACCCGCGTTAATTGACACGCCATCCCCAAGTGTTTTGATGCCGATTTCGCCGAAATCGAACCGAACGTCGTCCGTGTCGAAGGAAAAGCCTTCGAAATTAGGCAACCGTTTTTATCGACGAAGCGCGGAAATGAACCCAAACCGGGACTGTAGTCGATTCTCCCTCACTCCCCTTTTTTCTTCGGTTAAGTAAAACAAGTGTTTCAAATCGGTTCGGTCGGGAGGCCGAGCGAGATCGTCCGGGCGACCATAAAAATACGCTTGAACGGTCACCGCATGGCAGGGCCTAGGTGTTCATGCCCTCCCCCGAGGCGATGACCGTGACCTCCTTGCCGGAAATCCGGACCGTCACCCATCCGATACCCGGAAACGGAAATCGGGAAAAAATACGATAAAACGAATGCTATAAATACCCCTTTTTAGGCTGGTTTCACTTTATCTAGCGTTAAAAATTGTCAAAGCAAAATATAGCTATTTATTTTTCCCAAATTTCAATCTCGACCACAGATTACATCGCTTGGAAATCTGCGGAATAATACATATTCGAGTTATCCCGAAACAAACAAATTAAGGTGAACTAATTTGGTCTTTTTGGATGAAGCAAATCTAAGCTTGCGACCCATTTTTCATCTTTTTGAAGTTGTTCTTTGAGTTCTTCTAAGCCCGTGAATTTCTTTTCGCCTCGGCCTTGACGAACAAAAGAAAGATAGACGGTTTTGCCATAGCAATCGCCTTCATATCCCCGTAAATGGGCTTCGACGAGGGGTTCTTTTAATTCTCCGAAAGTGGGATTCATGCCGACATTGATCAGGGCTTCATAAGGTTTGCCTAGAACATAACAGATTCCAGCATAAATGCCTTCCTTGGGAAGGAGGTATGGGGCTTTGAGTTCAAGATTTACGGTCGGATAGCCAATGGTTCTCCCCCGTTTTTTGCCATGGATGACCTTTCCGACGATTTCATAGGGACGTCCCAGCATCAAAGAGGCTTCTTCGACATTTCCCATCTTGATTGCCTCTTTTAACCGGGAGGATGAAATCTTGTTTCCGTCTTCGAGCAATAAGGGCAAGGTCACGACGTCAAGGTATTTGGATAAATCTTCTGGTTTTCCTTTCCCTTTCGCCCCAAAAGTATAGTCTTCCCCCACGACGACTTGGGTCACGCCAAGGGGAAGGAGAAAGTCTTTGATAAAGGATTCGGGGGAAAGGGCGAAGAATTCGTCCGTGGTTTCTACCACGTAAGCAATATCAATGCCCGTCCCTTGGAGGAAACGAATCTTATCCTCGAGGTTCATTAAACAGGTGGAATCTTTCCCCTTAAAAGGCATGGAGGTAAACAAAAGGACGGAAGAAAGATTCTTCGTCACGTATCTCGCTTCTTGAAATAAGCTTTGATGACCTCGGTGCATCCCATCGAAAAACCCAAGAACCATCGTGAGTTTATCTTTCTTTTCCGGGAGATTAGGGTAAGTAAAACGAATGATATCCATTAAAAGAGCCCTCGGAAGGAACAGTATCTCCCTCCTTCATCGCGCGTATAGATCGCAAGGGCAACGCCACGACACGTCAATAGTACTTCTTTTTCGTTACTAGCAAAAGATAAAGCCACGCCATTTTTGACCTTAGAGGCGGTATCTTCGTCCACCTCGATTTGGGGGATATGAGATAAATAAATCAACGGGTTTCCCAAAGAAGATTTGGAAACCTCGCTTAACCGGAAGGCGTGTTCTAAGGTAATATCCCCGACTTCGGTTCTCCGTAACGCGGTTAAGTGACCAACACTTCCGAGGGCCTTCGCGATGTCTTCTCCCAAAACGCGGATGTAGGTTCCTTTGGAGACTTTTGTCCGAAAAACAATGGTATTTGGAGAAAAAGAAAGGAGTTCGATGGAGAAAACGTGAATGTCGCGAGGCTTTCGTTCAATCTCTTCCCCTTTGTGGGCGAGTTCATATAAAGCCCTCCCATTCACCTTGATGGCGCTTGTCATCGGGGGCAATTGCTTGGAATCGCCAAGAAAAGAAGAAAGTACTTCTTCGATCCTCTCCTTCGTTAACGGGGGGATTTCTTTTCGCTCTGTGAATTCCCCGTCTTTGTCTCCGGTGGAAGTCGCTTGTCCCAAAAGGAGAGTCGCTTCATACGTCTTTTCTTCATCGCGGAAAAAGGGGAGAAACTTCGTTCCTTTGTTCACGGCGACGAGCAATAAACCGGTCGCGAAAGGATCTAACGTCCCTAGGTGTCCCACCTTCTTGGTATGGAACAGCTTTTGGATGGCATTATCGATTTGACGGGAGGTACATCCGCTTTCTTTGTCGATGAGGAGGACGCCGCTAGTTTCCATAACTATGAATATACAGGAATTCCTCCCTTCTTTCACTTGAAAGAAACGGGATTTTTTCTTTGCTTCTCTACGTTCTTGGTTTTGTTTCATCGGAAAACCGCGTATCATTTGGGACGAAATCGGAACATTATGCATAGCATCCGTAAAGTATTAGCCGCCTTACGAAAGGCCGACGAACTCTTCTCCCTCATCGATAACGGGGACCGTATCGCCCTTGGAATCTCCGGAGGCAAGGACTCTTTGTGCTTGCTTCTCGCCATGAGCCTTTACACGAAGTTCTCTAAGAAGGATTTCACGATCGTCCCGATAACCCTGGACCTCGGTTTTGACCATTTCAACACCCAAAAAATCGAAGAATACACCAAGAGTTTAGGCCTGACTTTATACGTCGAAGATTCCAAAGAAGTCTACCCGATACTAAAAGCGAACACAAAACCCGGGGGACATATCCCTTGCTCTATATGTTCGCGAATGAAAAAGGCCGCGATCAACGCCGCCGCGAAGAAATACCAATGTAACAAAGTCGCTTTCGCCCATCATAAAGACGATGCCATCGAGACTTTATTCATGAACATGATCCACGGGGGAAGGGTCGCCACCTTCGAACCGAAGATGCACCTTGACCGTGCCGACATCACTTTTATCCGTCCCCTTATTTTGGCCGCGGAAGAAGACCTCTCCTCCCTTGTCAAAGAAGAAAACCTCCCCGTGATGGGCAAAACCTGCCCCGCGGATGGATACACCGAACGTCAATGGGTCAAAGATTTGCTCTCCCAAATCTACAAAGAACGTCCCGAAGCGGTCGCGAATCTTTCGAAAAGCCTATATAACTACGAAGATTTCGGGCTGTATTTCTTTCACATCGAACGGAAGGAAAACGACGGGACGGGTTATTCCTTAAAGCCGATTTTGACGAGCAATGAAGCCTTAAGCTACCAGCGCTTTGCCAAAAAGAACCATTTATCGCCCCTTCGTCCAGGAGATCAACACTTATTGTTATTAAAAGACCATAAAGTCCAGGGGGCCATATCCTACCTTTCCCCCATGCACCATACGGTGGTCATCTCTTCTATCGATTGTCTAGATCCGAAAAAGGACTTGCTCGCATTCCTAGAACGGTTGGAACGCCTTCTCTCCAAAAAGGAAAATCCCTTGGATATCTATTATTATGGATGGAAGAACAAAGGGTATCTCGAGAATGCCTCTTACCGCCCCGTCCAAATCGAAGGGAAAAGGCGGTTAAGGAAGAAGATATTACGTTAACTTACCAATCGAATTCTTTTCGAGGCCGTTTTTCCTTTGCTTCTTCTGCCTCTAGAACATAAACCCATTCGTTTGGTGTTGACATGCTTTCGAGGTAGACAAACCCGTTCGGGGTTAACCTTTTGATGTCTTCCAGGGTTTTCGCCTTATGAATGGCCATTTCGCGGGTCAAGGCCCCACGGCATTGCTTGGATTGGACGCTCGAAGAGAGGAGTTTTCCATCCTTTCTTTTGTAAAAGAGGAAATCGATCACTTCTTCTTTTGGCAAATAGGGACGGATGGGAGAGAAATACTCTTGGCTTGCGAGATTGATATAGGGCCCTTCTTCTTTTCTCATGATTTCCCCGACTCGTTTCCCGTAATAAGAAGATAAACTCTGCCCGTCTTTTTTATAATCCGAGCCATAATCCATCCGGTAAAAGGGGATGCCATCCATTGGACGTAAAAGGCCATAAACCGCGGAGAAAATACGAAGATGCTCATCAAGATACCTTAGCGCCCCCTCATCGAGGTGATCCGGGTCCATCGATACGAACGCGACCCCATCAAAACGAAATAAGGTGGGGGATAAACGATTCGATTGGAGGCCTTTTAAGGAAGCTTCCGCGATTCTTTGCGAGCACTTCCAAAGGCGTTGGAGTTCGGGAACGCTTTTTAAGGAAAGGTCGCGGCGAATCTCTTCCCCTTCTTTTTGAAAGATGGGGAGGGAAGTATAGGCGCGAAGGGATTCCCGCATGGTTTTCGCGGGGGATAAGAATATTTTCATTGTGCAAAAAGCCAGAAGCGCGCGCTTCTGGCAGGGGTTATTCGTCTGCTTCGTTCCCGGGGAAGGAAGCGATTTGCTCGCTTTCTTTGGCGAGGGCGTCTTCGATGCGCTGGGCAGAAAGAGCGGTTTCGTCCAATAAGAAGCGGACCTTCGGAACCTTATAGATCGAAAGCTTCTTGGCGAGGGAAGAACGGACATAACCTTCCGTCTTCTTGAGTTCGGCGAGTTTTTGTTTTGGGTATTGGTCCCCCAAAAAGGTGACGTAGACATCCGCGTAGGAATAGTCATCCGAAACGATAACTTCGTTCACACAGACAAGGCCAATGCTCGGCTTTTTGAGTTCCCCCCGAACGATTTCGGCGATGTAACGGGAGATTTCCGATTTGATGCGTCCGGATTTGCTCGCCATTACGCGGCCCCCTTCTCGACCATTTCGTAGCCTTCGACGATATCGCCGACCTTAATGTCGTTATACCCTTCAATCATGAGTCCGCATTCATAGCCTTCCTTGACTTCCTTCACGTCGTCTTTGTAGCGGCGTAACGAAGCGAGTTTGCCATCGTACAAAACCACCCCATCGCGGATGAGACGGACCTTGCCGGACATCTTAAGGAGGCCGCTCGTGACATAGGATCCCCCAATCGTTCCGACCTTATCCATCTTGAAGATGTGGCGGATTTCGGCTTGACCGGTCACTTGCTCGGTGACTTCGGCTTTCGCCATGCCTTTCATCAAGGCCTCCATGTCATCCAAGAGTTCGTAGATGATCTTATGGAGACGGATTTCGACGTGGTTTTCTTCCGCTTTTTGGCGGACGCGGGCATCCGGACGGACGTTAAATCCGAAGATTAACGCGTGGGAGGCGCTCGCCAAAAGGACGTCGTTATCCGAAATCGCCCCGGCGCTTGCCATGAGGACGTGGACGTGGATGTCGTCGTTCGACATCTTCTCCAAGTTGGCTTTGAGGGCTTCGGCGGTTCCATCGCTATCGGCTTTGACCAAAATGTTGATGTCTTTGATCTTGCCGGCGTTCACCAAGTTATTGAGGTCGGCGAGGGTCATCGCTGCGGTGCCGCTGCGTTCGCGTTCTTGCTTGGAAAGGGCCCGTTTTTCGGCGATTTCCTTGGCTTGGCGTTCTTCGGGGAAGGCCATGAATTTGTCTCCGGCCCCCGGAACGGCGCTTAAGCCGATGACCGAAACCGGAGTACCAGGACCCGCGGCTTTTACGACTTGGCGGAATTCGTTGGTCATGCGGCGGATTTTACCATACGTCTCGCCGACGACCACGTAGTCCCCCGCGGTCAGGGTGCCGTTTTGGACGAGCAAGGTGGCTTTGGGGCCTTCGCCCTTGGAAAGTTCGGACTCCAGAACCGCCCCAATCGCGTAACGCTTGGGGTTGGCGCGAAGTTCTAGCATTTCGGCTTTCAGCAAAATCATCTCGAGCAAATCGTCGATTCCCATGCCTTTCTTGGCCGAGATTTCGACGGTCATGACGTCTCCTCCGTAATCTTCGGCGATGACGTCGTGTTGCAGGAGTTCTTCTTTGACACGGTGAGGATCGGCGCCCGGTTTATCCATCTTGTTGATGGCGACGATGATGGGGACGCCCGCGGCTTTCGCGTGGTCAATAGCTTCGATGGTTTGGGGCATGACGCCGTCATCCCCCGCGACGACCAAGACGACGATGTCGGTGACCGAGGCCCCACGGGCGCGCATCGCGGTGAAGGCCGCGTGCCCTGGAGTGTCGATGAAAGTGATCTTCTTCCCGTGTACCTCCTTCTGGTACGCACCGATTTCTTGGGAAATACCGCCGGCTTCGGTATCGACGATATGGGAGGAACGGATGGCGTCGATAAGGGTCGTTTTGCCGTGGTCGACGTGTCCCATGATGGTGACGACCGCGGGGCGCTCCCGAAGGTCTTCTTCCGCGTCTTCGACCTCAAGGTCTTCGAAGTGTTCCTCGTCCACCACCTTTTCCTTTTTGAAGTCATAGCCGAATTCCAAACAGATGGTGCCGATGGCCTCGTCGTCAAGGACTTGGTTGATGGTCACGGCCTTACCGCTTAGGAACAGGAATTTGATGATCGCGGGAGTGGGGACGTTGATGGCCTTGGAAAGTTCGGCAACGCTTAAGGGTTTGCTATAGACAAACACCCCACCGTTGACTTTCGCGAATTGCTCTTTCTTTTGGCGCGGTTGGAAGTTGGAAACGCGGTTACCGCTTGGTTTCCCCTTCTTTTGGTCGCTTTTCTTTACACCATAACTTGGTTTTTTCATTCGTCTTCTCCTTTCTTCCATTTCGCGATGAGGGCCTTGCTTGCCTTGCGGTCCTTCACGTAAACGGCCGTGAGTTCGGAATACCCGAGGGCATTTCCGAGCTCACTTTTGCTCACCCCGCGGAGAATGGTAACACCCGCGCGGATCGCTTTTTCTTCGAGCCTTTTGGCCGAAGAAGAGTCCGCCTCAGCAAGCACCAATGCCTCTCCTTCTTTGAGGTGGTAGAGGATCGTCTCACCAATCAGCGTTTTTCCTCCGCGGTTCAATAAGCCAAGGAACGATAAGGCATCATTCATTGATGAGTTCCTCCATTTGTTTGAGCGCCCCATCCTGAAGCGGGGGCAAATGTTTTTTGGCCAAGACCTTCCCGGAACGAAGCAGTTCGATGGAACGTGGGGTTTTGGAAACGTAAACCCCTCTTCCCGGCAAGTTTTGGGCAAGGTCAAGAACCAGAAACCCGTTTTGGACCACAAGACGAAAGAGGTCTTTTTTGAGATAACGCTCCCGCGTCAAAATGTCGGTTCGCAAAACGGGTTGGTTCATATTTATTTTTCGTCGTCGTAGTATTCGTCGTAGTCTTCGTAGTCGATATCATCGTCCGGAAGCTCGGCATCGAGGGAGGCGTTGCGGTCCTCTTCCTCCATTTGGGCGAGCTCTTGTTCGGTGTAGATTTCCATACCGGTTCCGGGGATCTTCGGGGCGGCTTCGCGCTTGACTTCCTCTTCGGAAATCTTGCGGGGACGCTTCGAGGATTTGCTGTAGGTCGGTTTGGCGGCGCTTTGACGGCTGCTTTCGAGTTCGGCTTCGAGGTCGGAAAGGGTGGTCGTGGTTTTGACTTCGCGCTTTTCTTCCACGGGCTTGGGTTCGGGAGTCGTCGGCTCTTCGGGAGCGGCTGCCACTTCTTCGACCGGGGTTTCTTCACTTACCGGAGCCTCTTCCGCCTCGGGAGCGGCGGACTTGGCGCTATGAAGCGCGGCAAGGGCGGCGGCGGCGGGGTTAATGGCTTCCGCGGGGAAGTCGCTTTCGCTGGCCGAGGCCTTCGGGGTGACGGCCGGCATCTTGGGAAGGGGCTCCACACGCGGGGCACGGGCGGCACGCTCGGCCTCTTCTTTCTTGCGGCGTTCCTCCTCGAGGGCGGCAAGGCGTTCTTCCTCTTCTTGTTTCTTGCGTTCGGCCTCGAGGCGCGCTTCTTCTTCGCGCTTCTTGGCTTCTTCGGCGGTCTTGCGACGGTATTCTTCTTCCGCGGCGGCTTTCTTGATGGCGGCTTCGGTCTCTTCGGCCTCGCGGACGGTCACGAATTGGAGTCCTTCTTCCATGGCTTTATCCAAAGGCATGAGTTCGATGCGATAACCGGTGAGGCGGGAGGCAAGCGGGAGATTTTGGCGATAACGCCCAATTTGGGCTTCATAGGCTTCCTTGGTGAGGATGACCTTCGCGGCTTTGTTCTCTTCGTCGATGGAAACGGCGAAGGCGAGGATCGGACGGACCGAATCCATGATGAACTTCGGCGCGTACTCGCTCCATTCGATGATATCGAGTTTTTCCTTGTTCCGGGAATTGCCAAGTTGGTTGACGATCTTGGTGATACGGGATCCGCCCGGGCCAATGCAGGCGCCGGTCGCGTCCACGCCTTCTTTGGTGGAGGCAACGGCAATTTTCGAACGGATGCCGGCGACGCGGCTGATGGCCTTGATGACGACCGATCCGTCGTAGATTTCGTGGATTTCCTCTTCGAAAAGTCTCTTGAGGAAGCCTTCGGAGGCGCGGGTGGCTTCGATCATCGGGCCACGCTTCTTGCCATTGACGTCTTCACCCGGACGGACTTCTTGGATGTAGACCTTAATCGGGTCGCCTTGCTTGAAGTATTCGTCGCGGATGAGTTCACGGCGAGTGAGTTCGATTTGGGCGCGTCCGATGTCGACTTTGACGTAACGGTCATCGGCATACAAAACGGTGCCGGTCACCATCTCTCCGATGTGATCCTTGTAGATGGTATAGAGTTCGGTGCGTTCGGCTTCCGCCAACGAGGCGCGGAAATAGTTCATCATCGCCTTGGTGGCGGCGTTGGAAATGTCGTCGAAATCCGCGGGGATGGCGAAACGATCGCCAGGTTGGTAGACAACCCCTTCCTCGGCGCGTTCGTTGGCTTCGGTTTCTTCGATTTGAAGGTAGTCGTCTTCGACTTCGTCGTCCTTGCGGACTTCTTTAATTTGGGCGAGGTAGATTTCCCCGGTTTCGGAATCGATGTGGCATTCCACGATCGCGTCGTCTCCTCCGCCGAGAACACGGGTGTACCCTTTGATAAGGGCGGTCTCAAGGGCGGAAATAACGGCTTCGAGGGGGAGGTGCTTTTCATCGGCAACCGCTTTGGCGGCGCTTAACAAGTCAATCTTGTCCTCAGTTTTCTTTCTGGCCATGGTAGTTACTCCTGTTTTTTGTGCTTTTCTTTAGAATTCAATGGCGAGTCTTGCCTCGTCGATGGTCGCGCGGGGGAAGGATAGTTCCACTTTTCTCGTTTTGACCTTGCAAATGAGCGTCACGTTCTCCTCGACGCTCGATAAGGTTCCTTCGAGGATGTTCTCCCCCTTTACGGGATGGGTGAGGTGCAAATGCACGTAACGCCCGACGTAAGAAGGAAGGTCATCGAGGGCGATGCGTTTTTCGGCGCCGGCGCTCGATAAGTCGAGGGTGTAAGCCCCTTCGATGGGGTCGGCTTCATCGAGCAACGCGCTCACAAAGCCGCTCAGCTCCACGATGTCGTCGAGTCCAATGGGTTCGGGACGGTCCACGATGACTTCGAGGATGGATTCCTTGGCCCGTTTGAACTTTACGTCGTAGAGGGAATAGCCTTTTTCCTTCAAAGGCTTCGACAAGATGGAAGAGACGATTTCTATTTCGTTCATCATTACCTCCGATTCGACCATCAAAAAAGGTGGTTCTGAACCACCCAAAAGTTGTATTGGTCAACGGAACCGCGACGGGATTTCCGCAAGAAGAGTATACAAGTTCCCTTTCCCTTTGGGAAGAGCGAATTATTCTTCTTTCCTGGATTTTGGCTGGCTGAAGATTTCGGAAAGTAAGAGACCCATCGGGGGAAGGATGTTGATGAGGTATAGGAGGACGAATCCAATTGGCCTAGAAACCATGAAGTCAAGGGGGAAGGCGAATATCAAACTTTCCGCGATCGCCGTTGGCGCGGCCGAGGAAGAAAAGTAGCCATAAATCGTGAAAACTAGGCCAAGAGCGAGGAATATCGTTCCCGCTTTTAGGATCACTTGGAATTTCTTTTGCCCCTCGAGTTTCCGGAGGTAATACTCATAGAAGGCAAGCTCAACGCAAGGAAGCAACATGAGCATGTACCAGGGAAGCGTGGCGAAGAAATGGATCGCCGAGTAATCGTAAGTGAGAAAGAACAAGGAGATGGAGACGGAGAAAAAGCAGGCGATCGCGCAGTAGAATGGAACGAGGATATCGAGGAACACGATCCTCTTCCACATGGTAACCGGGACCACTTTCACCTCATCGTTCTTGGCCTTTTTGACGCCATAGAGGAAGGCAAACAAACCGAGAAAATCAAAGAGGAATCCAAAGATCAAGCTATCCAGAGGATAAATCCACGTGATACCTCCGCCAACGAAAGAATCAAACGTGCCATTCGCGAACAGGATAACCGAGGTGATCGCGGCGGCCGCCCCAAAGACGGTGGAGAGGATGCCCCCTACGATATAGCCAAGGCGATAGGTGCGCCGACTCCGCGGATGGAGGACAACGTGGAGGCAAAAAGTAACGCTTAGTAAGGCGAAAGTGATAAAGAACAACGGCAAATAACGGACAAGCACGGGGGCATCGCTTGCGAGCTGTTCGATGAAGCCGGTCAAGGAAACCGACATAGCCATCCCCGAAAGGGCGAAAAGAATGCCTTCAAGGATTTCATATACGAGGGTCTTTTTCATGCGAACACCTCCTCAACGCGGAATCCATTCCCGTCGGAATAATCGCTTTCGTAACTTTGGTAGCAACGTTTGTAAGTCACTTCTCCCGTCATCGAGATTTCGCTTAATGTCCCACCGATCATGCCCTCTTCAAAATAGAGGCCATCCCCGGTCTTTAACCCATACCCGACCGGGATTTTTGGGGAGGAATCGTTCAAGCCGTACTCGGCTATGAAGTTATTCACGTGGTCGTGGCCAAAGAACACCCCTTTGCCGTTTTTCTCCGACATCGCGGTAAACATTCCAGAACGTTCGTATCCGACACAGCATTTGGAAGGTCCAAGTTCTTCGTTGAGAACGACGTCTTTTTCGTGCATCACGCCCGAATAACGTCCGATGACTCCCGGGACATTCGGGATTCCCGGGCGCCCGGTCCCTTCTTCGAGGGTCTCGCCTTTTTCTCCCGCCAAGCGGAAGGCGTATTCCACTTCATAAAGGGGGATATGGCAGAAGACGATATTCGGGAGGTTACCCGTTTCCTCTTGGATATCGCGGTACCAGCGAACCTGATCCTCGTGGATGATGTCGTAATCGTAACTCGCGACGCTTCGGAGGGAATAGGTGTTGCTGTCGACGAGGACGATGTTCCATTTGGCACTTGTTCCATCGCTTAAGGAAACGACGAAATTGGCATCCCCGAAGACGCTGTCATCCATCTCTTTGCAGATGGCGTATTCGCTTTTTACGAAGGCGTCTCTCCAAGCGGTTTTGGTGAAATAGCCCTGTTTATCGTGGTTACCATAGGTGGATGCGTAACGGAAGCCATGCTTCGCGGCGAGTTCATCCATCGTGGAAACGAAGGAGGATATGGTCTTCGTGTTCGCGAGCATGGTGTTGTCACCACTAAAAACCACCAAATCGGGGGATACGTTAGTGAACAAGGCGTCAAGATAGGTTTTTTGTCGGGGGACGTCGGTTCCGTAAGTCCAATGGAGGTCGGTGAGTTGAAGCACCTTCGCCGTGGATTTGGAAGAAAAAACATTTAACGTCTCTATATAAGAAGATAGGGGAACTTCCGCTTGTCCGCAGGATGCAAGACATAGGGGGAGTAGACCCAAAAGAAAGACTTTTGTTGATCGTTTCATCAGTTAGCCTCCGAATTCATTTTGCCGATGAAACGGTATTTTGACAAGAAAGTTTCGATTGCGCTTCTGGAATAGGAAGAAGAATAAAGGGAATCCAGATATTTGGACAACTCTTTATGCTTTTCCTGAATTTCCTTAGCAAAAGCGAGATCTCGTAAGGGTTTCGTCGCTTCCGTTAAGGAAACATAGAGGGGCGCGTCAAAGAAATAGGAACGGAAGGAAGATTTGTTTTCTAGTACCAGAGGCAAATGGAGATGAATCGCCAGGAACGAGGATAAGGGGAAGTCATTTTCCTTTGATAAAGGGAAGATGGCATCGCTTAAGGAAGCGTAGGAAACCACTTCTTCGATCGACATCGGATTCACGATTTGGAGGTTTATTGAGGCGAAGTTCGTATGGATCCCAGGGGCTGCCCAATAGAAATGGAAATCGGGGTTCTTGCGGACAATTTCCCGGACGATATTTTCCCCGCTTCCGTCTTCGCTATAAAAAAGGACGGTAAAGGGCTTTGAGGGGCGGGAGGCAAAAATAGAGGGGACGTCTATGCGTTTTGGCTCTTTTGTTAATGAAAGGAAAGGTGGAACGAAGACCATTCGATGACGGTTATCCGCATTTATGAGGGCAGGGTTCATCGTGATGACATAGGTAGAAAATCGAAGGGTGAAGAAATCCAAGAAACGACGGAATCGACCTTTGGATGGGCAGGAAGACCCCAAGATGGAGATTCTTTGTTTCTTTTCTTTTTTCGGCGGAAGTTTTTCATCAGGAACGGTCAACGCTCGAGAGGTTATCCCCTTCCGAAGATTCCCGTATGCCGCAGATAAAAGGGACTTTAGTTCTTCTTCGTATGCCGAAAGCAAAAGACGGTTGTACTTATTTTTCCGAACAAGGGTCACGGAGAAGAAAGAAATATCGGCCATAGACTAATTATCCTTCTTTTTCCCTTTAAGGGAAATACGGGAGTTCATCGATTAGGAACGGTTCATTTCGACGAACTTTTTTCGAGGGATTACCCCAAAAAAATAGCGAAAAGTGAGAGAAAACAATAGAAAATCGATTCTTTCTTTGTTTTGTGGTTTGATATGGAGGCGATGTAAGGGGTGCGAGAAGAAATTCTTGCAGGTTCGCGAAATGCAACGGAAAAGCCGGAATTTTAGTTCCGGCTCTTTTGTTGGTTTGGATTAGTTCTTCCAAAGGGGAGAAGGGTATTCTCCGTGATCGACGAGAGCTTTGATGCTCGCGACAACCTCGGGTTTGTCTTCGCGATAGGTGACTCCGTACCAAACGGCGGAAGTTCCAAGGACCGCGACTTTCACGCCTTTTTCCTTCATGACGTCGCTTACCAAGGTCGGAAGGAGATATTCGCAATCATCGAGGTGGTCTTTGTTGGCCTCGAGGAAGGGAACGAATCCTTCTTCGATGTGGGCCATGATGTCACTCGTGAAGCAGAACATATTCATGGATACGAGGGAATCCGCGGGAATGTAGTGTTTGCTTCCCCCTTCCAATGGGGTAGCGGCGATCTTCCCATCCTCGTGTTCGAGTTTTGATTCAATCAGTTCGACGAGGTGGTTGTTTTCATCCATCACGAGGACCCCACGTTTGACCGAACCATTCTCGGTCATCGTGTTCTTCGCGTAATAACCGATGTTCGCGTAGGCGTTTTTGCTTCCTTCGGGTAAGGAACGGAGGAACTTGGCGGCGACTTCAAAGGCATCGCGTCCATAGAAATCATCCGAATTGATCATAACGAACGAATCATTCCCGACGACGTCTTTGCAGGCGAGGATCGCTTGGGCGGTCCCCAAGGGTTTCACGCGTCCTTCGGGGAGGGAATACCCTTCGGGAAGGAGGGAGAGTTTTTGGAAGACGTAATGCGTTTCAATCTTGTCTTCCACGCGCTTTCCAATCGTGTTTTTGAAGATTTCGAGGTTTTCTTCCTTGATTATGAAGATGACTTTGTCAAAACCCGCTTTTTTGGCGTCGTAAATCGAATAATCGATAATGAAATTGCCTTCTTCATCGATCGGTTCGATTTGCTTTAACCCGCCGAAGCGGCTGCCCATTCCAGCGGCAAGAATTACGAGGTCCATGTAGAGATTCTCCTTATGACGGCATTATTGTACGCGCAAAATAGAAACGCGGATAGGCTGAAATATTTTAGGAAATCACTTCTTCTTTTTATGCATCGAAAAACGTTCTTTCCACGCGGAACGGCGACGTTCTTTATGATGGGTTTCCTGTTCGGTGATGCTCGCGGTTTTCGCATCGCTTTTCTTCTTTTGCTTGGCCATGAATTCCTCGTGGGCTTCATCAAGTTCCTTCCGGAGTTTTTGTTCGTAAGGTCCCGCTTCCTTAGGAAGCTCTACCGTGGGGACGTAACCCGCGAAGGAATCCGCGACTTTGGAGATTCCAGTTTTCCATTTGCTAGAAATCGAGTCTTTGACGTAATCGACCACCATTCCTTTGACGTCGTCCCCGAGGGTTTTCCGGTCTTCCTCGAGGCCCAGCCGAAACAAATCAATGTAATGGAAGACAAACGATTTTAAAAGTTCCAGAGCCACTTGAATGACGATGATGACGAGCATCGAAATGGAAAGCAATCTTTCGGCGTCGCCGACTCCGACGACGAACATGGTTACGACGCTGATCATCGAGGCGACGAAACGAAGCCCGATGATGATATAGGATAAAATGGCTCGAATCTGTTCCCTTGAATACCTCCGCTCTAAATCTCGGACAGTTTTGCCCGTAAGATAAAGGGCGAACACCACGACGGATATCACGGTGATCAAGCAATAGATTCCCAGACGGATCCAACCTTGTTGAACGATTTGGAGGTAAATGGAATAACCGAAATAAAGAAGCGAAATCGAAAAGGAAATGATCCCGATCGCAAAGACGATGGTCGCGATGTTTTTCTGAAGTCGGTCGAGCAACGCTCGGGTATACGTTAACGGTTCGTTTGCCATCGGCTTCATTATATTCTTTCTTCCTCTTTCATGGGATGTGGTTCAATTTGGAAATGGGCCTTCCTGACTATTTGCTTGCAACAGTTGCACAGAATATAGGCGAGAACGGTACCCGAATTTGGGGAAATTCATTGTTCTTTGCAACAAAGGTAAAGAATCCACTCCGTTTATTTAGAAAGAACAGCAAAATTAAATTTTGGGTTCGTATAATAAAGCGGCATGATTGAAGTCAAACACGTAAAAAAGTATTTCTCCCGTCCATATCGGGAACCTGGTTTAAAAGGCGCCATCAAAAGCCTTTTCACCCGTAAAAAAGTCGTGACCAAAGCCGTCGACGACATCTCTTTCACGATTCATGACGGAGAAATCGTCGGATACATTGGGTCAAACGGGGCGGGAAAAAGCACGACCATTAAAATGATGTCGGGCATTTTGACCCCAAGCGAAGGGGAAATCCTTTATGATGGCAAGCGCCCTTACGACCACAAAGAACGCCGTTCCATTCTAAAAGAAATCGGGGTTGTGTTCGGACAAAGAACCCAGCTTTGGTGGGACTTGCCCTTACGCGATTCATTTGATTTGTACCGCGACATTTACGATATCCCCCAAGAGGAATACGAGGCTCGCTTGAAGTACTTAACCGATTTGCTCGGGCTCGAACCTTTGTGGATGTCTCAGGTCCGTACCATGAGTTTGGGACAAAGAATGCGTGCCGACCTCGCGGCCAGCTTAATCCATCGTCCCAAGGTCTTGTTCTTGGATGAACCGACCATCGGCTTGGACGTCCTCGTCAAAGACAAAATAGTCGATGCCATCCATGCGATTAACCGTGACTTCGGCACGACCGTTATCCTGACTACCCACGACATGAAGGACATCCAAAACCTCTGCGAGCGAATCGTCATTCTCGACGAGGGCAAAATCCTCTACGATGGCCCCCTTACAGCAATCAAGGAGAAGTTTGGGGACATCCGTACCCTTCGTTTGTTAACGAGCGACGAGATTGAACTTGAGCCCCTCCAAAAAGCCTTCCCCGCCGTCCAGGAAATCAAAAAGAGCGAGGACGGGTATACGAATATCGTCTATAACGCGACCGAGCTCTCCCCTGAGGACCTCCTCCAAAACTTGATCGGTAAAATCAAGTTCACGGATATTAAGCTCGAGGAAACGAGCCTCGCCGACATCGTCAAACGCATCTACGCGACCAAGGAGATCGGATGAGGAAATACCGCGGATTCATCAAGGCGAGCTTCCTTGAGGTTTTTGCCTTCCGTTTTGATATCTGGAGTTGGATTATCCAGGACATTTTAACGGTCCTCTGCACCATCTTCCTTTGGCTTGCCATCTATTCCCAGCAGGATCCGGGAATCGCGATCTCGGGATACAAGGAAGCCGAGCTCATCGGATACATGGTCTTCATCTCTTTGACGCTCCAATGGTCTAGCAACACCCAGACCTTCCGAGCGGTGGGCGATGACATCTACCAGGGGAACATCGCGATTAGCTTAACCAAACCCCTCCATTACCGGAGATGGCACTTCTTCAACGCGATTGGTTCGATGTTCGCCAATTTCGTTTTGTTCTTCCTCCCAATGCTTTTGGTGAGCGTTGGCGCCCTTCAGCTCATCTTTGCTGAAAGCGGTGGATTATCTGTGATTTTCGCGAGTTTTTCTTGGTGGAACATTCCCTTTTATCTGTTATCCGGATTCTTCGCCCTCGTCATTACGGATAGTTTGGATTTCATCATCGCCCAACTCTCTTTCTTAACCAAATCGGTGTTCGGCCTCATGATTATCAAATCCACGATCTTCGCTTTCCTAAGCGGTGGAATGATCCCCTTCTCCTTCTTCCCGGATGGCGTCCAACAGGTCCTCGCCTATCTCCCCTTTGCTTCCTTAGGCTCGACCCCGGTCAACCTTTTGCTGGGGCGATATAGCCTTACTTCCTCGGTTCCTTTGGAAAACGCGATCTTCGTGTTGGGTCTCAGCGCCCTATACACGATTGGCCTATATATGCTCAGCGAATGGACGTGCGCCCAAATGATTCGCCACGTCGAAAGTGCGGGAGGTTAGTTATGCTCAAGAAATATCTCAAACTCTATCCGCATTACCTCGCGATGGCGATCAAGAGCAAACTCGTTTACCGTCTCGACGCGATGCTTGGCATCATCGGTTTCTTCTTTTCCAATGGGGCGACCTTCCTTTCCCTCTACCTCGCTTTGTCCTCGATTGGAGGACTTGGAAAATGGTCCTTCTTCCACATCATTTTCCTCTATGGGTTTTTGATGATTCCGATGGGCATCGACCACATGTTCACCGACCGGTTATGGAATTATGGCGGATGGATGATTCACGCGGGGGAACTCGACCGCATTTTGATGAAACCATTGAATCCCCTTTTCCAAATGTGCGCCGAATTCTTCCAAGAAGGCGGGATCGGGGAAATCGTTTTGGGAGTCATTTTCATCGCAATCAGCGCACCCCAAATCACCATAACGGTATCTTTCTCCTCGGTTATGGCGCTTATTATCGGAGTGATTTTCTCTTCTTTGATTTACTTTGCGATTAAGCTCGCGACTATGAGCGTCGCCTTCTTCGCGAGACGTTCGGTCGGCTTGATGTCCGCGCTTTATAACGTCAAGGATTTCGGACGGTACCCGGGCACCATCTACCACGAGTCCCCGATGAAATTCTTCGGGACCGTCTTTTACAATGTCCTCCTCTTCCTTTTGCCTTTCGGGCTCGTTGGGTACTTACCCGTTTCCTGCATCCTCTTCCCCGATGACCCGATTCCCTTGTTATGGTTTTCCATCCCCGCGAACTCCTGGTTGGTCTGTGGAATCATCGCGGCAGTTTCCTTGCTTCATTTCTTCCTTGCATATGCCTTCTTCCGAAAGGGACTGAAACGATATGGTTCGGCCGGGTCGTGATCCGGCCTTTCTTTTTACATTTGACCCCTTGAATTTTGGGATAGTTACTATATAGTAACGCAGAAACCCAAATAGAGGGCTCAAGTATGAAAAAATCCACATGTTTGTTATTCACCTTATCCGCGAGCGCCCTCTTGCTTTGCGCTTGCGGAGGAGACAGTTCCATCCCCGCTTCATCGGATTCGGGAGTCGATTCTTCCGCTTCGGAAGTAATTGACGAATCTTCTTTATCCGAAACCACCGAACCCGTTGAAAGTTCCTCCACCCCGACGGATTCGACCGAAATTTCCACGATCGAGGATCCGCAGGAATACACGATTACGCTCGTTGGCAGTTCGGATTCGGTTGGCGTAAGTGTCACCGCGCCTAGCAGCGCCCTAGAAGGCAGCACCGTTACCTTGGATGTCACCATTGAACAAGGATATTTCGTAGAGTACATCCGTCTTTACGCCCCCACCGCAAGCGAAGGCGGGGAACGCGTCAAAGAAGATGCTTCCGGCGTCTATTCCTTCACGATGCCCTCCGAAAACCTCACGATTTATTTCAAAGGCGTCCTTGGTTATACCATCCATTTCGAGAGTGACCACGCGACCGCCGTCTTGGCCGAGGATAGCGCCCCCTATGACTTGTTCGGTGTGGGATACCCCGTTTACGTCATGAAAGAGAGCGTCGAGGAAGGATATGCCTTCTCCGGATTCACGGTCGAAGACGATAACGGGAATTCGATTTCCACTTGGAACGACCGAATCGACCAAGTCGGGTTCACGATGCCCGCTAGCAACGTGACGGTCACCGCGCATGCCGTTCCGCTGGATTCCGTTTTCGTTGAAATCGCCGACACCTACTCCACCGGTTATTCGATTGACATGAACGACGCCCAAGATGATTTCGCCCTTCAAATCGATATCGATGGCCGCATCACCTTAACCACCGACTGGGCCGATCCGTATTGGACGGGCATTGCCACCTATGACGATGGCGTCCTTTCCGCGGAACTCACCCATTTGACCGGGGATGGGTATTACACGAGCGCCACCCGCCATTTCGAAGCCGTTTTCCACAAAGACCGCGATTTCGTCACCGCGAAACTAAACGATGGGACCAACGTTTACAACTACCTCTTCGCCCGTACAAGCGAAGCGATGGTCGTCAGGAAGATGTTCGTCAGCGAAGCCTTGGACGGGGGATACGTTTTGAAGCACCGCATCGCCCAAGTGAGCGCCGCGTGCGGCGACTTCTTCACCTACACCACCCCCGACCGCAAACAGAGTTTCAGTTTCTTGCACGCCTTTGACGCTGCGACCGGAAACGAAGTCCATAACCTCTTCAAAGGCGGAACGTATTCCCTTAAGACCGAAGGCGGGGTCGAAGTCGTATCGGTATCTTACGATGGCAGCCTCATCACGGTTTCCGGACTCGAACGCGGGAGTTACGCCGTTGAGGGAGGCTCCCCCCTTGTCCTCGATGGTTTTGGCGGATACACGATGGGCGAAAATAGCGGGACCTATACGATCAAAGACAACAAAGTCACCCTTTCTAGCGGGGAAGTTTACTTGATCGATACCGATGCGATGACCGCGACTCTTCAGGCGAAGCCTACCACCGCGCATCCTTTCTCCGGAAAGACCTACGTCACGAGCGAAAGCAAGCCCATCACGATTTACGAAGAATCGTATGATGATTACGTCTCCAACGAATTCCAATTCCAAATCGAGTTCGGATTGGGCGAAGGGGAAATCGAAAAGATTGCCTTCGTTCGTTTGGGAAGCCCCTGGACCACGGTGGGGAGCGAACGTACCTTAACGGCCAACCTCTCCTACACCTATAGCGAGGCCACTGGAATCTTGAACTGCACCTTCGACAGTTCGACGGCCCGCCTCTCCTATAACGCCGAAGCGGACACCTTCCTTTATTCGGGTTCGGTTTGGAATTCCAACCAAGGGGATTACACCTACAACACCTCCGATTTAACCTTAACTTTGAAAGCGTGACGATATGAAAAAACAATCTTTGCTCCTTTTTGCCTGCGGATTCCTCCTTGCTTCTTGCGGAGAACAAAATTCTTCCCTTCCCGTTAGCTCGGGCATCGGCGAAGAATCTTCCATTTCCACTTCGGAAGGGACCGTTGACTCCTCTTCCACCTCGATCGAGGAATTCCAACCGACCATCCCCGGGGCTCCCGAGATGGATGACGAAGCCGAACACAACGATCAAGGTTGGACCGTGGAGGAAGTGCGTGCCGCCCTCGTCGAGGCTTACGAAACCAAAAAGACCCTGCGTTCGAACACCGTCACGAGCCAAACCTACCTCCGCGGCAATAGCGAAGGATACGGGGTCGAATTGACCGAAACCCATTACTCCTTCTATGAGGATAGTCAAAAGGGCACCATCATGACCGGACGGGCCGAATACCGCAAAGGAAGCGGCGTTTTCTCCCCCGTCATCGACGAAAACAGCGGATATGGTTACAACATCCAAAGCTACGTCGATGGGGGTTACCTCCATTACATCGAAAAATGCGATGAGGGGGTAAGCGGACGCATCAGCTACGACAGCATCTCGAAAAACAACCGTTACAACAACCTCTACACCATTTATTCGGCCAATCGCGATTTGGTGATCATGGAGGATGTTTTGGACGCGATCGATGGCTATTATGGGGCCGCGAAAGAAACGGCCAAGTACATCGACACGCTTGGGGATGAACTCATCCTCAAGATCGCGACCCACGAGTATTCTTCCTACACCCATCACAACTACGACGACTTCTTCTACGTCCACCTGAACCCTTCCACCAAGAAAGTCACCCGCGTGGATTCGGGATTCATGGTTTACGACCTCGGGGCTTCCTTAAGCGACGAATCCGCCTATCAAGCCATCCGCATCGATAGTGTCTTCGATTTCGTTTACGAAAATCGCCCCGCCTTTGCCGGAACCCTCTACACCGAAAAAGACGTGGACAAGTGTTATGGGGTAGCCGCCCAACATAGCGTGGACTATTCTTCCTGGGAGGACGGCGTCCTTTCCGCCGATCAAAGCGTTGAAATCTTGGGCAACCTCCAGACTTTCGCGATGGGCACGACCTCCGCGAAAGCGACCTTCCAATACGACAAGTTCGTCGATCCCCAGGCCCAAGCCGACATCGAATCCGGCGAATATAGCGTCTTAGGAGAGGCAAGGGGCAGCGCCACCACGACCCTCTACGCGAACGATTTCTCGGAAACCATAGGTCAAATCGCCCTTTCGAATTCCAATGGTTCCACCGATATTTCGATGGTTTCCCAAGCCGTCGCCGACGACGAGGGACTCCGCATCGTCACGGATTATTCAAGCGTTCTCACGAGCCATTGCCACATCACTTCCGCAAGCCAAGTGGAGGATACCGATCCGTATCTTGGCATCTCCCCGATTTACCGCCCCGAAGTGTTCCACCCCTTCGAGGTTGCCGCGGGATGTGGCCTCAATTGCGACAAGGATTCGCCCCTCAACGACGAACACAACACCTACACTTCCGCGGGTGCTTTAAGCAAATCCGGGAACACCATCACGGGCAAACTCACGAAGGTCTACCACAAGAACGTCTGGACCCCTTATTGGACTTACTCCGCGAGTTTTAAGATTGTCGATGGGTTCTTAAGCGAACTCACCTTGGACGTTTCCACTTACCGGGAATCCTACAGCGCGGGCTACACCTTCGATTCCTCCTTCTCCTTCACCATGAAGAAGGGTGAAACGGTTTCCGCTTACGAGGGGACCGTTTTGGACGCCTCCTTGTATAACGAAGGCGACGTCATGGCGAAAAACGAATGGATTTACATGTAATGAGAGGTACCGTTATGAAAAAATCTCTTGTCCTCCTGCTTTCTGCCTTTTTGCTTGTTAGCTGTGGCGATCCCAACGTCGATGCTAACGGCACTTCCTCTCCGATAGAGGAATCTCCTTCCGCTACTTCGGAAGCCACTTTCTTCGATTACCTTGACTCGATCGAAGCGACCCATCGTTACGCGGCCCACCTCTTCTATTCCATCGTCTCGGATTCGGGGGAAGAGAAACTCTTCTCTTATGGGATTCAAGAACAATACGGAGATGAGGCGCTCCTTTGGATGGACGAAGAAGATCCTTCCGTCAACGCGGGCGTCCTCATTAACGGGGATCAAGGCGTTTTCGACTATTCCATCCAAGACGGTCAAATCCTCGTCGAGGGTTTCTCCTTCTTTGACGGGGGGTATGGAATCGGGGAACTTTACGATTCCCCCGTTTCCTTCACTTCCCACCGTTTATGGTACGAAGACGAGGAAAACCTCTACCACACGAACTCGAATTCGATTGCCGCTAGCGTCGCTTCTTTGACCGGCCTCGCCGATTTGGAAAATAGTTATGGCATCGAACTGACCGCGGGATCGGTCTACGGCTCGGTTTCCGAAGACGGGCAAGGCATCGAACTCTCCATGGAAACCACGATGGGGGGACAAGTGGTCGCGAAAGGCTATATCACGATTACCGACATCGGAACGGCGAGCAACGAAGTCGTCGAAAACTATCTCGAATCACCGACCGTTTTCAAGGCCAAGACCGGATGGAGTGAGGAAGATAACGCGGTGATTTCGCAATATTTCTCCGCTACCCTCCCCTTCCCCGAAGGAGCGACCTACACTTTGTCCGTAAGCGGCCTTTCGAGTCACGGGGAAGTCCTCATCGCCGATTGTGCTTCCGGGGATTTGTCCAGTTCCTATAAAGCTCAGCTGGAATCAAATGGGTACACGGTCACTTACGACACGGATCATTCGATGTACGTCGCGGAAAAAAGCGTTACCGAGAGCCAGGTAATCACCGAACACACTGTTTATTTCACCTTCTTCTCCAAGAGCACGATTGCCCAACTTTACGGGGAGGAAACCGCTTCTTTGTATCCCTATGGACGATTCCAAATCGAAGCATATTCCTCTTCAACGAAGATCAACACCTACGAAGAAGGGATTGCCGCGCTTGCCAAATACGAAGATTTCCCCACCCCTTCGTTTAACGGGGTCTCCCATTGCGTCATCGCTGATTACAGCGATTCGTATGCCCCTTACTTAAGCGTCTTCGTCCTCGTGGACTTTTATTGCGAGGACCAAGCGACTGCGCTTCAAAACCTAACCGCCTACGTCCAAACCCTGATTTCGCTCGGTTACGTCGCGGATTCCGCTTCGACCGATTACGACGTGATACTTCAAGACAGTTCGGTTTCCACCAAGAAAAAGATCGAAATCGCCTTAAGTTTATCTTCCACCGGCGTCTACCAAGGTTATTTCGAAGTCGCCTATATCGCCCAATAAAGTATGAAACGGAACGTTCTTCTCCTTTCTTCCCTCCTTCTTTTGGCCCCGTTTGCATCGGGCTGCCAAGGAAAACCCACGGTTTCTTCCGAGGAATCCTCTTTCTTTGTACCGACGAACCTCTTTCTTCGCCTCGAAATCGGGGAAAAGAAAGCCCTCGACCTCACCACCTTGATTCAAGGTTCCTTCACCTTGGAAACGACTTCCACAAACGTCTTTGTTTCCGGGACTCGCCTAATTGGGATGGATTATGGCCCCTTTTCCGTCGATGTGATTCACGCCCAAACGCGGGTTACCCTCGAAGGGGAAGTCCTTACCAAAAACGCGAAGGAAATGGAGGATTACCTTTCCTCCTTAGGGGAGACTTACATCGCTTACGACTCTTTTAGCGGCCCGACCCTAGCGAGCGAAGATTATTACGCGACCTTAATCGCAGTTGATTCGAGCTCGGGAGCCTACATCTATTCCGGGGGAGTAAGGGACCCAGAGAGTTCCTTGTATATCCCCTTCTATATCGGTTCGACCCCTTTATCCGAACTCGGGGAGGAGATGGTTTATTCCGAAGCGAGTTTCTACGCGGGCTATGAGCGCAGCAAAGAATCGTTGGAGATGAAAGGGTGGACCCTGCCCTATTCGAGTTTTTCTGAGGTGAAGGACGAAAACGGGGAAAGTCTCGGGGATTTCCGTTATTTTGCTTCTTCTAGCGAAATCTATTCCGTCTACGTTTCCTTGTTAGGATCCTCCAACCCGATGGGAAACTTTATTCTCAATTATTCCGACGTCGCGGGCATCCAACTCCATTTGAACGCCTCCTACCTTCGGATTCTCCCCATCGATAAAAAGGGCAACGTCATTTCCTCCCTTTCCATCAGCGGCTATTCCATTCCGACGGAAGTGGACCTTTGGGGAAGCGACTTTTTCTACCTCCCTTCCATTGAAAATTGGCTTGGCAAGCCATCGTTGCCTCCTCAATTTGGGCGAGACGAATTACCACAATACTTCTCCGCGTTAAAGGAGGCCGATTCCTTCTCGTATCAAATCGAAGCCTGCTGGATGAATCCGGATACGGGTTCGAAGACGGTATCCCCGTCGAACCTCATCTTCTCCGACACGGGGACCACGATGTTCTCTTCTTTCTCCACCAATGGGGTTTACGCTTCCGGGGCTTTGGAGAAAACGGTGATGGAGGTTGCCTCAAACGCCACCTCTTTAGCGGGCAATTTGCCTTCTTCCGGGGACCGGACCCTTATTGCCTTAACAAAAGGCATCGTAGGGAATAACCTCCAAACATTCCACGGTTCCAACGGGGAAGGGGGATTTACCTACGAAAAGAAATCCACCGTCGTAAGCCGTCAAACCAATCTCTTTGACGCGGGCTATCTTCCCAATTCGTTAACCCAAGACTCCACTTGGAAAGAAGTTTCCATCCATTCGAAAACCACCGATGAAACCGGGGACATCGTCTTTGGATACGACCCCAACGGCAAAGACTTCAGCGAGATACCGTATAACGTCTTCTATGGAGGCGTACCCTATGCTTTATCTTGTTTGGATTACGGGGACTTAGGGACATCGGGATTCCTCTATCTCTATTACCTTGGTTTTGCCTGGACGGATTCCGCCTTTGAGATAACCTTGCATCCCGCGAGCCAAGAATTCACCTTTACCTGCACCTTTGAATATTCTTCCGAACTCGTCTATCGATATCGCCTTGAAATCGGCGGAGTCGGCACCTCTTCCCTCTCGGAAGAAGCGAAATCCATATTGGGGGTTTAGCACTTTCCCCCTTGGGAAGAAAAAATATTGAAAGCGCTTTCACAAAACGCGTCAAATCGACGCGTTTTTCTTTGTCAACGAAAACAGGCAATCCTCCTCTTTATATCCTTTATATAAAGTAGAGGAGGCCGTAGTTCGTTTATCTTTTTCGGAAACGTCAATCATCCTCTTTTTGTTTTATTTGCACGAAAATGTCAACGAAAAACCAATTATTTCACGCGCATATGCGAAAAAACTCTTGACCGATTTTGAATGACACCTATTCTTAGAACGTTATTTCAAGGAGGATACCATGAAAAATAGCAAAAAGATGCTGTTCGTCCTCTCCGCCGTTGCAATCCTCGGCCTTGCCTCTTGTGACGGAGTGGACGGTAGCTCTTCCATCCCCTCGGACACTTTGACTTCGGACGTGATCGAGTCTGAACCCTCGAGTGAACCCGATAGCTCCCCCGTCGTAGTCCGCAAATTCGCCGTCACCGATGGCGTTGGTGATCACGTCCATATCGTCGGACTCCCGAGCGAAGCAGAACCCAACGAAGAAATCACCTTTACCGCCGTCGCCGAACCGGGATACGTATTCGAAGGCGTCGTGAAAGGCACTTGCTTCGATGGCCAAGTCGAATTCCCGATCACCAAAAACGAAGATGGGTCATACTCGTTTAAGATGCCCCAGACCGACGTTACGATCGTGGCCGAAGCCGAACCCGCGGTCATCCGCTTGTCCTACGACTTGCCCGCCGCGAGCGACCTCGCCGTCGAATTCTACGAAAAGGTCGATCTCCACACCTACGCCACCGCCGAGTACAAAGCCGTTGGCGGCGTCTACAAGGGAACCTGCAAAGACGGATCCTCTGATCGTTTCTTCAAGTTGACCTTGGGCTACGACCACACCTACTCCATCGTCCGCGCTTCGAGCGAAGCCAACCTCGAGGCGAGTCCCGATGTTACCTTCACCGGAACCTACGTTTCGAAGGACAACGAAGATGGCACCTACACCATCACGGTCAAAAACGAGACCATCAGCTCCAACTACTACTCCTCGCTGACCGGCACGATCACCATCACCTCGAACGCCGAGGGACGGGCCGTTACCGCGATTGACCTCGTCACTTCCAAGAGCGGCAGCTCCGTTTACGGTTTCCAAACCGGAACCGGCTCCTTCATCGAAGGCGTTGCCGAATTCGAGGAAGGCACCTACCGTTACATTAAGTGCGAAAGCAAACCCCAATACGGCTACTACCAAGACGCCATCTACGTTAAGCCCGTGGCCAACAACTACTACGAAGAAGCCGCGGTCTGCATCGATGGGGTTGCCTGCGAAAAGAACGAAGACGGGTACTACTATGCCCCGCTCCCGTATCACGCGGCCACCATCTCGGTCACCAAACAAGTCCGTTATTCGCCCATCGTCATCACGAGCGATTCCGAATACGTGACCGTCAAGGCCTTCACTCGTAAAGCTCTTGTCGTGGATGGGGAAGCCGTCCTCGACGAAGGCGGAAACCCCGTCTACGAGTACACCGAGGTCAGCCAAGCCAAGTATCAGGACGAACTCTACTTCAAGATTGACGTAGACGAAGTGGAAGGATTCAAGTTCAAAGGAATCCGCGTCCGTTATGGCACCAAAGCGAGCGACTTCATTGACACCGTTAACCACAGTTCCCAATTCAAGTTGAACGCGGATGGCTACTACCACGCCGCCTCTTACAACAAGATGATCAACATGGATTACGGCATGACCGTCAACGCCGAATCGGCCACCGTCTGGGCGACGGGGGAAGACGCGGGATTCGTCGTGAACGGAAAAGCCCACGTCATCGGCCTCTCTGCTTCCTACGATTTCTCGGTCAACGAATACGGCGAAGCCGCCTTCGGAGACAAGAACTTCTTCTTCGGTAAAGAAGATTACGACGCCGTTTCGGGCAAGGTTGCCTGGCACGCCTACCAAGAATCGACCGTTTATGATGGCTATTACAACGATGGCATCTACGCGGTCAACGTCTCGAACACCGCTGCTTCCCTCGGGAACATCTACATCGGCGCGAAAGACCTATATGATGCCGACGAAAACGTCATCGCCCCGGTCTACACCGAAACCAAATCCGCCGATGGCACCTTCGCCGTCGTGGAAATTGCCCAAGGCGAAAAGGTCCAAACCCTCGTCGTTGGCGACTTCGATGAGGAAACCGGAACGGACGAAGAAGGCGTTTTCCATGATGCCCTCACCATCCACGGCGATTACGAACTCCGCGTCCTCAACGGTGCGGAAAGCTACAAGACCGCTGGTGCGGTCGTCGACGTCGTCGCCGGGGACACCGTCGTTGCGACCTACAAGAACTACGACTCCGTCCTTAAGCCGTTCGTGAAAGGCACCGCCGGTACCTTCACCGCCGAAGGACTCCCGACCATCGTTAGCGATGGCTATGGCACCGTCACCATCACCGCCAATGCGGGCGAAGGAAGCGAATCCGTCGTGAGCGCCTTCCTCGCTACTTCCGAAAGCATCGGCGAAGGCAAAGAAGCCCTCGCGGTCCTCGCCACCAATAGCGACGGACACGTCGTTCTCTACTCTGCGATTCTCAACACCGAGGACAACACCTACGTTGCCGGCAGCGTCTTCGGCGCGGTCATTTCTGGAAAGACCTATCGCGGTGTTTCCATCAACAACACCTCCGCGGGCGTTTCCGGTGGAAGCGTTTACCTCCTTACCATCGGAGAAGGTTCTAACCTCTCCAAGGCGGTCTTCTACCAAGGAAGTTCCTCCTCGAGCTACAAGGATCTCGCGCTGAGCGCCGATGGCACCTTGAGCGTTTCCACCCCGAATGACACCGTTTACCACGTTTCCTTCACCGCGGATGGATCCTCCGTCATCGCCAAGCACAATAACCCGAACTATTCTTCCGTCGTCTTGACCGACAAGATCACCGCGACTTACGCGAGCTACTTCACCTTCAACAAGATCGAAGTTGCCGGTGGTACCCTCGTTGAGTTCACCCCGTCCTATTCGAGTTATGGCACCCGCACGGGTCACCCGTTCTTCGTCCATGAACTCGGCAACAACTGGGACATCGAATTCGTCGACGTCACCTACGCCGATGAAGCCAACCAAGCCTTCGAAACTGCGGGTTCCCGCTTCTC
>JAXFGC010000055.1:0-3461 GCA_034171505.1 Candidatus Alloenteromonas sp. | reverse complement strand
GAAGAGTTGGGTTCCCGCTCCGCCGACGCTGGCGTTGATGATAAGGCGTTGTCCCGCGCCGAAGGTGACGCGCATGGTCTTCTTTCCGGCGGCCTTGTAATGGTTGATGACGCTGCCGTTAATCCGGAAGTGAGCGCCAGTGGAGACCCAGCCGCTGCCTTCGGTGTAATAACCGGTTTCGCCATTATCGCAGATTAAATAAGAGTTCTTGGCGGGTTCGGAAGACACTTCGTCGTCCAAGAATTCAATGCCGGTGAAATAAGCGACGTATTGTCCGCCCAAGCCCCAAGAATAGAACTCAAGGCCCTTGGACCAATCGGTGCTCGCGTCGGTCAAATCAAAATCCATGTAATAATGGCCACCGCGTCCCGAGGGGGTCATGCTGTTCACCGTTTGGTCGGCGAGTTTCTTGGTTTGGTTATTGGCGTCCGCGGCGTTGATGATGAGGCGGACGGTTTCGGCGTTGTCGATCGCTCCATCGAAAGCCGGACCAAAGGTGATGCGCATGGTCTTTTTGCCTTCGTAGAGGTGGTGAGCAACGATGTTACCGCTCAATTTGAAGTGGTTTCCGGTAACTTTCCAGCCACTTCCTTCGGTGTAGGTTGCGCTTTCACCCGGATCGGCTTGGAAGTACGCGTCCACGCCTAAGGGGTCGATCGCGGTGAAACCATAGATATAGCTGGTGCCGACAGCTTTTCCGACGGAATCGTTCGGGTTCACGTAGAAACGAATATCGGTTTTGTCGGCTTCCAAATTGAAGGCGGGTCCGCAGATATCGTCATCTCCACCAACGACGTTCATGCCGCTGAAGAAGCCTTCCGCGTATTTGGTGGAGGCGGTGAGGTCCGCATTATAGCCAATCGCGTTGAAGGAGCAATTAACCGGGTTGCCTTCCACGCCATCTTGTTCACGGGTGCCGAAAGAAGTGCCGTTACCGAAGAGGAACTTCGCGTAGGTTTGCCCTTTGGAATAGTAATAAGAGAGGATGGAGGGGTTCACAACGAACTCATAACCCGCGTTTTTGTCGATTGCGGAGACCTTCCAGCCTTTTTCCTCGATATATTCAACGGTGCAGTTGTCTTTTGCCGCGAAAGCGTAGGCCTTCATGTCGTGCCCGCAGTTGGTGCACGCGAAGTCTTCACCAATGACGTGCTCGGTCGCGGTAACGTTCAAAACCGTATCTTCAGTTAACGAGGCGATGGAATAGATTCCACCCACCGGAACAAGGGTTTCTTCCCCGAGTTTCACAGTCAAATCATGGAATTCGGTGTAACCGGTGACACGGGAAGAGAGGCGGAAACGAACACTCGATCCCGTCACAAAGCTTCCCGTTTGGGATTCCAAATCCGCGCCGTCTTCTCCGACGAAAACGAGGGAAACGTTGCTGTTGTCCGTAGTTAAACTGACGGTGATAAGTTCGACGGTCAAACGAACCGTGGTCTTACGGGTCATCGTAAAGGAATAGACGCCGTCGACCGCTTCCAAAGCAGTGCCGTTGACGTTGACCGAGAGGTTGCCATAGGTCGCATTGAGGATGCTGACGCGGAAGGAAACAGTCGCCCCTTCCTCATACTCCACAGCAAGGGGGTTGCCGTCGGCGCCCGTCACGGAAAGCAAAGCTTGGTCGTATTGCAAAATCAACGCGTAACGAGTCACTTCCGAAGACTCGACGGTTTCTTCGGAAACAGGATTCGTGTCAACCGAAGATTCGATGGGGTCTTCCGAGACGAGTTCACTCGAATCAACGTCCGGAAGAGATGGAATGGAGGATCCGCTATCAATGGGACCGTTGCAAGAAGCAAGCATCCCAACGAGAAGCATTCCCGCTAAAGCGAATCTTCCTTTATAAAACTTATTTGGCATGTGTATCTCCTTTCCAAATAAAAGTTTTTATCTTGTGGAATAAGGCAATATGAACGCGCCTTCGCCTGCCTCAAGGGCGAGGGTGAGATAATGGGCAGATAACGGGAAATCCGATAAGGTTCCGTTGCGTAAGACATACGCGCGGTCGGCGTCGGGAAAAGAGAAGGTGAAGAAACTCGATCCTTTATGGACGGGGTTGCTGTAATTCATCGCGTAAAACGCCTCGTTTTGGTTATCATCGAGATAATGGGCGAGCAAGGCGGGGGATTCGGCCTCAAATTCCTCAAGGATGTCGCTTTCACTGATATCGAATTTTCCTTCTTTCATCGTGACGCTTTTCATTCCCGCCATCGAATTCTTTTCATAGGTGTAGCCGATATTGTCGCTCGGTTCGATAGAAGGCCAAATCGCCGCGGTGCCATCGTAATGGAATTGGAGAGGCAAATAGGAATAGGCTTGGTTCTCTTCGTTGAGTTGTTTCACCAGATTGTAAATGGAGGTTTTCCCTCCGTTTTGCCACATGGCTTTGCGGTATTCCTCAACCCCGGAATTGGGGGTATCAACGGTATAAATCGTGTAATCTTGAATCCCGAACGCCTGCAAGGAATTCACTTGGAAACGAAGGGAACCCATGGTCGGTTCCTCAAAAATCATCGCATCGTCCGCCATAATGCAAACATTGCAATCGTATCCGTATTTCGCCGCGGTCGCACCCCAGGTCATCAAGGTGAATAGGTGATGTCCCGAGATAACGGGTTTGTTGTTCACGGTTTGAAGGGGATATGTGTCTCCCATAAGCACCTTGGGACCCGAAAGTTTGTTTAAAATCTTTTCGCAATACATATCGATGTAATCTTGATAGCTGACCGAGGAAGGCCAAAGGCTTGGGAAAGCGCTTCCACCGGGATCCAAAAGACAGGAAAGGAAGGTCTTTCCCGCGAGTTTTTCTTCAAAAGAAGAGATTTGGGAGGCGAGCAAATCCATTTGGGTGGGGAAGGGCTCGTCACACATATAAACCCCAGGAACGTTCTCTGCGGTTTGAAGCCATTCAGGAGACAAAAGGTTTTCTTCGCTTAAGGCCTCTTTGGAACCCACGAATGGGTAAGCGTTGAGACCATATTCACCTAACGTTTTCGCGTAATTTTTCCCGCGTTCTTCCAAATATCCGCACGCCCAAGGGGTGGGAATTACGTCCGTGATTCCCGCTTCCGCCATCGCCTGTATGCCCAAGCGCTCAACGGGTGGGTAATAACCGAAAATCGAACGTTTGAGTTCGTCCTTCTTTTCTTCATAAGGAAGGAGGTTGGCCTCTTGATTTGGACGAATAGGTTCTTCCAAACTCGAAGGGATCGAATTAGAGGATTCCGTCGAAAGAATTTCAGTCGACTCAAAAATCTCAGAACTAGAGTCCACGGAACCTTCTTCAACAGGGGAGGAAGACTCCCCGCTAGAGCACCCAAGCAAAAAAGGGCTAATCAGAAGCAACATCCGCAACGGTTTTCCGCCACGGGAACATACCTTTTTTGTCATGGCCATGCCATTCTCCGGTGTTTTGTTCACTACTAAAATTCTAGAAATGACGCTTCTTTTTTCCTATT
>JAXFGC010000053.1:0-15302 GCA_034171505.1 Candidatus Alloenteromonas sp. | reverse complement strand
TGGTTGGAGGCGTTCCCTTCGAAAACGACGTTAATAGACTGCAAACCGTTGATTTGATCGAGAGAGGACAAAAAGCAATAGTTGCCACCCCCGTCATGCCAATCCTCCTCCAAAAGCCCGAAACCGCCTTCGAAAGGCTTGATTCCGGAAGCGACAAAACGGATGGAGTTATGGTTTAACGTCTCGACCCCCTGGATAATGAGGTTCTTCCCTTCCTCGTCGAATTCAAAATGGCTTGAACCGTCAAGAACAACGCTATAACTGGTCCCGGAAGCGTGGCCGGCTTGTTGAATAGTGCCCCCGGACATCAGAAAGCCGGTTGCCGCGGTGAAACAAACACAAACAATGGCCAAACCGCCATTTAGAGCTAGATTTTTCCTTTTCATAATATCCCCCTCAAATTATTCTTTGGAATTCTCGTTAATTTTAGCCCCCTCCCCGTCATTTTCAAGGTTTTTTGAAATTAAAGCCTAATTTGCAAACGGGTGGTGACTTTCGCTACGTGGTATAATCTGCTTGCCCAGGAAGGATGGGCATACAATGACCCTTCCCGGGGAATGTGGCAGATTGACTTGGCGGTCCTGGCACGCTCCCCCGGAAGAGCCGACCGCCAAACACATGAAAGACAAAGCAAAGAAGCCGCGCTTTTCGTCGCTCCGGCAGTTTTCCTGGTCGGGGAGCAGCGACAAGGGCGAGGACGAGGAGCTCATCGAATCGACCGTTTTGGAATGGCATGAGCAGAAGCACGGGAAGCCGTCGCCGGAGGAAACCGCCCTCGTCAGCTCGTTGCCGATACGGGCATGCCCGCATTGCCGGTCGCGGCTCTTCGCCAAGCACGGGAAGGGCAGCAACGGGATCCAAAGGTACAAATGCCTCGGATGCGGAAGGCGCTTCACCCCGCTCGACGGAACCATATTCGATTCCAAGAAGATACCGATATCGGAATGGATCGAATTCCTCCTGCATCTCTTCGAATACCATTCGCTGAAGACCTCCGCGACGGACAACAGGAGCGCCGAAACGACCGGTGGCTACTGGCTTTCCAAGGCCTTCGCCGTGCTGAAGGGCATCCAAAGCGACGTCGTCCTGAAGGGGACCATATGGGCCGATGAGAAGCTCTTCGACGCCCCGAACGCGACAAAGGAGAAGGCCAAGGCGAAAACGGGTTCGTCGCTTTCGAGGGGATGCCAATACTACGTCGCCACCGCGACCGACGGCGAACGCGCCATGTTCCTCGTCATGGGCAGGTCGAAGCCGAGCGACAGGGCCTGCATGAGGACTTACGGGAAACACATCGCCGGGGAATCCGCCCTCGTCCACGACGGCGAGCCGAGCCACAACTCCTTCATCGATGCCCTGGCCCTGAAAAGCGAGGTCCATCCCTCCGCGAAGACCAAAGGGCTGAAGGACGCCGAGAACCCGATGGACCCGATCAACGACATCCACGACAAGATGGAGAAGTTCATGTCCGCCCATCCCGGATACGATAGGTCGCGCCTCCAGGATTGGATGAACCTGTTTTGGTTCGTTTGGTGCACGCCGGGAGACAAAATGGACAAGGTGAAGGCGTTCCTAAAACTGGCGGTTTCGAAGAGAATCCGCATAAAGTACCGAGAGGTCTACGGCAAAAAGTCCGATGAGGAGTGAACTATCGACCACCCGTTTGCAAATTAGGCTTTGGTTTTCCGTTTATGTATCTTTAGGATGGCGAAATTGGTAATTGATATCGCTGATTAACACCACGGCGTTTTAAAAAGCCCGTTTTGGGCCTGGCGGTCGAATCCCGTTATGGCGGGAATTATCGGATTTCGAGATCCTTCGAGTACGGGAGGATGGCCTCGATTGGCTTTTTTTGCCGACGTTCTCCAGGGCGTGCTCGAGGTAGCGGTTGATGGAGAGGCCCGATTCCCTGAACTTTTTGACGATCTCCACCCTCTCCCTGTCGGTGTAATGCTTCTTTGCCATGAAAAATCCCTCCGTGGATGTGCGGAGGGAGTATGGACGGGAGCGCGCCTTGGCGGCGGGGTGTTAATCAGCGACGTTTACGGCGAAATTGGTAATTGATAGGTCTACAAATGACGACCTTTGGCAAAACGGTTCGAATCCGATGGGCCGCACCAACTATAGTTGAACCCCAAAAGAAAAATCTCCGCCGAAAGGTCAGAGATGATTCCTTATATATGGTCGGGATGATCGGATTCGAACCGATGGTCTTCTGCTCCCAAAGCAGACGCGATAACCAAGCTTCGCTACATCCCGAAGCCCACATATTTTGTCTTTGCCGCGGGCAAGTTGCAAGAGAAACTTGCCCTGCGTCCCGGGGGTGTGAATTCCAAAAGTTAAGTCCGTTCTTTCAAATGAAGCGGAATTAAGTCCCGCAAACGCACGTTTTTCCAAAAAGCTGGCTCTGAATCAAGAATTCGGGGAGCGATCTACGATATCAATCCCTAAGCGATCCGTTGGTTTGGCCCACGGACAAAAATGGCGAATGACTATGTCAATGCACGAACAACCTAAAGGACGCGAATCGCACTCGACTTTTGACGGATGCGGTGGTCCGAGAATGTCCTTCCTTAGGCGACGTTTCGCCTTTTCCTGGTTTTCCGCGGATTGATTTTGTTTCAAGTATTTCCGCCTTGATAAGAGAAGAATCCACGAAGCTTTGCCATCATCGTCTCCGTGATTGTCGCTGGACGAGCCTCCAAACCCCTGGGCTCAAATCCCCCAAAAGGGGTTGCGCAAAAAAACAAAAAAAAATAAACTAAGTCAACCCTGGGGGGCCAAAAGCAACAAAAAACGGGGAAATATCAATATTTGTGCTTGGGTTTTTATCTATATCTACCCCGAAACCCAAACATAGAAAGGACTATATATGTCGATTTTCCATAGAAAACCGAAGAAGCTCACCGAAGAGGAAGAAAGGCGGGTTCGTTATAAACTCCAAGACACGATCGATGCGGGGAACCTAAAGATCCAAGAACTCACCGAACAACTTCAAGAAATCGGCAAGAAATACCGTGCGGCCGAAAGAAAAATGGGCAAGGAAAGAGCGGTTCGCTTATATGGGCAGCAAATGCAAATGGTTGCCTTGTCCAGGCAAGCCATCCAAACCAGCGTGGCCACCTACGAGAACTTATTGCTCAGATCCTCGATCAGCGCAACCTTGAGAGAATTCACGGAGGGCTTGCGCGGCGAGGTCAAGGATTTCGAACGCCTCCTCCGGACCATCGATATCACCGACAGCAATAACGAATGGCGCGAAGTCATGGATCAAATCAAAGGCAACAATGATTTCGACAACCAATTGCGGAGAATCTCGAATCCGAAAGCGCCGGGTGGAGTCTCCATTAATCCCCACGATATCGAACTCATTCTCCGCGAAGTGGAGGGTGAGGCGGAAGATCGCGAATACGACGAAGGAATCGGCGACGCCGATTTCATTCTTGACCGCTGACCCCCGCGCTTAAAGTGCATTCGTGAAGGAGGGTACGAGTTTGGAAACGTTAGAGGCCACCAAAAAGCAAATTAGCACATTGTGGCGTGAGGGACTGGATGCCTTAAAAAAGAAACGGTGGAATGAAGCCCGCCGTTTTTATGCCTCCGCCTTGGAATTGTCTCTTCAGGTCGCCAAAGATCCAAGAGAAACGCGGCAAAGCGAATACAGCAACCGCGCTGAGGAATTCAAAAAAGTCATCCGGAAAATTGACGAAAAAACCAGAAGATCCCCATCGTCCCGCCAATCTCCTTCTTCCCGCGCCGAAGGAAGTTCAACGTCGTCTTCCTCACAATCGTCTTTCGGCGGGAATCAAGCGACGCAGGACGATGTCGAATTGACCTCTTTTTTCCCAGCGGAACGGCCGAAAATAAAGTTGGCCGATATCGCTGGGCTAGACGAAGTCAAAGAAATCATCCGAGATTCCATAATCATCCCACGAGAGCACCCAGATCTTTTCGCATCCTACGGAAAGAAAAGAGGCATGGGCATTTTATTATATGGGGTTCCCGGAACCGGAAAGACCATGTTCGCCAAGGCCATCGCCGGCGAACTCGGTGCGCCGATCTTCCCGGTAAAATGCAGCGACATCGCCTCTCGATACTTCGGGGATTCCGAAAAAAACATTTCTAATTTGTTCGCCGAAGCGAGGAAATACGAAACCGCCATTATCTTTTTCGACGAATTTGAAGCCCTCGGTTCTTCTCGCGACGACTCTTCATCGCCGATGAAGCGCATCGTCCCCGAACTCCTTACTCAAATGCAAGGATTCGAAGAGAACCCCAACAACCTCATTCTCATTGCCGCCAGCAATCGCCCATGGGAAATCGACTCCGCCTTCATTCGGACGGGCCGTTTTTCGAACCATATCATGGTCCCACTCCCCGATAAGGCGGCAAGAAGGGTGATTGTGACCAACGCACTAAAGGGCATCAAGATTTCCCCACAGGATTTGGAACGGATTATTGAAGCCAGTGAAGGCTATTCCGGCGCCGACTTGGCCCTGCAGGGAGGTCTTTGCGAAAAAATGAAGGATTGCTCAATCCGCCGGCGCCTCGCGGACGGGACCCCCGACAGCACAGAACCGGAAATCATTCAAAGCGACATCGAAGCCGCCTTCAAATTGGCCCGCAAAAGCGTCAAGCAAAGCGACCTCGACCGAATCCGCGAGTTTTATTTATCGGAGCATCTATAACCGGCGGCAGCTGATTCCAGGAAAACAAAGGAGAGAGTTATGTTCGAAGGCTTAAAAAGAAAAAAGGAATATAAGGCACTCAGGGGATCCCTTATCGAAAGGTACCATACGCTCCGCATGCGAGGACTTTCATTGAGCGATTCTCGAGATTGGGAAAGGGCCATTTCCGAATCATTTGTCGAGGACTTGCCCGCCTTAAAAATCATTGATAGTTCCTTTGCTTTTCTTGAGAAGACGCCGAACCCCTCCCCCTTTTTTCTTGCGTTTGTGAACGCCAATATCCAAGTGCTCAAGAACCATCAATGGGTTGAGCGGAAAGAGAGCATCGATTTCCAAACGATCGATTCAATCGGGCACTCTCTTCCAAAGCTTTCGCCCAGAATCCGGCAAAAAGTCACATCCATTTTTGCAGAGCCACTAGAATTATCCATAAACCAAGTGCAGGAGATTAACACCATCGTTTCCGCAGCGATAAACGACCCGACGTTAACCGATTTTGCCGAAGCTTTTTTGAGCTCTCTATCAAAAGGCAAAAAGGATTCCGATTTGGAAAACTTCGCTTGGGCGAAAGCCAATGAGGTTATTCGAACCGCCGAGCATTGCAAGACTTCCCTTTCTAGCCCGGAATACGCGAAGTTGCCCATGCTTAAGGAGCGGATGGATTATTTCTCCCGCGTCATTCAAATTGTCGATTCGAGCAATAAGAAGCGCGCCGAGAACGCATTTTCCTTCTTTGAATTGGCAAATCTTTTAAAGGCCCTGAATGGCCAACTTGGAAATTTCGTCCAAAACGAAACGGATGACGCCTTCGCCAGCCACGTAAAACGGATCGACACTCTTTTATTCGCCATCGCAAACCAGCGACCGCGCCCGGAATTCACCGAAAAGCAACAACGCGAGCTCACTAACGAAATCGCTTACGAAGAAGCGTTCTTTCAGTGCTGCGAATTAGAACGAAAAATAAACGAATTAAGCCAAAAAGCCCTTTTGGAAGACCACAATTCGTATGCCTACAGACGAATCGCAGCCGCGTTTACGAAAGTCAAAGCGGATTACAAAATCGCCATCCAAAAGCTAAGTGAGTGTGAAAAAGCCGCCAAGGCCCTCGACCAGTTGTACATCGCAAGATCCGCCTCGGAATCCCTCAAGCGATTTGAAAGTTCGATTGGCATGTCCACCAGCCAATTCGTCGAAGAAACCACCCAGTTGACGGAAACGGCCAAAGATAATCAAAAGGCCATCGATGATGTAATGTTGGCGGCGAGTGGGGTTGAAGAAGCCCTTGGTTTCGACGCTTCCTTCGACGATTCCGAACTCCGACAAGAACTTGAGGAAATGTTCCTCCGAGAAAAACTTCCGATTGAAGCCCAATTCGAAGAGAATCCGGAAGAGGCCATCGAAACCATCGAATCGAAAAATGGCGATGAAATCAAAGAACTATTGGCCAGTCTTCTCGGACGCATGGACAAGCTTGAGCAATCCGTTTCAAAAGCCTCGGATTCCCTTCGCGAAGAGTTCAGCGAACAGCTCAGCGAATACCAAACCACTTTGGAAAAGATCACACGCGAAGCGATTTCCCGTGCCCCGGAATTGAATGGAAAATCCGTGCCGGAGGTTATTCGCTACTTGTTAACCAAATCGGACATCAAGGACAAATATCGCCTTGCCGCCATCGCTTTCCGCGGCACGATGGAAGAATACCTTTTGTACCACACCGATTTTGACACGGACGTCCTTGCAAGGATGCGAAGAGTGTTTTCTAATCCAGAAACATCTGAACTTCTCTATCGAATTTGGAATAAATCCAATTGTTTCATCCACCCCACCCTCCATTCGGAAACGGAACTCAAGGAAGCCACTAAGTTGCTATTGAAAGGGGCGGATATCATCGAGGAATACCACTGCGACGAAGCTCCCGACCAATCCACATTGCTTAGTCGTCTCATTACAACAACCAGATCCTTCCTTGAACAAGCGCGAACAAAAAAGCTTGAGGGCAACTCTTTGGATTCATTGTACGCTAACTTAATTTCGCTTCGCACTGTCAGGCCGAAAGACTACGAAGCCTATTTCGAAGAATTCCCGCAATTGAAAAACGTCATGGGCAAAAAAGGCGTGTTTAAAAAACACTTCGCCTCTCTTTTTACCCCCAAGCCAAAAGTCAAAGTCCATGAATAACCAAAAGCGAAAACGGCCCAGCCAGGATCAAGGCATAGGCGGCACCAAGCATTTCACCATTCGGCATTACTCATATTCCCCCGACGCGAAACGCCAAGATTCCGCCAGCCAATTTGTTTTTGAACGTTTTGATTCTTCCCTTTCTTTGGCGGAAGATCCAGAGAACACCATTTTCGTTTACGAAATCAATCCGCGAGAATTCCCCCGCGCTTTGGAGAATTGCTTTCTCGAATTCCAATCATTCTCCGATCGAAAGGCGTTCATCGAAAGCGTTCGGCAAAGAGGGGAAAGCGACGATTATTCCATCGGGAAGCGTCGTTTATCCTCAATCTTGTCCCGAAAGATTCGTCATTGCCAAACGGACGCAAAGAAAATTCGAGAAGCATTCAAAGAATTAGGCGTCCTATTGGCTGAGGATCCCGTTATCCGCGAACCCCTCGTTGATGATTTTGGCTCCTTGGGCGGCGACAATGCGGTCAAGAATTACATCAAAACGCGATTGCCCGACGCGGGCGAAGACGAACTTCTGTCCATCGTTAACCTTGCGAAATCCGCCGACAATCCCGATAACCCCATTTTCCAAAAAGCAATTTTGAGCCGAATCGAAAAGCTTGGCTTGGAAGACGAGAATCCCGACCTTTTAAAGACCGTTTTCGCCATGGTGGATTGCCGGTTGCTGAGCGACAGCCAATTCCGGAGTTCCCTCGATATCCGAGCAGCCAAAGAAGACGCGACAAAGTCGATCGAAGAGTTCTTTTCCACCCGCCATCGCCATAGGTTAAAGGATTGGAAGCCGCTTCCCGAAATCGCGGAAAAAGAACTTTTAGCCCTGAAAAACAGGCTTTCTAGAATAGTAACGAAACGTATCATAGGTGCCCTTGCCGGCCTCTTAGCCCTAACTGGCTTGGGATCCGGAGCGGTTTATTTATACAACGGCCTTAACGACACCCACGACATTGTTCTCTGCTCGGGGGCTGAAGCCGGGTCTACAAAAACGGGAGTTCACCCTTTGTTCCTAAGCGAGATTCAAGGGGAAACCCTCAAGCTCAATCGTTTTTCTAAGATCGCATTCCCCATCCCAAGCTGCGAAGGATACCAATTTAACGGATGGACGCTCGAAGGAAGCGACTCTTTCTGCACTGGGATCGGAATCGAAGGCGGGATGGGCTTATCTCAAAAAGAGATGAGATTCTACCCTTCCTTCACCCCCATTCAATATTCAATCAACTATTTAGAGCTAAAAGCGGATAGGCCGTCTTCCTTCCCCGCCTCTTTTACAAGAGCCAGCGATACCTTCTCCCTTCCGACCGAAGTTGAATCCTTGGGCTTCGCCTTCACCAAATGGACATTGCCATCAGGAGATCCAATCGAAGAAATACCCTTTGGCACCGTCGGGGACATCGACGTCACCGCAAATTGGGATATTTGCCACTATTCCGTCCAATTCCGAGGCTATGAAGGCGTTAATCCGGCTTTCACCGCCGATATCGAATATCGAAACGACGATTTTTCCTATACCGTCAACGCGGAAGAGAAAGATTTCAACGACGCTTATTGCCCCGGATATCGATTTCTTGGGTGGTATGAAGGCGAAACCAAAATCACCAAGTTGGATCCCATGGCCGCGAGAAACATGGTGCTGACACCCCGTTTTTCCGAAATTGAATACCCCGTGGATTATTCCAATCTTGAAGGCGTCGGCAATCCAAACCCGACAACCTATAAACGAACCGATGGCAACGTGCCCTTGGAAAGCATTTCTCGTCTGGGGTACGACTTTTTGCGCTGGGAATACGGCGGAAGCCCCATCTCCTCGCTGAGTTTTGAAGGCTTGCGCTTGGCTGAGAAAACCGATGGCACCAGCATTTCTCTTGCCGCGATCTGGGCTGCGAAAAGCTACCAAATCACCTATTCATTCGTCGATTCTGTTTCCGGCGAGCCCATCTCAGGGGTCACCAACGGAAACGTGTCGTCCTTCACCCACTCCGAATCCGGAACCATCACGCTCGTCAACCCCATCGCGTCCGGATACCGCTTCGAGGGCTGGTTCCTGAAGGATGGAGCCTCCTTACTCTCCATCACAAAAATCAGCAAGACTTGGACGCGCGACGTCGAAATCGTCGGGACATTTGTCCCGACCACAGGAGTTTAGTATGAAACTTCATCAGCTTTGTCTCCTTTTCGTCCCTTTCCTCCTTATCTCGTGTTCGGACGAATCCCCGTCCTCCCCGTCTTCGATTTCTTCTGACGGCATTACCGTGAGCCTCGACTATTCCCAGCGCGGCATCGACCCGGCGGCCCCGGAGCAATTCGTTGCCCCGCAGGAAAGGAACTTCGCTTGCCCCTCCGAAACCCGCTATTCCGACCTGGTCTCCCTTTTGCCAACCCCCGCGGCAGTAAAGGGCTACTCATTCGACAACTGGTACGTGGGCGACCCCGAGAACGGAGGCTACCTGTTGAAGTCATCGAGCGAAATCATCGAGCCCGGGGAAAGAATCGAACTCTACGCCAAATTCTCACCGAGGTCCTACTCCATCTACTGGGACTATTCCGGGGCGACCTTTACGCCGACGAAAACCGCCCGCCGGTTCGACGAGAACGTCCCGCTTTCTTCTCCCTCCTTCCAACCGATCAGGGAAGAATATCCCTTCGCCGGCTGGGCAGACGGCGCAAGCGGCGAAGTCATCTCCGAAATCCCGCGGTTCACCGAAGGGGATATCTCGCTTAAGGCGACCTGGTCTTCTCCGAATCAATACGCCATAACCTACTCTTGTCTAGGGGTCGCCAGAGAATACGAGACCGATATTCTCAACAAGGCCAATAATCCGAATCCGCACTCCTACACCACAGAAGACGAAATTCTCCTCGAGGAGCCTTCCATTGAGGGGTATCGCTTCGTCCATTGGGAGAACGAGGGGGCCATCGTCACTTCGATTCCCAAAGGATCTTCCGGCGCGGTTGAATTGATCGCGATTTTCGAGCCGGAATTCTACACGGTCGCCTTCGCCAACCTCAAAGGCGGATCGATGACGGCCCACACATATCTCCGTTCCGACAATGAGTACGTCCTTCCCAAAGCTCCCGAGGTAAACGGGTGGAAATTCCTCGGGTGGAAAGACGAACAAGGGGAATTCATCGCCTCCATCCCCCACGGCAGCTGCGAAAACTACATCCTTACCGCGGAATGGAGCAAAGAAGTCGGGCAGGTAATATACCAATTCCCCGGTATCGATATCGATACACTCGACACGATTCAAAACCCAAACCCAAACACCTTTGACATCGAAACCAGTTTTGATTTGGCCGATGCGTCATTGGATGGCTACGATTTTCTCGGGTGGTATCTTCCCGGGGGAGCGAACAAGCGAATCTCTTCGGTCACGCCCGAGCTATTCGCCTATGAGCTCACTATCGAGGGAAGGTTCAAACTCCATTCTTACGCGATCCGTTTCGAGGGAGTTCAGGGATGCGTCAACGAGAATCGGAAAAGCTACACGCTTGAGGACGGTCAAATCCTCCTTTCCCCCGCAAGAAAGCCGGGATACCTCTTCCTCGGGTGGACCGACGAGAGCGGGACTTATATCACCTCCATCGATTCTTCGGAAATGAAAGATCGGAGCCTAACCGCGAATTGGCAGATTACGACCTACCGCATCCAATATGCGTCGGTGGGCGTATCGGAGGAATTCCTCAACACCGTTCAATTCCCCGCGTTAACCTCCTATACCATATTAACCAGCGGCGAAGAGCTTTCCTTGCCCTCCGCCTCCGCGCCGGGTTATGAGTTCCTAGGATGGTACGAAGACGAAGCGTGCCAAAAGCAAATTCTCGCAATCAACCCCACCCGCCTTCAAGACGTAATTTGCTACGCGAAATTTGTCCCGACGGCCTATCGAATCACCTACATCAATATCGATGGGGCCAAGAATGCCAATCCAGCCATTTACACGATTGAAAGCGACACCATCGAACTCTTGGATCCCGAAAAACTCGGATACCGTTTTTCCGGATGGAGGGAAGGCTCGCTCATTCCCCACGGCAGCACGGGCGACCGGTCTTTTGAAGCGACCTGGGACTTAGAAGATTATCATCTTTCCTTCCATTGTTCCTCCGACGTCAGCACAGAACTTGGGTTCGACTCCGCGTTCCAAGACAACAACCCAATCAATCACTACACCATCGAAGACGAGACCTTCGAACTGGCGGACGCTTCTTGTAAAGGCTATTCCTTCCTCGGGTGGGTGGACGACGAAACGGGTAACCGGGTTCGCGAAATTCGCAAAGGAAGCACGGGCGACCGGTCTTTCTCCGCCCGATTCCAAAAAATAGAATATTCCGTCACCTATTCTTCCGAAAAAACCTACGCACCCATCGGGAATCCGACCTCCTTCACCGTCGAGACCCCAAACGTTCCGTTGGCTTCGCCCGTTTGCCCCGGATACGATTTCTTGGGCTGGGTAGATGAATCTGGGCAGCTCGTCACCGAAATCCCCCAAGGAACCGCCACCAACATCTCCTTGACGGCTTGCTGGAGCGACGCGATCAGCTACGACATTTCTTACCAATTCACTGGACTGGCGGAAGAATTCAAGGACGACATCGTCTTCACCCCTCGCGCACACTACACCGTCAACGACGAGTTCGCGCTTCCTACCCCTTCTTGCCCGGGATATACATTTGATAATTGGTCGACAGAATACGTCTCCAAAGGCACCACTGGAAACCTTGTTATCACCGGAACATTCCGTTTGCAGACCTATCAAATCTATTACGTCAATTTGAAATCGCAGACCAACAACAACGTCCTCGCTTTCACTGTGGAAGACGACGCCATCGCGTTGAAACCATTAACCCACCCCGAATATACATTCGCGGGTTGGGTCAACGACGCAACCGGCGAATCGATAACGAACATTGGGGGCGGCGAAACCGGATCCATCACCTTGCGGGCGGTTTGGTCCTTGCTCGGGGCCGGCACCAAAACGGATCCGAAACTCATTTTCAACACGGATCAATTGCGCGAAATCGAAAAAGCGCCAACACTCGTTTACGCGCTTCAATCCAACATCGTTATCCAAGGATCTTGGGACCCCATAGGGGATTCATCAAATCCTTTCACCGGCGACCTTCTCGGCTTCGGCCATTCCATCACCTTCTCCTCCGCCACTCCCGCCAGTACCAAATTCGGCCTCTTTGACGTTCTTTCCGGAAATGTCAGCGACCTGAAAATCGGCGGAAATACCGGTTCGGAGGCCTCTCGAACAACCTGCTCTTCTTATGGCGCGCTCGCCATCGATTTCAACGGCGGAGAAAAAGCGGTCACCAAGGTCGCCACAATCGTGACTTCCTTCTTAAAGACCTCCTCTTCTTCTTTGATCGCCGGCGGTTTATTTTCCAAGCTCTCCTCCGGATATATCCGCAAATGCACCAACAACGGGCGAATTGACGGCGTCGTATCCAGCGGCAACGGATGCGATGTCGGAGGCATCGTCGGCGACGCTATTGGCGGAACGCTCAGCGATTGCCAAAATCTCGCGGGTGGAGCCTTGGTCGCTTCCGCACCGACCGTTCGCGTCGGCGGCATCATCGGGCAGCGAAAATACCCGTCGGGAACTTCGGTTTTCCTCTCCTCCAAATCCTTGATCGACGATTGCAGCCTCGGCGCGTTGACCCCGAAGGGGACAACGTCCAACGAACGCAATAACTATGTCGGATTCGACGCCGTGACGGACCTGCCCGTAAGCAAGGCCAATATCAAGGCCCCGAAGGCGGATCCCGAATACAAAGGCGACGGTTACTTCTACATGACCTATTATTTCGTGGAAACCATCTACAACGTTCCTGATGTCCCGATATTCGGCATCGCAAGCCAAACCACTTACTGGGCGATGGCCTGGGTTCCATACGTTTCAGAGTCCCTTAGTGAGGACATGAATTCATTCGTAAACAGCATACGCGTTCGGGAGGCGCCTGCAAAATGAACAACAAACCAGACAAACACTTATTTCAAAAGGGGGAGTGGTGGATTCTCGCCATCATCCTCCTCGCCGCTATCCTTTTCTTATTATTGGCGGGGAGCTGCGATGGATGCAGCTGCACGAGCGGAGAATCCGCTTTCGGAGGTTTTGGCAATGGATAGACAGAAGAGTTCCGATAAAAAACGCAGGGGGCTAGTTACTGCTCTCGTTGTCGTTTCCAGTTGTTTGCTCCTCGCCTGCGGGGGCCTTGGAACCTTTTTGCTGCTGAAGGATCGGCCAAACCGCTTGCCGGAGAGCAACGCTTTGCTTTCAAATCAAAGCGTTGTTATTCGAAAGGGGGAAGAAAGCGTTTCCGGCGATTTGGTTCTATACGAGAGTTACCGGATCGAGCTTTCCTTTGAAATAAAAAACCCGACCGACAGGGAGGACCAAGCAATCCTTGAATTTTCCTTCACTAGCGGAATGGCCTCCAATGTGGAAGGATTCAAAAACATCTCCTTTCAAGATTTTGGGGAAGATTCCGATTATTCAGACGCCACAAGTACCATTATGCTAACCCCCAATGTAGTGAGGAATCTCTCTTACGACATCCCCTTCTACCCATCCGCGATTACGGACTCCTTCTCCTTTAAGGTATCGATCGCCAACGGGGATTCTTCTTTCCAAATCGTCCGTACAGTCAAGGCGAAATAGTTATGCTCCCTTCCATAGGCTTCCTATCAACATATGTCCTTTGCATTACCGTCGGATTCATTATTGCATTCATCCTGAACCGTTATCTCGCGCTTCGTTCAGGGCAAAGCCGAAAAGATTGCTGGATAAGCGAAGCACTTATTCTCGTTTCCCTTATCCTCGGTTGGTTTTTCGCCGCGGTAATGCAAGGGGTTTACTCCTGGATCGCCAATCCAAATAAGGGGTTTTCGCTTTTCCGGGGATTAACGTTTTACGGAGGGTTATTCGGGGGTTGCATTTGCTACGTATGCCTCTACCGAATAATCAAAAAGAGCTGGGATGAATCCTTTTTCCGCTTCCTAACCTACATCCCTGTTTCCATATGCCTCGTTCACGCGTTTGGGCGGCTTGGATGTTTCTGCGCAGGCTGTTGCTATGGCAAGCCCACCGATTCCGTGTTGGGGGTGCAGTTTCCCCGCCTACCGGAAAAAGTTTGGCCAACCCAGCTGTTCGAATCTGGTTTTTTGCTTATATTGTCTTTGTTTCTCTTTATCCTGCTCATTAAAAAGAATAACCGTTTCAATATTAGCTGGTATTGCATCGGATACGGAGTGTGGCGGTTCTTCATCGAATTCTTGCGAGGGGATCCGCGTGGGTCATTCGTCCCGGGATTAAGCCCATCGCAGTTTTGGAGCATCGTCCTTATATGCGTTGGTTTTCTCTTTCTATTTATTCTTTCTCGACATTATCGAACAAAAAACATTGAGACAAATTTGCCCTCCGGCAAACCTTCTGAAAACCTTCATGCTCAAAATCTAGAATAGGCAATTCCATTAACGGCAGAGAATATTCCACCGATTGTGCAAACGGGGTTTCGAATTCCTTAATTAACGTCATTTCCGATATCCCAATCCCTCGTTGAAGGGCGAGGTGAGACCATCGGGTGACCCCGTGAAGCCGAGTCATCAACAAGATGGATTGGTTCCTCGCAAATCTCCATACGCCTTTTTGTTAATCGTTTCAAAGGATGGCCGGCACATGCTCTGTCCCCCTCGTTTCGTTAAATTCCCCTTGTGTATTTGGCAAAGTTGTAGGTCGTGGTGTTCGAGGAAGGATTCTGGATTTTCCCCGTAATGGCCGGCCTCGAAACCCATGGCAGCGATTTCGGCGCCGGGTATCCCATCCGCTGCTTTCAGAAGGGATTCCATGCCCTCCCTTGAGTTCTCAAAGGGGAGGCTGTCCCCCGCGACAGCCCGTCGGAATTAGGGATGCAGCATTTAGGCTTGTATTTGCCGACATCGACGCCCGCACAAAACTTCTTCGGCACTCGAAAAAAACTCCTTTCTAACTGACGCGCGCCTAATCACGCGTGGAACGCTCGAGCCGTAAAAATTCATTAAACAGGTAAAGCGACATGGTTGGTTTATACCCCAAGCGGGCCGGGAAGTCACGCCTCGGGGGTACGCCTAAATTCTACGAGAGAGTGTAATATGAAGATTCTGGACATTCTCGCTCCGGAAGCGTTCGTCCTTAAGTTACCTTTTTCACGGATGTGGGAAATGCAAAACCTCCTCGATTCAGGAAAAAAGAAACCTAGCGAAAAAACGATGCCAAAACACGAACGTAACATCGGTGCCAAATAATCGAATCATTTCCCGAATTCCATTAAGGATACCTCCACTGCTATTTCGAAGTTCAAGCAGTAAAAGCAACGAAATCTTTTTTTCGTGGCAAGGCTCTTTAAACAAGGTGATCTTTAACAAAAACAGGGTTGTTTCGTTGAAAA
>JAXFGC010000003.1:0-7919 GCA_034171505.1 Candidatus Alloenteromonas sp. | reverse complement strand
GCTATCACACGATCGAGATGGCGGAGCGCCAACGCCTTGGCAGCCGTGACTACGATCTCGTCCCGATCGATTAAGAAGACTATGCAACGAAAAAAGGGGCGTAACAAGCCACCCAACGAAAGGGAGATTTGTTACAGCCCCGTTTTTTTGATGCGCTCGTTATTTTGCTTCTTCTTTCTGGGGCTAGGCCTTGGCAAGGAGGGCGTTCAGGTTTTTCACGAACGCGGGCTTGTCCTCGATGTCGAACCCTTCCGCGAGGAGGGCTTCGTCGTAAAGGACCGTGGCGATGCTTTCGACTTCCTTTTCGTCGGTTACCGTGGACACCGCGGTGAACAAGGGGTGATCGGGGTTCAACAAAAGAACCTTTTCGGCATGGGCTTGTTCCTCGGGGTTGTCGCGGGCTTCGGGAGAGTCGTTGAGGACGCTTTCCATCTGGAGGGATAAGCCGTTGCGCGTGGCGATGCAGACGGGGGAATCCTCGAGGGTCAAGGAGAATCCGACTTCATCGACCTTGCCCTTTAAGGCGCTCGTAAGGTCGTCGAGGATGCGCTTATGGGTGACCTTGAGGTCCTCGAGTTTCTTCTTCTCTTCCTCCGTTGTTTCTTCCGGATCCAAAGTGGAGATGTTCTTGAAGGGGATCTTCTCGAATTCGGGGATCATCTGGATGGTGAATTCGTCGATTTCCCCGGTGAAGAGCAAGACGTCTTCCCCAGATTTCTTGAAACGGGCGATGCCCGGCAACGCCTTCAGGGATTCCACGGTTTTGCCCGAGGCATAATAGATGGCCTTTTGGCCTTCTTTCATACCTTCCTTGTATTCGGCGAAGGTGATGTCTTTCTCCCCGTTGAGGTGCGGGAACTTCAGCAACCCTTGGAGGTCCGTTGCCTTCGCCCCATAGGAAGAATAGATGCCGAACTTAATGAAGTTGCCGTAATTCTTATAGAATTCCTCGTATTTCTCCGGATCGTCCTTTTGGAGGGAACGGAGCTTGTCGAGAACCTTCTTCTCGATGTTCTTCGCCATCTTCTCGAGGATCGGGCTCTTTTGGAGCATTTCCCGCGAGATGTTGAGGGAGAGGTCCTCCGAATCGATGAGGCCGCGGACGAACTTGAGGTAGTCCGGGACGAGGTCCTTGCACTTCTCCTCGATGAAGACGCCTTTGGCGTACAAGGCGATGCCCTTCTCGTAGTTTTGGCTATAGAGGTTATAGGGCGGGTGCTTCGGGATAAAGAGCAAGGCGTCGTAATCGAGGGTGCCTTCCACCTTCACCGAGATAGAGAAAAGGGGATCCTCGTAATCGTTGAAACGGGACTTATAGAAGGATGCCAAATCTTCATCCGTCACGTCCTTCTTCGGCTTTTTCCAAATCGGGGTCATGGAGTTCAAGGTCTCGATGACCTCTTCGTCGTGGTACTTCCCTTCGATGGGTTTGCCATCCTTATCCACGTCCTGGACGGACTTTTTCACCTTCATGGTGATCGGATAACGGATGAAGTCGCTGTATTGTTTGACCAGGTGGCGGATGCGGTATTCCTTGAGGTAATCCCCGTATTTCTCATCCTCCGTATCTTTCTTTAGATACACGCGTACCGCGGTGCCGGAAGTCGAAAGGAAGGGGTTCTCGTCGTCCTCGATGGAATAGGAGTCCACCCCATCGCTGGAGAACTTGTAGCAATGCCCCTCCAAATCGCGGGTATAGACCTCCACGAGGTCCGCGACCATGAAGGCGCTGTAGAAGCCGACGCCGAATTGGCCAATGAGGGATTCGTCTCCCTTTTCCTTGGCCTCTTTCATCTTTTCGACGAATTCCTTGGTGCCCGATTTGGCGATCGTTCCGAGGTGTTCCTCCATGTCCTCCTTGGACATGCCGATGCCGTTATCGATGATTTGGATATAACGGCCTTCTTCGTTGACCTCGATGCGGATTTCGTGTTCCTTGGCGGGGTATTTGCCTTCGCTCGATACGCTTAAGTAACGGTATTTGTCGATGGCGTCACTCGCGTTGGAGAGAAGCTCGCGAAGGAAGATTTCCTTATTGGAATAGATGGAGTGGATCATCAAGTGAAGGAGTTCCTTCGACTCGGTCTTAAATTGTTTTTCTTCTTTCATAACATCCTTTCCGACCATTTTTAGCAGTTAATGGTCAAGAGTGCTAACGAGGTATATATTAGGTCTTTTTTCCACCATATCAAGTAAAAAATGTTCCTTATCGCAGAAAGATGCCTGCGTTGATTCGTTTCCGATTGCGAAAGCGGCAACCGACCCTCGTCGATTGCCTTATCCGTTTTCAGAGGAACATGGCCATGTAAATCGGGAGGAAAAGCAAATCCCCTTCTTTTCGGATATCCTTGGTATAAATTAAGAACCTTTGGCCTGTTTTTCCGGAATATTTCACCCCGAAAGCATCGAGGGAAGAATGCGTTTTGTATCCGGAGGACTTCACCTCGATGGGACACACCTTATTCTTTTTTGCAATCAGGAAATCGATTTCGTAATGATGGGTGGAGGATTCCTTTGGAAAGGTATAGTAAAAGAGTTGGTTCCCGTTTGCGTAAAGCGTTTGGGCGACGGCGTTTTCGTACAAATACCCAAGATCCGTATCCAGCTTATCGCTTAGGAGTTTCTCGTAAATGACGTTTTCGGTGAATGCTTTGTCCATGAACGCGAGGGTGACGAATAAACCGGTGTCCGCCAGGAACATCTTGTATTTCGAAATGTCCTCGTGAAGGGACATTCCGGCGCTAGGATCGTTCGCGTGATAAGCGAAAAGAACGGTTAAGGAATCCTTCATATCCGAAACAAGAGACAGGAATCGATCGCGTTTGGCACCCGGCAGCACGCTGGAAAATTGGTATCTCGAGGCGTTTTTCTTAAGCTCCGATGGAATCGCGGAAAAAAGCAATGAAGCTCGACCGGTTGGATCGATTTTACGGAAATCTTCCCGGTAAAGTTCCAAAATGGAACGCTTCACCGAGTCCACTTTCGCCAAATTATTGGTACGTAGGTATTCGTTCACCGCCTGAGGCATCCCCCCAACGAGCATATAGAGACGGAAGTCGCGCATCAACCGGCGATTGACCCCTTCCCCAAGCGAGACTCGGTGTTCAAAAGCAGTTCGAAGCATCGGAATCGTCGCTTTGTCCCCTAATGCCCAACGGAATTCCTCATAATCCATCGGATGCATTTCAATACGGGTTTCTTCGCTGGGAATCAGGATGTCCTGAACGTTCTTCCGAATGGAAAGCAAAGAACCCGTCTCGATATAGTCGTATCTTCCGTCTTTCACGAGATGCTTAATGGCTTGACGGGCAAGCGGTTCTAGTTGAACCTCATCGAAAACAATGACCGAGTCCCGATTTTTCAGATTCACGGCGTAAATGAGCTGAAGACGTAAAAACACATAATTCAAATCCGACAGGTCTTTGAATAAGTCATGAACTTCTTTAGAGGCGATGGAAAAATCGATAAAAAGGCAACTGGAGTATTCCCGCTTGGCGAATTCCTTGACGATCGTGGACTTCCCAACGCGGCGAGCGCCTTGAACAAGAAGCGCCGTTCTTCCGTTCGACTCTTCCTTCCACTCCAACATTCTTTGATAAATCTTTCGTTCAAACAGCCTTTCGTCCATCTACTTTTCCACTCCTTTTATCCGAACTTTACTCGCTTTTGCCGAAAATTGCACTTTTTGAATAACCAAAAATGCCGAAAATTGCAAAATTTAGCGAAGAGGCCGATAGAAGATAAGTGTCCTTATCTTTCCCGATTATTCGTCCGTTTTCACGGTGAATTCCGTTAAAGGCAAGCAAACTGCAAGTAGTCTAGGAATAAAAAATGTCCTTTTTGCATCCGCACGATATCGGAAAGGGCAAACGCATAATAGCACGCTAGAAACATTTCGCCTCTATCAAAATGTCGAACATGTTCTTTCTTTCGACCTTCCATTTTGAAAGCGCTTTCGCTTCCTTCCCCACTTTTCAAGAAGGGATTCCTCTTCTAACATAAAGTACCGGAGCAAAGAAATATGTTCACCGGGAAAGGAAAGACGCCTAGCATCGATAGCATGGGTACCCCTTCTTTCTCCCCTTCGTTTTGAGGCCTTGTTAAGGGCCTTATTTTTTTGCCCAAGAATGGAGGTTCCGCAATGGAAAAAGAAACCGTCATCAGCGGTCAAGAACCCCACGTCCACCCCAACGGGATGATCGTGGAAGTCAACGAAGTGCCGCAAAAGAAATCGCAATCCTTGGTGCTTGCGATTCAACACGTCCTCGCGATGTTCGTCGCCTGCATCACCGTCCCGATGCTCGTATTTGGCCAAGTGAGCATTTTGTGGAACGGGGAACTCGTCAACCTCGCTTCCCTCATGATCGCCCCCACCCTCTTCTCGGCGGGCATCGGCACCCTCTTCTACCTCTTCGTTACCAAAGGCAAATCCCCGATGTTCCTCGCCTCGAGCTTTGCCTACATGGCCGCGATGTCTTCCGCCATCTCGATCGACGCTTCCGCGGGCCAAGTGAACTTATGGGTGTTGCCCATCGGAATGCTCATGGTCTGCGCGATCTATTGCATCGTCGCCCTCCTCATCCATTTCTTCGGCGTCAAATGGCTCAATAAACTTTTGCCGCCCGTGGTGGTGGGACCCGTCATCATGGTCATCGGACTCTCCCTCGCCTCCAGCGCCGTCAATAACCTCATGAACACCGCCGCGGGGGCGCAGTTCTATAGCTGGCCGTGCATCATCTCCGGTCTCGTTGCGATGGTCGTGACCGCCTTGGCCGCCCATTATGGCAAAAAGACCGTATCCTTGATCCCCTTCCTCATCGGCATGGGCGCGGGGTATCTCGCCGCGGTCCTCTTCACCGTGTTCGGCTATTACCTCGCGGGGAACGACTACTTCCACATCGTGAACTTCGATCCCCTCGTGAATTTGTTCACCAACTTCTCCTTCGCTTCGATTCTCGATTACCCCAAATTCCTCTTCCTCGTTGCCGGCAGCGAATCCGTCGTCCCCTTGAGCGGTAGCGCCGTTGGGCAAGCCGCCCTCATCTTCATCCCCGTTTCTCTGGTCACCATCTGTGAGCACATCGGGGACCACAAGAACATGTCGGGACTCCTCCAACGCGATTTACTCGAGGAACCCGGCCTCACCCGCACCTTGATCGGGGATGGGGTCGCGACGGGAATCTCGGGACTCCTCTGTGGGGCCGCCAACACGACATACGGAGAGAACGTCGCGGTCGTCGGGGTCACCAAAATCGCCTCCACCAAAGTCATCGGGCTTGCGACCTTCCTCGCCATGGGACTTGGGTTCATCAGTCCCTTGATGGCCCTCACCCAAACGATTCCGAGCTGTGTCACCGGCGGCATCTCCTTGCTCCTTTATGGCTTCATCGCCTCAAGCGGGGTCAAGATGCTCATCCACGAACACGTCGACATGACCAAAACGAAGAACATCTTCGTCGCCTCGGTCATCCTGGTCGCGGGAATCGGGGGACTCCTCTTCTCCTTTGGCACCGGGGACGTGGTGATCTCCACGAGCGGGGTTTCCATCGCGATGATCCTCGGCATCCTCATGAACCTCATCCTCCGCGAAAAGAAAGCGGAATAATATCTCTTCTCTGATCCACCTAGGCTCCCCCTGGGTGGATTTTTCTTTGCCTTCTCCTTTGGAGGTAGGTTGTTTCTCAAGTAGCGCGCCCCTAAAATAATAGGCATGGAAAAAATCATCGTTTTGGATTTCGGTGGACAATACAACCAACTGATCGCCCGTCGCGTTCGGGATTTGCACGTCTATTCCGAGGTCCTCCCCTTTTCGACCGACTTATCCGTGTTAAGCGGCCCCGATATCAAGGGCATCATCTTCACCGGGGGACCTTCTTCGGTTTACGAGGACGCCTCCCCTCGGGTAGATCCCAAAATCTATGAGTTGGGGAAACCCATCCTCGGGATTTGTTATGGGGCCCAGTTAATCGCCTATCAGCATCATGGGGTCGTCGCCCCCATAAAAGAACGGGAATATGGGTTACGAACCATCCAAATCAACCCCCGTTCTCCCTTATTTTCCTCTTTAGCGGTGGACCAAGAGGTCTTTATGTCGCACGGGGATCAGATTGTTTCCTTACCCAATGACTTCGCCCTCACTTCCTCTTCCCCCACTTGTCCGATTGCCTCTTACGAATGCCCTTCCAAGAACCTATATGGGGTCCAGTTCCATCCCGAGGTCGAACATAGCGTCCACGGTCAGGACATCTTATCTCGCTTTGTCTTCGGCATTTGTGGGGCATCCCCTTCCTGGCGTAGCGAAGACTTCCTCGAAGCCAAGATTCGAGAAGCCCGGGAGCAAATCGGGGATAAGCAGGTCTTATGCGCCCTTTCGGGCGGGGTCGACAGCGCCGTCGTCGCGACCTTGTTGTCCAAGGCGGTTGGGAAGCGTCTCACCTGCATCTTCGTGGACCATGGCTTACTCCGAAAAGGGGAGGCCGAACAAGTGAAGGCCACCTTCTCCCACAAAGAGATGAACTTCATCGCGGTGGATGCTTCCCGCCTCTTTTTCTCCGCCTTAAAAGGGGTCACCGATCCCGAAGCGAAACGGAAAATCATCGGTCAATGTTTCGTGGACGTATTCTCCCAAGAAGAAAAGAAACTCCAAGGGACGGGGTCCTTCTTCTTAGCCCAAGGGACCATCTACCCCGACCGGATTGAATCCGGGCTTGGCATCTCCGCGAAAATCAAATCCCACCATAACGTCGGGGGGCTCCCCAAGGAGTTGGATTTCCTCGGACTCGTCGAACCCTTGAGGGATTTGTTCAAGGATGAGGTCCGTAGTATCGGACGGTTGCTCGGACTCCCCGAGGAGATCGTCTCCCGTCAACCCTTCCCCGGGCCAGGGCTTGGCATCCGCATCATCGGGGAAGTGACCCCCGAACGGGTGAAGAAATGCCAGGAGGCGGATGCCATCTTCCGCGAGGAGCTTTCCAAGGCGGGCATCCATTCCTCCCAATATTTCGCCGCCCTTTCGAACATGCGTTCCGTCGGGGTGCAAGGGGACTTCCGCACCTACGATGAAGCGGTCGTCCTCCGCGCGGTCAACACGGATGACTTCATGACCGCTTCCCCGACGCCAATTCCCTATGAGGTCCTCCAAAAAGCCTCCTCCCGGATCGTCAATGAAGTCCAAGGGGTGAACCGCGTTTTGTTCGACATCACCTCCAAACCCCCATCGACGATCGAACTCGAATAACGCCGATCGATTCCTGTTTGAGATATCGATTCCATGTAAAAACGCGAAAAATCCGTATGGATACTTACTCGCGGCCGTAAAAATGGCCTTTTCTAATTTTCCCTATTATCAGAAGCCCGCCTCCTTCAATATTCGCAGCAGCGTCGGATACGTCGTCCGGATTCCCTCGGCCTCGGCCAGCTTCTCAAGGAAATGGCGGAAGTTGAGCCCGGCGTATTTGCCGGCGTAGAGCTCGGCGATCCTTCTCTCCGTCTCGGGCGGCGTCCTCCATTTTTTGGGCTTTCCCGAATTGCCGTGGGAGAAGGCCGCCTTCCCTTCGGACTCGTATTTCCTTTTTAGTTTGTTGACGTATTGCTTGGTGCACCCGAGCCTCGCCGCGGCTTGTCCGGTGGTCATCTTGCCGTCGGCGGCTTTCTTGATCACTCCCTCCACGTAGGAGTCGTTTAGTCTCTTCATTGTCCCTCACCTCTCTCTGGGCAATGATAGACGCGAATTAGGTGGAAACAAATTACCTTATAATCGAGGCCGCGAACCCCCTAGGGGGTTAGGAATAAGGTGGAAACAAATTACCTTATAATCGGCTAGAAACAAATTACCTTATAATCACACAAAATTCCTGTTGCCTTGTCTTGCCCTTCCGCCTATAATCTTCCTTGCGTAACGGGGAAACCCTTATGCATGC